>CAYFXE010000038.1:20476-28889 GCA_964347035.1 uncultured Eubacteriales bacterium | reverse complement strand
AGTGATTTTTTGTACGGCCATACAAAAGGATTAAACCATTGCACAATGGTCACCAGTTCCAAAAGTATTAAATCGAAAGTATGGTATTGTTTTATATGAATTAATTCGTGTTCTAGGATTCTTTGGAGATCATTTTCGGAGATATCGGATTTATTGATGAAGATGAAGTTGATGAAGGAAAAGGGCGCAGAGTCATTATCGATGAGGACGATTTTGGCTCCGTTGAGTTTATAGTAGCCATGTTTTCGGATGAGCAGGAATAATTGGATGAGTTGGAAGAGAAACCGGACAAGAAAGAATCCAGCGCCGGCCAGGAAGACGAACCAGGCGATATCCACAAATCCCACAGAAGCCGTCGATGTTCCCACAGATTCTGTTAAAGGATATGTGTTTGTAACAGGGTATATTTTGACAAAAGGCGAAGGAATATTGAGAAGAGGAATCATAAACGAGAGGGGAAGAGAGAGAATCAGGAACAGCCGGTTGACGGCAAAAAAGGTTTCTCTTTTCAGAAAAAGCCAGTAGATAGAATAGAATAATGCCAGACAAACCCCAGATTCAAGAATATAGACTTGTAGTTCATTCATCGTCCTCCCCCTTTTGCTTTTGGATTTCTTCGCTGAGCAATTTTCTGATAGCTTCCAATTCCTCGATGGTGATGTGTTCATCCTTGGTAAAGAAAGAGACCATTTCCTTGAAGGAATCGCTGAAGTAATCCTTCATGATGCTCTTGACATAGGCTTTCGTGTAATCTGCTTTGTTGACGATCGGGTAGTATTCGTGGGCGTTACCGAAAGCCCGGTGGGAGACAAATCCTTTCTTTTCCAGGATCCTGATGATGGTTGATACAGTATTATAGGCTGGCTTCGGCTCGGGAAGCTCTTGCATGATATCCTTCACGAATCCTTTTTCCAGGTCCCATAATATCTGCATGATTTCTTCTTCGGCTTTTGTTAATCGTTTCATGGTACTCCTAATATAAAACTAATTCTTTAGTTTGTCAACTAAAAATTTAGTTATTTTAAGTGCTTCTGTCCTCCTCTTCATTGAGTAATACGACTTTTAATCCAAAACCGTTGCGAATACAGGTAAATTAGGGGTCGCATCTCAACATTTGACATTTATGTAAAATAACACACATCTAGATTCCTACGATCACATGTCAAATACGATCCAACTAGAAAATGTCAAATGTTGAGATGCGACCCCTATCAATGTTCAACGCTTAAATAATTTTAGCTTGATGCTGATTTCCGTCGATCCCCAGAGAAGAAGAAAAGTGGTTAAGACAACTCTGAGGAATTCGATGAGGGTCGGCTCTTCTGTGATGGCCAGTCCGATGACTTTTTCGAGGAATAGATCGCTCCCCAGATAAATGACCAGGGCGATGACTGTCCGAGCTGCTCTTTGTCCGACCGTTCCTGTGTCTTCCGGAACTCCGCGTATCCATAAGGACACATACCCGATATTCGCTCCTATTAAGACTGCAATGCCTACGCGGTGAACATCTGGGATCAATAAAAGTAGAAAGGGGAGGACGAGGAGGTAAAATAAAAGAAAGCTGGTTTTGGCATCCCGTGGAATCCGCCCCAGTTTTTTATTGAAGATCGTCTGGTACCAGTTGCTCTGATAGCCGTATTTATAGAATAGAAGGACTACCACCAGGCCGATCAGATAGCCACCTAAGATATCGGCGAGAAAATGGAGTCCGAGGTATATCCTGGAGAGAGGGATGAAAATGATCATGGCAATGGCAATCAATCCAACCCAGGATTTTTTAAAAAACAGATACAGAGAGCCCCAGAGCGCCACGGCGTTGCTAGTGTGGCCGGAAGGAAATCCCCAGGACCCTAAGGGGTTTTTTCGTAAAACTTCGATCACCTCCAGAGGCATCCCCCCAAAGAAGCTTTTAGCTCCCATGCTCTTGAATAGAGTTGGGTTGGGAACTTCCTGTCCCAGAAGCTGGACATCTAAATCCACATGCCAGGGACGAGGGAGGGCGAGAACATCTTTGAGATACATAGTGATCAGGCCATTCCAGACGATCGTATGCATGAGGATAAATCCAGCTCTAAAGCTTATCCCGAATAGGACAAAGAGAACCACAATCCTTATCCAGGAGAGATAACCGATTTCAGTCCAGAATTTGAAAAAGAGAGTCCAGAAATCCGAAGCGAAAGATTGGATAAATATGACTATCTCTGTCTGAAACACGGTTTATGCCATCAAAACGAGAAACCGGCCTTGAAATACACGGAGGTTTTCTCTTCAGATACAGCAACAGCTAAGGAGAAGACGGTCGAGAGATCGAGAACCGAAAAGAAGAATCCTCCTCCGTAGGCTGCATGCCATTTTTTCGATGTTTCCCCATCCAGGTAAACCCGGCCGATATCGGTCAGACCGAAGATTCCGTACTCACCAGGGATGAGGATGACGGCCTTCCCGAGGATAAGCCTCAACTCGGCATTCCCGAAAAGAGATGCATCTCCAGCGAATCGTCCTTGACGGAAGCCGCGCACGTTCGCGGATCCGCCGATATAGGCGGCCTCATGGAAAGGATATGTGCCAAAGACCTTCTTTCCGCCTGCCCTCAAGGCGAGGATGAGACGCGTTGTCGCAGGCAGATAAGCCGTCACATCGCCCTGAATAGCCCCGAAATGGCTTTCCACATCCCAGACTTCAGGATAATATGAACCTTCTGCACGCAGACGAATACCAGGGCTGGCCAAAAGTCTAGGGCTACGTGTGTCGCAATCGAAGCCCAGTCGAATGCCTACCTGACCAAATTCTTCCGCTCCGTAGGGGTTTGTCTGGCCGATAAGGGTGTCATCATCAAGGTTGGTGTTGGCGTACTTGACTTCCGGTCCGATGAAAAACTCGATAAAAGATGTCAGTGCCAATCGGATAGCCGGAAAGAGAGAAATCTGAGCTTGCTTGATTTTATAAAAGTCGTCCTTTTCCTCTGATGAAGTTTCATTCCCGAAGCCGTAGAAACGCAGGAATTCGATTCCAGAAACTCGGGAGGAAAGCGTGTAGAAGAGAGGAGAATTTAGACGACGGAATTCTCCTTCATAATCGACACGGATCGACATGGCTCCGATGGCAAAACCTCCCCGGATCAAGTGTTCCGAGGAATAAGGGTATTTTCGGAAGCCATAATTTGTTACTGTAATACCGCCACCCAAAAATAAACCGAAGTCAGAACTGAAGCTAGACCAAAGAATAGGAACTGTATGTCGTCCCCAGTCACGCTCCTTAGCCCAGGGTTCCTCCGGAAACTTCGCCTTCTGCTTGTATGGTCGGGGATCATATATCGAGCCAGAGCCCTTAATCAAGTTGTTTTGGCCTTCAGAGTCGAAGAAGTGAATTCCACCTCCCTTCGAGTCATCGACAACATCCTGTCCAGCGCCTCCGATAACGCGAATCTTAATGGCGCCTGTTCTACGACCCGTAGATACAACGCGATCATCTCCTCCGTGGAGGAAGAGGCGGATTTCCTTTGTTTCTTGCGAAGAGAATTTTCGCTTATAGTAGGCTTCTCCTGAGGCTTGTTCTTTCCTGTGTAATGCGAGCCGAACCTCCACCATACCGTCATCGAAATGCTTAATCTCAGCAATTTCGTTAAGATCTGTGCCGTGGATATCCACTTGGGCAGCCAGATGTTTGTAGTAACGCTCGGCCGCCTCCAGAAGCTTATTCCGCCGCTTCTTGAGTATTAAGGCGAGCTTTGACCCGCTCAAATCGTAATACTCCTTGGGCATGCGGCTGACTGCTGTGTCGATCACGGAATCGGTCACCCGATTCCAGACCGATGTGGCAATTTCTATCCAGACCGGCCATTCCAGATCGGGCAGCACCCAGCGATCGATTTCCCAGCCATTCCAAGTCAGACCCTCCATTCCGGGGATGGAGTCGGTGAGCTTGACGAGTTGAGGGAAGCGGAAGCGGACCCAAGAGAGTAAAAGGCCTTCGTAACTAGCAAAGGCCTGGTCTCGATCTTCGGGAATCGGCTGCCAACGGAGTTTACCTGGAATCTTGGCCCAACGCCATTGGAAGCGATGACGGTCCCAGTCGCTGATCAAAATGTCGACAAGACGCGCTCTGAGATACTCCCTAGAATCGATCCGATTTTCAGGTCCAGCCAATAGTCGTTTCCACATACCCATAGAATCGAGGATCTCTGTGGCACCGAAACTCCCTATCTCCATCCCAATGGGGACACTGGGGAACTCATGGAGCGTACCGAGGGCACCACCGAATGTGTTCCGGAATTCTCCTAAGGCTGGATCGTCTGGTAAGACGCCGAGTTTGGGTTCAACGTGTAGAAGGCCCACGGCTTTGGCAAGAGGCGACACGATGAGCTCAGCTGCTGGATGAGCCGCAGCCGTCTGATCCTGGATCACTCTTGCAGCCAAGGTCCCCATAAAACTGGGTGGTAGAAACTGAGTCGGATCCTTATCGATGCCCCGGAATGTGTAATCCCGGCCATCCGCTCCCTTCATTGCCAAGCCTAACGTCTGCTTGCCTCCGATCCGCATCACCGGGCGGAGACCGCCGGCAAAGTTTCTAAGATCTAGCACCTCAACCTGAATGGCAGCGGTCCAGAGGTCTCGGTAATCTTTTCCTAGGAGAAGCTCATGGAATCCAGAGGCTTTGTATCGCTCGCCAGCAGCCACAGTTTTAGTCTTTTTGAGTGATTCGGCTTCTGAGGCAGAAAGGTCAGACAAACATAGAGAAAGGGAAATGAGGACAATGCATGTCCATATTATAGGTTGAATGACCCAAAGATCTAGTGCCTTCCGTTTTCTTTTTTGGGATTTAGGCGTTAAGAGCTTTTTCATCTGCGTTAGCAACATTATCATTTTAGACACTTTAATCAAAAGTGGTTAATAAGACAAGAATGTTGTCTTTAATCACGATGAATAGTTGCCTCTTTGCGTAAGAATACCGGCTGGTTTTCTCGATTGTTTATAGCACAGCTACTGTAGATAATCAATTGATTGTACTCGTTCAATACATTAGTGACACATTTTCCCCTTATTCTCTTAATGTTCTAACAATCCATGCTCTCTTCATCTGAGAAGTTGAAATCATCTTGAGATAAGCATTCTGGCCTGAAAGATCCAAATGTATTCTTCTGATGTACAATCTTCAGAAGTGTTAATAAATCCGCTATCTCTGCACTTAATCAACTTTCCAAGGCGTCACTAATGTATCTGAACGAGTACATTTGATGACCTCAAGATTGACTGATAAGTTGGATAGTTTGGGATGAGAAGATTTCCTTGTAAGCGGAAAGATAGATGAAATTTGCTTGAAATGAACTTAATTATGTACTTGGTCGGCCTTAAACTGATACTAAAATCTACCTGAACCGATTTGAGTTGAACTGTTTTTTTCTTTTTAATATACTTAAATTTAAGCAAAGCCTTTCTTAATAATGATCATGCAACTGCGTCCTTTTTCCCTGAGAACAAAACTCATCTTCAGCTTCCTTGTTGTCATTTTTTTTGGCGCCATACTGACTTTGATTTTCGGCTCCCGTCTGGTCAGAAATACCATCATCTCTCAAGCCCAGGCTAAGGTGAAGCATGATCTGGCTGCGGCTTGGATGGTTTTCAACGAAAAACTCAATGACATTAAAGAAATCGTTAGTTTCACGGCGGCGAGGGAAGGGATTCGGGATGCGATCAAGAACGATCAAAATGATGTTATTCTTAGATATCTCAGCCGAGTCAGAGAAGAGTATAATCTCGACATTCTGACCCTCACTGATCATGCTGGCAAGGTGATTTGCAGAACCAGAAATAGCGAAGTTATCCACGATGATCAGTCTCAAGATGAAATCGTCAAGAGAGCCCTTCAAAAAGGCGTTTTTGCTGCTCCCCAGATTGTCTCACGCGCAGAGCTTCTGAAGGAAGGCAAAGATCTGGCCGACAGAGCTTATATGGAGTTCATAGAAACGCCCAAGGCGGCCCCGAGGCCTGAGAATAGAGAAGAGAACGGCATGATGTTGAAGGCTGCCTCTTCTATCTTGGATGAAGACAGGCGGCTCTTGGGAGTTCTCTACGGGGGTGTCTTGCTCAATCGTAATTACGAAATCGTCGACAGGGTCAAAGAGATCGTATACAAAGAAGAAAAGTACAAAGGCCGAGAAACAGGGACAGTCACGATCTTCCAGCAGGATCTTCGCATCTCGACCAATGTCCCGAATGAGAAGGGAGAAAGAGCCATCGGCACTCGAGTCTCCAAAGAAGTGAATCATGCAGTCCTAGCAGAAGGGAAGGCCTGGATAGATAGAGCCTTCGTGGTCAATGACTGGTTTATAACCGCCTATGAGCCCATAAAAGACATCAGCGGAAGAATCATAGGCATCCTCTACGTAGGGATGCTTGAGAGGCCTTATATCGATATCACTAACAGAGTTATCTTTAGATTTGTCATCATTGCTGCCATTTGTGTGGTTGTGCTGCTGATTATTCTTTTCTTCTCCACGACCAGGATCACGATTCCTCTTCAGAAAATGGTCTTGGCCACTCATAAAATTGCCAGGGGCGATCTCTCTCACAAAGTCGATGTCAAGTCGAGGGATGAAATCGGCGCCTTGGCAGATTCTTTTAATCAGATGACAGAGGATTTAGAAGAGGCTGAAAAAAAGCTTATCGAGTGGGGAAAGACTCTTGAAAAAAAGGTCGAAGAGAGGACAAAAGAAATCAGACAGATGCAGGATCATCTCGTCCAGTCCGAAAAATTGGCCTCTTTAGGAAAGTTGGCTGCGGGCATCGCCCATGAAATCAATAATCCCTTGGGTGGGATTCTCATCTACAGCCATCTTCTCTTGGAGGATGCAGATAGGAATAGTCCGTACTACGAAAGACTGGAAAAAATAGTCAAAGAGACAACCCGCTGCAAGAACATAGTTAAAGGGCTTCTTCAGTTTGCCAGACCGAAAGAACCTGAGACGACGCTGACTCATGTTAATGATGTCATCGATAAGGCCCTTTCGCTCTTGGAGTCCCAGGCCATCTTTCAGAATATAACCATCAACAGAGAATATTCCTCCTCAATTCCTCGAATTATTGCAGATAACACCCAGCTTCAACAGGTTTTCATCAATATTATCCTCAATGCTGCCGATGCTATGGAGGGAAAAGGGACTCTCACCCTAAAAACGGACTTGGATGAGAATGGACAATACATAGATATTTTTATAACAGATACAGGACATGGAATAAAAGAGGAAGACATGAATAGATTGTTCGAACCATTCTTTACGACCAAAGAAATTGGTTCTGGTACTGGATTGGGCTTAGCCATATGTTACAGTATCATTCAAAAACATAAAGGAACGATCGAGGTCCAAAGCCAGGTGGGGAAGGGAACGACGTTCACGGTCAAACTTCCAATAAAGAAAGAGGAGAAGAAAGAAAAAAAGAATGAAGGAAAAAGCTAATATTCTCATCATCGACGATGAGGATGTCATCTTGGACTCATGTACTCAAGTCCTTAAAAAAGAGGGATACACGGTCAAGACAGCAAGGAATGGTCCAGAGGGGTTGAAGATTTTTAAAAGAGAACTCTTTCATCTTGTGATTCTGGATTTAAAAATGCCCGGTATGGACGGGATGATAGTCTTGAAGAAAATTAAAGAGGAACATCCTGAAACTCCAGTCATCATCATGACTGGATACGCTACTATAGAGTCTGCCGTGGAGGCTATGAGGATGGGAGCTTTTGATTACATAGATAAGCCCTTTAGCCCAAAAGAGTTGAGCGTTGTGACCAGGGAGGGGCTGAGGAATCGAGAGATTTACTTCGAGAATCTTTATCTTCGTGGGGAATTAGAGGCCAAGGGCGAATTTGATATGGTTGTCGGCAAGAGCAATGCAATGGAAAAGGTATTAGATATAGTGAAAAGAGTAAGCCCCTCAGAAAGTACAGTTCTTATCACTGGAGAAAGCGGAACAGGCAAGGAAATTTTGGCGCGTGAAATACACAATCACAGTCGAAGGCATAACCGCCCCTTCGTTGTCGTGGATTGTGGAGCTCTTGTAGAGACTCTCTTCGAGAGCGAGCTTTTCGGTCATATTAAAGGCTCCTTTACAGGCGCGTACGAAACAAAACATGGACGGTTCGAAGTAGCCAACGGCGGAACGATATTTCTGGATGAAATCAGTAATATCAGTCTCAACATTCAGGCAAAACTTTTGCGGGTAATCCAAGAAAGAGAAGTGACACGAGTGGGCAGTTCGAAGTCCATTAAAGTGGATGTTCGGATCATCGCTGCCACCAGTGAAAACCTGGCCAAGGCTGTTAAAGAAGGGAAGTTCAGGGAAGATCTTTTTTACAGGTTGAGTGTGGTTCCCATCCATCTTCCTCCGCTGAGAGACAGAAAAGATGATATTTCTCTCCT
>CAYFXE010000038.1:16182-20466 GCA_964347035.1 uncultured Eubacteriales bacterium | reverse complement strand
TACAGAAATACAACAAGAGGGCGAAGAAGAACATCAAGTCTGTATCTCCCCAGGTGAAAAAAGCTCTGATGGAATACGATTGGCCAGGAAATATCCGTGAACTGGAGAACACCATAGAGCGGGCCGTCGTTCTGTCCAGAGGAGACAGTTTAGAGATAGAGACGTTGATTTATCACGGGATAAGTGCTAGTTCTAAATTCCTGGATACTCTCGGGGGGAGGACAAAATCCTTGGAAGAAGTGGAGAAAAAATACAGCCTGCAATAAAATCAGAATCACAAACACCTTTTCCTAGGCAGGGAAAAATTCCCTGCCGAATGAGGAGAAATTCCCCAGAGAATAACGCCATTTCCAGGATAGCATTCCACCCTTCATATCTCTATAAAGCTTTATAATTTATTTATTGTCAACAATATAAAATACATCTCTCCTGATTTATTTTCTCGTTTTATGGATTGGCACATCGATTGCAAATATAAGGTATGCGGTTGTTAGAAATGAACAGAACAAAAAAGAGGACTTTGATCATTAACCCGGACAGCACGGAACGAATGGTCATGGCTGCCTTTCTAAAAAGTAAGAATTTTTCGGTTAAGACGGGAAAAGGCCTTGTGGATGCTATCCAGAAAATCTCTGAAGGCAAGTTTGATTGTTTGATCATGGATGTCGACCTCCCGGAGATGAAAGGTTATGAAGCTGTCTCAGTCCTGAAAAAGATATGCCCCGAGCTAAAAATTATCATGACCGCTAAGAAAAATACAAAGAGTTTGGAGATGAAAGTTAGAGAGCAAGACATCTTCTTTTACTTCATAAAATCTTTCCCTAAAGAAGAATTAATACTGGCACTCAATAGTGCTTTAAAGATTAAAGGAGGAAAATAAAATGGAAAAGTCGAAGAAAATTCTTGTCATTGATGATGACCCTGATTTTAGAGATGCCATAACCACTATATTAGAATCAGCTCACTATAAGGTAGCTTTAGCCTCGGCTCCAAATGAGGGGAAAGAAAAGGTATTTTCAGAAAAGCCCGACCTTATTTTACTTGATATCATGATGGACAGCCTTTTTGATGGATTTTCCCTCTGCCACAGCATAAAGAAATCCCCAGAATTTTCCGAATTCAAAAATGTCCCGATAATTTTCGTTTCTGCCGTTAAGGAGAAGACTGGATCAAGATTCCAATTTAGAGGAGAAGATCAGGGGATGGCCGGACCTGACGATTATATCGATAAGCCTGTAAAACCTGATGATTTGATTGCTCGGATTGAAAAACTCATCGAAAGGTAGAAATGCCATCTTGTTGAAACGAAAGAACAAAAATTGATGAAGGATAAACAGCCTGTCATCCTTATCATTGATGATGAGGAATCCATAAGGGATTCCTGTTCCCAGATTATCATCAAGGAGGGTTTGTCAGCCGAGACAGCAGAAGATGGCTCTGAAGGCTTGCATAAAGCCCAAGAAATAAGACCGGATTTGGTCCTCATCGACCTCAAGATGCCTGGAATAAGCGGTATGGAAGTTTTGGGCAAGCTTAGAGAGATTGATCCCTACATTATTCCTGTTGTTATCACTGGCTATGCTTCGATCGAATCAGCTGTGGAAGCCATGAAAAAGGGAGCTTATGACTATCTTCCCAAACCCTTTAGTCCGAATGAATTACGAATGATCATAAGACGAGGTTTGGAAAGGAGAAAACTGTTACTAGAAACAGAATCCCTACGCCAAGAAAAGAAACTTATGGAAGAAAATTTCATCACCATGGTTTCCCATCAACTGCGAAGCCCACTGGTCGCTGTCCAGCAATACTTTGAAGTTCTGTTGGCTGGGATGGCGGGTGAAGTGGAAGAGAAGCAGAAAAACATGATCTTAAGAGCCAGAGAAAGGCTGGAAAGCCTTTTGAATCTCATCAGCGATTGGCTAGATATGGCCAAGATGGACAGGGGTTTTATAGCTGACAGGCTTAAACCCCTGTCAATAAGAGACCTTCTCGAAAAACTGGTTGAATTTATGAAACCTGTGGCCAGCGAGAACAAGATTTCTTTAGAAATGGATCACATGTCTGGTAATCATTTTGTTCCGGGAGATGAGGAGACTCTTGAACAGGTTTTCACTAATCTAATAAGCAACGCCATAAAGTACAATCGGAAGGAAGGAATGGTAAGAATAAACGTAGATGAGAACGGTGATTTTGTCACTATAAAAGTCCAAGACACAGGAGTAGGAATCGCTAAGGAACATCTCCCGTTTATTTTTGACCAATTCTATCGCGTGGATAGAAAAGAAGATAAGAAAACCAAGAGTACAGGATTAGGGCTCTCCATCGCAAAAAAGATTGTGGAGGCCCATGGTGGTTCAATTTATGCAGAAAGTGAACCTGGAGTGGGGAGTACATTTACCGTTTTGCTGCCAAAGGCAGAGAAGGATGTCTCGTCGGTTGAATTTTAATATTAATAAATAAAAAAAAGAGGAGACAATGAGGATAGTCAAGTTTAAAAAGGACGAATTGCATTCCTTCTTGGAGCGTATTTCTGAGAAGGTCGACCTTTGGGCCCCAGCAAAAAAGTACAGCGACCGGCACATCTTCAAAAAAATTGAAGACCTTTCCGAGATTGACCTCGACTACACCCGCACTCTCCTTCCCCCTAGAAAAATATTGCTCCCTCCCTCCTTCGACATGTTTAACGTCGATGAAAAGGGCTATAAAGAAGATTTCTTATATGCGACTCCCAAAATCATTTTCGGTATCCATCCTTGTGACATCCACGGGCTTCGCATCCTCGACACTTTTTTTGCCCAAACTTTTGATGATCCCTATTATTCAAAGGCAAGGAATAACACCTTGCTCATCGGACACTCGTGCTGGCCAGATGAGCACTGTCTCTGTAAATCGACTGGAACCCATGTCATCGAGGAAGGCTATGACCTCTTCTTCTCTGAACTCGAATCCTATTACTTGGTATGGATTGGATCGAGCCGGGGAGATGATCTTGTGCGGATGAAAGAGGATTCCTTCGATGAAAACATATCCGACAAAGACATCCAGGCCTATACTCGCTGGCGGGAAGAAAAGGAAAAATCTTTTAAGGCTGAGATCAACTTCATCGCTATGCCCGATCTTTTAGAGCTCAAATACAAAAATGATCCGCTTTGGGAAAAACTGGACACAGCCTGTTTAGCCTGTGGTTCCTGCAGCAACGTCTGTCCTACCTGCAATTGTTACAACGTCATGGATAAGCCCTGTCTCAACAAATATGGTTCGGACATCAACAGGTGTTGGGACGCCTGTACTCTCGTCGAATATTCAGAAGTGGCAGGAGGCGAGAATTTCAGGGAAAAAAGATCTGATAGGCTGAGGCTTTGGTACACCCATAAGCTCCAGGCTTACATCTCAAAATATGGAAAGCCAGCCTGTGTCGGGTGTGGCCGCTGTGTTACCACTTGCCCAGCAGACATCAACATCTACACAGTGGCCCAATCACTGGCTGGAGAAGTGGTGGATACTTTCTGGAATAGACTCCATAAAGAGGTGACAAAATGAACGGCGAAAACAGAACCTTAACTGATGTCAATCCATTTCTGCCTGAGCCCGCCCGGATCGTCCGCAGAAGTTATCTTACAGAAGATGTCAAGTTCTTCCAGATTCGAATCGTGGATATGGAAAAAGCCCTCTCGTTTAAATACCGCCCCGGCCAATTCGTCATGATCTCTTTGCTTGGAGCAGGGGAGGCACCCTTTTCCATCTCTTCTACTCCATCGCGTCCGGGTCTATTAGAATTCTGTATCCGTGAGGCGGGGAGCGTGACCAAAGCCATCTTCCGATTGAAGGAAAACGATCTCATCGGTGTCAGAGGGCCTTACGGAAACGGTTTCCCGATCGAAAAAATGAAGGATAAAAACATCCTCATCGTCATGGGGGGACTGGGAGTTGCTCTCCTCCGGTCTGTTTTGCTCTATTGTCTCGATAACCGGGATCAATTCCGCCGGGTTTCGCTGTTGCACGGAGCAAAAAAACCAGCTGAAATGATCTTTCGAGAAGAGTTCTTTTCCTTAAAAGAAAGAGAAGACCTGGAGTGTCTACTGGCTGTGGATGAGGATGAGAGAGTCCTGGTCTGGATTGGAGACACCGAATCAGCCTCACCGCCACCAGCGTCTGGATCAAGGCCGATCGCCCCTACGACGACGAAGGCGACGGGTACGAGCGCGCGGACGCCAATGTCGACGGAGACTACCTGGATGACAACGAGAACGATTTCGGCGACGGCTTCCTCAATGATGACGGGGA
>CAYFXE010000038.1:14388-16172 GCA_964347035.1 uncultured Eubacteriales bacterium | reverse complement strand
ACTGGCTGTGGATGAGGATGATACAGGAAAATGGACAGAAAACATCGGTGTTGTGACCACTCTGTTCCCTAAACTCAAGGAACTGGACCCTGAAAACACCTTTGCTCTCGTCTGTGGTCCTCCTGTCATGTACAAATTTGTCATAAAAGAGCTGGTTAACTTGAATATTCCCAAGGATCAAATCTTGATGACTTTGGAAAGGCGGATGAAATGTGGAGTGGGAAAATGTGGTCATTGTGCCATCGATTATATCTACACCTGTCTTGAGGGCCCTGTTTTTACCTACTGGGATGTCGTCCATATGAGAGAACTGATATAAGGAGAGAAAAATGAATAAAGATAAATTGAAAATAGGGATCTATGAGCTTACTGGCTGTGCAGGCGATGCGCTGCTCATTCTAGATTGTGAAAAAGAATTGATAGATATATTCAAAGCCGCTGACATCCAATCCTTTTTAATGGCCAAAAGTGACAATATTAACGGAGAGCTGGATATTGCCTTTGTCGAAGGGTCGGTCTCTACCGAAAAGGAGGTCAAAGAAATAAAGGATATAAGAAAAAGGGCAAAAGTCGTGGTGGCCATGGGTATCTGTGCCTGCTTTGGAGGAATCCAGGCTGCCTTCCTCAAGAGAGAAGATTGGGAGAGGAATTTCAAGGAAATCTATGGCGATGTTGAAATGACAAACACCAAACCCGTTCATTCCAAACCCATAGATTCTTATATCAAAGTCGATTATTATCTGCCCGGATGTCCTATTAATAAAGATCAATTCCTGGTCACATTCAACCGGATTCTGAGAGGAAATCCACCCGAGCTTTACCGTTTTCCTGTCTGTGTTGAATGCAAGTGGAACGAGAACGACTGCCTACTCAACAGAGGCATTCCTTGCTTGGGCCCGGTCACACGAGCCGGATGCGGTTCGATTTGCATCAATCACAACCTATCCTGCGTTGGATGCTGGGGGCATGTCGAATCGGCGAATCTCACCTCAGAATTCCATCTCTTGCGAGAAAAGGGATTCGATATCAATGACATTAAGAATAAAATGGCTAATTTCAGTGGCACAGGGGCAGCCAGTTTTTTGGAAGACCTTAAAGGAGTAGAGAAATGAAGAAGATATCTATCGATCACTTACCGCGCGTGGAAGGGAATGGTGGAATCTCAGCTACCATCGACGGCAAAAAGGTGACTGACGTCAAGTTTTCGATATACGAAGGGCCTCGTCTGGTGGAGAGGCTAACCCTAGGCAAGACTCCAGAGGAAGATGTCAATATTACGCCTCGGATTTGCGCCATCTGTACCATTTCTCATAAATATGCTGCACTCCGTGCCATGGAAAAGGCCATCTCTGTCAAAGTCCCTGAAAAAGTTGCTCTTTTGAGAGAACTGATGCACCTGGGAGAAATGATTGAAAGTCATTCGCTTCACACCTACTATCTTGCTCTTCCCGATTATGTCGGGTTTCCCAATGCCATTGCCATGGCCTCAAAATTCGAGTTTGAAATCAAGATTGCTCTGGAAATGAAAGAATTCGGAAATCACATCATGAAGACTGCAAGCGGCCGTTTTATTCATGGCGAAAACCCTGTTATCGGAGGATTCGGGAAATATCCTTCAGAAGACGAATTGAATTGGATCAAAGCCAGAGCTGTCCAGTTCATACCTTTTGTGTACAAAACGGTAAGCCTGTTCTGTGAACTCGATTATCCCGAATGCCCGGAAGGGGAAACCATCTATGCCTGTTGCCATCCCCCACAGAATAAATACGGCCTTGTCGGAGACG
>CAYFXE010000038.1:6752-14308 GCA_964347035.1 uncultured Eubacteriales bacterium | reverse complement strand
ATCTGGCCGATGAATTCGTTGTCTCTCATTCTTATGCCAAACACAGCCAGTACAGGGGAAAACCTTATTCTGTCGGCGCCCTGGCCAGAGTCAACAATCTAGGCGAAAGATTAAAGAGAGAAGCGGGAAAAATGTACAAAAAATACTTCAACTCACGCTGGAAGACAAATCCTCTCTTCAACAACGCAGCCCAGGCCTTGGAAATTCTCTATGCCTTCGAGAGGACACCTGAGATTATCAATGAAATGCTGAAGCTTCCCGATCCCGCAATCGTCGAGTACAAAGCTCAAAATGGAGCGGGCACAGGAACTGTCGAGGCACCGCGTGGCCTTCTTATTCACTCCTATGAAATAACCGATGGTCTTGTCTCTCACACGGATATCATTACTCCGACAGCTCAAAATGCAGATGATATCGAAAGATATTGTTACATTGCGGCTCAAACTCTGCTGGATAAGGGAGAAGAAGATAAAATACGAGACACGTTGGATTTGGTTGTCAGGTCTTATGATCCCTGTATCAGTTGTTCTGTCCATATGGCTGATGTCCAGATAGCTCCTGACAATGACTGGGTGAGAAAATTAGAGGAAGTCAGGAAAAAAGGTTTTCCCATCTTTATCGGAGTCGGCAACAGAGATCAATCTGATGATGGAGCCGGGATAGAGCTGGCTTTGGGGATGAAAGAGCAGGGAGTGAGCGATGTGTTTCTAGAAGAGGAAATAGAAGAAAAAGAGAGTCTATGGAGCAACGGAGATCGTCCCCTTGTTTTCCTAGATGCTGTGCACTTCAATGAGGATCCGGGCAAAGTTTCTTTAATACCTCTTGCTTACATCCTCCATAATGCTGGTTTGAGCCACAGGTTTTTGCCATTTATCACCGCCGTCGCCAGTTATAGACAACTGAAGAATTCTTATGTCCTCGGCATTCAGCCTGCATCTGTAGAAAAAGGAAGAGATATTTCAACACAAGTTCACCTGGCAATAAAAAAAATCTTGAACGCGACACAAAAATCATAGTGATGTAAACTCAAGGCTGTTATCTAACCGGATAAATCAGGAATTCATTCCACAAACCTATTCTCATCTTTACATCAGCTCACAGATGATAAATTTGACTTTAGAGACTTTCATATTTAGAATGAAACAAATGGGAAGCGACAGGGTCACATTGAAAATTCCCCGCCCCCTTTATGACAAGCTCAAGACAGTCATCGAGGGAGGCGGGTTCAGCAGTGTCAACGAATTTGTCGTCTATATACTGCGGGACCTCATATCGACAAAAGGGATGGACAAGAAGGATCTCTCTGCTGAGGAAATAGAAGCCATCCGACAAAGGCTTAAAAACCTGGGCTATTTCTAGCTTCCACCTTCATTATAAATTCCACTTTAAATTTACCTTGTACATTTGTTAGTTAGATAGTTCTGTATTGTTTTTTGAGCTTTTCCCAAATTCAAGAAATCATTACAACGCACTGAAGGAGAACTGACAGTCCCACATTTGTTTTTCTTAGCTGTGAACTGAAAAAATAAATCACAAAAAAAATAAAAAAGTTATTGACAAAGCACTCTAATTGTACTATATTATTAATACAAAAAGGATATGATTGGAGTAATTCATCTCGATTATGATTTTTCCGAGGGAATAAAAAGGAAGTTCTATGTGAAGTGTGATCGGAGTTACAGAAGGATGAAAGGATGTATCCAGATATTTCTTGAATTTTGGATAAACAATTATCTTTTAGAGCATTAAACATAATATGAAATTAAATAACTTGAAAAAAATGCTCTTATATTTAGTCATAAAATTTCTGATGGATGACTATTCGAGTTGGCAGAATATAGAGCTGTCTAATTTCAAGCGGCAGAAATCGATGAATTACAAAAGAAAAAAAAATTCTCTGAGCAAGGAAAAAAGGATGGCTTTTGAGTCACATGCTCGAGCGTGGGTCAAGTCTATTGTCTGGAGGATATTAGGAATTGTTATCTTGGGGTTTATAGCTTGGATTATAACGGATAGTTGGAAAGAAATGTCCATAATCACACTGCTTTTTCATAGCCTACGCATCATTCTCTATTATTTTCATGAAAGAATTTGGAATCAAATCGGCTGGGGCAGAATCAAACACCCTTTAAGCAGTTTACCTGTGAACAGAGAATTGGAGCCAGAAGATTTAAGATTGGTTGCAAACCAATTAAGAGAACTCGGCTATTTGGATTAAAGATAAATTTAAAAAAGCAATGGAACAGAGGATTTTATAGTTTTTTCTGCAGGTATTATGGACTTATTTGAATTTTCTGTTTTGATCATTTTTTTGGCTTTCCTTTGTGAGTACGTTGATTCTTCTCTCGGCATGGGATACGGGACGACGCTTACACCCGTCCTGCTCATCATGGGATACAATCCGCTCCAGATTGTCCCCTCGGTTTTGTTGTCCGAGTTGGTTACAGGATTAAGTGCGGCTTTCTTTCATCATCGACTTAAAAACACCAACCTAAAGATTGGAGCGATGGATTTTAAAATAGCCTATGTTATGGCCGGCTGCAGTATTCTTGGAACCTTGACAGCGGTTTATGTTGCTCTGAATTTACCGAAGTTCTATATAAAACTTTATATCGGCATACTGGTTTTCGGTATGGGAGTATTAATCCTTGTTAATCTAGGTCGGAGTTTTAAGTTTTCCTGGAAGAAAATCACTTCTCTCGGAATTCTGGCAGCGTTTAATAAAGGCATAAGCGGCGGGGGTTACGGCCCTCTCGTGACAAGCGGGCAGATTCTCTCGGGAGTAAATTCCAAGAATGCCATCGGCATCACCTCGCTGGCTGAAGGTTTGACTTGTTTGGTCGGTGTAATCACCTACCTTGCCTACACAAATCATACGATCGATTGGAGACTTGCCCCCTCGTTGGTTATCGGAGCCATGCTCTCTGTGCCCTTAGCGGCCTATACAGTGAAAAAGTTCAATGCCACATATCTTAAGGTCATCGTCGGTATCGCCACCGTAATACTGGGTTTGTTAACTCTAGGAAAATTATTCCTCTAGGTTTGTACTTTTTCAAAGTGGTGGTGGCAACAATTCTTGATCTGTAAGGTTAGATTTTGAGAAATAATACTTTCTCTATAGAATCGCCTGGATTGGGAGAAAAAAAATCCACTGTCAGCAGGCGTTTTCGTAGTTTTACGCTGTTGTTCCTATTGATTTTTTGTCTTTTTGTCCTGCAGGGAACATCTGAAGGCGGGAAAGACAAACAGGAACTTAAGCTTAAAAGAGGACCATATTTGGTATGGAGTGGATATACTCAGACGGAATATACCCGCTGGCAGAAGGGCAAAAGTGGCTTCAGAATGAGACGCTCAAGGCTAGGATTTAGAGGGGATATTCTCAAGAACGTCCATTATAAACTCCAGATTGACGCAGTCAAAACACAGATTTTGCTGGATGCCCAAGTCGAGATGAATTTTATCCCTCAGGCCCAATTAAGAATTGGTCAATTTAAAATCCCCTTCAGCTTGGAAAACCTGACTTCCAGTTCTGCCCTGGATACAATCAGCCGCTCCCAAACAGTGGAAAATCTTTGTCCGGGTCGAGATACCGGATCCAGCGGTAGAGACATCGGGATCACTCTGAACGGCCAGTTTGCCTGGTTAGATTATTCATTCGGGATTTTTAACGGATCTGGAATCAATATAACTGACCTTGACGATCATAAAGATATCGCAACCAGATTGACCTTTCGTCCTGTTGGCTTTTTTTCCATCGGACTCTCGCGTTATGACGGGAGACACAGTTCCAGTAAAGAGGCTCCTGCTTTCGAGAAGGAAAGAACAGGAATCGATATCTTCTGCGTTCAAGGAGCTCTTACAATAAAGGGAGAATATATTCATGGAAAAGACGAACAAACCAGAAAGTCAGGCTGGTATATCCACGGGAATTATGAACTTGTTTCAGATCGGTTCCAGGCCATTTTTCGGTATGATTCTTTTAATCCTGACTTGGATGTCAGAGGAGACCGAATTACTGTGACGACGGTTGGCGCAAATTATTTTTTAACCAAAAAAACGAAGATTCAGCTGAATTATGAGGTTCATAAAAAAGGATCAGGGGAAGCTCCTAAGAATGTTATTCTCGCTCAATTACAAGCTGGTTTTTAGAAACCGGATAACGCCAGAAAGTATATTCAACGTCAGATGGATTGGGTTCTTGACATTCTCAGAGAAGGTACTAAAGTTAATAATAGAGATGAAAAAGAAAACGACCGACAAGATTGAAGTCCGCCCCGCCCGTCGTAATGCCTTAGAAGATTTTCGGTCTCTGTCCCATCAAATAATGCAGCTTGGCTTGCGTGGACTTTTGAGGATTGATTTTATAAATGAAGCCTCGAAGATACTGTTGGAATTCTCAGGATGCGACACGGTTCAAATGTGGTTGAAAGAACGAGGTAAATATTATTGTGGTGAGGTCTCTCGTTCCAAAAAACGCCCATTCCATTTTGAAATCATGCAGACTATAAAAAGTGGTGAACGAAGAATTATCCCGAAATTAAGGGAAAAGTCATATCTAGAACAATTATGTAGAGATATTATTCTTAAGAAATTTAATCCTTCATTACCTTTTTTTACCAAGAGCGGAAGTTTCTGGACAGGTAATGTAGAGAATTCTTTCACTCTGCTGCCGATGCAGAAAATGAATGCGTATGCAGGTAAGCCGATCATCGATGGAAATTATAGGTCTCTTGCTTTGATTCCGATCTCAGTTGAGAATGAAAATATCGGACTTGTGCAATTAAGAAGCACCTCCTCTGATTTTCTTACACAAAAAGATGTGGAGTTTTACGAAGGTGTTGTTCATACGCTTGGCATTGCTCTCGTACACCGGCATGCGCAGGTGGAGTTACGGGAACGAGTCAAGGAGCTCACCTGCCTTTATGGCATTGCCAAGCTGGTTGAACGCGCCCGCACTTCTCTCGAAGAAATCCTTCAGGGCATAGTAGAGCTCCTTCCTGCGGCCTGGTTATATCCAGAGATCGCTGTTGCCAGGATTATCTTGGATGGACATTCTTACTCAACTCCCAATTTTCGAGAGGGAGTTCAGAAGCAGGTGGCAGATATCATTGTGGACGGTGATAAGCGCGGGATTGTCGAAGTCGCTTATCCAGAACAAAAACCTGAGCTCGACGAAGGTCCTTTTCTAAAGGAAGAACGAAATTTGATAGATACCATTGCTAAAGAAGTTTCACTCATCATCGAACGGAAGCAAACTGAGCAGGATAGGGAGAAATTACAAGAGCAGCTCCGTCATGCTGATCGGTTAGCCACGATTGGCCAGTTATCTGCAGGAGTTGCCCATGAGTTAAACGAGCCTATCAGCAGTGTGCTTGGATTTTCGCAGTTGATTCAGAAATATCCGAAATTGTCAAAACAGGTCAAACAAGATATTGAAAAAATAATGAAAGCTTCTCTGCATGCACGGGAAGTTGTCAAAAAGTTAATGTTGTTTGCCAGGCAGGTACCTCCGCAGAAGATCCAAGTTAATTTGAATCAGATAGTTGAAGAAAGCCTCTATTTTCTCGAATCTAGATGTTCTAAAGAGGGAATAAAAGTCATTCGTCAGCTTTCTTCGGATTTGCCAGAGGTCACTGCCGATCCAGCTCAAATGACTCAGATATTGGTCAATCTTGCTGTCAATGCTATCCAGGCAATGCCGGAGGGAGGGAGACTGACGATACAAACAAAAGCTTCTGATAGATTTGTCTCTCTCATAGTAGAGGATACAGGTGTAGGCATTAAAGAAAGCATTATGAAGCAGATATTCCTCCCGTTTTTTACGACAAAAGATGTAAGTAAAGGGACAGGACTGGGGCTTCCTGTGGTGCACGGAATTGTCACTTCTCATGGTGGATCTATAAACGCTGACAGCAAAGTCGGTCAGGGGACAAGATTTGAGATCCAGCTTCCCATAGCTGAGCCACAAGGCGAAAAGGTGAGAGGTTGAAATGATAAATTCTTCAAAGAAAGAAAGTATTCTTGTCGTCGATGATTCTCCTGATACTCTGGAAGTGCTACAAAGGAATCTGGAATCCAAAGGCTATCATGTTTTCACTGCGCCCGGTGCGGTTGAGGCGATAAAAATTATTGAGTCTACACCCATGGACTTGGTCATAACAGACCTCAAAATGCCCGAAGTTAATGGACTTAATTTAGTAAGGCATATCCAGGAGAACTTCAAGGACATGGAAGTGATGATGATCACCGGTTACCCTTCTATTGAAGGGGCAGTCGAGGCAGTTAAATCTGGTGCTGAGGAATATCTCGCCAAACCTTTTACCGATGACGAGCTTTTTTCTGCGGTTAAGCGTGTCCTCGATAAACTGAATGTGCGCAGAGCCGCTCAAACGAAAATTCGCAAGCCCCCTTCTCTTCGTCACGGTCTCATCGGTGAATCTAAGGCCATGCGTAAGGTTTTGAATGCGATCGAAAAGGCCGCATCAAGTTATGCCACAATTTTAATAACTGGAGAGAGTGGAACTGGCAAAGAGCTTGTAGCCAGAGCCATTCATTATAACAGCCCACGAGCTTCGGCTCCGTTCGTACCGATAAACTGCGGAGGTATTCCGGAGACTTTACTTGAAAGCGAACTATTTGGGTATGTGAAGGGTGCTTTTACCGGAGCCACAGAAAGCAGGGCAGGTTTTTTTCAAACGGCTGAGGAGGGAACCATTTTTCTGGATGAAATCAGTGAGACAGGTTTATCGATGCAGGTCAAACTCCTCCGCGTTCTCCAAGACAAAGAAGTGTTTATGGTGGGAGAAAGGCGGCCTCAAAAAGTGGATGTGAGGATTATCGCTGCCACCAACAAAGACTTACTCTCTCTTGTAGAGAAAGGAGTCTTTCGGGAAGATTTATACTACCGCCTAAATGTTATCACCATTAATATTCCCCCGCTTCGGGAAAGAGAGGAAGATATCCTCTTGCTAGTTCAGCATTTCTCCCTCAAATTTTCCAAAGAGTTTGGGAAACGGACACCCCGGTTTTCTGAAAATGCATTGCACGTTTTGAAGAGCTATTACTGGCCTGGCAATGCAAGAGAATTGGAGAATATAATCCAGCGGCTTGTCATCATGTCAGAGGGAGATATTATTGATGTGCCAGACCTTCCCTCCCTCATGCGTTTTTCAGCTCTAAGAGGAGTCGGGCCCAATCGAACTTTGGCGGCAGTGGAGGCCGAGTATATCCTTAGCGTCTTGGCCAGTGTGGGCAACAACAAAACAAAGGCCGCTGAGATCCTCGAGATCGACCGCAAAACCCTGCGTGAAAAGTTAAAAAAAATGAGAATTCCTTCCTCTTCCGAATAATTCTATTCGAGGAGAAAAACTCCCCACCGGTACAAATCACCCCGCCTCCATCAGGATCCTTGACCATACAGATGGAGAATTTCAAAAGCTCACTTTGAACATGGCATTCGAGTAATCTCCTTTTTCTTTATACCACCATATCAATGAACCCTTAAAATACTGTTTCTTACATTCACTACATGTTCCTTGATATTTTGACCGAAGTAA
>CAYFXE010000038.1:0-6742 GCA_964347035.1 uncultured Eubacteriales bacterium | reverse complement strand
TTTTTCAATAAGTTATGAGACTGAATTTATCTCACTTTCTCCATCATAAGGCAGCCATTCTCAGATCACAGGGTTGGCACTAAATATGCAATCAAGATTTTCAGAAAGGAGATAGCAATGAAAGAAAACGATAAGAGATGGAAAAAGAGAGAGGGCTTAACTCCCATTGCATCAAGCAGAGAATGGAAAATGTTATATTTCCAACATGGCAGACCAGGTCTCGAAGAGCCCAGCAAGGTCATCGGTTTATGCAAGTATTGTGAGCTCCATGATATCTGCTCCATTCTGAAGCCAAAAAGTGGAGTCTGGCGTTGTGAATACTACAAAGCGAAATCAAGGAAAAAAAGGAGTTTGTATGAGAGTGTCATCAAACAACTTGAAAAAGCAGAAGAGATGGTTCATTTTGACCGAGATATATGCCAGATCCTGGCCCAGACAATGAACGAGCTCATCGTTCATTTTCCGGTAAAAATGGATGATGGGAAAGTCAGGATGATTACTGGTTACCGGGTGCAGCATAACAATGCACTGGGTCCCTATAAAGGAGGATTGCGCTTCCATCCTCAAGTGGATATCGATGAAATACGGGCGCTTGCGACCTTGATGACCTGGAAGTCAGCAATTACGAATATCCCATTTGGTGGTGCAAAGGGAGGGATCCAGCTCGACCCAGCAGATTTCAGTTTCGAGGAGATAGAAAGAATTACCAGGCGCTTCACATTTTCTTTAGGGAATAACATCGGACCTGAGTATGATATTCCTGCTCCAGATGTGAATACGAACCCTCAGATCATGGCCTGGATTCTGGATACCTACATGTCAACGGTAGCTCCGAATGAGAGAAATCGTTGTATCCACGCTGTTACAGGCAAGCCCATCGAATCAGGCGGAAGCCAGGGACGTAATAAGGCCACTGGGCAGGGTATAGTTTTCCTCATCGAGAAATGGGCAAAAGATCATGGATTTAACTTGAAGGGCGCTACATACATAGTCCAGGGATTTGGAAATGTCGGCTCTTGGGCAGCGCGTTTGATGAAAAATAATGGATCCATGCTCATTGCTGTTGAAGATGTTTCGGGAGCCATTTTTAACAGTAAAGGAATTGATCCTGATGACCTTGCAGACTATGTTAAGGACCATGGTGGCGTAGTGCTCGATTATCCAAAAGCAAAACCGATTGATCATGAAACGTTCTTCAGCACAAAAGCTGATATGTTTATTCCTTGTGCTTTGGAAAATCAAATCACAACCGAGACTGCAGAGCTGTTGAATGTTAAGCTTGTTGCCGAAGGAGCCAATGGGCCCACAGATCCAGACGGTGATAAGGTCTTAAAGAATAAAAAAATTGATGTGATTCCTGATATACTTTGTAATTCGGGAGGAGTCATTGTTAGTTACTTTGAGTGGCTCCAGAACAAACGCAGTGAGTTCTGGGACCTTGAAGAGGTAGATTATAAACTGCACAAAATGATTGTCGATGCCTATGGACGAGTGCGTGATACTGCCGAGAAATTGAAAGTCGACTGGCGAACAGCAGCTCAGATCGTCGCTATTTCACGACTGGAGATGGTTTACAAAGAAAGGGGAATTTTTCCTTGATTGCTGAAAATAGCGTTAAGTAAGTAACAATATGTTCCAAGATAGACTTAAAGGAAGCGAGAGTTGAGGTCCAAAAAAAAGAGTGCTGCTGATTCCTTTTCCAAAACTGAGTTGCTCGATGCACTCAAAGAGGCACATGAGCAAATTCAGCATAAGGAAAACCTCGTCGCTGAGTACAAATGGCTTGAAGGAGCTCTTCGTAGACGAACCTTTGAACTCAGTGAACGAGTTAAAGAACTGGATTGCCTTTACGCAATATCATCGAGATTAGTTAATCCCAGTGATTCGCTCCAGCAGATATTGACTGATATCGTTAACATAATGCCACGCGGCTGGCTATATCCAGAAGCTACTTGTGTACGATTGGTAATCAATGAGCACGAGTACTGCACATCGAATTTTTGTGAAACGAAATTGAGACAATCGGTATTCATCCATCAAGGTATTAAGAAAATCGGATTGCTGGAGGTGAATCTACATCCCTCTCCAGCACATGATAAAAATCAACCCTTTCTTCCACAGGAAAAACAACTGCTTGACGTCATAGCTATATGGATAGGTGTCATCTGTGAATCAAGAAAGTAAGCCTATTATATTTACTTCAAATCTGAGTATAAAAGCTAATCAATTCAACCGAAGTGAAGTGCCTTATCATTGAGCTACTTCCTTATACCTTTAGCTGTGCGGTTCTGGTAGGCTGGTTTTCCTGCTTTTTTGGGGGGATTCTCTTCGAGCATCCGCAGAACTTCTTTGATAGCCCGTTCGAGTTGAGGGTCCACTCCTTTGGCCAGTTGACTCGGATCATCAACCACTTCGATATCAGGAGTAACGCCGTGCCCCTCGGCAAACCAAACTCCCTTGTTGCTGTAGATGCGGCCCTCGGGCACAGTATGATATCCCCCGTCAACGAGGGTGTGGCCTATAGCCGGACCGATGAGAGCGCCAGCTGTACGCCACCCAATGACAGGCCCTACACCCTGACCCTGGAAGGTGAAAGGAAGGGCATCTCCACCAGATCCACTCCAGCCGTTGATCAACATGACTTTAGGGCCTGGATTGGCTTTGAAAGGCTGTTGGGTTTCTTTACCGTATCGCCAGGCGATATAATGCACCCGAGGCCGGTTGAGAAGCTCGATGAACCGGTCGGCCAATTGTCCGCCGCTGTTAAACCTCTCGTCGACGATGAATCCATCCTTATGGATCTGACTGTAGAACTGGCGGATAAGTTCTGTCTGCCCACTCAAGGCTGTGTTGGGCATGTAGATATATCCGACACGGTCGTTTGAAGCCTCGGCAACCCGGCTTCGATTTCGTTCGATCCACTCCAGATGCCGCAGCCGTGTCTCACTTCTCCAGGTCAGGGTCTCCACAATCACCTCCCGGGAGCCCTCCATAGCCGGCTTGTCGTTAATAGTCAGAGCCACTGTCTTACCAGCCAGACCCTGGAAAGCGGCCCATGGATCTTTTGTCGTGCTCAAAGGAATACCGTTGACGGACAGGATATAATCCCCTTCCTTAACCTTCACTCCTGGCAATTTAAACGGGGAACGAACCTCACTGTCCCAAAAAGCGCCATCCACAATCCGAGCTATCCGGTAGGCTCCGTTTTCCAGAGACCAATCAATACCCAAGAGACCGACATTCAGTTGCTGGGCTCTTTCCACATCCCCTCCGCCGATGTAGGTATGAGAGGCATTGAGCTCGGATATGACATCACCCAGGACAAAATTGACATCCCAGCGTGTCACGGCGTCTTTGAGAAGCTCTCCGTACTGCTGGCGGATAGCCTCCCAGTCGACACCGTGCATTCCGGGATCATAGAAAAAGTCGCGATATTTTCGCCAGATATCCATGAACATTTGCTTCCACTCGGCTTTGGGGTCGACCATCATTTCGAGCTCATTCGTCTTTAACTTTTTCTGCAGTTTTTGTTTGGGCTTGAGGTCGATGATGTAGAATGAGCGGTTATTTGCTACGATCATTTTTTTGCTGTCTGCAGAAATACCGTAGCCGTCAGCATCATCGACGATGATATCCTCTTTTCTCTTCTCCAGGTTGTAAGCGACGATCGGAGCTTGACGCTCACCAGATCCTGTCCTTGGCCTTCGATGGAATATGACTTGACCCTTAACAGCTCTCAATATCGAGTAATTGCCTGTCCTGGGGGGAAGAACGACAAGCCTGCTCTCGAAACCGTCGATGTCGATATTAAGAGGCTCAGGCTTTTTTTTCTCGGGCTCTTTTGGTTTCTCTTGTTTTTTATCTTCTTCTTTTTTCTCCGGTTTCTCTTCCTTCGGCTTTTCTTCTTCCACAGGTTCCGAATCATTCCGCGGCGGCAGCGGTGATAAAACATCCTTGCGGAGAGAGACTGCCGCTATTCTGGTTGTGTTCGGATAGATCCAGGTTCCATCGAGGGAACTGTAGACAGGGAATAGGGATCTATCAGTAAGAAAGTAAAGATATTTCCCTTCGGGATCGAAGACCGGAGAGTAATCATTATAATAGCCAGAAGTCACCTGGTGGAGCTTAGCTGTTGTCAGGTTGAAAAGGAAAACAGCAAACTGATAATTGTCGATCGCTTTCGAGTAGGCTAACCATCGGCTGTCCGCAGACCAGCTGACCTCGAACCGACTTAGACTAGGATGCATCATCCAGTTGAGCGTATCCACATCCTTTAATTTACCCGTATCCAAATCATAGATTTGAATTGTCTGTTTATGATCGATGAAAGCCATTCTTTCGCTGTCCGGCGACCAGTAGAGCTGGTAGCGGAATCCTTTGCCAAGCTCGGTCAGCTTTTTTTCTTTTCCCGATCCATCCGCAGGCCGGATGTAGAGTTCATATTCTCCGGTTTTGTCACTCCAGAAAGCGATGTTTTTCCCATCCGGAGACCAGCTGGGGAAACGCTCGGCTGAGCCCGATCTTTGTGTCAGATTCCTTATAAACCCGTGTTCAGCGGGGACGGTGAAGATATCCCCGCGAGCCTCGAACACGGCTCTTTTTCCAGATGGAGAGATATCAGCGAATTGGATGAGGTTCCCCGCCTTGACCATTCGAGGCTTAAGCGTGGCCCGGTCAGTGACGACATCGATATTCACCTCTTTGTGTTTCTCGGTCTTCAGGTCTAGGAGGTAGAGACGGCCACCGGCTTCAAACACAATATCCGATGGACCTATGGCTGGCAGGGATATGTCGTAGTCTTTGAAGGAAGTGACCTGCTTTATCTCTTCGCTTTTCACGTCATATTTCCAGATGTTCAGTCTCTGGTTGGGTCCGCGGTCGGAGAGAAAGTAAAGAGTCTGGCCGTGCCACATCGGGAACTCATCGATGGCGCTGCTATTCGTGATATTTTTGGCCGATTTTATCTCCAAGTCAAAAAGCCAAATTTCAGGAGCTAAGCCTCCCCGGTAGCGTTTCCAGGTCCGATTTGCGGTTGTCGAGGGTGTGTAGGCCAGGAACTTTTCATCCGGAGATAAGGCTCCGAACTCACCGTACGGGATAGGGAGCTTGTCCGGTAATCCTCCTTTCGGCGACACACGAAACATCTGGCTGTACCGCTGTCGCCCGCTTTCTCTCGAAGAGGCGAAGATAACGCCTTTTTCGCTCGGCTGCCAGTCGACCAATCGATCGGACATCGGGTGAAAGGTTATTCTCTCCGGGTTTCCCCCGAGTGTCGGGATGATATAGACATCGGTGTTTCCGTCATAATTGCCGCTGAAGGCAATGTGTGAGCCATCGGGAGAAAACCTTGGGTATGACTCTGCTCCTTGGGGAGAACTCAGATGATGCGCCAGTCCACCTTCTTTAGGAACAACCCAGATGTCTCCGGCGTAGACAAACGTGATATGGGTCAAGGACACATCCGGATGCCGGAACATCCGAGCGTTGACTTGAGCCTGACCAGAAACAGCTAGCGCTATTACCAAAAAAAATACAATAGACAGGATAAAAAGATTGCGTTTTATCATAGGTGAAATCCCTCCTTTGATAGTTTTTGAAGCTTTTACACTCCGCCACATCAATGTTTT
The DNA here is from genome assembly GCA_964347035.1 of uncultured Eubacteriales bacterium. GTDB lineage: Bacteria > Acidobacteriota > Aminicenantia > Aminicenantales > Aminicenantaceae > CAYFXE01. Next base: position 1,115 of record CAYFXE010000038.1, on the reverse strand, counting down.
TATATTATACGCTTTTTACCTAAAAAAAGTTCCGGAGGAGACATGAGCCAAAATTATTCTATTTACGATCGGCCAGCGGATGCAGCCAGCGGTAGACGACACTTTCATCCAGCACAGCAGGAATTCCTTTGTAGATCGTGGGATACTCTGGCTCGATTCCCAATTCATTCCAGAGCAGCCCAGGTTGGACAGGTAGAGCCAGATTCCAGCCAACTACACCACCCGGTGTAAACAAGAAGGGTGTGGAGCGCAGACGGGCTAGGGTCGAAATGAAACGTGTGGCCAACAGAGCCATCCATTTCGGGACTTGGATGATGCGGAAGCGGGGGTGATAACGATGAATAACATCATAGAATTCCCTCCAGGTAGCTGCCAGGTTATCGGCAACAGCGCTAATTCCCGACCAGTTCGTTTCGGCGATACGGATCAGAACCCGAGCCGCATCCTTGATATGCAGATGAGCAAATGGTTTTTTCCCTCTGCCCGGGAAGATAATCCATCCCTTGCGCAGCTGTTCAAACAGGAGATTGCGCGCCCCATAAACGTGAGGCAGACGCACGGCGGCAAACCTGATTCCGGCTTCCTGGGCCATATCTGATAAGGCTTTTTCAGCCTCTAATTTGGCCTTACCATACCCTACCTTGGTCCCAACCGGAGTGTCTTTCTTTATAGGTTGAGTTTGGTTTGAATAGACGAGGAGACTGCTCGAATAGATAAAATTCTTGACTCTAGCTTTCTGTGCAGCCTTCATCAGAGCCACTGAACCACCGACAATGGTCGGTCTGAGTAAGGCATAATCCTCGACTGTTGCTCGGGCAGCCAGATGAATGATCGTGTCCATACCCTCGACCGCTCTCTCAAGGCTTTGCGGGCTTTCCAGGTCTCCCCGGACAATTTCTGCGTCTAGCACAGAGACAAGCGGGGCACGCAGAGGACGCCTGACCATCAGACGTGGCCTCCGTCCATGAGTCGCCAGTAATCGAGAGACCTCATAGCCGATGAATCCTGTCGATCCTGTGACTAAAATGCGTTCCATTAGCCTTTTCTCTAATGCTTCAATCTGAATTCTTGACTTATATCATAGCAGAAAGGCCTGATCAATTTTATCGGCAGGT
>CAYFXE010000037.1:26302-29274 GCA_964347035.1 uncultured Eubacteriales bacterium | reverse complement strand
GTTGTTGGCCACGAAGGCGGCCGTCTCGTAACCCTCCTGCTTGAGGGCCTCAGCTAGTGTCGGATGATTCTCGGGCAGCGGATTTACATTCGGTCCCTTCTCGAGAATCTTAAACGTACGAGCACCATGTTCTGTCGAGTGTTGACCTGTAAACATAGAGGCGTGGGATGGCAATGTCCAGGGAGATGAGGCGAACGACTTGAGATATAGCGTAGCTGTTCCTGCGAAGTTGTCGATGCAGGGAGATGTATTCCTGTTGTACCCATAACATCCCAAGTGGTCGGCACGCAGGGTGTCCATCGTGACAAGGACGATGTTGGGTCGAGGGAAATCAACTGGAGTCCTGCTGCAATCCATCCAGACTATGCTGATAGCAATAATGACAAGCAGCTTAATAGACAAGATGATGTGAAGGAGTTTCTTAGCAGGCCTACGAATCAGGAGATTTTCGATTTCTTTTCCTGAACTCATCTTTTCGACCAACAGGAAAATAAGATGCTACTACAGCGTGTCCTTGGTGTCAATAACGTGAGGAATGGGCTTTCTTAAATGAGACTGGTAAATTTGGAATCCATGAAGACAGTGCTTCCTGGACAATATGAATGAAAGGATGAGATTTGGCTTCTTTCCATAGTGTTCACTGATGTTTTTTCCTGACCGGCCTGAAAAATATCGAAAGAAGGGTCATGGTATAGGTCGTAAAGTGAAAAAGGAATTTTGTCTTGCTCTTTCCGGCTCTTCTCTCCCCGTAAACCACGGGGATTTCAATGATTTTTTGTCCAGCTCTGTGAACAGCCTGAATTAACCGGATACAATAGTCGCCATACCCGATAAAGATGCGATTTCCAGGAAGAGATTTGTACAATGATTTCTTAAAACAAAGGAATCCAGAGAGATTATCTCTGGTCGGCAACCTCAGGAGAAATTTTATCTTGATATTGTACAGCCGACTCAATTGAAATCGAATCCATCCCCTTTTCATACCGCCTCCCGGAGTGTACCGGGATCCGATCACTAGATCTGCTTCGTTTAGACCCGTCAATAATTGAGGGATCATCTCTGGAGGGTGGTTAAAGTCAGTATCCATGATAACGATTATTCCTCCCTCACTGGCCTCGATTCCGACGCGTATGGCTTCAGCCAATCCCCGTTCAGTTCGCTCAATCAACCTGATCCGAGGATTTTCTCTGGCAGCCTCTCGCACGATTTCAGGGGTACTGTCGGGACTGCTGTCATCCACCACAATAATTTCGTAATTTTCCTCCACAGGAGAGAGGTATCGGTCGATTTCATCAAGGAGCGGGCGGATAGTGTGTTTCTCCTTGTAAGTTGGAAGGATGATAGAGACAGAGATAGTATGAGATCCTGATGATGAAGGAGAATTTTCCCTGGTTATACCCATTTTTTAATTTTTCTGGATTCATCTTATACCACAGAGGAAAGCAAGGTCAATAACTGACAGTCGATAGTCACTCAGAGAGAGAAATGAGAAGACAACTTTTTCAGAAGGGGGACAGCTTGTGGGCGGGAACAATCCCCTAGAACTCATAAGTTTTTCTTGCCTCTCCAAAAAAACCACCCTATAATGTGGAAATACTAGCCTAGGAGAGCGTGTTGAGATCCGTATTAAAAGTGTCTCATCGTGATCAAAAAGACACATTCAACACCAAGAAACCGAGGCAACACCACACTTAGGAAAAGGAAAAATGATCAACACAAAAAAAGTATTATATGGAGTTTTTTTTCTCTGGGGATTCCTGGTCTTTCTCTGCTGCGAGTCCACACCCGAAAAGGAGAGTCCGGCAGAGATGCCGAATCTTGTCTTTCAGTCAGAGAGAGTCCTGTACGTCGTGCGATCTTGGACTACAGGCCAGCCGGAGATCGAACAATTATCTCTTGATTGCCATTTGGGGTACGTGGACAATGACTCGACCCTTTACACTGTGAAGAGGAACGAAAAGGAAACAAAGGTCTTTCGGCACAGCCTGACGCCTAAGGTCCAAAATCTCTCATCAGTAAACCTGCCCGATGTTCATGTGCATTCTCTTATTGCCAGACAGGGAAATCTCTACTTGGGGAGCCGGGACCTCTGGCATATCGACTTCAATAAAGAGACTCCAGAGGTCCGTAAGCTTGATAAAGTGCCGCCCGAAAGCATAAAAGAGGACGACTACTTCCTGTCTTTTTTCCAGAATAAAACCATAGACGCTTTGGCTATCTCCGAAAATACTCTCTACGCCGTTGACAATGTCATGGAGCCCAAATTTCTCCTGCTGTTCAACCTTTCAGATCCCCAGAAGCCCGTCCATATCGAATCGCGCGATTTCGGCGGAGGGATTAATCAACGGGTTCAGGGGGCCGACGCTAACGAAAATCACCTGATCCTGTTCGAATCCTTCAGCCGGATGGACGGCTGGGGAAAACTAATCAGTGTCTATGCGCTAAATCCTATAAAAAAACTGAAAGAGCACGAACAGTACTTCCCCAGAACGGAGACCGAGTCAACTGATGAACGGTCGCCCTGGAACAACTCCGTTCTCATCGGAGACCGGTTTTTCATCTCAGCAGGAAAGCAGGGAATTATGTCCTTTCCCATCGGCGAGAAGGAAAAGGTCCTTTCCCTAGAAAAAAGCGCTCCCTGTCTTTGGCTTAAGGCGGTATCGGGATGGCTCATCTCCCTTCAGGGTGAGACGGCCCTCCTCTACGACATTTCTTCTGATTTACGGATCGAACCGATATCCATCACGTTTTCCTCTCCCTGCCGCCGGATTTTCTGAACTTGCCTCTTAGGAGCATCAAAAGAGAACCGTTCGAATGAGCGTAGGGAGTGGATCATGGATTCACAGACCAGCGTGATTCCTTTTTTGCGATTGGCTCTGATGTTGTGTCGTGCCTGTAGAGAATTTCTCGTGGTCTGTGTCTAGAATTTCCTTGCCAATAATAGCAAAAGCAAGTTGAGGGGGACCTCGTTT
>CAYFXE010000037.1:24691-26292 GCA_964347035.1 uncultured Eubacteriales bacterium | reverse complement strand
GTTTAGATTAATGGATCAGTCTAAGAAATGGATTAGTCTAAGAAAGGATTCTTTATCTTGATACTGCTGATAACTCGGTCACTTTCTAAATTCTCGCTCAACAGCACTTCTGCTCCGCCTTTAATGGCCGCCTGAATGACCAACGAATCCCAGAAGGAAAATCTATGTCTCCTTTGGATCTCGATGGCTTCTAATATCGCCTTGCCGTCGTTGACAACAATATCCCAATACATCAGATCCTTTATTATGTGTTTGGCTAAATTTATGTTTAGCGGCTTCGGAATTTTTTTCGTTACACTGACATAAAATTCCTGAAGGACTTGAGTACTAATCATCCCCTGTCCAGAATCCCACAGTTCCCTCATGATTTTCTTGGCTATTTCGTGTTTGCTTTGGGCTGAAGAATCATAGGCATAAACGATGATATTTGTGTCAAGGAATATTTTATTCCCGTTCATGGAGTTCTTCTCTTGAAACGGTAAACTGCCCCTTGGTTCCTAAATCAATTTTCGTATCAAGAAGTTTCAGCTGTCTCTGTTTGGCACTTCTGTAACCTGAGTTTTTTTGAATTTTTTCTTCGAGCGCCTCTTTCATGAATTGACTCAAAGATTTGTCTTCTTTGACAGCCGTTAATTTGGCTTTTTGGAGGAGTGAGTTAGGAAGAGATAATGTCACATTCCTTTTCACATGTTTCTTATTTATATTTATCACATAAAAATGTATATCACGTTTTTATGTGGATTGTCAAACCAAGTCTTATCTAAAGAACTCTATCTTGGCTTCATGAAAAATGACGTTTAAGGGAAATGGCGCATCTCATTCAATTCGCCGGTCATTTCAGGTGTCATTCAGATGTCTCACCTTTTGTAATCCCAGTGGTGTTTATGCACTTTCATCTGAATGATTTCTGAGACTATGTCATTTCCAATCTGCAAAGAAACGAGGACATCAGCACCATCAGGGTATTCTGCGAGCCACTCCTCCATATCCAATTCTGCTTTATCTATTTTGATATCCAATTTAGCTTCCTTTTTTTTCCAATCAATCTTCATATGTTTTATGTGCATATAGCTGTCTTTAGGACGCTTGTATTCCCACTTGTTTCCTTTGCCCTTTTCCTCCATCTGGGTTGTCTCATTCAGAAGACCGATGACAACGGTCACCTCATCGGACATATCGACTTTGCTGTCTAGTGATAAATTGAACTCTCCTTTGACCTGGATTTTGTCGTCATCAGGCTTTTTCTTGAAGTCAATCTTGGCTTTCTCGACGACAAGGACACCTTCAAATTGTGTGTGAAGCCCAAGACTGTGAAGCACACCCCCTGCGATGGCCACAAAGTCTGCATTGGGCCAGGGCACATCACACTGGTTATAAAGGTTACTGCCCCACGCGACGATCCTTCCCTTAAGGGTTGTGCCAAAAGTGTCATAGGCAAATCCAAAAGACAGCGCAATCGCCATAATGAGATAAGCTATTGTCTTTCTCGTTTTTTTAGGCAAATTCGCCTCCTTTTTTCGAGATCTAAAGGAGAATTCTTCCCCAATGTTCATTATGTCTTTAAAATACAGGAGGGGACCTTTGGGGTGACAGCGGCTTTT
>CAYFXE010000037.1:21686-24681 GCA_964347035.1 uncultured Eubacteriales bacterium | reverse complement strand
CTTGAAAAGCATTATTCCAAAAGAGTTATCATATGTTAAGTAAAAAAGCTTTTCGTCTTTTTTTGAATATCCCCAGATCAAAAAAAGTGGCTGCTGCTCATTTTTTTTCTTTTAGTTGTGTGCGGCGTTTTAGCCGAAAAATCCCGAGGGGTACTGGAGCAGTTTTATTCCGTTCAGTCTGAGATAAACCACGATCTGCCCGCGATGATGGGTGATATGGTCTGCACATAAAAAAAGAGAGGAATTTATTTTCGCTATCTTTTCCAGCAGCTAAGTTTTTTATATCACCTTAGTCTTTTCTTCAAAAGTAATACACCCGAGATCGTCTACATGGAAGGCGTAGCTCTCTTTCTGGCCAGGTTTACCGCTATGTGTCGCCACAAGAACACGTTTACCGTCTGTTCTTACATGTACAATGCCAAAGATTTTTTTTATGTAGGCGTTTGCCGTTTCTGTGTAGTTTTTGCTCTCTTTGCCGGATTTCGTGACATCATGCATGCGTACATGGCCAACATGATCAAAGAATGCCACCATTTCGGTCACGTACAAAAGAGGTTTTTCAACATCTGACCGTGAGTATTTTCCTAATGCGCCGACCAGGCCTGCGCGGGGATGGATATACTCTTTCGATTCAGATTCATCTCCTGAGCTGATGACACTTACAACCGGACTAACAGCTTCTAACATGCTGGGCAGGAAATCATGAGATCCGTGATGGGGAACTTTGAGAATTTCAGAAGAGATGGATTGATTTTCAGCATGGATTTTTTTAAGCAGACCAGCTTCAGATTCGGCGTTCAGATCTGCGCCAAATAAGACCCTGACGTTGCCAAATGTCAACTTCAATATGATTGAGTGTCCATTGATGGTGTGACTTGCAGAATATGATGAGCTGCTTTCCCCATGTAAATAGGGGAGTGCCGGCTTACCATTGACATCTTCAATAATGGGCCCGAGGACTTGAATATTGATGCCCTCGTTCTTCAGGAAATCGAATGCGTTTTCATCGCCAGAAGAAATTCTACGAACCAATAAGTTGGGATTATGCGCCGTGACTGCTATCAAGACCTCTTTCCAGGGCTTAAAGAATTTATTCAGACGTGATTTTGGAACATTTCTCAAATCATCTTCCAATTCAACTGCATACCTTTGGTTGTTTTTCTTTATGCTCTTCCCGAATATTTTGGTTGTCCCGACGCTGGTGGGAGCCTTGACCAGACCACTGTGAAAAACTCGTGATACTTCGACCATAGGCTTATTATGACCTCGAGTTGCCTTTAGAACTTTGGTTAGCCCGGCAAAATGATCGGCATCCCCATGGGTCGCAACGATCGCTTCGCAATTAATTGGCTTACTCCTGAGAACGTGAGCCCAAGCGGCAGATATATACCGTCGTAAGTGATCGCCTTCTCCGCCATCTAGTAATACTAGCTTTCCTTGAGGAGATTCAATCATTGCTGCATCGCCTTGGCCCACATCAACAAAGCGGACTTTTAAAATGGGGTCTTCTCGGAATTTGGCTTTGGCTGGGATTGCCCCTTCTAATTTCTTCCATTCGTACTTTTTCTCATCTTGATTCCATATACGTTTCGTGAAATCAAGCTTCCACATATTCGCCTCTTTTTTTACAACTTTGACGCTGTCGCCCCAAAACAGAGTTGCCAGGAGATTTTCTTTCTTGCGTGGTTTTCCGAATTTGTAGACACGGACGATGTCATCGTCGATATAACGAAGTGTTGTCATGAGATTACTCCCTTAATTAGATTTAAATATTGTTATTTATAATAATTTTTTTTGGGGGGGACCATCAAATATTATCCGATTTTTCACAATTTCCACCCTCTGACAAACCGAAATGAGAGTATCATACCCCGAAAGCAAGGTCAATGAACAAAAAATAGAGTCAAACAGCGGAACAGCAAGCCGTAAGATAGATCCCCCCAGCTATCAATTAGCTTGTAGTTGATAATAGATCGGTCAGATCAGCGAATTCTGTCCTTAAATCTTTGACATGAGAAATGGCCATATTTTCTTTCATTTTTTCTTCCGTGCTGAGGATTTCTTTTCCCAGACTTATCGAAGCGGTTGCCGAATAGATGATACAAAACAAAAGCCGTTGGGAAGATTTTTTACGAGTCCTAATACAATTATTGCTGACGTAATTCCATTTTGCTTTGTACGTCACTGAATCTGATTCAAAACTATCTTCTAAGGCATTACTGAATATATTTCCAACCCGAAATTGGTGTCAAGGAAATCGGCAAGATTATAAGGACACATTAGGGCTTCAGCTTTTAATGACAATCAATTCAAGGGTGAGTCAGAGCGGGGAGAGAGGGTGAGGTAGAACAAAATTAAGATGGGAGGAGTCAAGAAGTAGCCATATTCTCTAATGTAAACGGTAGAAGTCAAGCCGCAGTATCTGCATGTGCCGTTGAGAGTTGGAATGATGCCCTCAAAGTCTCTTTTTATAGGTTATTTTCTCCAAAAGCGGTCTGAGCAGAAAAAATATGTTGCTTTTTTTTCTCAAGTCCCTATTTTAGGGAATGGCATGTTCGGGAAAGGAGAAGACTAATGACGGCAAAACTCCTCAAAGGAAGAGAGATACGGGAGAAGATTTGAGCCGAGAAAGACGACACGATCCACGGTATTCTTGTCCAGCTTCCTCTCCCCAAGCACATAGACGAAAAAAAGGTGATCAACGCTATCGACCCTGACAAAAATGTGGATGGATTTCTCCAGTGCCTGGGGGAGTCGGCCCGATGACCATCACCATGTTGATGAGGATTACGTTGAATTCCCTAAAATACAAATTGGGGATTGAATAAGAATATTTGAGAAGAGACTCATGATATTTAGTTCTTTTTTTAGTTAAAGCGAGTGGCTAGAATGGAGAAAACTGCTGAGTATTTTGATAAACTGTAGCTGAAATGGAGAAGACCGGAGACACATTCATGAAGACTATGAGAATAGTGGGATTACTAATCTTAATCAC
>CAYFXE010000037.1:20586-21676 GCA_964347035.1 uncultured Eubacteriales bacterium | reverse complement strand
TTTTGAATGTGATTCAATGGGAAATTGTTAAAGCTCAGCCTTTGGGTGAAGTGCTCCTTTCAGGAAAATTCTGGTATGCTGACTCACAAACAGGAGAGCTCGCCCAATGCTATGGTGCGTTTCAAATCATCGACCATCTGAGGAGCTCCTTTAGAATCCTGCTCCGGATCATTCCATCAGAAACATCTGATTCTTACATCGACGCAACGGTCGACTCGGTTCAGGAAGATCGGATCCTTATGAAATGGATCATGTATAGCAAAGGATCAACCCCGGAAGCAGAAAACTGGCAGGTTTCCTATGCTGGAGAGCTACTCTTTTTTTTGAACTCAGAGACGGAGAATTCCATCGATGGACGCCTCCGCACAACACATCAGCATCAAGAAGGAAACTGGATTAAAAAAACGAACCAATGGGCTTATGTCAGACTGATCTCTCAGAATCCAATAAAAGCTTTTACAGGAAGAATATTCAAAGTCAGTCTGAGAACAAGCAAAACTGTATATTCATCAAGCGACACCATTCGGGTTGTTCTTGAGAACAATTCTGATTTACCGATTTTTATCAGAGGATGCAGCCCCCTGGAAATCGGTACAGAAGAATATGGAGTATGGACATATTCTCCCATGTACTGGTGTTTTTGGGAAGGATTCGCAAAAAAAGTGCCTCCAAGGAGCACCTATGAAGAATCATATCCTGCAGGCCATTATGCAGGAGTGCATAAATTTACTGTCACTGTCTATTTTGATTGTAAGGAAGGAAAGCCTGTAAGTGATGCCGAATGCAAAAAACAAACACAGATTTTTTCACCTGAATTCACCGTCTCAGACAACAAAAATATGAGCTGTGAATCAGACATTTTTTGTGAAGTTCATGAATGAGAAAGATGTTAATTACGTTTCTGATATGGAATTATTTAAAAGAAGGAGGAATTATATGAAAAAACTTATGATCATATTTTACCATAAAAATGAAAAGTCTAATCAAAATTGTGAAAATCTTTCATACAAGTCAGAAAAAATCAGCAAGAAAAGGAGAGAAGGGATGAGACGAATATTAACGATGTGTTTTATTGTCTGTATGATTTCCG
>CAYFXE010000037.1:18725-20576 GCA_964347035.1 uncultured Eubacteriales bacterium | reverse complement strand
ATGGGTTGGCCCGATGAGCCTGAGCCGAGAGAACAACTGCCGAAAGGAGCCCTATTACGCGTAGGATCATCACATTTTATGCGGCCTGGACAGGTGACTGACCTCGCCTATTCCCCTGACGGAAAGATACTGGCATCCGCTTCCGGGTTGGGGAAGATCTTCCTCTGGGATTCGGCCACCGGTAAGCTGGTCGGTGAATTGGAGGGTCATGAGCAGGGCGTCGAGGCGATCATCTTCGTTTCGAACGGGAAGGCGATTTTTTCGGCTGGGAAGGATGGGACTATCCGTCTCTGGGATGTGGAAAAGCGCGAGCAGGCGCAGGTTCTCGAAGGCCACGAAGGACCCGTGCACACAATCGCTATCACTCCTGACCGTTCGACATTGGCCTCGGGCGGGCATGATGGATTTCTTCGGTTATGGAATCTAGCAACCGGCAAGCTTATTAGCGAATCGCCATGGTTTGCAGCAGGAGTGGCAATCACCAGTGTGGCTTTCTCACCGGACGGGTACACCCTGGCCGGAGGTAGTGTCAACTTCGAGGCGAACCTTTTCAACCCGACAAAGGATAAAGAGTCACGCAAGCTCCGGGATAATCAATACACGGTCCACAGCCTGGCCTTTTCACCAGATGGGCTAAAATTAGCCACCGGCTCAACCACAGGCATTCGGATTTGGGATGTCGAGAAGGGGGAAGTCCTCCTGCGTCCACGAGACCCACAGGACGAGGATAGTCTTCGGATTCTTGAGGAAGGGGAGGAACCCGACACTTATAAAGTCGTATTTTCACCGGATGGCAAGCTCCTGGCGACTCTGGACGGTGACAGGACGGTTGGCCTGTGGAGTGTGGAGACGGGTGATCGAACGGCGAAAATCGATTTCGACGCCACGAGCTTGGCCTTTGCTCCCGAGGGTAAGGTACTGGTGCTCGGAAATTACTGGGGCGCTATCCGTTTATACGACGTGACGAATGCCAAAAGACTGCCCAGCGAATCTATTCATGACGGGGGCCTGTATGTTTCGCTCTGGCCGGATGACAGGATGGTAGCCACATCCAGTCTGGATGGGAAAGTACGGCTTTGGGAACTACAAACAGGAAAGCCACTCCGAACATTCGATGCGGATCCTTCGGGAACGATGGCAGCCGCCGTGTCGCCGGATAACAACAAAATAGCTGTGTCTAGCTTCAGAGGTGTAATCGAAATGTGGGACCGTGAATCCGGAGAGAAGATTCATACGTTTAGAGAAAACAAGGCCGTGCCAGCTCTGGCATTCTCTCCTGATGGAACAACCCTCTGCGCCGGCAGCTACGAAGGTAAAGAGACCATGGTCATTCGTCTCCGAGATATGGCGACAGGGAATGAGCTGTGGAAGGTCACCAGAGAGAGCAGGGTACCGGTGGCTTTTGCCTTTACTTCGGATGGGACTAAAATCGCGGCAAAAAGCGACGATAACGTGCTTGCGCTCTATGAGGCAAAGACGGGGAAGCAAGTGCGAACGGTTGCCGATCTCGGGGATCCGATTCGTTCGATTGACTTCTCACCTGACAACAGCCGGGTGGCCGTAGCCGGCAACCATGACAGCCACGTTTTGGATCTGGCCACCGGCAAGAAGCTGCTTAAGCTAGAAGGAGGTGCTTTCTTTGTACGGTTTAGCCGGGATGGGAGTCTGATTGCGGCCGGGAGTGATGACGGCAGGGTGAGAATCTGGGAAGCAGGGAGCGGCGATTTAGTTATGGAGGGAGAGGGCCACGAGGGCTTTGTGACTTCGGTGGCTTTCACTGCCGATGGGAAGCGGATCGTGAGCGGGAGTTCGGACTGTACCTGGATCGTGTGGCAGGTTCCTGAAAAGAAT
>CAYFXE010000037.1:16401-18715 GCA_964347035.1 uncultured Eubacteriales bacterium | reverse complement strand
TATCGATTAGGCTGTTCGTTTGAAATCATCTGTTTTAGAGGTTATCAGTCTGTTACTCGGCCAGCTTCTCAGCATTTTTCATGATTTCGCGAATAGAAGGACTCATGATGAGCTTCCTGAACGCGTTTGCGGTCTCTGAATTAGCTATTGATTTGAAATGATCCCTCATTGAAGGGGGAAAACTTTTCCAGTCTCCGGCCGCCTCCCTGGCCACATGCTCTGGATCCCCGGCTGCCTCAGACAGAACAGGATCAGAGGTCCAGAAGGTCACGTGCACAGGCAGGATCCAGAGGATAGCTTTATTATCCTGCATGTCTGTACGCAGAACAGGGAATTGGATGGCTAACTGGGAGACGGGTTCTAAGAACAATCCCCCATAGAGAGGGGCGCCGTCAACCACGACCACGAATCCTTTGTAATTGAGTGATAAGGCGATGATGTTACTCCAGCCCAGGTGCTCAGCCATTTTCTTGATCTCCAGAGCCTGAGGGTGGAGATCCTCATCTGCGGGTAATGTCTCAATCAGATGTTTTGTAGCTTCCGGTGTGAGAGTTATGGACTGCCGTTTCCAATCGTACGAATCGATTTCTTCAGTCCCGATGGTAAACAGGGCATTCGATTTGTATGATGTCTTTAATTCTTCCCATATCTGCGAATACTCGAACACCCATTTTTCCTTCTCGAACATCGGTTCATTTTTGAGTATGACGAACGCGAACTTCTGAGTTTGTTCTTCCTCCTGGATGATGTCAGCACCCGAGCTCGGAAAGATCAGCCCCGCAAAAAGCCCAAGCACGATGAGCCTGATGGCAAGTGTTTTCATTTGTGATCCCTCCTTTCTTTTTCGCTCTATTCTGTGTTAGTCGATATGTTTTTCGTATTGTGAATCCTAGAATTGATAATGTCAAATATAGGTCTAGAAGAAAAAAGGTCCGGAAGTCCACTCCCCTTCCACAACGCGCGGTGGAGCATTGTGATCGCCAGGGAGATGCAGTTGACGGCCGGTGGTTTTACTGCTGGAGATGAGCCGTTATCTCTCTCTTTAGTACGTTCTTATCCTGCAACCCATTCAGTTTAGTGAGGATCCGTCCCTCTTTGTAGAGATAGATAGCGGGAAAACCGGCCGGCCTGATGGCCTGAATCGTCCGGGGGCACTGGTCCATATCAGCCTGAAGGACAGTGAAATTGCCCACAAGGCCCAGGTCTTTCAAAACATCGATCTGATCCCCTGATTTGGGAGAAAAGCGGGCTGTGAAGCAGACAACAACCAGTCCCTCTGCCTGCTCGACCTGCTCTGCCCAGGTGGCGTCGGTTAGCTGAACGATTTCAACCACGCCGGTGGGGCCCCTTTTGATTTCAGGAGGTTCTGGCAGTGTCGACCGTTCCAGATTCCTCAAAGCCCTGATCTGTTCGACGACGGCCGCCGCTGGGGAAGCGGCAGGCGCATCTTGAGCGTCTTCTGGGCTGGCATATGTCATACCGGAGGACCCCCCCACTGAGCATATTACGGCCGAAAACAAAACTATCATACTGGTCAATAAGGATTTTCGCCTGTGTTTTTTCATCTCGGCCTCCTTATCAATTTGGCCAGAAGGGGAAAGGCATGGCCTCCGTACCACTGAATCTCCCCCTCAATATCGGTTTCATTTCCAACCAAAACAGGAGGGGTTCGTTTGTGGATTTCCACGACTGAGCCGGGATCAGCCCTGACTCCAACCTTGTTCCCCCTGATCGTACAGCTCAGCCTGGCCTTTCCTCCCGACTCGACATGAACACCGTATCGCCCGTTCTGAATGAATCGGCTTCCCAGCACGGCCGATGCACCTGATTTGACCAGAATATTTGTCCCGTCGGTTATGGAAACATCCGACCGGTAATCTTCCAGTGTGCATCCTTCTCCAAGCCAGATCCCAATCGGATTCTCGACAGAGGTAAAGCCCTCCCGGGCACTTATGCTGCATGTCACGGCGGAGAATTGGATGCCTCCTGTCAGTTTGAGGCTGTAGGGGCTGTTGTTCACGAGGCTGATGGACTGCTGGTTCTCTTTCCTGTTCAGATCGAAGTGAATGCCGCCCGACTTGTTTCCCTGGACGGAGAGGGTACTGTAAACCGTGGACCCGCTTCTGACGATCAGGCCTGTGCCTTCGTTGTCATTCGAGGTCAGTCGGTTGGTCCTGGCGTAGGCCCCGTTTGTGAGAAGCACACCGTGTCCTCCGTTTTTGTAGACCTGGGTCAGGCCCCCGTACCGGGCATCATTAACAACCAGCCCGTTCCCCTGCCCGTCACGGATGATATTTTCAGTTCCCTGGATGAA
>CAYFXE010000037.1:590-16375 GCA_964347035.1 uncultured Eubacteriales bacterium | reverse complement strand
GGGTGTGCCTGGTCTTCGAGTGATCTGGACATCGGTGACGACAATCTCTTTTCCGTAGGTTTGCTGTCTCTCCTGGTTCAGAGGCTGGGCCTGAAGTAAAAGGCCCCATCCCTGATTATCCTTTAACGAACATTTGAGGACATGCACTCCTCTGAATGAATTCGTAACGGACACACCGGCCCTCCGGGTGCCTTGGATAGAATCCTTTACGAGGTATCCTCGGCAATTGTCCCTCAACACGATCCCAAAATTCCCGCCTTTTATGTTGTTGCCGGACCAGGTAGGCTCATTCCAATCATCGCCCGTTGAGACGGCTGTGCTGGTGCAGAGAATTCCCACATCGTTGAAGCCGGTGATGGTGTTTTCTGAAATCCGCACGCTGGTTTGAGGAGACTTCTCATTCCGGACACAGATGCCGCGGCTGTTGCCTCCGCCGTCGGGCCGGACGCCGTTGATGGAGTTGTTCTTGATTTCTCCTCGGAAGCCATCGACAAAAATGCCCGCCCCCCGGACATTCTTGATTTTGTTGCCAGCGATGTTGCTGAAACCGCTGTCTTGAAGTTCGATCGCTCGTCCGCCTAGATCCTCAAAGGTGTTGCCGCTGATGGTTCCGCCGGCCGCTTCAGCAATCACAGCCGGACCCGGGCTTATATTCCTGAATGTGTTTCCCCGAACAGTTGCCCCACTGCTTCGAAGGACAACGCCCACGGAATTGACCTCTAAGAATGAGCAGTTGCTGATCTCGGACTTCTGCACCTGGTCGAAGAAAATACCGCCGACAATCTCCCCGTCGTAGATCCTGACATTCTCGCTGCGCTCCACCCGTATGCCACCCCGGGCGTTACAGGAACCCAGCCGGATATCATCTCCCCGAATGATGGAGATCGATCCGGTGATGACAGTCGGATTGTCCCGCTGAAAACCGATTCCCAGGTCAGTTTTCCTTTCGATCACAAATCCCGGGCTCTGCTCCAGGTTGGAATAGATCACCCATCCGGGTGCCGAAGCATCGATGGCTGCCTGTATGGTCGGGTAGTTTTTGGGGACATACACGTTTTTCTTGGGCTTTTCCTCCTCCTGTAAAGCTTCGTCCCAGAGAAGCGGCACAAGACCAAAAAAGGCAAGCAGCAGAATAATCCCGATTTTTTTTAGGCTTCGCATGTTCTTTTCCCTATTTATGATTTTCATGATAGAGACTTTCTTTCATTTGATCAGTATCAAAAAATTGGCATTTCTTTATACTGGCCACAAAATTCTGGACACTTTTCACAATTCTTACTTACTAATAATAACGAACGAGTGTACCACAGTCGAAACGACAGGTTCAACAAAAATTAAGGTTCCCCCTCAAAGTTTATTTTGGGCTGGTCGTTCGGATGATTATCAACGTTAGATCATTCTGACTTAGCGCTTCCAGGAACGTTTCTTTGAGGGTAGAGTCAAGATCGTTGGGGCCAGAGGTGTATACCATTTTTACTCCACAGGCCCGAGCAATTTGTTCGATGTCTAAAGTAATATAAGAATTTCCTTTTCGACCTTTGAGCTTTTTCGGATTCATTATTGAATATCTTCCCGGGATGAAGCATAAAACGTGAACTTCACGTCTCCGTCTTTACTGAGCATCTTCCCGAATTGAAAATCACAATATTCAGGTCGAAACGTAGCTATCCAGGTTTTTCCGTAAAATCCCTCTTTATCCCATTCGATTTTGAGAGTATCTCCACTTACGGAATATGTCCCTGTTTCACTAAGCCTTTTCGCTTTTCCACCTGAAAATGTCACATAGATATATCTGCTACCTCCCCGACCAGTATTGACGAACGTCCACTTGCCCTCAATTTTACACTCGGGAATAAACTCGGTTTCTTCGCGCTCGATGAAGAATCGAATTTTTGTCGGTTCAGGGTCGTTGCCTTCTGGTCCCAGATGAAGGCTGAAGGTAAATTCATAATCACCGGCTCCAGAAAGAGGAAAGGTCTTCTCAGTCGTGAACACCTTATAGGCCTCCCCCACTTGGAGATCAACTTCCTTATTTTCTTTTTCAGGGCTGTAGCGATTCGGATTATTCGAATTTTTCAATTCCTGCGTGGCCTCTACCTGAACCTTATCCCCCGGTATACCCACCACTGCATAGGAGGCTTTTATTTTTATCTCTCTGTCATTCCGACTAGGAAGTTCGGGAATCATCTTAACGGTCAGTATCTTTCCTTCAGGCTCGGAATCCTCCTCATCGGAAAGTTGATAGCTCATTTTAGTTTCTTTGCTGAGCTGTTCGCTGCGAAGCCTCTCGATCTCTGCCTTTATTTTTTGAATTTCTTCTTGTTGTTTCTGTACCCATTCTTTCTTGATCATCTCCATATGCAGCTTACGATTCTCGGCAAGATTGAAGCGGGGAGGGACCTTTTGAGGACCTCCGAAGGCGAATTCAAGGTTGTTTTCGTAGATTCGTATAGCTTCCATCAGTTCTGCCTCAGACCGAAATTTCAGGAACCACTTGTCCTTATCTAATCCATAGGCGGGGCTGCCGGTGAATGTCCGGAATCCAACAGGGACGGCTCAGTACTGGCTCCCCTCAGAGTCAAATAGAGGCCAAGGCCGGTTCCCCAGAATCAGAGAGTAGTCATAGGCTGCAAAAGAATCTTCTCCGATCAGCATTCGGAACATGAATCTTTCAAACCGGCCCCACAGATCCCAGATGAAGAGAACGGTCATCCCGAACACAATCCCCTCGGCAAGAAGCATGCTCTTGGCCGCAATCAGCGGTATGGACAAAGACACGCCGACAAAAGTGACAGCCGGCAAAACAGTCGCCGCCAGTCCCTCTTCATACCAAATCCAGCCAAGGTCCCAAAGCGCCACAGCCATGAATAGCGTGCTCACTCCCTTCGAATGCCAAGGCGCCTTGCTTCCGCTTAAATTATTCAGTCCTTTCTGGTAGAGATCAACAAGACCACGCCCTCGTAAAATCATTCTCCTCACCCGTGAAGACTGCTCGTTGAACGTTTTCTTTCCCTGCTCGATACATGCTTCGGCAGCCTCTGGATTGTGTTCGCCAGAGATCATATCAAGGCTTTCTGAGCTTTTTGACCGGAACTCCGCATCGGTCTCGTTTTGGAAGGCTTCATCAAATGACAGCTGTTTCTGCTGGTCGAACTTTGCCTCGAGGCGGGCCTGAAGTTCATCCGCCCTTTTTATCCACTCCGAGTGATCGGTTGCCCGCAGCTCGGGGAACAACTCAAGGATTTCTTCGTTTCGTGCCCTATTTAAGGTCTTCAGTTTCTTCCCCTCCGGGCTGGCCGGATCTGGTTCGCTCACAGCCAGTTGGGACTGGGAGGGACGTTGGGGAAGATTCGGGAGCGAGGCCTCGGGTTCGGCGAATCCTGGACGGGGTTTGATCTTGTCCAAAACAGCCTTCTTGTACACTCCCTCATCAGGAACCTCGAACACAAACTCTGTGATTTCAGAATCCTGCAGGAGAAGATCCCGAATTTTCGTCAGATAGGCTCTTCCCTCGTCAGTCTTCACCAGATCGGTGGTATCAAGCGTGTAGATCCGTGGATCGGATCCCCAGTACCGATTATCCAGGAAATAGCGGGCATCGCTGTACTCGCGGAAAAGATTGAGAATCCGGTTTCCCCCACTGTCAGCCTTGAGATCAGAAAAATCCAGCATGCCGATGCGGTAGAATTCCTTTGGAAACCTCCGGGCGTTGACATCCCCCAGCGGCTCGAAAAGCTGTTTCATGAACTCTCCATCGCTGAGCCTGGCTACAGTATCACCTTTTGGCGGCTGGAAATTGACTTTTTTTGTGTTGGCTTTGGCCGAGCTTGAACCGCCCGTGCTGTCCAAGAAATCAGAAAACCTCCTTTTGCCAACCTCGAAAATCTTATCTCTTTCTTCCGTGAGGAGACTAGAACGCCATTTGAATTCATCCTCAAGGGCCTTAACTTCAGGCCAGACCGACTTCTCGAACGCATTACGCTGAGTAGAAATCGTATCAGCCTTTTGCTGAAGGCCGCCCATTTCGGAGGACAGTTGGGAGATTTCTTTTTGAAGATCGCCGATACGGGCCTTTTCAACCGCGGTCAGCTCTCTTCCCTCAACCTGGGCATCTGCTTCTATTTTATTTATGGAAATCTGTTTGGCCTCCGCCAGGTGGCGCTTGTCCAAAATCTCAAGGTATAGGTCTCCTTTATCTCTATTGAATTGATCATTCTTATTATAATAAAGCTGTGATAACTGCTCGAAGAGCTGATAGGAGAGCTGTTTGATCTTCGTGTTCACTTTCCAATACTCTGCTAAGAGCTCTTCTTTGGGCATGCTTTCATAGTCTGAACTGTCCCCAGATGTCAGAGCCCCGGAGACTAATAATGCGAAGGGATCCATCAGCAGGAAGGCGAGCATTCCCGCCAGGACACCTCGCCAGACGTTTCTTTTGGAAAAGGCATACGACATTTTAGGTCTCCTCTTTTTTCCTAATCGTTTCTGGATTGGAAACATATATAAAAAAAAATTGATTGACCTGGTAGGCTAGGAAAAAAAATTTAACTTGTCAATATATTTGACAAACTATATTTTTTTTGTATACTTTATTTCCAAACTTATTGAGGAGGATGTATATGAAAAAACACATTTTACTTTCACTGATGGTTTTAAGCTTTCTTTTAGGGGTGTTTTCAGGTGAAGCCTACGCTCAGAAACAATGGATCGTTGATATCTTATCCAATCCAGCCAGATACTGGAACGTTTCGGTGACAGTTGTCGGGCAAGTTCAGAATACAACACCCAATCCTATCGGGACAACCAGAGGAACCTATACCCTGATCGATGATAGCTGCACGGACAGATTTCCTTTTATAACTGTCAAAAGTAAAGACCTCCCTCCTGAAGGTAAAACCTTTGAAGTGACTGGAATGGTCATTCAAGATCCAAACAACGCTACCAGACCTATCATCAATGAAATAAAAAGAACATCCCCCGGCATGCCGACTTCAATGAAATATATTCTTATAGGTGGAGGGGGTTTATTCCTGTTCCTCCTGATCATTTTTATTGTTATGTTAACACGACCTAAAGCAGCTCCGAAGATTGCGCCAACAGCTAGGCCGACGGTCAGACCGGCCGCCCCTGCGCCTGAACCAAGGCCAACGCCGACCGCAGCCCCACCAGTGATAGAGCCACCAAAGACACGCAAGGTTCCGACTCCTTCAGAGCCTCCCCCGGAGCCGGATAAGACTCGAGCTTTCATGAGCTTGGGAGGAGAGATCACCATTGAAAAAGGACCTGATAAAGACAAGCAATACACACTTCATAAGCAGGTCACCACGATCGGAAGGGCAGGAGCTCGGAAAAATGATATAGAACTGACAGATGATACAATATCGAAGGAACAGGCATCCATCTTTTATGACAATACGACCAGAGAATTTTCTATTTCTAACGAGAGCACGACCAACCCAACCATGGTGAATAAGAAAATTATCACCGAATCGATCGTTCTTAAAAACAACGACGACATAGAAGCAGGAGAAACCGTTCTTCGATTTAAGAAGGAATAAGGATAAGAATAGCTTCATCTCCAGTCATTATAATTAAAATTCGCCGCGAATTCTTAAGAAGATATCCAGAATAATGATAAATCTATAAAATGGAATCGCGAAATAAACGATAAAATGCGGATAAATGCTTTCGGCCATACGGATATTGGGAAGAAAAGAGAGCTGAACGAAGATAATTATATATGCCTCGCTTTCCAGGAAGAAAACAGTTCGCCTTATCTGCTTGCCGTGGCTGACGGGATGGGAGGACATTCAGGAGGTGAAACGGCCAGCGCTATGGCCATCGATGTCTTAAGAGAGAGCCTTACCTCTCGCCTAAAAAGTGATCAAGATGCCCTTTCTCGAATACAGACCATTCTGGAAGACTCGATCCAGAAAGCAAATGAAAAAATATTCCTCCAGGCATCCAAGGAAAATAAATTAACAGGGATGGGAACCACGTTGGTGGCCGCATTCATCTCTGATAATCAAGCGACTGTATCCAATATTGGTGACAGTCGTGCTTATCTCCTCCGTCACCATTCCATTCAGCAGGTAACCGCAGATCACACTTGGAAGGCTGAACAGCTCAGAACCCAAGCTCTCACCGAGGAAGAAATTCAGAACTCTCCCTTCAGGGATCTAATAACTCGATTTATCGGACTTAAGCCCAACCTAAAAATAGACACTTATGAATTGAAACTATCAGACCATGATTATCTTCTGCTGTGTACTGATGGTCTGCACACATTAATTAAAGATGAAGAAATTTACGAGACGGTCATGGAGCTCGATGACCCGGAGACAATCTGTCGGAAATTAATTATGATCGCGAATAAGAGAGGTGGTCACGATAACATTACTGTGGTTGTGGGGCATGTTCAGGAAGCAAAAAAGCATACCCATCGATCGATTCAACAATCAGACACCGTGAAACTTGATTCATCCGATAGATAAAAAATGAGGAGTCCGATACGGCTAATAGTTTTGCTTTTATGGCTGCCTACGACTGTCCTTTCTCAACAAAAAATTATTACCATCCAAAGAATAGATCTCACCAGCCTTCCGAAAATTCAATATTATTTTACTGTCACAGATGAGGCGGGACATTCTATTCTAGGATTAACCGAAGATGAAATCGAAATAACGATTAACGATATCCCCCAGCGAATTTCCCATCTTAAATCTGCCATAGCCGGTGGAGATTACTTAGCTGTTTCCTTACTTTTTGACAGAAGTGGGAGTATGAAAAAGACTTTTGATCAAGCCAAAGATGCCGCCATAGATTTTATTAAAAGAATGAGTATGGACGATGTTATTTCTGTTATAGGTTTCGATGATACGGTAAGAATCGACTCATCCTTTACCAAAGACCGATTTAGGACAGAGCAAGCTATAAAAAACCTAAGTCTAGGAAGGGATACAGCTCTTTACGAGGCGATAAAAGTAGCTTTGAATCTCCTCGAAAATGTCCCCACAAAGAGACAAGCTATTGTTATTCTAAGTGACGGCAAGGATACCAAAAGCAAAATTGAACAACAGGAGGCACTTTCAGAAGCGATCGAGAAAGGCGTTCCTCTTTTTACCATTGGATTAGGACCTAAGATTGACGAGAATAACTTAATCAAATTGTCGAATGAAACAGGAGGACACTTTTTTAAAGCTACCACTCCTGAACAACTCATCATCCTTTACCAAACCATTGCAGAGCAGCTCCAAAACCAGTATCTATTATCTTTGACATTCCCGACGGATATGTATGAACAATGGCACAACTTAAAAATCACGTTAAAGGATTCAACAGGACAACAATTTTCAGCCGAAAAAAAATACATTGCCTCAGAAGGCCCTGGTGTGAAACCGGAGGTCATGACAAATTTTCAAAAACGGACTGAGAGAGAAAATATCTTTTTGTGGATAAAAATTGGGGCTTTCCTTGGTTTTTTATCGGGATTCTTACTCATCTTGATCATTAAGCTCATCAGACCTGAAATCTCCTTGCTGTCGCTTCCAATCATTGGCTTAATCCTTTCAGCTGTAATTTTAGGAGCAATTTTGGGTATCTTATTGAATACGATGGGATAAATGGCTTTAATTCGATGTATTCTTTTGGATAACTCGATGAATATATAGACATGGATCAGAATGTAAACATGGATCAGATTGGCAGATACTCCATTGTCAGAGAATTAGGAAAAGGAGCAATGGGTATTGTCTACGAAGGTGAAGATCCTTATATCGGGCGAAAAGTCGCGATTAAAACAATCAGATTCGACTTAATCAGTCAATCGTTCGAGCGAGAAGAGGCTGTCCAGAGATTTATTCGAGAGGCACAATCAGCAGGGATCCTTAATCATCCTAATATCGTCACGATTTATGACGTCGGCGAAGATGCCGGATTGACCTACATTGCTATGCAGTATATCGATGGTAAAAGCCTGGAAGAAATGATTGGTACTGGGAAAAGATTCAGTTGGGATGAAATCGTAAACTTAATGATTCAGATCGGGGACGCTCTTGACTATGCTCATGGGAAGGGCATTATTCATAGAGACATCAAGCCAGGAAATATCTTAATCGATACAGAAGGAATAGCCCATCTCGTCGACTTTGGCATTGCTCGGATCACAACATCCACACTAACTCAGACGGGAATAAGCTTAGGGACTCCCAATTATATGTCACCTGAGCAGATTATGGGGAAAAAAGCCGATCATCGGGCCGATATTTTCTCCGTAGGAGCTATCCTATTCGAACTACTGACAAACGAAAAACCCTTTCAAGGAGATAATATAACGACTGTGACTTACAAAATCGTGAATGAAGAGCCCCCCCTCCTCACAAGTTTCGATAAAGATATTCCTGATGGTTTAGATTATGTCATAAGGAAAGCCCTGGCGAAATCGGCTTCATCTCGGTATCAGACCTGCCATGAATTGACAGAAGACCTGATAAATTATTCTGGATACTCAAATGAAGTTCTCCCTGAATCCACAGTGGTTGACGAACCAATCACAGAATCTGTGTTTTACGCCGAACCGCAGAAGGAAAGAAGGAAAATACCACTTTTAATCCTACTGGCTTCGATGATGGTTGTGGTCTTGGCCGTCGTATTCGCTGTCTATTTTTTTAACAGAGGATCAAAACAAACCGTATTCTCGGGTTCAGGGGCTTCGATATCTCATTCCTCTGCATCAGATGTAGAGGGTTATTTTGAAGCAGCCGATAAGCATGTGAAGAGCGAAAATTACAGCGAAGCGATCGCAGAATTCAAAAAGATATTGGCTGTCGAACCCGAGAATTTTGAAGCGTTATTGAGAATAGCAAATATTCTCAAAAAGCAAGGGAAAATCGAGGACGCTATGCCAGAGTATGAAAAGCTCATCGGCCTTAATAATTCAGACCCCAGATCCTATGAGCACTTAGGAGAGATATATGAGCAGAATCAGGATTTAGACATCGCCATCGAATACTATGGGCAAGCTCTCCTCCTGGCTCCAGAAGGATCAAATAACGAAAAGATCATTCAAAAAATTCAGGAGTTAGAAACTTTACTCCAAGATCCCAGGTACCCCGAAATCAAAAAAAATCTAGATGCAGCCATCATCGCCTACCAAAATAAAGATTATCAAGATTGCCTTGACCAAATTGAACAAGTATTGATTCTAGCTCCAGAAAATGAGGTGGCAAAAACATACATGAAATTGGCGAATCTTAATTTAGGGATCGAAGCTTACATCCAGGGAAATTACGCCGAGTGTATAAAAAAGATGGAACAGATATTAAAACTTGAGCCTGAAAACAGCTCTGCCCAAGATTATTTAACCAGGGCTAAGAATAAATTAAAGGATAATGAAATCATCGGTATCCTCACCCGCGCCCAGACTTCCTATCAAGAGGGAAATTTTGAAGAAACTGCCAGACAGTCTAGAAAAGTTCTCAATCTGGATCCAAAAAACGAAGAAGCCAAAAAATATCTGAATTTAGCCAATCAAAAAATTGCCAATAACCGGATCAGGATCCTTTTCGACCAGTATGTTCAAGCCGTGAAGAACAGGACTCTTGCGGACTTCTATAGAAGGCACTCTACGTCAAAGCTCTATCAAGAAAAAAAGGAAGACGCAGAAATGCTCTTCAGTTTCTACGATGATGTCAAAATTGCGGTATCGAATTTTTCTATCCAAATAAAAGACTCTTCCCGGGCAGAAATCAATTTCTCGCGTATGATCACTGGAATCTATAGAGCCGATGGAAAAAAGAAGGTGTTATCCGAGGGCATGGTTAAGTGGGAAATCAATAAACAAGGAGACGTATGGAAAATTATCAATATTCAATAAATGATAGACCCCATCAGATCCATTATCATATATGACAAACTTGCCTTAATATTATTTATCGCATCAACAGGAGGATAGAAAATGAGAGTGGATTTTTATTTCATGAGTTGCTGCTTGGATAAACTTTATGCCCTATCCGCAGGAGGCATACGATCTCTCGGCGGATACAGCAGGATTTTGTGCCTTCTTGCTTTTGGCATTTTGCTCATGAGTGTTTCCGGGATTCAGACCATAGGGATGGAGACTGAGAATCAGCCTTTAGCAACTTTGGAAATCGATGTCGAGAAAAATTTTATCAACCTTTCTGATTTTTCTCAGGTAATGATTCAGGATTTAAAGCCGAATACAGATTATACGATTTCAATCGCGAGTTCTGCGAAAAGCGGCGATGTTCTGATGCCGGTGATGATCCTGAGAGGTGACCGCGAAAAAGGCGCTGTCTGGGAATTCATGCATAACGGTGCTCTGCGAACATTCAACTCAGGCCTGGTCACAAAGCTTAATGCTGTCTTTATCGACAGCGACGCAAGCGATAACAGTTACAGTGCGATGGTGATTGTCAAGCAAGAGAACTCGATAGTGGCAACAGTATCATTAGATGCCAAAGAAAATTGCTTAGACATTATCAATATGCCTCAAGCAGTAGAACAGAAATTAAAGGCTGACACCGAGTATGAAGTGGCTGTCAGTAGCACTGCAGTGATCGGTCCAGTCTCACTGCCAGTCATGGTGATGAGAGGGGACAAAGACATAGACGTTAGCTGGGAGTTCATGATGGATGGTGATATCATCATTTTCAATTTCGGTTCCAAAGCCTGGCTGAAAGCCCTTTTTATTGGGGCAGGAGGGTATCAAGTGTCGGGTGAGGCAAAAATCACCTTCAGCCTCCCTCCTCCTGATATTCAACCAGATAATGATAAAAAATAAATTTTCCGGTTGGCCTGATGCAGTTATTTAAGAAAAAAAATGACCTATGAATTGTTTTCGAGTGTGAACCATTTACAAAATCGCATAAAAGAAAGGAGGATGAATTGAGTAAAATATTGGCTCTTTTTATGGGGATAGTTGTCTTCTTGATCTGTCCAATGTTCAATCAAGAAGCCGAGGTGGAGATCGAAACCAAGCTTTCCCCTCCGAAAACTGGCGTGTTTTGGTACAGTGTTAGCCACACCGACCAAAACGAGGATCTGAAAGGATATGCTCGTCTCGCCATCGAAAAGGAAGAATTCGGAGAGTATTTTGTGGAGTGGGAGTGGCACGTCTATTGGAAGGGTGAGCCCAAAGAGGAAGGAAGAATTCTTGCCTTTGCTCCAGATTTTTCTCTTCTCCACTCCATGCTCATCAAGGACGGAGAAGATGTGGCCAATTTGACTCTGGAGGACGAATCTTACATCACCCAAACCGCCGCAGCCGAGGCTGAACCAGTTGAATTCTCTTCGGATGGGATAACAGGACTGCCGTTCCTTTTTGCGGCTATGGCCTCCTTCGAGATGCCATCTTCTTTAACTCGTGTTCACTATGATGATACCCAGGGCTTCAAAAAGCTCGGGACAGTCAATTATACTGTGGGAGAGCCCAAGAAGATCTCCTGGGAAGGAAAGGAGGTCTCGGTCCGAGAAGTCCAAGTGGAATTGAAGGATTCTTATGCCCTTCAGGTAGGTGTCACCGAGGATCGTGCGATCGCTTATATCAACCAAGATGGGCAAAAGATGATGCTCAGCTCCAGGAATACAGAGGATTTGTTCCTGTCCGAATTGGAGAAGGAGCAAATCGATGCGCCCGTTGAGAACGGCTTCACTATGCCCATGCTCTTCCCGACTCTCTCGGCTGAGGCGCTTTTTGATCATTTCACCAAACCTGACCTCGTCAAAAAATGGTGGAGTCCACAAGCCGAGATCGAGCTTACAGAAGGTGGTATCTACAGGTTAACCTGGCCTGAGGAGAAAAAGGAAGTGATTGGTTCAGTGAAGTCATTCGAGCCGGGAAAAACACTCGTCCTGTCTCTCAAGTGGGATGATGATCCTGCCGATGCCCCGATGCGTAACGTCAGTCTTGAATTTGCGCCGATGGAAGGCGGAGGATCCACAATCACCATCAATGAAACAGGCTACACAGATTCCCCAGAAGACCAGAAGGTTATGGAGATCCATCTTCAGGCATGGCAAGGGCGATTGATTAAGCTCATGGAGCTCTTTTGATCCCAGCTCAGACTTGTCAGGATGGAAATAATCTTTCGTAAAAGATGATGGAGGGAGAAGATGATAACGCAGATTGTAAAGAGCAAAATCATGAGAGGTTTTGTTGCTGCTGCTCTCGCCTTTCTCCTGCTTGACCCCTTCACCCATTTCATTTTGGCCTCCTCCGCTGGATTTGCCGATGAACCGGATTACATGAGAATGACGCATGAACAGTTGCAGGCCGAGCACCGAGCCGTAAGAAATGAGCTCTACAACCGTTACATACAATTTTTTAACCGTATTCAACAGGTCTACCAGAGACAGATCAACAAGTTCAATCTTGCCAAAAACCCATTTTTCGTCGAAATCATAGATAAACAATTTGCCAAAAAAGCTGTTCAAGAAGCCATCGATAAAATACGAGAAACGGCCCGGTCAGAGGGAAGAGCGCTGGAAGTCCATGAGAGGCAAAGTATCCAGGGCTTCGAGAAAAGAATAGATTTTCTAAACCAACAGATAAATCGTCTCAATCTAGAAGCAAAGAAAATTTCGAGCAACCAAAGCACGTTCGAAAGGATGGTCTGGCCCCGGGTCAAAAGGCTGGAAGAGGAGTATACACAGTCCCGAAAACCTTTTGAACAGAGACTCAAAATGATCGAGGATGTCGGGAAGCAAAAGTTCGGGGATGAGTTTCTGGGAGAGGTTCGATCCAGTGCCTCTCCCCAAGCGAGGCAAGACACGGGAAGACTTAGGCTGCCACAAGCCACTAACTCAGACACGGCCAGGATACGAATCAGCGATACTCAATTCATCGAAAACCTTATCCGGCCCTGGGGAGACAGGTTAGAGCACAGCCCGTTTCCAGAGAAGCTTTACCGGGTGGGCATTCCAGAATACGAGCAGTTCATACCAAACGAAGAGGGAAGAAACATTCTCATGCTCTTCCGCAATCCAGAAGATGCCGCTGAATTTCACCGGGGGCGACCTGTGGGTGTGGACAGTAATATCTACGAACTGGAGATAACAAAGCTGGCCCAAACCGACGAAGGCCGAGCCTGTCTGGAACAGATGAAACAGGTTCTGGTCAGAAACTCTGAGGCCAAGAATTTTGCCGTCGAGATTCCGAATAAGGAAATCTATAAGGCTTCTGTGCTTGAGCTTATAGAGCCGCGTCCCTCGTTCATGGAGCCCAAACCTCCAAAAATTCCACCGATTCCACCAAAATCGAATCTCAATCTCCCAGATTCCGGCCTGGAAGGCAAACCCAAGAAAATGCTCGAGACCGCCAATAAAGCAGGCTACAATCAACTCGTGAAAGCAAACTCTGAGGTTGTGGCTAACAACCAGGCCGAGTATCTGCTTCGTGCCGATGAGCTCAAAGAACCGCTGGTTGAGCTGTTTGAGCAGCAGAAGCTAAAGGCATTTGAAGAAGCCAAGGCCCTGCTTGCCAAAGAATCAGGAGAATTGATAACCCAAGAACACGCAGAATTTCTAAACAGAACTCGGGAGGAACTGGACAGGGTTTCGAAGATGCTGGAACACAGCGAAAAAGCAGCCAAGGAGTGTGTCACTTGGCGAAAAAAATTCTACAACAGGCTTCCTGTCAGATTCCAAAAAATGATCGACCGCGGCCGATCGATGTGGGAGTGGTTTAAAGAAACGTACAAGAAGGGACAGGAGCGACAGAGCGCGGGCAAAGGATCCGCAATTCACTTAGGAATGACCGCCTTATTCGTGGTTGTCGCGATTTTTGATATTGGCTATGCCACCTATGAAGCAACCATGGAAGGAGGCTGGACCGCGGGAGCTCTGACCTTTATGGCAGCTTCGACAGCGGTAGTCGTTTCATTCGTTGTCTTTTCGGTCGGAATTACACTGCTGGTCGGAATAGGGTGGGAACTGGCCGCAGGAACGATCGTTGCCTCTGGGATTGTGGTTTTTCTATGGGAGCTCTGGGAGCGAATCGAGAACCTCGCCACCTGGGCTCAAGATCGATACTACTATAAGTATATTCTCGGTGACAGCCCTTGGGACACACCGGATATGTATGACAGCCCGAGAGATGTGAACTGGGCCCAACCTGTATATATCGGATTCAGGACGTTCACCGGAAGCCCAGCTTATGGTCTAGATAAAGAAAAATGGTATCTCAATTACCAGAGTGAAGCAGCACTGATGAATGCCATCCACGATTATCTAAAAAATCTGAATCTGTTCTTTTACGATCCTAAAAAGGTCCCACCAAAGTACGACTATGTTGAGAACTTCCAAACGGCCGTCAGGATCATCAAAAAAGAGTGGGTTGAAAAATACAAAGAAGATTTTAAAAAAATGAAGGCTGAATTCGATAAATGGCGCGCTCAGCAACTGGATAGAGAAGGCGATCTAAGCTACGATATCCCGGAAGATGAGGAAGAACCCGAGCCGCTGGCAAGAATACTGGCCGTGGAGATGGATCCGGAGCTTCCGACGGGAAGGCACAGCCAGGTGAAAATCAAAGTCTCCTACCTCGTCGCCGGCCTGCCGGGTGAGAAGCTCGATGTGAAGACCGAGTCTAAATTAGTCAATAAAGACAAACCGGTCGAACCTCAACCGATTAAAAGAGAAAAGAGTGTGGAATTCGATGTGGGTGAAGCCTACAAGATGGGGATCGAAACAGAGAATGTCTTCAAGCTCTCTGGTCCCGGTGATTACGAATACACATTCAGTCTTAACCTGGAGCCACGCGGCGAGAGCCCGGAGCCCAAAACGATCAAGTTCTGGATCCCGGAAGAAGAACAAGTGAAGGAAGGAAACTGGTACGTCCTGAAATATGAATTAAACCTCTACCGACTTGTCAGCGATCCCAAACCGAGAGTCGTCGAAATCCAGCAGTTCTGGAATATCTTGAAAAAGGCTCGGACCGGGATCAAACCCAAAGATCTGCTTGACAGAGCAAATAAAGAGATCAAACAGATGGTCGACAAGGGAAAGAAAGGTTGGAGTGAGCTTTTATCCGCCCAACCATTAGAAAGGAGAGCCAGGTTTTTTCTAGTTCCCACTCCCGAATATGCGATCTCAGGACGAGTTACAATCGAAGAGCACATGACCATTCCAAGAGAAATGCCCGCGGGCAAACGGGAAAGGACTGTGGGCGAAGGCCCGAATATATTGGAAGAAAGAGAGAATCGAACACATTAAACTGACTGAATAAGGAGGCATGATGAGAATTCGCCGCGTTACTCATTTTTTATTCATGATTATTCTCATTGTTACGATCATTTCCCTTAGCGGAGCGCTCGATCAATCTCAACCCGATGCTAGAAGTTTTTTGCCAACCAAGGCAGAGCTTGAAAACATCGGACTGTCTGGCTGGATACTTCCCTGGGAATTTCAAGATTACGAGAGTGAGGGAATGATGTTTCAAAAAAAATATAACTCGCCTGAAGAATACTTTGCTGATAACGAACTCTCGAAAACCTTAGCCAATAAAGACAGTCTTATGGATGAATTTAATTCCTTACCAGCTAGCTTTTTCGAAGAGATGAAATCTGGACTCCAGGAAAGCCTCTCTCAACTAGATGAACAAGGAATTAAGCTATCTGTCCTATTTCCTTCTCCTCAAGAACAGATTCAGTTGGATTTGTTAGATCTCGTTCGCCAGGGGAAGTTCTCCAAGGAAGCTATGTTGGATGTCTATAAAAGACACATTGAGCCGCTTAACTCGGCTTCCGAACTGATCTACTCAGCGGTCA
>CAYFXE010000037.1:0-580 GCA_964347035.1 uncultured Eubacteriales bacterium | reverse complement strand
GCCGCCTGAAGATAAACCCGAAGAGAAAGAACGGGCGGCCAAGATTATTATCCGCATCTATCTGTATGAGCCTTCCGCCGTCCAGGCCAATCTATCGGCTTACACATACACGAAAACCGACCTCGATTATTTTGAAAAAAGATTTCGGGATTTCTACGACAATATATCCAGAGTTCTTTTTAAGGAAAAAGGCATTGAGCTGGAGGAGGAGCTTGAAGGACTCTTATTGATACCATCTAATGCCCTCTCAAGCTATGACAAAAAGCGCATCCAAGAATTGTACGATGGTCTAGAAGCCATCGATATGCTGCCGCAATATCCTCCTCGAATAGACTCCTCAATGCCCCAGATCGGCGACCAGTGCGTCACTGTCCGTTCGATCTATACCTTTCCTGAAGCAGAACGGATAAAACTCCACAGGGCAGAAGGTGAAGTGGCAACACAAATAAGCTCAATGGTCCGGAAGGGATCGGCCAAGGCTTTTCTGGAATTGACAACCAACGATAACTCGCTTTGTCCCCCTCAGAGCTGGGATGGTCTTCGAAAACTGATGGCAAAAAAGCTGGAACCTTTTCGATTA
>CAYFXE010000036.1:10168-30011 GCA_964347035.1 uncultured Eubacteriales bacterium | reverse complement strand
AGAATGGCGTTAAAAATCTGAAGGGAGCAAAGCCATTCCCAAATACATATACCTAATCTTCCATAAGGGAAATAAAGATGCTTACAGGGGCTCTAAAGTGTTTGAAATTCTCTGCCTTTTGATTATACTAATCTTTCTCAGCGTGATATCAATAAACAAAGCAAAGGAGTTCTCAGAATGAAAAAAATGATCCTGTTTTTAATTTGTGTATGTTTGCTTGGTATGGCCTGCTCAAAGAAAGCAGAAGAGAAAGCTGAAGAGACAGCTGAAGTGCTGAATCCGTTCTTTACAGAGTTTGATACTCCTTACGGAGTTCCCCCTTTTGACCGGATCAAGGAAGAACACTATGTGCCGGCCTTCAAGGAGGGCATCAAGCAGGAAAAAATGGAAATCGATGCAATTGCGGAGAACACCGTAGCCCCCACTTTTAAAAATACTATCGAAGCTTTGGAGGGTACCGGAGAGCTTTTGAGGAGGGTCAGCAATACTTTTGGTGTTCTCAATGGATCGATGACGAATGAAAACATGCAGGCTATCGCCAAGGAGATGGCGCCACTGAGGTCAAAGCACAATGACGATATCAGGATGAATGCGAAATTGTTCCAGAGAATCAAAGCTGTTTACGACCAGAAGGACGATCTGGATCTAACTGCAGAGCAGGATATGCTCCTCGAAAAGTATTACAAAGATTTTGTAAGGGGAGGCGCGAATCTAGACGAAGATAAAAAGGCGAGGTTCAGGGAGATCAACAAAGAGCTTTCTCTCCTTTCATTAAAATTTGGTGAAAATGTATTGAAAGAGACCAATCGTTTCGAAATGGTGATTGACAATGAAGAGGATCTGGCTGGTCTACCC
The DNA here is from genome assembly GCA_964347035.1 of uncultured Eubacteriales bacterium. Taxonomy (GTDB): domain Bacteria; phylum Acidobacteriota; class Aminicenantia; order Aminicenantales; family Aminicenantaceae; genus CAYFXE01. Next base: position 29,156 of record CAYFXE010000036.1, on the reverse strand, counting down.
GATGCTGTCATCACCGCTGCTGCAGAGACCGCAACCGAACGAGGACATGAAGGTAAGTGGGTCTTCACCATCCACAAACCCAGTATGATTCCCTTTCTCCAATATTCCGAGAAACGGGAACTCAGGGAAAAAATATTCAAAGCCTACATCAATAAGGGCAACCATAACGATGAACTGGACAACAAGGCTAACCTGACAAAAATGGCAGCCCTGCGCGTGGAGAGGGCGAAACTTTTGGGCTATAAAACCCATGCCCTTTATGTGCTGGAAAATAACATGGCTAAAGTTCCCAAGAATGTATACAGTTTACTCGATCAGCTATGGGAACCCGCCCTGAAGATGGCCAAAAAAGAGGCCAAAGAGCTTCAAGAGATGATTGACAGAGAAGGTAAAGATTTCAAACTGGAGGCTTGGGATTGGTGGTACTATACTGAGAAGCTCAAAAAAGCTAAGTATGACCTGGATGAGGAAATGTTGAAGCCTTACTTCGAGCTGAATAATGTAAGAGACGGTGCCTTTTATGTGGCGAACAGACTCTTCGGCCTTCAATTTATGGAGCGGAATGATATTCCCAAGTACCACGAAGATGTCAGAGTGTTCGAGGTAAAGGAAGCAGATGGCTCCCATGTGGGGATCCTCTACACTGACTATTATCCGAGAGAAAGCAAAAGAGGCGGTGCTTGGATGAATAGTTTTAGGAAACAGTCGAGATGGGGCGGTGTGGACGTCCATCCCATCATCACGAATAACGGAAACTTCCCGAAGCCGACAGGTAACAAGCCAGCTCTGATCAGCTCGGAGAATGTGGGGACTCTCTTCCATGAATTCGGGCACGCCCTTCATGGACTGCTTTCGGACTCTACATACAACAAGATTTCAGGGACATCCGTGCCGAGAGATTTTGTTGAGTTACCATCACAGATCATGGAGAACTGGGTGTTTGAACCTGAAGTGCTCAAAGAATACGCTAAGCATTATGAAACCGGAGAAGTCATCCCTCAAGAACTGATCGAAAAATTGAAAAAAACCGAACACTTCAATCAGGGTTTTATCACTGGGGAATATCTGGCCGCAGCCTACTTGGATATGGACTGGCACACGCTGACAGAAACTGAACTTCAAGATGTGGAAAAGTTTGAGGATGAATCGATGAACCGCATCGGTCTTATTCCTGAAATTGTCGTACGTTACAAGAGCCCCTATTTCAATCATATTTTCAGCGGCGGATACTCTTCAGGATATTACAGCTATATCTGGGCAGAAGTTCTCGATGCGGATGCCTTCGAGGCTTTTAAAGAAACAAGCCTTTTTGACAAAGAGACGGCGCAGGCGTTCAGAGAGCATATCCTGGAGAGAGGCGGAACCGAAGACCCGATGACACTCTACAAACGCTTTAGGGGAGCAGAGCCGAAGGTCGAGCCCTTATTAAAGAAAAGAGGCCTTAAATAAGAGAAATAAGAGGACGGTTCGGTTAAGTCTTGGTTACGAGGATTTTAGTGATGGAGTGGCCCGGGTAGAACCAGTGTTCTTCTTCGGATTTTTCTTCATGCCCGAATTCGAGGAGATCGTTTCTTTTCATCGTAGCATCCTCGTCATCTGCGCACTCGAATGATTTTTCATATCCGTCTGAAAAATGGACTGTCAAGATGAGCGCCATCTTTGCCTCCGTGATGTGATTTAGCCATTATTTTAATGAAAGGGCCGAACGATATAAAGCCTTATTTCAAAAATCAAAATTCGTCATCATCGGAATTACCCCGTTTGAGCTTTACTTATGCCCACCTATGACTTATATTTATATCGAAGAGATGCTGCGATGACTCGAGCCACAACCATCATATGCGTCCGCCACAACGGTAAGATCGCCATGGCTGGTGACGGACAGGTGACCGTAGGACAGACTATCCTCAAGCAAAAAGCCAACAAGATCAGAACGCTATACAACGGAAAGGTGTTGGCTGGATTTGCCGGAGCCACCTCGGATGCTTTCGCCCTCTTTTCGAGGTTTGAAAAGAAGTTGGAGGAATTCCGCGGAAACCTCTCCCGCGCTGCTATCGAACTGGCCAAGGATTGGCGGATGGATAGGGCGCTCCGCCGGCTGGAGGCTCTATTGGTTGTCACCAACAAGGACAATTCCTACCTGATCTCAGGCACAGGAGATGTCGTCGAGCCGGATGACGGTATTATCGCTGTCGGTTCTGGAGGCCCCTACGCTCTCGCAGCAGCCAGAGCTTTAATCCACCACACAAAGATGACAGCCAAAGAAATCGCTCTTGAGTCTCTCAGGATATGTTCAGATATCTGTGTCTACACCAACAACCAAATTTTCGTCGAGGAACTTTAAATGGCCATTTCTCTCCCCCAGAGCATGGAAAAACCCCCTCAGAAAAAACTCGAAGAAGAACTCACTCCTCAACAGATCGTCTCCGAGTTGGATAAATACATCGTGGGCCAGAAATCGGCCAAGAGGGCCGTGGCTATCGCCCTGCGAAACCGGTATCGAAGACGCAAACTCCCTCCCGAACTCGCCGATGAAATCGCTCCCAAGAACATCTTGATGATCGGTCCGACTGGAGTCGGCAAGACAGAAATTAGTCGGCGTCTGGCCAAACTGACCTATTCGCCCTTTTTAAAGATAGAGGCGAGTAAGTTCACCGAAGTGGGTTATGTCGGCCGCGATGTGGAATCGATGATCAGAGATTTGGTTCGGATATCAGCCGAAATGGTCAAGCAAGAGAAGATTCAAGATATCCGAGAAAAAGCAGAAATAAACGTGGAAGAAAAACTCTTGGATATCCTCCTCCCTCCTCCTCGCAGGAAGACAGATCTCTTTGACCAGGACGAGAATATCAAGTTTCAGGAAACCAGAGAGAAGTTACGTGCTCAGCTTCGCCAGGGGCTGTTGGATGAGCGGATGATCGAAATCGAGACCAGAGAGAAGATGGCTCCTCCTTTTGAGATTTTTTCCAACAGCGGGGTCGAGGAAATCGGTATCCATATCCAAGAGATTATTCCGGGATTCCTGGGTGGTAAGCCCAAAAAGCGGAAAGTCAAAGTGAAAGAGGCCCGGGAGCATATCCTCGAGGATGAACAGAAAAGGCTGATCGACATGGACCAGGTGGCCAATCTGGCTGTGGAAAGAGTGGAGCAATCCGGAATCATTTTTTTGGATGAGGTCGATAAAGTCGCTGGACGAGAATCTGGCCGGGGCCCTGAAGTCAGCCGAGAGGGTGTTCAGCGAGATCTCCTGCCGATAATCGAGGGAACGACTGTGAACACACGTTACGGACTGGTGAGGACAGACCACATCCTGTTTATCGGAGCTGGAGCGTTCCATGTCACCAAGCCAGCGGACCTGATTCCCGAGCTTCAGGGGCGATTTCCTATCCGGGTCGAGTTGACGTCTCTGGATAAGAACGACTTCATCAGAATCCTGACAGAGCCTGAGAATGCTCTGATCAAGCAGTATAAAGCTCTCCTCGAGACCGAGGGCTTCAAGGTGGAATTTACAGAAGATGCTATCGATGAGGTGGCCGCCATTGCCGAAAAAGTGAATGAGACCAGCGAGAATATCGGAGCCCGACGGCTTTACACGATTATGGAAAAAGTCATGGAAGAGATCTCTTTTAAAGCACCAAACATAAGGAAAAAGGGAATTTCCATCGATAGAACATATGTCCAAGAACAGCTCGAGGAAATCATAAAGGACGAAGACTTGAGTCGCTTCATTCTTTGATGCAGAAATTTTTTTCTTGTCCTATTATAACCTTACTTCTTCTCCTGTGTGTCTCATGCGGGAAGAAAGGGCCCATTTATCCACCGGTTGTCAAAGCTCCCCAGGAGGTTGAGGACTTCAAGGTTTTCCAGAGAGGCGATAAGATCCACCTCAATTGGAAAAATCCCACCGCTTACAAAGACGGAGCTCCCCTAGAATCCATCGGGGAAGTGGAAGTTTGGTTGGCTAAGGAGGAAAGACCAACCAAGAAAGAAGAAGAAGGAGATCTTTTCAAAGAAGAGGAAATTTCAGGGAGAGGTTTTCAGAATAAGGCCGAGCTTATAAAGGCGATAAAAGGAGATGAATTATCGAGTTATGTCGGAGAAGTCAGTGAAGGCTCTCCAGTCTATCAGTATTTCTATAAACTTGAGGATAAGGATTTTCTTTCGAAAAAATATGTGTTTGGTCTGAGAGTGAGCGATAGAAAAAAAAGACAATCCGGTTTTTCAGAAATTCTTTCTGTTGAATCCCGCCTCCTCCCGTTGCCTCCTCAGAATCTTCGTCATTCTGTGTTCGTTGATCATGTGAGTGTTACGTGGGATTCGCCTGAAAAGAACATAGACGGGTCCTCCCCGCCCAATGTTTCAGGCTACAACATCTATCGTCAAGAAGCGGAAGGAAAACCCCTCCTTCTCAATCCCAAGTTGGAGGGAGGGAACGAATTCAGGGACTTCAATTTTCTTTTTGATGTGCCCTACCAATACTTTGTCAGGGCTTCGGCAACAGATTCCTCGCCATACTTAGAGAGCTCTGACTCCGAGCTTTTGGAGATTTTGCCCAAAGATACCTTTCCCCCACAGCCTCCCGAGGGGATAATCGTGATTAGCGGGGCGAATTTTATCTCCTTGAGCTGGGACGAGAATACAGAAATAGATTTAGGCGGTTACAGGGTATGGCGTAAGGAAGAAGGAGAGGAGGAGTACAGCTTGTTGACTACCGAGCCTATTCGAGAAAACACGTTCACGGATACGAGCGCTGAAAAGAATAAAAGATATCATTATGTTGTTACTGCCTTGGACAAGATTGGTAATGAAGGCGAGAAATCAGCTTCAGTTTCTGAAATCATAAAGGACGATTTTCATGAAAATTTACCGTTTTAAACACAATAACAAAACAAATTATGGCATTTTGGAGGAAGAGTACCTCCGTCCGTTGGAGGGCTCTATCTTCCGGAAATTTAAGATCCGAAGAAAGAAAATACCCATAAGCCAGGTCATCCTGCTTCCTCCTGTGAAGCCCTCGAAGATTGTCGCCTTGGGGAAGAATTACAAAAATCATGCCATAGAGATGGGGCAGAAAATACCTGAAGAGCCCTTGATTTTTCTAAAGCCCTCTTCAGCCGTGGTCGGGCCCAATGATATTATCATTTATCCCAGGATGTCGAAAAGAGTCGAGTATGAAGGAGAGCTGGCCTTTGTGATAAGAAAAAAGGCGAGGCTCCTCGGAGAAGGCGATGATCTGGAGGATTATATCTTGGGATACACCTGCTTCAATGATGTCACAGCCCGTGATCTTCAGCGGAAAGACGGACAATTCACCCGCGGTAAGTCATTTGACACGTTCGCGGCCTTCGGCCCCTGTGTGGCCGCAGATGTAGACCCGGCCAATCTGAGGATCAAAACATTTGTCAACGGAAAATTAAAGCAATCGTCCAGCACCAGGCATCTGATTTTTTCAGTCCCATTTTTATTGAGGTTCATCACAAACATCATGACTCTTTATCCTGGGGATATCGTTACCACAGGAACTCCCGCAGGCGTGGGGCCTCTTGTCCCTGGAGATAGGGTGGATGTCCAGATAGAGGGGATAGGTACCCTCTCCAACACTGTGATGAAGATAAAAAGATAATTTGGGGGTCCGGCTTCATCTCGAAGTCCAGGAAGAGACTATAATTTTGTCTTATGCTCTACAAGATAACGAAGCCTGACCCCAAAATGTTGCCCTTTTTGTGGCTTTAAACTTTTTTTTCAATGCTGTATGATATTGTCAACCTATTGCTTGAATGATCGAGATGAGTAGAGGAGGCATTCTATATATTCCTTGGAGGTCAACATGAAAATTTTTCTGGACACGGCCAACTTAGAACAGATAAATGAGGCTGCGAGTTGGGGCATATTGGATGGGGTGACGACAAACCCGACTCTGGTTTCAAAAGAAAAGATGAAGTTTACCAGCCTTATCAAGAAAATATGCAAGATTGTCCCTGGCCCGGTCAGCGTGGAATGCGTCTCGGCTAAAGCTGATGCCATCGTCAAAGAAGCACGTCAGCATGCCAAATTAGCCGACAATGTGGTTGTTAAAGTCCCTATTTGTCTAGAAGGTCTGAAAGCGATTAAAGTCTTATCCCAGGAAGGCATTCAGGTCAACACGACTTTAATCTTCTCGCCTAACCAAGCCCTGCTAGCGGCCAAGGCTGGGGCGCGATTCGTCAGCCCTTTCGTCGGACGTCTCGATGACATTTCGCATGAGGGCATGGAACTCGTAGATCAGATCCTGGCCATATTCGACAATTATGGATTTGACACCGAAGTAATCGTTGCCAGTATCCGTCACCCCCTTCATGTGGTCGAAGCGGCCCTGATTGGAGCTGATATCGCCACTGTCCCCTTCGCAGTTTTAGAGAAGATGGTCAAGCATCCCTTGACCGATGTCGGAATTGAGCGTTTCTTGAAAGACTGGGGAAAAGTCAAGAAACGATGAGCTTAGAATAAAATGACTATCGAAAAAAAATTAGAGGAACTGAAACGCCGGAGTGATCTCGCCGAGGCAGGAGGAGGCCAGAAGAGAATAAAGCGACAGCACCAGGCCAAGAAGCTGACTGCCCGGGAAAGAATTAGCCTTCTTCTCGATGAAGGGTCCTTCCAAGAGACTGACAAGCTGGTCCTCCATCAGAGTCACGACTTTGGTATGGAAAAAAAGAAAATTTATGGAGATGGCGTTGTCTCGGGATACGGCACGATAGAAGGGCGAACCGTCTACATTTTTGCCCAGGATTTCACGGTTTTTGGAGGTTCGTTGAGCGGGGCCAATGCTGCCAAGATTGTTAAAATTATGGATTTGGCGATGAAAGTGGGGGCACCAATCATCGGGCTCAACGATTCTGGCGGGGCCCGCATCCAAGAGGGCGTGGCCAGTTTAGCTGGATATGCCGATATTTTCCTCAGGAATGTGCTGGCCTCGGGGGTGATTCCCCAGATATCAGCCATCATCGGACCCTGTGCTGGGGGTGCTGTCTATTCACCGGCTATCACCGATTTTATCATCATGACCAAGGAAACGAGCAACATGTTCATTACCGGACCAGATGTGATCAAGGCTGTCACCCGGGAAGAAGTAACAATGGAGGAGCTCGGAGGAGCCGAAGCCCATAACACCCTCAGCGGGGTTGCCCATTTTGAGGCAGAGAACGAGGAGAATATTTCCACCTTGATCCGGGAGCTTCTCTCCTTCGTCCCGAACAACAACCTGGAAGACCCTCCCGAGAAGGCGACCAGCGATCCTCCCGACAGGACAAGCGATGAATTGAATTTCATGGTTCCCGATGATCCCAACCAGCCATATGACATAAGAAATGTCATCCGGGAAGTGCTTGATGATAAATATTTCTTCGAAGTCCAGAGCCAGTATGCCAGAAATATTGTGATCGGGTTCGGTCATCTCGGGGGAAAATCCGTGGCCATCGTGGCCAATCAACCCGATCATCTGGCCGGAGCTCTGGATATCAACGCTTCAGATAAGGGGGCCCGGTTCGTGCGTTTCTGCGATGCCTTCAACATCCCTCTCATCACATTCGAGGATGTTCCCGGGTTCCTTCCCGGAGTTTCCCAAGAACACGGAGGAATCATTCGACACGGAGCCAAACTCCTGTATGCCTTTGCCGAAGCGACCGTTCCCAAAGTCACCGTCATCACCAGAAAAGCCTACGGTGGAGCATATTGTGTCAGGGCCTCTAAACATATCCGAGCTGACATTAACTATGCCTACCCGAACTCAGAGATAGCTGTCATGGGGCCAGAGGGAGCGGTTAACATCGTTTACAAGCGTGAACTGGATGAGGCAAGAAATCCAGAGAAACTGAGAGTGGAGAAAATCCAGGAATTCCGCGAGAAATTCGCCAATCCGTATATTGCCTGTGAAAAGGGTTACCTCGATGAAGTCATCGAGCCCAGATTAACCAGGTCCAAGCTCATCGCAGCCTTACGGATGCTCGAAAACAAAAGAGATAAAAATCCACCAAAAAAGCACGGTAACATTCCGTTATAAGGGGAAGATTAGAAAAGCGGGTAGAGTCTGATGGCCAAGATATTCAACAAGATCTTGATCGCGAACAGAGGTGAGATCGCTGTCAGGATTATCCGGGCCTGTCGGGAGATGGGTATTGTTCCGGTCACGGTCTTTTCTGATGTTGACGCCAAAGCACTTCATGTGCAAATGGCAGAAGAGGCCTATCACATCGGGGAAGCTAAGCCATCAGAGAGCTACCTTAATATAGATAAAATCATCGAAGTTGCCAAGAAAAGCGAGGCCCAGGCCCTCCATCCTGGGTACGGTTTTTTGGCTGAAAATTCCGAACTTGTGAAAAGATGCGAGAAGGAAAGGATCGTCTTTATCGGGCCACCCTATGAGGCGATGGAGATCATGGGGAAGAAGACCACATCACGCCAGAGGATGGTCGTGGCGGGTGTGCCGGTCATTCCGGGGACACTCCAGTCGGTAAGTGATGAGGATGACTTAAAAAAGCAGGCAGAGAAAATAGGGTTCCCGATTCTCCTCAAGGCATCAGCCGGCGGAGGAGGCAAAGGGTTGAGGTTAGTGACTGGGAAAGAGGATCTTTTATCCGGCTTCCGGATGGCTCAATCAGAAGCCCAGTCCAGCTTCGATGATTCTTCTGTTTATATCGAAAAATATATCGAAGAGCCTCACCATATCGAAATTCAGATTCTGGCCGATCATTTTGGTCATTTTGTGTATCTTGGTGAAAGAGAATGCTCGGTCCAGAGGCGTTACCAGAAAGTGCTCGAAGAAACACCCTCGCCTCTCTTGGATGACGAAACACGTCATAAAATGGGTGAGATTGCTGTCAAAGCCGCTGCGGCTGTCGATTACCGGAACGCCGGTACCGTAGAGTTTATAGTAGATAAAGATAAGAATTTCTATTTCTTGGAGATGAACACCCGGCTCCAAGTAGAACATCCGATCACAGAGATGGTGACAGGAGTAGACCTGGTTAAGAGTCAAATCGAGATCGCGGCGGGTGTAGCTCTGAGCCTTAAACAAGAGGAAATTCAGCCCAAGGGTTTTGCTTTAGAGTGCCGTATCTATGCCGAGGATCCAGATAATGACTTCATCCCCTCGCCTGGAAAGATCGTCTATCTCCGTACACCGAGCGGGGGGTTGGGTATCCGGGATGACAATGGAGTCTATGAAGGCTACGAGGTTCCCCTTGAGTATGATCCTCTGATTTCCAAGTTGGTCACCTGGGGGAGCACGAGGCAGGAGGCTATCCAGAGGATGCTAAGAGCTCTATCTGAATACCATATTTGTGGGATAAAGACCACAATACCTTTCTTCCGGCGGATTCTTCTCCATCCGAAATTTATAGCCGGCGAGTACGACACCCATTTTATCTCGAATCTTAAGGAAGAGGAAGATGGGGGAAAGCCAGAAGAAAGGGAAGTGGCCTTGATCGCGGCCGGAATAAAGGATTATATGGAGAAAAAGGAGAGCCCCGCTGAATCTCAAAGAAGAGGCAGAAGAAGGGAGAGTAACTGGAAATTTCAGGCCAGACTCGATCATTTTTATAATAGGTTGTAGGATGAATTTTTCCTTTTGGCTCGAAAACAAAGAGTTCAAGGTCAATCTGGAAGAAAAAGGAAAAAACCGTCTTCGAGTCTCTCTGGAAAAAAAGACCTACGATGTTACCGTCGAGCTTTTGTGCGAGGGCGAATTGCTGTTGAATGTTGACGGCAAGACCTATAATATCGTGATCGATAATAATTCTGCCTCCAGCTGTTCTGTCTATCTCAACGGAAGATATTACAACATCGAAAACAGGTCGACAGCACAGATCCTAGGAGCTAGGATTGATAAAACCAACAATAGAGAGGTGAAAACATCGATGCCAGGCAAAATCGTCAAAGTTTTGGCCAAGGAGGGAGACAAAGTCAAGGAAGGTCAGCCCATATTGGTGCTCGAAGCGATGAAGATGCAGAATGAGATTAAGTCGCCTCAATCTGGAACGGTTATCAATATAAGCCCGAAAGATGGCGATAGCGTAGAAACCGGCGCCCTTCTGTTTTCCGTGGAATAAAAGAAAAGGGGGACCTTTTTAAGAATAAAGGAACCAATCTCCAAAAAGTAATCAGCTTGTCCCCTTTTCTTATCACATCTATCCCTTTCACCATTTCCGCGAAGCCCGTGCCTGCGCAGGAGGGTAACAGGTAGCAGGGAGAGGGAACAAGCCTGGATTCCTGCTTCCGCAGGAATGACGATAAAAAAAAGCCTGGGTCACTGAAATTTATATTTTAAGAGAAACATGCTATAGTTAGTAAGTTATTGTAAAATGGCGAGAAAAAGAAGAAAAATCAAATCCCTCATCTTAATCTTAGCCGTTTTTACCCTCTTGTTCGTCACGGGAATTGTCCTCAAGAATATCGCTCTCCATCAGATAAAGAAAAAAGTTCAGTCGAGCTTGGATTATACAGACCTTCGTCTTTCCGTATTTCCCCCGACTCTCACTTTAAGGGAAGCCAGAAGCCTATCCATCTCCCCGTTCTTCTCAGCCAAGAAAATAGAGGTGAGAATCTCTTTGAAATCATTATTGACCAGAGAAAAACCACTCACTGTCTTCATCGAGCATCCTATCTTAAGGCTTTACAGTTCCACTTCAAAAAGAGAAAAAACAGAGAGGAAAGGAATCCAATTATCCCTTCCTTTTTCTATCCAGAAGGCCTTGATAAAACAAGGCGAGTTATATTTTTGGGGAGAAAAAGATCGGTATCTGGCTAAAGGGATTGATGCTTTGATAATCCAGAGAGGTGATCAATTTTCTGTTAAGGCCGAAACAGAAGAAACTCTCATCGACAACAACTTGTTTGGCGAAGAATTAGAGGGGAAAGCGAGCCTTTGGCTAGATGGGAGAGGGAAAGAGGTGGCAGTCAAGAAGCTGGTTCTCCTCGGCCCTGGAGCCATCATCAAGGCCGAAGGAACCTTGGTCGATTTGTTTAACCCAGAAATCAAGCTCAAGGCTTACTTCAAGCTACAGATGCCATTGGTGGCCGGGTTTTTCAAACTTCCCTTTTTTTGGGAGGGCAAGGTCGAGGCCGAAGGAACCTTAACCAGGAAAGACAAAATCATTGGTTTCAGGGGTGACACTTGGAGTGAAAGCATTGTCTTGAATCGCGTGTCGATGGGAAAAGTCAGAGGGAGGATCGATTTTTCGAATCAGGGAGGGGGGATACTAGAGCTCAACGCCTTGAAGAGAGGTTTATATCCTGAGTTTATAAAAATCCAGTTCAACAGGAACAGTATCCGGGGATCAGCTCGCCAGCTCCATTTAGATCCACTTATGAACTATCTCAAACTCCCTTACCCCATTTCTTCTCCGGTTTGGGGGGATTTCTCGTTTCAGGAGGGAAATCTCAGAGTTGAGGCAGAATTCAGGGATGAGCTCGTCGAACGCGTGCCTGACAAATTCCCGATGAACGGCCCCTTCCGTGTGAATTGGAATATCGCTGGCGAATCTTCCTTTTATTCAGAGGATCTGTTGTCAAGCTTTGCTCGCATTAACCTGGAAGGCGAAGCCAAATTTCAGGAGAGTGTCGATCTTAGAATCCAAGGGGAAATCCAAGATCTCAAACAAGCTCGTCGTTTCACCTCCTTGCTCCTTGATAAAAACTTTCCGTTCCCTGAGATTCGCGGGGAAGGACAAGCCAATCTCCATATCTTTGGTGATTTTTTAAATCCCAGAGTCGAATCCCGCTTTGAATTCTCCCAGGGTGGATTCGATAGGTTTGATGCCGAATCAGTCACGGGAGAAGCCACTATCACTGATGGCCGCTTTTTTGGCCGCTTCGATGTTGATGATCCTGCTGTGAAGGGAACAATGACTGTGGATGCCAGCCAAGAAAAGGTCAAGGGTGAAATCCAAGTGGAAAGAGGAACAGTGGAGAGAATATTTGCCGTGCTCAACATACCGCTTCCCTTCCAGGGTGAGGCTGCAGGAGATTTCGAGTTCGTCCAGGATAAAGACATGGTTCAGTTTAAGGGAACCTTCTCGGCTGCCTCGGCTGCATTCGAGAACCAACAGCTTCAATCTGTGACAGGGAGGATCGATTGGGAGCCCGATGCGCTCTCTCTCGCTGACCTTAAGTTTGTCCTGCACGAAGGTCAGATAGAGGGCGACCTTTTTTCGCGGCAATCTACGCAAGAGTTTGATATAGATATGCAAGTAGAGAATGTTGACCTTCAATCAATGAACCCCTATCTGGAAGGAACACTGTCCTTCAACCTGGAGGGAAAAGGTGTATTCGGTCAAGATTTCGCCAGCGGTCAATTTGAGATCAAGGACTTGATGATACCTCCTTTGCAAAAGACAGAAATGCAAGGCCAAGTCAAGGCCAGCTTCACTCCTGAGCAGCTTCGTCTTGAGCTCGAGGGGAACTGTCTTCCAGGGAATAACGAAATAAACGCCTCTCTTGATATTCCCTTTCAACAGGATTTTCTCTCCGCAGATATTAAAGGGTCTTTCACGAACCTGAATATTCTTCTGCCCTGGAAAGGGGCGGAGGGTCTCGTCAATTATCGGGCGGAAATAAAAGGCCCGAAGCGCTCTCCCGAGATCAAGGGGGTTATCGATTTTAAAGGCTCAGTTTTTCCTTTCCCAAGATTTGCCCAAGCTCTCCAGGAGTATTCGGGATTGATCTTTGTCGAGGATCGCAAGCTTTCAGTGCGTTCGGTCAGGGCTAAGTTGGGCGGAGGAGATGTCCAAGCCTACGGCGAGCTGGAGCTGGGAGAGGGAGGAGTCGAAGTTATCAATCTCAAAATGGACGGGAAGAACATGCTCCTTGCGCCACTAGAGAGGACAAGAGCTTTGGCAGATGGTTCCCTCAACATGATCAAGGATGCCAATCGGTTTCTCCTCGAGGGAGAGCTATCAGTCCAAAGACTTTCCTGGAGACGGGAAATCTACGAGAAAATCTCATTTTCCTCGAGTCCCTATTACAGCACGGAAAGACCTCCTGGATTCTTCGACGATCTCACCTTGAACATCCGCCTTAGAGCTGCGGATAACGCCTGGATAGAGAATGCCTTGGGGAGGATGAGAGGCCGGTTCGATTTTACGATCAGCGGCAATGTGTATGTGCCTGTCATCTTAGGTGATATCGAAATCATCGAGGGCAATGTTTTCTTCCAGGATAGAAAATTCAGGATATTGAGGGGGTTACTGAGCTTTTTTAATCCTTCAACTATAGAGCCTTACTTGAGTTTTGAAGGGGAAACATACATCAAGAATTACCGAGTGAACTTTACACTCTCCGGATTCCTCGACAAGCTCAATCCGGAGCTGACCTCTTCTCCACCTCTTCCTCCAGAAGACGTTCTTGCCCTTCTGGCTTTAGGGGAAGCTTTCAAGAGAACGCCCTCGTATGACACCACCACCCAATTGAGCACCGCCTCTCTTCTATCGTTCCAACTTTCGGAGCAGGCCGAGAAGGGAGCCGAGAAATATTTCAGCTTAGATCGCTTCCGCATCACGCCTTTTGTCTTAGGCTCATCGGCTGAGATGACGGCCAGGTTAACCATAGGGAAAAAGATTGCGAGGGATTTTTCCATCCTGTATTCCACCAACCTTACAACCCAAAGGGAGGAAATCACCCGATTAGAATGGGAATTCGCCAGTGATTTCACGGTTGTCGGCACGAGAGATGAGGAGGGACGATTCAGTATCGATGTTAAAATCCATAAGAGGTTCTGAAGTGCAGGCAAAAAAGAGACTTTCCGGATTTATCATGTTCGTTGTCTTTTTCTTTGCACTTTCCGGAATTAATTTTTCCCTAGCTCAAGATTCTTCCTTAACAATCAGCAAAGTCTCGCTCCAAGTAGAAGGGCAGGCCGATGGAGAGGATATACAGGAGTTGATTCCTATCAGAGAAGGAGAGCCCTTTTCCTTGGTCAGGATAACAGAGAGTATCAGACAGCTCTATAAGACAGGGCTCTTCTCGGATATTCAGATTCTCAGAGAAGGAGAGCAGGATATCCACTTAACTTATCGTCTAGTCAGAAGATATTTTACGCGGAAGATCTATTTCCTGGGTGATAAGGATATTTCCCGAAAGAAACTACATGATGCCATCAATTCTGTTCGTGAGGACAGTCCGTTTTCGGATGGTAAACTGAGCAACGCCGTTGACGAGCTGAACGAATTCTTAAGAAAGGAAGGCTATTTTTATCCGGAGATAAAAGCCTTTACCAAAGAAGACTTACAGACATCATCTGTGGATGTCTTTTTTGAGCTTGGTTCTCTAAAAAGATTTGTGGTCAAAGACATCACGTTTTCCGGACAATTCATTTTTCCTGAATCTGAATTGAGAGGAGAGATAAAAACCAAGAAGGGAAAATATTATGTGCCCTCTGTGCTTGAAGAGGATATCGAGCGGCTGAAAAGGATCTACAACGAGAGGGATTATAATCGTGTGGAAATCAATATCGAGGATATCGATTATAAGGATATGGATGTTTTCATCACGATCGAAATCATCCCTCACGAACAGTTGGAGATCAAAGTCAGGGGGGCAAAGGTACCGCTGACGCTCCTCGAACCTATCTGGGAGGAGAGGATCTTTGAGGAATGGGGATTGAGTGAGGGTGAGGCAAAGATCATAAATTATCTCAGGAAGAAAGGGTATCTTTTTGCGTCCGTAACGTCTCGGATAGAAAAGTCACAGAATAGACTTCTTGTTTTCTATGATGTCACTCCGGGTGCCGAGTATAAGATTCAGGATATTACTTTTGAAGGCTTGGACTACTTCACATCAGAGAATCTGAAGAAGGAACTTGGCATCCAAGGTCGAATTCCTCTTTTAAGCTGGGTCACCGGAGAAAAACTGTTCGCCTTGCCGCTGGAGATCAAGACTCTCTACCAGAGCCATGGATTCCCGCAGACACGGATTGATCTGAATTTCCTCAAGGAAAAGAATCAGGTTGAAGCCATATATTACATAGAAGAAGGCAGCCAAGAGAAGATTGAGAGCCTCGTATTCCAAGGTGTCCAATTATTTGATGCTGCCACGCTGCTCGCTCAAATCACTAGTAAGCCGGGAGGGGCTTTTTTCCTGCCCACTATCCAAAAAGACGTCGAAAGACTCGAGAATTTCTACCGGGATCAGGGCGTGAGAGGGACTGAGATAAGGCCTATCATAGAAAATGTGGCTGAGAATCTTTATTCCGTGCTCTTGGATATCCAGGAGGGCGAAAAAGTCACAATCGAAAAAATCATCATCACTGGAAATCAGGTCACAAAAAGATCAACGATTCAGAGAGAGCTCCGGATAAAAGAAGGAGAATACGCCCGGTATGGTCTCATCCTGGAGACGAAGAGAAGATTGGAAAAACTGGGCATTTTTACGGAGATAAAGTTGGAGGAGATACCGCTCAGTCCAGGGAAGGAAAACCTGTTAATCAGCCTCAGGGAAGGGGATCGGAATTATGTAAGCTTGGGAGTCGGATTGGAGACGAAAAACGAACCACAGACTTTTGCCGTTTGGGACAATCCTATCCGGCCTCGAGGAACGGCCGAGCTCATCCGGGGCAACATTTTTGGCCTAGCGGCCCAGATAAGCTTGGTCGGCCAGCTCAGTATCAAAGAGAAAAGGGGGGTTTTTTCTTGGGAACAGCCGAATCTCTTTGGGATTCCGGTTCAGACCTATTTGAATGCTTGGCTGGAAGAGGAGGAAAGAAAGAGCTTCAGCTTTGATCGGAGAGGAGTGAGTTTAACCTCGGTTAAGGATTTTTCTGAAACCAAGTTTTTTTTCACGACCCTCAGGTATACGAGGACGACAATCTTTGATCTTCAGGTTTCTGAATCTGAAATAGACCGCCAGTTTATTCCCTATTCGACAACGTCAATTTCAGGAAGTTTTATCTGGGACCGGAGGGATGATCCGTTCAATCCCGAAAGGGGTTCTTTTTTCAGTTTTGTTCTGGAATGGGCTCCTCCTCTCTTCGGCTCAGAATCAGATTTTTTGAAGAATTTCATCAAATACCAGCATTATTTTGTTCTTCTTCCTCGGCTAAAATTCACCTCTATTCTAAGGATAGGGCTGGGAAGGGGATTGATGCCGATTCCCGAACGGTTTTTTGCTGGGGGGAGCAATTCTTTCCGTGGAGAACGGTTTGATGAATTGGGACCGAAGGATCCCGACTCAGAGAATCCTGTCGGAGGGAAAGCCTTATTCCTGCTGAATTTTGAGCTGACCTTTCCCCTATTGTCCTCCATCCGAAATCTGAACGGGGTGATTTTCTACGATACGGGGAATGTCTATTCAAAAAGAAGAGATTTCAGCCTGTCCTCCTTCCGGGATGCTGTCGGGTTCGGGCTCCGTTACAAAACGCCTTTAGGTCCGATCCGCTTTGAGCTCGGGTGGAATCTAGATGCTCCCGAAGGAGAAAAAAAAGTCATCGCCTTTATCACCATCGGCAATGTTTTCTAAGATTCATAATTTCGCGATTGATTTTTCTTCTTTCCTCCGTATCATGGTCTGCGTTTCTGTGTTCATCCTCTGGAGTGTGTTTGCTGCGGTTCCTTGTTGTCCGGAAACTGTTGATCGTATCGTGGCAGTTGTCAACGATGAAGTTATCACCCTCATCGACATTAGGATTGTCAAAGCTTTCGGCCTCTTCGAGGATATAGCGGAGGGTCCCGATGAGACAGCGCGTCAAATTCTGGAGAGGTTGATCGATCAAAAATTGGTCATCCAGTTATTACCAAAAAATATTGCGGTAAGACATGATGAGTTAGACGAATACCAGGAGATGTTAACGAGCAGAATAGGGAAAGCCCAGGCTGTGAAAGCTCTGGAAGAGTTTGGTCTGGTATGGGCCGATTTGAGAGGCTACATTCACGAAAAAATACTCCACCAAAAGATCATCGACCAGAGATTCGGACAGACTGTGGTGGTGAGCCTGGAGGAGATTGAGGATTTCTACCAGCATCGTTACATCCCTTCCCAGAGAGAAAAGGGAAGGGAACCTCTCCCCATGATGGAGGTTTTAAGAGAGATCGAATCGACCATAAGAGAGAATAAGAAACAAAGACGTATTCAAGAGTGGTTAAAGAATCTACGAAAGCAGGCCGATATTCAGATCATGGTGATGGATTTGGATAAGCATATAAAATAATGAGGGAAAAGATATGACGAAGACGGCCTTTTTATTTCCGGGTCAAGGCTCTCAAGTTGTCGGGATGGGAAAAGATTTTCATGAGGAATCATCACTCGCTCGGGATGTTTTTGCCCAGGCTGATGAGGTTCTCGGTTTTAAAATCTCCCGCCTCTGTTTTGATGGACCTGAGGAGGAGTTAAAACTAACCCAGAACACACAGCCTGCTCTTCTCATCGTCAGCTATATAGCCTATCTTCTTTACGGAAAAAAGCCGGCCTTAGCTGCGGGCCACAGCCTAGGAGAGTATTCGGCCTTGGTGGCTGCCGGCTGTCTGGCATTTCCAGAAGCGCTGTCTCTTGTCCGGAAGAGAGGTCAATATATGCAAGAAGCTGTTCCGGTCGGTGAAGGAGCTATGGCTGCGATTCTCGGATTGGATTATGAAGAGGTTAAGGAGGGCTTGACGAAAATCAAGGAAGGTGTTGTTGAAATCGCCAACTGGAACAGTCGGGAACAGCTTGTCATCGCTGGCCATGCCTATGCTGTCAAAGAGGCCCTGGATATTATAAGACCACCGCGTTCGGTCATGCTCCCGGTGAGTGCCCCGTTCCATTGTGAGCTGATGCGGAGTGCAGAGAAGAGGCTTTCGGCTGAACTGGATGGCCTGGAATTCAAAAATCTGGAGTTTCCGATCGTGACCAATGTCGATGCAAGAATCATCCACAAGGGAGAAGAGGCCCGAGAGGCCTTAAAGAGACAGGTGAGCCGCCCTGTCATGTGGTACAAATCCATGGAAGTCATCGGGAGGCAAGGAGTTGATGTCTTCATCGAGATGGGACCAGGAAAGGTGCTCTCTCGACTGATAAAGAGGATCGGCCGCGGCTGGGAGCGAGCCATCACGGTGTTGTCGATTGAGAGCCGTGAGGAGTTGAAGGAAGATCAGAAGACTCCTTCATGAGCGGTTGGATAAGATGGCTCGGTTGAATTTTAAAAAATATTCTATGGCAGAGAACAAAGCGGTGGCGATAACCACCCAGAGCCCAACTTGAGATAAAATATACAGACTTCCCAGATGTTTTTTCCCCAGGATCAACAGGCATATTGTGACAGTCTCGGCGTTCATCTTGACTTTACCCATCACCGAGGCAGGAATGTTCACTCCTTTGGAAGCAGCAATGGCCCTGAATCCTGTAACGGCAATTTCTCTCCCGATGATGATGATCACAATCCAGGCGGGAACAATTCCCAGCTCCACAAGGCAGATAAAGGCGGCTGTAATAAGCAATTTATCCGCGACAGGATCTAATAGCTCACCCAAGGTGGTGATTTGTTTTCTCCTCCTTGCCAGGAAGCCATCAAGCATATCGGTCAGGGCGGCGAAGAGAAAGATGATGAAGGCCACGATTTCCTTCCCTTCAAATGAGGAGAGAAGCACAATGACTAGTGCCGGGATAGACAGAATTCTTAGGGTAGTTAGGAAGTTAGGTCCACTCATTGCTTAATGAATATATTATAGCAGATGGGGTCAGGCCTTCATAACTTTTATAATTTCATCTGATTTCTCCTCAAGATGGGGTCAGACTTTAAAAATTTGAGTATTTTTGGTAAACAGGAGTCAAACATTCATAACTTTCATAGTCTTTTAGGCATCTGAATAGTTGGTTGGATGCAACTCCAAAACCGTGATTATGGTTTTGTTGGATGAGAACTTTAAGTGCGAATCCCAATCCGTTACCGGCTTTCGCGGGCACAGGCCCCCGCGGCATCCGGCGGCTTATGGGACGGCGTCGAGGCCGTGCAGGCGCTCGCTCGTGCAATGTACAGCGGGGGGCCGGA
>CAYFXE010000036.1:9787-10158 GCA_964347035.1 uncultured Eubacteriales bacterium | reverse complement strand
ACCCACCACCATGCGGCGCAGCCTGTGCCCGCGAAAGCGGGTAACAGACAGGACCTCGCATTCATTATACTTGTCTATACTTCATTTGTTCTCATATCACGGAAATGCTTACTATTTGGTTTGATCTTTTTTTGAAAAGATTATAAAAGTCATGAGGGGCTGATCCTAAGGATCTGAATATTTGTATAGTTACTCATATTATTAAAGTCTGACCCCCATCTTGAAAAAACTAGAATGGCGAAGTATAGTGAGATGGATGTCTCCTAAAGATTCTCTGACTCCGATGATGGGGCAGTACAACCGGATAAAAAAGGAACACCAGGACGCGATCTTGTTTTTTCGGCTGGGAGATTTCTACGAGATGTTCTACG
>CAYFXE010000036.1:0-9777 GCA_964347035.1 uncultured Eubacteriales bacterium | reverse complement strand
GGATGCCAAGATCGCCTCTTCTATTCTGGAGATCGCCTTGACTTCCCGTCAGAAAGTCCCGATGTGCGGTGTGCCTTACCATGCGGCGGATTCTTATATTGCCAAGCTTCTCAAATGCGGACTTAAGGTAGCCGTTTGTGAGCAGGTAGAGGATGCTAAATTGGCCAAAGGGGTGGTTAAGCGTGATGTTGTGAAGATTTTGACTCCAGGAACCGCAGTTGAAGTCGAGCTCGAAGAAGGCAAAGAAAACAAATACATAGCCAGTCTCTATCTCAGCGACCAGTCGTGGGGACTAGCTGTGATCGACCTGGCCTCTGGCCAGATGAAGACATCTCAAAAAGATTCCCACGAAAAGCGATTTCTGCCCGATGAGCTTTTCAGAATATCTCCGAAGGAAATCATTTTTCCAGCCGAAGAAGAAGCTGAAGTGGATAAAATTCTGTCGGAGAATCAGATGACCTCTATTCTTAAAAGTCCTGTGGAGGATTGGATCTTCGAGTTCTCACAGGCTCAAAACTTTCTGCTCGATCATTTCCGGATCAAATCTTTGGCTGGTTTTGGCCTGGATGGGAAAAATATGGCCGTTTCCGCCGGAGGGGCACTTCTGTATTATCTCAAGAGAGTCAGGAATGATTCCCTGGCCCTGATCAACAGTGTCTCCTACATCCATTCCAGTGACCACATGGTTCTGGATGCATCGACTATCAAAAACTTAGAACTGATCAGGAACCTGAGGGATGGGAGCCAGAAGGATTCACTCCTGGATATCGTAGACTTCACGGTGACATCCATGGGAGGCCGTCTGCTTCGGACCTGGCTTCTTCAGCCTCTCCTGGATATTCCACACATCAGGGAAAGGCTGGATTCCGTAGACGAATTTCGTCGTCAGACTATAGAACGGCATGAATTAAAGGAAATCTTGAAGGAGATATCCGATTTAGAACGTCTCACGGGAAAAATTTCTTTAGGAGTTGCCAATCCGAGGGATCTTATATCTCTGAAAAAGTCTCTCTTACCTCTGCCTCGGATTAAGCCACAACTAGCGGCTTTTTCCACAAAAAAGATAAAGGAGGTTCGCAAGCAGTGGGACTCTGCCCAAGACATCGCCCAGCTCATAGATAAAGCCATTATGGAAGAGCCAGCTTTCCAGCTCACTGAAGGAGGTATCATAAAAGAGGGGTACCATAAAGAACTTGACGACTTAAGGAAGATCAGTCATTCAGGAAAAACGTTTATCACCCAGCTCGAGAAAAAAGAAAAGGAAAAAACAGGCATTTCTTCGCTAAAGATTCGCTACAACAAAGTCTTCGGCTACTACATCGAAGTCACCAAGCCTAATTTGTCGAGGGTACCTGAGGACTACATCCGCAAACAGACTCTGGTGAACTCGGAACGATTCATCACTCCTGAGCTCAAGGAATACGAAGAAAAAGTCCTCAACGCAGAGGAACGGATTGTGGACCTGGAGCATGATCTTTTCCTTGAAGTCAGGCAGTCGATTTCAAAAGAAACACCAAGACTCCAGAAAATCGCAGCTCGGATCGCTCTCCTGGACGTTCTGGCCTCCTCGGCGGAATTGGCCTCTTATCGGAACTACTCTCGACCTACTGTGGATCTCGAGGACAGGATAAAGATTATCGAAGGCCGTCACCCGACGATCGAAGTTACCCAAGAAGAACCTTTTGTCCCTAACGACACCTATGTCAATCGAGAAGAAGACCAAATCCTGATCGTCACAGGCCCCAACATGGGAGGAAAGTCCACTTACCTCAGGCAGGTGGCTTTGATCTGCATCCTGGCTCAGATGGGTTCCTTTGTCCCCGCCAAAGATGCTTCAATCGGTGTTGTGGACCGCATCTTTACCCGGATTGGGGCCATGGATTTTTTGAGCCGCGGTCAATCCACATTCATGGTCGAGATGCTGGAGACGGCGGATATCTTGAATAACGCCAGCCAAAGGAGCCTGATCCTCCTCGATGAGATAGGACGGGGGACCTCGACTTTTGACGGCCTCAGCATTGCTTGGGCTGTGGCCGAGTATCTCCATGAGAAGGAAGAGATAAAACCCAAAACACTGTTCGCCACCCATTATCATGAGTTGACAGAACTTGCTTTGACCCTGAAAAGGATCAAGAACTACCACGTTTCTGTCAAGGAATGGAAGGAGGATATTATCTTCCTCAGAAAAATCGTTTCTGGACCTTCTGACCAGAGCTACGGCATCCATGTGGCCAAACTGGCCGGTATTCCTCGAAATGTGGTCGAGCGAGCCAAAGAGATTCTTTTCAACCTGGAGAAGAAGGAGCTGGATGATACAGGCCTGCCCCGCATCGCCTACAGGTCATCCAGAAAACGCGATAAGGCTCAACTCTTCCTGTTTAAAGAGGATCGGGATCAAGAAATTTTGGAAAGTCTTAAGGAAGAGATCGAAACGAGTGATCTTTCGCGTATGACGCCTATAGAGGCTTTGAATCTTCTCAACCAGCTCAAAGAAAAATTGACCAAGAAAAAAAAATAAAAGACTGTTATAGACATGGAGAGTTCTATGTGGCCTGAAAAAGACAGGACACATTATATTATCGAGGATTCTCTGCTTGTCGTTGGACCCAGGTTGAAAGGAAAGAGAAGTCGGTAAGCTTGGGTGGAATTCAGGAAGGGGAGCTCATTAGTTTAATAGGAAGCCATAGATCGGAGAGCGACTTTTTATTCTTCATCAAGACCTGAGTTTTCTACGCCCTCTTCATCTTCGTAGGATTCATCGAACCTGTTCTCCTCCTCGTAAGGGGCCTCTCCTTCTTCTTCTTTGCGTTTTTCAAGAGCCAGAAGGAATTCCTCCTTATCCTCGTACTTCCTGATATAATTGGACGCGGTGTCGCTGTAGAACAGTTCGAGGTAATCGTCCTCGATCGTACAGAAGATGGACATATTATGGCCTGACTGCATGTTTCCGACGGTTTCTTGAACCGCTGCGGTTTTTTTCAGGGCGTCTAGGGTAAGCCAGCTCAGGACTTCGATCTCTTCCATGCGGAACTCCCAAGAAGAAAAATATCAGTTTTAACTAAATTGTCAAGGGCTAAGAGAAAAAAAATTCAAATTTGAATAGAAACCTTCCACCAAGCATATCTGTCGAACGTCAATCCAGACTCAGGATATTCTGGTGATCTTGATTATTCCGACATCTCCGTGGTAAAGTTTTATTCCGAATCAGGAGTGTTCATCCTTAACTCATTAAGGCGAAAATAAAAAAAATTGAGGAAAAAAAATGAGATGGGATAAGTTAACTCTCATGTCACAGGAGGCCTTTCAACAGGCCCAATCCAAAGCGGAAGAGCTTGGTCATCAAGAGCTGAAAGCGGAGCATCTTCTATGGGCATCCTTGAATCAAGGCGAGAGCGTGATTCTCTCCATTCTGGCCAAGATCGGATCCAACGCCGCCAAGATTCGTCAAGAACTGGAGGAAGCTCTTAAAAAAATCCCGAAAGTTGAAGGGGCTGGCGAAGTTTATCTTTCTTCCTCCCTGAGGCAGATAATGAACGAGGCCCAGAAGGAGGCGGATAAGCTCAAAGATGAATACATCTCCACCGAGCATTTGCTCCTCGCTATCCTAAAAGGGGACACGGAGGCCGGTCGAGTATTAAAGGATAACGGCCTGAGTGAGGATAGTGTACTCAAAGCATTAAGAGATATCAGAGGAACACAGAGGATAACCGACCCTCATCCTGAGGGTAAGTATCAGGTTCTGGAGCGTTATGCCCGCGATATCACGGCCCTGGCCAGGCAGGGAAAACTGGACCCGGTGATAGGAAGAGAGGATGAGATAAGACGCGTGATTCAGGTCATATCAAGGAGGACAAAGAATAATCCCGTGCTCATTGGTGAAGCCGGGGTAGGAAAGACGGCTATCGTCGAGGGACTGGCTCAGAGAGTGGCCAACGGGGATGTTCCCCAGCCTTTGAAAAATAAAAAAATCGTCGCCCTGGACATCGGAGCTCTAATCGCCGGGACAAAGTACAGAGGCGAATTCGAAGACAGGTTGAAGGCCGTGCTGAAGGAGATTAAAGAGGCAGGAGGAGAAATCATCCTGTTTATCGACGAACTCCACACCATCATTGGAGCCGGAGCAGCCGAGGGAGCTGTGGATGCCTCGAATATGCTCAAGCCTCCTTTAGCGAGGGGAGAGCTTCGATGTGTGGGCGCCACGACTCTTAATGAGTACAAGAAATACATTGAAAAAGATGCTGCCCTCGAAAGGAGATTCCAACAGGTCTTTGTGGGTGAGCCCTCTGTGGAAGAGACGATTTCTATCCTCAGAGGATTGAAAGAGAAGTACGAAGTTCATCATGGAGTGAAGATCAAGGACTCTGCTTTGGTGGCGGCCGCGACACTGTCCAACCGCTACATCGCCGACCGCTACCTACCTGACAAAGCTATAGATCTCATCGATGAGGCAGCCTCCCGCATCCGGATCGAGATCGACAGCATGCCAGAAGAGATCGATGAGCTTGAGCGAAAAATCATCCAGCTCGAGATTGAAAAGCAGGCACTGAAGAAGGAAAAGGATAAGGGAGCTAAGGAAAAACTGGAAAAATTGAATCGTAACCTTGAAAATCTCAAAGAGAAAAGTCATGCTTTGAAGGCTCACTGGCAGAAGGAGAAGGAGTTGATTGATACCATGAATAAACTGAAGGAGAGAATCGATGCTCTCAAAATTGAAGAACAGAATGCCGAAAGAAAGGGAGAACTCGAAAAAGTGGCTGAGATTAGGTACGGGAAGCTGATCGAGATTCAAAAGAAAATTGATGCTATCTCCAAGAAGTTGGCAGAAACCCAGAAATCGGGAAAAATGCTCAAAGAGGAAATGGACGAAGAGGACGTGGCCGATGTCGTCTCCAAGTGGACAGGAATTCCAGTTTCGAGGATGTTAGAGGGGGAATTGGAGAAGCTGGTGAAGATGGAAACCAACCTCGCCCAAAGGGTCATCGGTCAGGATCATGCATTGAGATCGGTCTCGGATACGATAAGACGAGCCCGCGCGGGAATCCAGGACGCCTCTCGTCCTTTGGGATCTTTCATCTTTCTCGGTCCCACCGGTGTCGGCAAGACTGAACTTGCCCGAGCTTTGGCCGAGTTTCTGTTTGATGATGAAAAGGCAATGGTCAGGCTCGACATGTCAGAATACATGGAAAAACACACGGTCTCCCGCCTAGTTGGGGCTCCTCCCGGGTACGTTGGATACGAAGAAGGTGGCCAGCTAACCGAGGCCATCAAGCGAAGGCCCTATTCGATTATCCTCTTGGATGAGATAGAAAAGGCCCATCCTGATGTCTTCAATATGCTTCTTCAGATCCTGGATGACGGACGGCTGACAGACGGGAAAGGCAGAACTGTGGATTTTAAGAACACGATCATCATCATGACATCTAACTTGGGGAGCCAAGTCATCAAAGAACTAAGCCAAGACTTTGCCAAAATGGAAAAGGAAGTCAAGGCTGTGATGGAATCGCACTTCAGACCCGAGTTTCTCAACCGGGTGGATGAGGTCGTGATGTTCAAGGCCCTGTCCATGGAGGTCATCCTCCAGATCGTCGACCTCCAGATGGCGGAATTGAAAGAGAGACTTCAAGACAAAAAGATTGATATCGAGTTGAGTCTCGAGGCTAAAAAAGCGTTAGCCGAAAGAGGCTATGATCCTGTCTACGGGGCCAGACCGCTCAAGAGAACCATCCAGCGGGACATCCAGAATCCGTTGGCCCTTAAGATATTAGAGGGAGAAGTTAAGGAAGGAGACAAAGTCAGGATAGATGTCGATGAAAAGAATAAATTCATTTTTAGTTAATCATGAAATCGCATCAAAGGAGCCGATAAGATGGAAGAGAAAATCAAGAAAGCCATCGAGGAGCTGAAGCCACATCTACAGGCGGACGGAGGAGATGTGGAGCTTGTCGAGGTCACAGAGAACGGAGTGGTTAAGGTCCGTCTTTTGGGAGCCTGTGAGGGATGTCCGATGCGGGAGATGACCTTAACCCAAGGGATAACTCGGTTTATTAAGAAAAAGGTTCCCGAGGTCAAGGAGGTTCAGGCCGTCTAGTAGGCCATCCATACCAGTGACTCAATTGTCAGGGTCAGTTATCAGTTCTCAGTCTTCAGTTGTCAGTTTAAGATATAAGATTTTTTTCTTCACTGATTACTGATAACTGGGAACTGATAACGGTGTTATAATTTCAATTGAAAAAAAAAGAAATTTGTAGTAAACAATTGGAAACAATAGAGGAGGTAAAAATGAAAAAAAGGAGAGCAGTTTTTTCACTGGCTGTGTCGCTTTTGTTTCTGAGTTCCTTGGCCATGCCGAACGGGCTTAACTTGAACAGCCTCGGATCCAGGGCGTTGGCCATGGGTGGCGCCTTTGTCGGTCTTGCGGATGACTTTAGCGCCATTTACTGGAACCCCGCAGGAATCGCCCAATTCGACAGACAATATTTTGGTTTTTATGGTACCGATATCATTCCTTCTGGTAAATACTCGTTTGATGTACCGCTCCCTACAGGTGGAACTCTTCCTATTAATGCCGTAACGAAGAGAATCCACTTCATTGCCGGACTCGCTGCCTTTTATTACCCGATAAGCGAGAATCTGGTCGCCGGCTTGGGTGTCTATATACCCGCCGGTCTCGGGGCCAAATGGGATGGAGTAGATTTTACACCGATTACTTTCGGTTCAGCCTATGAGTGGAAGAGCCGGATTGGGGTGGTGACCATTTCTCCAGCCCTCGCCTTTAAGATTAATGAACAGGTTTCTGTCGGTGCCGCTCTGAATATAAACTATGGTGTATTCGAGATCGAAACTCATGCCGGAGATTCAGAGCTTGGCATCGATATCGGCCAATACACGGAAGATATGTCAGGGTGGGGAATCGGAGCCACCTTAGGCATTCTGGTTAAACCCAATGAGATGTTTAGCTTTGGGGCGACTGTCAGGACTGAAAGCAAGATCAGCTTCAGCGGAGAGACATCTATTTCCAAACTCAATATTTTGGGCTCGATCCCGGGAACACCTATTTTTGGAGCTAGCATCCCGACCACAACAGAGGTAGAGAGAGAGGTAACCTGGCCCTATTGGATTGCAGGAGGCGTTGCTGTAAAGCCCACTCCGAACTTAATCTTGACCGCTGACCTTCAGTACACTCTCTGGGAAAGTAAGATTAAAATCCTCGAGTCGGATTTCAAGGACCCTTTTTGGAAAGTGCTTGTCGATGCAGAGAGGCCGTTGTTTTTCGATAATGCTTTACAAATAAGGTTCGGCGCCGAATACACGATGGATAATATTGCCCTGCGCGGCGGATACTACTGGGATCCATCGCCTGCTCCTGACAGGACGATGAACGTCCTCCTTCCTAACTATGATTTCCATGTTGTAACATTTGGTCTTGGATATTATGTCAATGGTCTTCAGATTGATCTTGCCTTTGAATACCTGATGGGTAAAGAGAGGAATGTCCCGTTGTTGAAAACACTCACCGATCCTGATTGGGAGACGGCCATGCCCGGGACTTTTGAAATGAATATCGCTGTCCCGAATATCTCCATAAGCTATAGATTTTAATAGATCGAACAAGAGCAGTTTACATTTTTAGGATGATAACTCCATGAAAATTCGAAAAGCCATTATTCCTGCGGCAGGATTCGGAACGCGATTCCTGCCAGCCACCAAAGCCCAACCCAAGGAGATGCTAGCTGTTCTCGACAAGCCTTTAATCCAATATACCGTAGAGGAAATTGTTCAATCTGGACTCCAAAACATCGGTATCATAACAAGTCGAGGGAAATCATCCATGGAAGATCATTTTGATCACCGCCCTGAATTAGAGCAGTTTTTAGAGGAAAAAGGGAAGCTTGATTTTCTTGAAGAGATTAAAAGAATATCCAACCTTGCGGACTTCTGTTATATCCGTCAGAAGCAGGCACTCGGTTTAGGACACGCCATCCTGATGGCTGAGGAATATGTAGGTCAAGAGCCTTTCTGTGTTCTCCTCCCCGATGATATCTTCGATTGTCCCGTGCCCTGCATCAAGCAGCTGGTTGATGCCTATTCTGAATTGAAGGCTCCGGTGATTGTCCTCGGCCGGGTGGATGAGGAGGGAACGAAGAAGTACGGAATCATCAAGCCCAAGCAGGTTTCAGAAAGAGTCTTCCAGATCGAAGACATGATCGAGAAGCCGGGCCCGGAGAGAGCCTTTTCTGATTTAGGAATTCTGGGCAGGTATGTTTTTGGTCCAGAGATATTCGACGCCATAAAACAGACACGACCGGATAAAAAAGGGGAGATTCAAATCACGGATGCCATACGACTTCTCCTCGATGAACAACCCATTTATGGCTATCTCTTCGAGGGGAAACGCTATGATGCAGGGGATAAGTTTGGATTCCTGGAAGCAACCATAGGCCTAGCCCTGAAACGTCCTGAATTCAGCCAAAAGCTTAGAGATTATCTGAAAACCCTCAAATCTGTCTGAAAAGTAAACCTATCCGCCTGGACACTTCTATCACTTTCCCTGTAGAATAAACATAAGGAGTAATCATTACTAGGCGCAAAATCATCAAGAGAATCCTGAAGGGTCTCGCTCTTCTAGGGGTTGTCGTTTATGGTAAGACTGCCGCTTATGACGCCATTGAAAAATTCAGTCATAAACTAGGCGAAAAGATAGCTGCCGGGATCGGTAAAGATCCCAAACTCAAGGCGATAAACCGCCTAAGAGAAAATCGGTTTAAACCGAATCCAAAACGCCCGAAGCTCATAGTTAGAGGAAACAGGCTCTATTTTGGTAACGGGGGGGAAGAGCCTTTTTATGGTGTGGGTGTTTGGAGGAGAGAACTCCTGAGCAGGTCCATAAAAAAGAAGGATAACCTATACGAGAAAAACCTGGAATGGTTCATGGCCTTAGTGTTCGATTACGGACTAAACTACGTGAGGACAAACGCCTGCGAAGACTATGCTTTGGTGAGGTGGTTCTGCCAGAAGATGTACGAGAACAATGTCGTGGTGGAACTAACCCTTACCGATGGGGACAGAAACTTAGGAAACCCCAGGAGGGTTGTGCCCAGCGTCAGGGACCTGCCGAACGTGATATTCGAGCCCGTGAACGAGTTTTTCAAGAATAAGAACGATCTTAACACGGCCTGGTGGTGGTGCAACCGTCTCAGAGAATTGGGATTATACACGAGTGCAGGAGCGTACGGGATAGGAGGTCAATCACTTTCCGAGAAATTCGATCCTGTGAATAGCTTAAATCATATCATAACTGTCCATCGGGAATGGGACAAAGCCTCGATAGAGAGATACAGTTCCTCAAACAAACCTGTCCTTCGGAACGAATTTTTTGAGGTCGCATCTCAAGAAATGGCAAGAATCATGAAAGAATCCTTCGTGGCAGGGGCATCTGGTGTTTGTTATTACGGATTGAGAAGCAAGATACTGTTTCCAGACTTGCAGAATGAAGATCCCGATCCCTGGTCTTTGTACTTCTCCACAGCCTCAAAAGTATGCAAGACAATCAATACCTGAATGTTATTGCCTTAATGATCCTTATAAACAAATTTTTCCACATCAATTTTTTATTCTTATCACATTCCTTTAAATTCTTGATATTTCTGTTTTCATACTGTGTGGTGATCCTCTATCGTTTAATGGATTGTGCGGGAATGAACGGAATGGCGAGGGACGGAATTGAACCGCCGACGCAGAGATTTTCAGTCTCTCGCTCTACCGACTGAGCTACCTCGC
>CAYFXE010000035.1:21901-30602 GCA_964347035.1 uncultured Eubacteriales bacterium | reverse complement strand
AGCGTCCTCACACCGGTGAGGCTGTTGTCTTTAACAATTAAGTGATGATAAAGATATCGATAAGGCTGAAAAAGAAATGAAAAAGGCTGAAAAGGAGATTGAGTAGGACAAATTCGATAAGGCGATAGAACACTATGAGAAAGCCTGGAGTCACGCCTGGAAAGCATTGTAAAATAGTGGGGTCAGGCCTTCATAACTTTCATTTGCCATGAGTTTCCACATGCTGTAGAAAATTCACATGCAGAAAGGCTACACAGGAAAAGCCATAGAGCATTACAAGCATTTCCTCGAGCTTTGGAAAGACGCTGATCCTGAGATTCCTGAGGTTAAAGATGCCAGGAAGGGGCTGACTGGGTTAAAACAATTGCTCTAATTCTAAATAGAAAACAGGCTCAATTTCTGGATTTGAAAGAAGAGGCAGAAGTACAAAGATTTGCAGATATGATAGATTATTAGATTAAAGAGCCTAGGCTTCAGGTTTTTAATCAACCAGGAAATAAATCCAGGTGAATAGATAGAATATGAAGAAAATACTTGGCAGAATCCAGGTTAGATGACGTGGTTTAGTAGCACCTAAGAATCCGTCCATCCGGTTGAGACCCTTCACTGGATATTGCAGGAGCTCCTTCTCATCTGGGCTTTCTATTTTCCGTATTTTAGAATTAAAAAAGATACCCTCGTCAGAAAAAAAGTTCTCACCTGCTGAATCCATCTTTCGTTCAAGATATCTGGCTTGGAAATAACGAAGCTTCAACTTGAGCTGCAACCTCATAGCGGATGCAATCCAGAATACACATAGGAACATACCGATAACAAGCCAAAACAGGGGATAAGGGTAGCCGAAAAATTGCACTCGACTGAGAGAGATCGTTGAGCTAAAGAAAACAAAAATATTGACAATTAAATAGATCATTTCAGAACGGACCAGACGGTTTTCCATAGTAGAAATCATTTTCATTAATTCTAGATATTTCTGCACAGTTTGCTGCATTTTGGAATTCGTTTCATCCATGATAGACTCCCTTATTTTTTTATTGGGCAGTCCCACTATACCAAAAAATCATAAATGTTAATAGAAAAAATACCGCTCCCGAATTCGGATGTAAGTGTATAAGCAGAACTCTATAATAATACTTGGGGCTATATCAGACATTCCTTATATCTGAATTACCTGGCTCTGGCATACTTAAAGAGCGGAAACTTAGAAAAGGCCATGGAGGCTTACAAAGATATCATTGAATTGACAATCGGACAATATTATTGGGGCGATATCTACACCAAGAGCTTCTATATGCTGGGAAAGATTCACGAGCAGATGGGTAACACAGCTAAAGCCATAGCGCATTACGAGAAATTCCTAATCCTCTGGAAGGACGCTGACCCAGGTATCCCTGAGATTGAGGACGCGAAACGATTCCTTCCAAATTGACTATGGATCAGAACTGACCCTAAGTTATCAGTTAAATTGAACAAGGCAACGCGCTGAGAGTGCGGTTCCGGCACCTCCCTTTTTCGTTTCGAAATAGAGATACACTTCGTATATCCCTTTCTTAAAAAAAGATGTGAGACCTTGAAAACCGAAATATGAGGAGTAATTCTTTCCCTTTTGGACAGGAAGCCAGTCAGAGGAGGAGGTTACAGTAGTCGGACCGTTCACTCTCACATGCATTCTTATTTCTTCAGCTTTATGGCCATAATATTCAACGTGAAAGCGGACCTCAGGGTCTGAGATAGGGATAACATGGTTTGGGATATCGCTTCCATCAGTGACGTAGGTTCCTAATACTGTCACTTTTGCTTTGTCTCCCGTTGCCTGTATTGATGGCAATGATGTGTCGTCTCCATAGATTCCCTTTATCTCATGTTTTAAGACAACATTATTATCCTGAGCCGTAGAAAATCCAATTAACAATGAAAACAAAAAAATACCTAGTAGACATTTGTTTTTCATTGAATTCCTCCTTTTATGGGTCTATTTCTATAAGCGGTTAGGCTCTAAGTCAATAATAATTTTATTATCAATCTCTCTTCTTTAATTCCAAAGTAAATCATTCGATTTTTGCCATGGTATTGATATAAAAACATTATTCATTTCTTTGCTGCTGGCCGATGTTAACAAGGGGGGGATTGATTGGAATAAAAAGGCAAAAGTTTTTTTCAGGTGGTCAAAGAGAGTTAAATACAGTATATTGAGGAAAATAAAGATTAAACCAAATGGACAACAAAAACCCTGAACGCATATAGCTGCCTATTTTTGAAAAAAACAGATGAGCAAAAATTAAGTCATATATTGAGAGTGCAAGGAAGAGGCAGGTTTGGCTGCATTATTACCTACAAAAAAGAATTTTATTAAAAAAGGAGTTAGGAATGCGTTTCTTTATTAAAACTCCTCGAATCTTCACATTAATTCTTTTGATCCTTTCTCTCATTCTCCCCGCGACTTCCCAAGACTTCGATAAGATTGTGATTAAAACCGAAAAACTCGCAGACAACGTTTACCTTCTTGTTGGGGGAGGAGGAAACATAGGAATTTCCGCGGGGGATGATGGAGTTTTGCTCATCGATTCCCAGTTCGCCCAGCTCACCGAAAAGATCAACGCTGCGGTAAAGGGGCTGAATGAAGGCCCCATCCGGATGGTCATCAACACGCACATGCATCTAGATCATACAGGATGCAACGAACCATTCGCCAATGAAGGGGCCTTGATCATAGCCCATGAGAACGTGAGAGAGGGGATGAAGAAAGAATGGTCCCATCCGATGCTCGAAGCAAAAGCGCCGCCTTCCCCTGAAAAAGCGCTTCCTGATATCACTTACAAAGACTCCTTAATACTTCACTTCAACGGAGATGTGATTCATCTTATTCATTTGGAAAACGCCCACACGGACGGGGATACCGTTGTCTATTTCAAGAAGAGCAACATTCTCCATACCGGTGATCTTTGCTTCAGTGGTGCGTATCCGTTCATCGATACCACCCACGGTGGGTCCATAAAGGGATTGATCGAAGCCTACGATCGAATGCTTCAAATGATCGACGACAACACAAAAGTCATCCCCGGGCACGGCCCGCTTACAAACCGAGAAGGACTCGAGAAATACAGGAATATGCTCGTCACGGTTCGAGAGCGCATATCGAAATTAATGAGCGAAGGAAAGACTTTGGAGCAGATCATAGCCTCAAAGCCCACCGCGGATTTTGATCAGGATTTTCAGAACTTTGAACCTGACTTTTTCACAAAAATGGTCCATCACGATCTCTCAGGAGAAGGAGAAAAATGAATAAAAAAGAAACTCTAAAAGACGGTACAAAAGTGATCTTAAGAAGTTTAACCGTCGATGATCTTGAAAGGCTGATGAGGTTTTATCGCACTCTCCCCGAAGAGGACAGAAAATATCTCAGAGTGGATGTGACTGACAGAGATGTCGTGGCTAAACGGATTAAGTTGATAGAACAGGGAGATGTTGTTCGTGTCGTCGCCTTACACGATGATGAAATCATCGCGGACGGAGCGCTTGAGCTCTCAGCTGAGGAATGGCGAAAGCATCAAGGCGAGCTTCGGATTATCGTGGCCAGAGATTATCAACATAAAGGCTTGGGGATGATCATGATGAGAGAGCTTTATTTTGTCGCCGCCCGGAAAAAAGTAGAAAAAGTCGTCGTCAAGATGATGAGGCCCCAGAAGGCAGCTCGTAACATATGCCATAAACTCGGGTTTCGTGAGGAGCACATGATCCCGGATTATGTTCGGGATTTAAACGGAAAGCTTCAGGACCTGATCATCATGACTTGTGATATGGACGAATTTTGGAAGGAACTGGAATTCTTTTATATGGATTCTGACTGGCAGCGTTGCCGATAGTTAACTTGGAGACGGAACCGACTGTCACTTTTTCCTGTCTGCGTAAAGCTCTCCGGCGACCATATATTCCTTTGGTGAAAATTCCTGAATCCAGACTCGGATAGAGGTTAGCGGCACGCCCAGGGAGTTGCGGACAGCATCGGTCACTGCGTCGAGAAGTGCCCGTTTTTGCATCTCTGTGCGGCCTTCCAGCATGTGAATTTCCACAAGCGGCATATCATCCTCCTTCAAACTTGAATCATTCGTTCACATATATAGAATTTTTCTGCTGATTAAACAAGCCATGCCTGAGAAAAATAGAATTTAGACCTTGGCGTTTTTAAAGCCGAGGATTGACTTAACTTTGGTGGTCACCGAATCCGAGATGGAATAAAAGGTGGGCAAGAAGATCAGTGTAAAGAAGGTCGAGGTGGTCAAGCCGCCGATGATGGCCACAGAAATAGGCGCCCACATCTGGGCTCTCCGTCCAACTGCCTGGAAAAACTGAGGGAGGAGAAACGGGAGAGCCAGAGGAAGCACTCCGAAAATTGTGGTGATGGCTGTCATGATGATCGGCCGCATCCGGTCTTTGCCCCCCTGGACGATGGACTCGTTCTTACCCATCCCAGATTTGCGTAGTGTCCGGATATGGTCGATCAGGATAATTCCGTTGTTCACCACAATCCCGAACAGAACCAATAGTCCCAGATAGGACGTCGTGTTTAAAGTGATATTTGTGAGAGTGAAGAAAATGGCGACACCGAACAATGCCAGGGGTACAGTCAGAATAATCGTGAACGGATGGATGAACGACTCGAAAAGCGAAGCCATGATGATATAGATAAAGATGAGAGCGAGAATGATAGCCATATACGATTCACCTTCAGATTCCTGAAAGCGCCTCCACCCGCCCCCCAGGCTCCAGGTGTAGCCCTCAGGGAGCTGGATGGTATTCATGACTCGGCGGATATCCTCGGATATGCCCATCATCCCCTGAGATTTGGTGTTAATCGAAATATTCAATTTGGATTTTTTATTCTCTTTACGGATGGAGGTCGATCCCATCCGGTAGGAGATGTTCGAAACCGCGGAGATGGGAATCCTTGCCGTCTGAGTCGGCAGACTGATGTTCCGGAGGTCTTCTTCGCTGAATCCGTCATCTCCCTGGATCTTCAGGATGATATCGATCTCCCGGTTTTCGGTCTTAAATTTTCCGATCGGCCGTTCGGAGAGAGAAGAAGAGATTGTTCGGGCTACCATCTGGCTGCTCACTCCGGAACTTTCTGCCCTTTGGCGGTCGACTTCGACCATGAGCTGCGTGTCTCCGCCCTCCAGGTCGCTGGTTATATCCTCTACATCCTTGACAGTGCGGAGCTTTTCTATGACCATCGGAGCCAGCTCGGTCAATCTGGTATAGTCCAGACCGATGAGTTCTACTGAGATTCCTCTATGATGCCCTCCGCGGCCGAAGCGCTGACCGTATTCGTATTCGATGCCGGCTCGTCTGGGCAGGAGTTGCTTGAGTCTTTCCTTGATTTCTGTCACAGATGATCCTTCTTCTTCTAGTTCCAGCTCGAGCCTCCCCCGGAATCGTCCCTGCCTCATGTTCCTCGTGCCGAAATCGGTCGTCAGATATTTGATGGCCAATTCTTCCTTCCTTGACAGGAGTAGCTCCTCGAAATTCTTGAAAAGGGCTTTCATTTCTTCCAGGGTAAAACTACGCGGCATGTAGACGGATATGTTGATTTCCCGTTCGTCGCTGCTGAACATGAACTCCCTTTCGATGTTCTTGATGATCTGGTACGAGGTGAAAAACACAGCCACAGCCAGACCGACCACTAAGAGCTTGGTTTTCCAGTTCTTGATGGTGAAGCTGATGATGCGTTCGTAGAACGAGGTCAGCTTGACCAGCCAGCGAGCTTTCTCCCTAGCCTTACCGCTGAGCAGACGGCTTCCCGCCAATGGGATGAATGTCAGGGCAACAATCAGCGAAGCAATCAAAGCCAGAGAAATGGTCAGGGCAAAGTCTTTCATAAAGCGTGCGAATCCAGACTGAGACATGAAGGTCAGCGAGACGAACACGACCAGGGTCGTCAAAGTGGAGGCCGTGACAGCCAGCGCCACCTCACTGGCTCCTGTCATCGAAGCTTTCAGAGGAGAGTAGTTCTTTTCCTGCCGCAGACGGAAGATGTTTTCCAAGACAACAACACTATTATCCACCAGCATGCCTACAGCCATCATCAATCCGCTTAAAGAGATGATGTTGATGGTTATGTTTGCGCCGAAAATGGCTCGGTAAAGGTACATGAAGCTGAAGGTGAACACCATGGCCATCGGGATGGCGATGGCTATGATGATAGTCGACCGGAATTTTCTCAGGAAGAAGAGCAGGACAAAAACTGCCAGAAGCCCGCCGATGATCCCGGAAAGCGTCAACGCCTTAAGGCTTTGGAGGATGTCGTTCGATTGGTCTCGGTAAAAGATGAAGGTCATATCCTTGAGTTCAGGTCGAGTGTCTTTAATCCGGGCCATAGTGGCTTTGACCTCGTTGCAGACGTCCACGATGTTAGCGTTAGATGCCCGATAGATCTGGAAGCGCACGGTCTCATTACCGTTTAGACGGTTAAAATCATCTTTTTCTGGATAATCATAGGTCACTCGGGCCACATCGCCGATGGTCAATCCTTTGTCACTGACCGGGAGAGTCTTGACATCTTCCAAGATTTTCAGTTCCCCAGGAATTCTTGTCGCGTAGCGCATCGATTCCTCTTCGACATACCCAGCTGAGATGTTGATATTGTTGTTTCGGATGGTATCGATCAGGTCCATGATCCGAATCGAGGATGAATAGAAAACTTCGGGTTTGAGGTAAATAGTCAGGACTTTGTTGCGGATTCCTCGGATGTCGACGTTGGCGATACCTCCGATCCGTTCCAACTGCTGCATGATGTAGTTTTCCGACCAGTAGTACAAGTTCTCCAGGTCTCCGGGTAAGGACACACTGAAATTAATCACGGGGCGGTCGTCAAGGGAAAAGCGGCGGATACGGATGTTTTCGATATCGTCAGGTAACTGGTCACGGATCTGGTCGATCTTGTCGCGGATCTGCATCGTCACCAGATCCATGTTTGTACCGCCCTTAAACTGCATATGGATAAACGAAGAGGACGAAGAAGAGGTGGAGCGCAGAGTATCCAGGTTGTTGAGGGTGGCAAGGATGTCTTCCAGAGGCCGGGTAATCGTCCGTTCTACCTCTTCAGGAGAAGAAGAAGGGTAGGGGATCTGCACCATGAGCCCGGGGAAGGATGTATCGGGCATCATCTCCAAGGGCAGCTTGAGGATGGAGATTACCCCAATGGTGATAAAGATGAGCATGGCCACGATGATGGAAACAGGTTTATGTATGGAAAATTCGGGTAAATTCATGACTTTTTCGCGTTTGCTTTTTTATAGGCAAAGGCCATTTTTACATTTTTCAGCAGGCCCATTAGACGACTTTCCTGTTCTGCTTTTGTGTCCTTGACCACCCAGTTGTAGACCAGAGGGATGAAGATCAGAGTCAGGAATGTTCCGAAGATCAAGCCTCCGATCAATGTCAGAGCCAGAGGAATGCGAATCTCGAATCCCTCGTTGAAGTCCAAGGCCATGGGTAAGAGTGCTAACACCGTGGTGATCGTAGTCATCAGGATCGGCCGCCACCGAACCTGGGCAGCGGTTTTAATGGCCTCCACTTTAGGCAACCCCTGGTTCTGAAGCTGGCCGATGTAGTCCACCAGGACGATGGCGTTGTTGACGATTATGCCAGAAAGAATGATTAGCCCGATAAGCACGATGACGTTTATGGACAAACTGAATATGAGTCCTACGACCACCACTCCGATAATACCGAGCGGGATGGTGAACATAATAATAAATGGTTTCTTAAAGGATTCGAACTGGGAGGCCATGACGAGATAGACCAGGAATACAGCCAGAAAGATGGCAAAGATCATCGAGGAAAAAGCCACATCCTGTTCCATGCTCTGTCCGGCGAGAGAGATCGAACAATCAGGGGATTTGTTTATGGTAGAAGCAGCCATCACAACCTTTTCTTTAGCCGTGTCCAGAGAGATTCCAGAAATATTCCCGGTGATGACCGCGGATTTTTGCTGGAGGATTCGGCGGATTTCAGCCGGGCCTTCCTTAATATGGATATCAGCCAGTGCCTTGAGCGGTACCATAACACCCAAGCCGTTGCGGATGTTGATCCGGCTGATCTTGTCTACCCTGTCGCGAAAATCCTCGGAAAGACGGACCCGGATGTCCACCTCCCGGTCACTCTCGATAAATCGAGTGGCGACGTCACCCTCGATTTTATTCCTGATTTGGGCTCCCACCGAGTTAATTGTCATATCCTGGGAGGCCAAGACGGCTCGGTTAAAGATGATCTGAATTTCTGGATAGCCTTCTTCCATACTGCTCTTGAGGTCGATGATTCCCTCCACACCACGGAGCTTCTCTAAAAGTTCGTCGGAAACCTGCTTGATCGCATCGAGGTCGTTACCGGAAACGACAACTTCCAGAGGTGCTTTGAACGAGAAGAGACGGGGCTTGTAGACCTTGACTTTGGTGGTCGGGAATTTTTCCAGATCAGCTCTGACCCTGTCCATGATCCGATCCTCTTTTTTTCCCAGGATGCCCGGCTTAAGTCGGATGGTGAACTCGGAGAGGTTTTCCCGCTCTTCCTGGAAGGAAATACCGCCTCGCGAACCCTTCCCGATGAGCTCATAGATGCTGTCGATCTCCTCATATTTCTCCAAGGTTTTGGAGATGTCGGCGATAATGGCTGTGTTTTCTTTGAGGGATGTTCCTGGTTGGAA
>CAYFXE010000035.1:0-21891 GCA_964347035.1 uncultured Eubacteriales bacterium | reverse complement strand
GGAACTCGACATTGATAATAAATTCTCCCTGGGATATGACCGGGATCAGTTCCTGGCCCATGAAGCGGATCATAAAAATGGCAATGACAAAAAGGGCGAGGACAGAGACGAAGATGATTTTTCTTCGTACGAAGGAGATATCCTGGACTTTTTTGTACCCGATATAGAACTGGTTGTACAGTTTGTCCACGGGTTTGAACAGGAATTTCAGCCCTTTGGTCAACAACTCTCGGGCATTTTTCCGGCGCAGCGTCGAATTAAGCATCGGAACGAGTGTCAAGGAGACTACAAGAGAAGCCAGGAGGGAGTAGGTCACTGTCAGGGCCATATCCTTGAACAGTTGGCCGGCAATACCTTCCACGAACACGATCGGGAAGAAGACAGCCACTGTGGTAAAGGTGGAGGCGGTCACAGCTCCAGCCACCTCGGATGTTCCTTTCAAGGCAGCATCGAATAGATTCTCTCCCTTTTCCCGGTAACGCTGAATAGACTCCAGTACCACGATGGAATTGTCCACCAGCATTCCTATTCCAAGGGCCAGACCTCCGAGAGAGATAATATTCAAGGAGATATTTGAGGAGTACATGCAGAAAAAGGTAATGATGACAGAAATGGGTATGGCGGCCCCGATGATCAGCGTACTGCGCAGGTTTTTCAAAAAGTAAAGCAGGATCAAAATAGCCAGGATACCCCCGATGAGAGCTGTATACTTGACTTCTTGTATGGTATTCTTGATGAATTTGGACTGGTTGGTGATGACGAGATAATCCATGTTCCGCGGCTTTAGGATGTTTTCCTGGATAGTCTTTAGCTTCTCAGTCACAGCATTCGCCACCGAAACCGTGTTGGCGTCAGCTGCCCGGTAGATGGCGCCTTCGATGCATTCTAGGCCGTTGATGCGGGAGATGACTTTGCGCTCTTTATAGCCGCGGAAAACGTCGGCAAGGCTACCCAGTGTGATTTGAACATCTCCCCGTTTTTCTATGATGATGTCTTTTATTTCTTCGACGGTCTTGAATTGATTGACAGTCCGGACCAGAAATTGACTGTCCTTTTGTTTGAGAATCCCAGCGGATAGATTCACGTTTTCCTGTGCCAGCCGGTTGGCGACGGTCGTGATCGGTATATTGAGAAGGCTGAGTTTCTGTTCGTCGAGATCGATGTGGATTTCATCTTCCAGGCCACCGGATATGGAGCATGCGGCAACACCCTCGATACTCTCCAGCGCCTGTTTTACTTCCCTCTCAGCGATATAACGGATTCGACCCAAATCTGAATCTCCGGTAAAACCCAGTTTCATGATGGGTTCCTCGTTAGGATCATACCGGAGGATGATCGGTTTGGTGGCCCCGACGGGGAGGCGAAGAAGGTCCAGTTTTTCCCTAAGTTTCAAAGTGGCAAAATCCATGTTGGTGTGCCAGGCAAACTCGACTGTGACCTCGCTGAGCTCTGCACGTGAGATCGAGGAAATACGGACCACATTGTCAACCACTCCACAGGTTTCCTCGATCGGCTTGGAAATGATGTTCTCGATCTCTGATGGGGCAGTGCCGGGGTATTCTGTCTTGATAGTTAGAGTTGGATACGAAATTTTTGGTAGCAGGTTGAGGTTAAGTTTGGAATAGGCGATAAATCCAAAGATGATCGCGGCCACGGTGAACATAAAAATGGATACTGGATGATTGATGGAAAACCTAACAATCTTCATTGAATCACGTCAACTCTTTGGCCGTCTTCGAGCCCTTCCACACCGACTGTAACGATAACATCACCCTGCTCCAGACCGCTTGTCACTTCCACATCATCTTCCTCGGTCAGGCCGAGGAAGACCTCACGCTGGGCTACTTGATTCCGGTTCAGAACGAAAACATAGGTTTTATTTTGTTTATACAAGATAGCTTTACGCGGGATGACCAGGACATTCTCTTTGGCCCCGATGGCGATCCGGACTTCGACAAACATTCCCGGTTTCAAGCGGAGGGATTCATCGAGGACCTCGACGGTGACTTTGACCGTTCCTGTCTGGACGTCAATCCGGGGATTGATCAATTTGACATCTCCTTCAAACATCATTCCCTCGAGAATTTCAGTCATCACCTCTGCCGGCATCCCGGTTTCGAGCTTGATGGCGTCAGATGTGGGGACGGCCACACGAATCAGCAGGGGCTTGAAATCCTCGATGGTGTAGACCTGCTGGTTGGCGTTGACACGATCTCCGACTTCGATCAGACGCTCTGTGATGTAGCCTTCGGAAAGAGCCCGGATCTTGGTCCAGTTCAGCTGGAGCTGGAGGTTTTTATAGTTCTCCTGGCGATTCTCGTGATCGAGTCGTCTCTGTTTGTACTGCCCTTCCTGAGTCTGGAACTCCTGTTCGGAAATGAGGTCTTTTTTGATCAGTTCTTGATAACGGTGGTAGGTCTTTTCGGCCTCCTCCAGGCTGAGCTTGGCCTGTTCCAGCGCGATTTTGGCTTGTTCGTAGCTGATCTTGATTTCTGTGTCGTCTATAAGAGCCAGGATATCGTTTTGCTTGACGTAAGCTCCTTCTTCTTCCACGATCTTCTTGACGTAGGCGGATAGGCGGGAGAAGATTTCGACTTTCCGTTCCGGTTCGACAATACCGTTGAGGACGAGGTAGGAATTCAGGTTTTTTCGCTCAACAGGCTTTACACTCACCGGAACAGCTGGACCGCCCCTCATTCGCGCGAGCATTTCTGCAATCCTTTCCTTCGGGATGCGTCCAGATTTGATGGCTTCTTTCATCCGGTCGGGGATATCGAGCTTATCGACGTCGATTTTATCAATGTCAATGTCTCCACCTGGCACCTTAGCATCAGGTTTTTGGTCGGGTTTGGAAGGGACATCTTTTCCCGAAGGGGGCCTGTGGGCTCGTTGTTTAGCTTGGGAATTTGTTCCTTCGTCAGAACCATTCTCCCCGGATTTTCCACAACCCACAGCCAGGATTAGAAATACGGTCAGTATGAATACGGATAATTTTCTCATCGTCATCCACCTATAAGATTCTCGGCCCATCTTCATCTGCCGAACGTTTTCTGTTCCCGGATCGATCGTTCCGGCAGGTTATTGAACAGCTTTATTTTCTACTTCTATCGCTTTATAAGCGTACATTAAGTCATTATATAAATTAGACGATTTAGTTGATAATATCTTCCATTTTTTTATAATTATATTTTCTTATAATTCTTATATAGTTTGTAAGTTATAGTATAATATATCAAAGACCTTATTTCTATTCTTTTTTCCACCTACACCTAAAATGGGGTCGCGTCTCAACATTTGACATTTCTTATTCTATCAATGGTGGGATCATATTTGAGCGCAAAAAAAATCTTTCAGCAGAAACAAATACGTATTAGAAAATGTGCTTTTTATAAATGTCAAATGTTGAGACGCGACCCCCTAATTAAGCGGTGTAGATGGGCGCCAGATTGGCGGTTATAATCCTCAAATTGCCATAAAATCAGCAAACGAAACAAAAAAAGTCTTTGCCTCTTCATTTAAATCTGCCTTCTTCAGGAAGGCTTTTCCTGTATGTATTTTATCC
The DNA here is from genome assembly GCA_964347035.1 of uncultured Eubacteriales bacterium. Classification (GTDB taxonomy): domain Bacteria; phylum Acidobacteriota; class Aminicenantia; order Aminicenantales; family Aminicenantaceae; genus CAYFXE01. The sequence goes on along the minus strand of CAYFXE010000035.1, from coordinate 18,329 downwards.
TTTATCAGCTGTCTGACATATTCTACTGCTCCGGTGGAATAAAGCACATCGATGGCCTTTTGAATCGCTCCCTTGTCAGCACTTTCATTTCCCCAGGCTTCACAAAGAACTTCTTTCTGTCCTTCATCCGCTTTTTCAAAAGCTTTTGTTATCAACAATACGGATTTTCCCTTCCTTATGTCAGAGCCGAGGGCATGGCCTTTCTCGCCAGGGCTGATGTCGATTAAATCATCATATAACTGGAAGGCTATCCCAATATGGGTGGCATATTCGGATAGGGCATTCAACTGATTCTCATCCGCTTTGCCCAACACTGCTCCTACCTGCACGGCGGCCTTAAACAGATGAGCTGTTTTCGTCTCGATCATCCTTAGATAAGATTCCTCGCGCATGTCTTTGTTTGATTCTGACAGAATATCCATCATTTGACCTTCGTTGATCACTCTATAGGCTCTGTTGATAATGTTTAGGGCTCCATTCACCTCTTCACTATTAAAAGGAGAATGTGCAAGACATCTTTCCGTTAAAGCATACAGAATATTTCCTTGCAAGATAGCCATCGAGACACCAAATCTCTTGGACAGCTTATTAAAAATACTCCCTTCATAACTTATTTCTTCGTGTTCTTTTAAGAATAGATTTTCAAAGGTTTTGTGCATACTCAACATCCCTCGTCTCTCACTGTCTTCATCCATGATATCATCGTGAATCAGAGAAGAATTATGAAAAAGTTCGATGCCCACAGCAGGTAAATATATTTTATTTTCATCCTCATCAGAGACTGCCTTGAAAGCCATTATAGTGAACAGAGATCTAAGCCTTTTCCCCCCTCCTAGGACAAATTCCTTTAAATATGAATAACTTTTTTTTATAAAACCTTGAGAGTCATGAATTTTTTCATCGAAAATCGTATTGAGTCTGGAATCAATGACTTCCTTATATTTTTTCAGAACCTCTTGAAATTCCATTTTTTCCCAACAGATACCTGATGTCGTTTCTGTATTGCTTATAGCATAGGTATAAAATAGGGTCAAACAGGGGGAAATAGAAGAATGACTTTTTTAAGAAGTTGCACTTCTTTTTTTTAGAGGATAAAGGGAATAGTGATGATGCGTCTTGACTATTCTTGATACTTGAAGGAAACGTTTATTTTTGTCCGGTAGGCTGTGACTTTTCCCTCGTCCACCTTCATGTCGAATTCCACCACTTCTGCAATTCTCAAGTCTTTTAGGGATTTACTGGCTGTTTCGACAGCATTCCTCGCTGCTTCTTCCCATGAGTTGGGGCTCGTCCCGACGAGTTCGATGACTTTGTAGACACTATCCATGATTTACCTCCATGAATATTGTGATATTGCGGTGGGAATAAAGTATGATTTCTTCCCCGGGATGTCAATTCATTTATCTTTTTTCTACATATAAAGACCCCTTCTCATCGAACAAGACATTAAAGTTGACTCTTTCCTGATTAGATGTTATTCTCTGGGCACTCCAAACAATAGGGATCGCTGTGGTGATAAAATGACCCGAGTGTCAGCCTAACAATCCTTCTTTAATTTATGTTCGTTCAGGTACACTAATAGGGCCTTGACAGACTTATTATTCTTTTGTATGAATGCCAGATGCCAATAAATATTCCAGAGCTATACCAACCATATCTTCGGATCGGCACATGCTCCTGGAAGTTTGAATCTTGGAAGGGGCTTTACTACGAGCCCGGAAAGAAATATCGGCCCTTCGAGTATCTCCCTGACTATGCCAAGCACCTTAACTCGGTCGAAATAGATCAATGGTTTTGGAGCCTTTTTCCAGGGGGAGTCAAGCTGCCCGAGGTAAGGACGGTCAAAAACTATGCCGAGAGTGTTCCCGGTGATTTCATCTTTACAATCAAGGCCCCAAATTCCCTAACCCTGACGCATTTTTACTCCAAACAGCCTGTAAAATATGCCGATTTTGCGGGGAAGCCGAATCCGTATTTCCTGGATAATGACCTTCTCGAGAGGTTTTTGGACACTCTGACACCGATGGGCAGAAATCTGGGACCGATCATGTTTCAGTTTGAGTACCTCAACAAGAAAAAAATGCCCTCCAAAGAGGCCTTCTTCGAGCGTTTTCAAGAGTTTATCACTAGAGCGCCCAAGGATTTCCAATACGCCATCGAGACGCGAAATCCAAATTATTTATCGCCGGCTTTTTTTCAATTTCTCAAGGAGCATAACCTCGGATTTGTTTATCTCGAGGGATATTACATGCCCCATATCAGTAAGATATTTGAGAAATATAGACCAGTCACCGCAGATTTTTCGATCGTTCGCCTCCATGGTGGAGATAGACTGGAGATGGAGATGAAAACCGGAGAAGTTTGGAATCGGGTGGTTTCGCCCAAGCCTCAAGGATTAGAAGCCACGGCTCGCATTGTTCAGGCAAATCTCGAGAAAGAAATCATCACTTTTTTGAACGTGAACAATCACTTCGAGGGAAGTGCCCCGGTCACCATCGAACGCTTTCTCGATGTCCTCCAGAAAAAGTAAAACGGGAACTTCCCTTTTATCTTTGTCGTCGAATTCGTTTCTTCTCGTATTCTTCCTTGGCTTTTTTGGCATCCTCCTGAGCTTCTTGGAGTTTCTGGTATGTGTCTCTTATTTCTCTTTGGATGCTGTCCCGGAGTGTCCAATCTCTGAAGGTGTAAAACTTCTGTTGGAGACCGTTTATCTTCAAGGTTAGAAGTTCAACGTATTCGTCAGCTTTTTTCCAGTTGGTTTCGAGTCTGGATAGGCTTTCCTGGCTTTCTCGATCAATATTTCTATTTCTAGAAGGTTGGCTCTGTGCTGGACTCTGGGAGGCCCTCCTCTTGATTTCAGCCAGTTGGGACTCCGGTATTGATACAGCAGGTTTTTTCTTCATGTTTTTCAGGTCTGCGTTGGTTACGAGAATACTTTTCTTCCCCTTCAGTTTGGCCCGTCTTTCCTTCTCCTTTTTCGCCAGTTCTACCAGGCTTTGAGCAGACAGAAAAGTAACAAGAATTAAAGATATTACGGAGGGTAATATGATTTTTTTAATGCCCATCTTCTTCATATTTATGATATCGAACACGAGATTCGAAGTCAATCATAGGAAGGCTTGACTTTGGTCATCATCGTTTGTATTGTTCTTAGTTCAATTCTCCTTGAGAAATTGAGTATTATATGAATGGAGGAGGATAGTCAGATGCTGCACTGTCATGATTTAAAAAAAGGCCAAATCTATGTCTGCGAAACTTGTGGATTAGAACTTCAGGTCGTACAGGAATGCGAAGAGTGTACGGATGAAGCAGGTTCCTGCGTCCATGAAGAATGCAAGTTTGTTTGCTGTGATAAAGATTTAAAGCTCAAAGAATAGAGCGGTCTTTATTAAGGAAAAGCTCAAGAGAGCCGCAGTCGTCACAGATTACTGATGGTAATCGTAATTTGATGGGCAACAAAAGACCCTGTTTCTCCCTTTGGTATCAAGATTTTTAACTTGTCATTCTTCAGAACAGCTCTCTCAACGCTCTGTATGAATTGTGTGTTCTGAACCCGTAACTCATATACTCCCCCAACCAATCCCTCTAATTTGATTCTGAGCTTTTTCTTTTCCCTGATGATGGATATGATTTTCAGGCCTTTATTCCTCTCACCGACTTTACTATCCAACAAGGGTGGTAAAATCTCTACTGTCGGTTCGAACTCCATTTTCAATAATATTGATTCTTTTTCAACTGGAATATCTGCTGCAACTTGTGTCAGTTGATTCAAGTTTGTGGTTTTTATTGAGATAGGGGTCCCACCGACAACGAGGGATTTGATTTGATTCCCGATGCCGATTCCGGGAGCGAAGTGAAGTCGATAGCCTACACCATTTTTGGTTCTCACAGAGACCGAGATCTTGCCATTTTGCCGCTCGTATTCAAACCAAAACAAGGCGTTGCCTACTCTGAAGTTTTTAATCGAGACGTTTTTCCAGTCTGACGGAAATTTTGGGGAAAAGGTGATTGTCTTCTTCAAGGCATCCCCTTCAAGTCCGAACAACCCGCGAACTAAGGGCAATACAACGCCTGCTGTGGAAAAACCTTGATGGGGAACAGATTCCTGAAGCCAAAGATTCTGGTTTCCTGAAAGAACCTCTGTCACGAAACCCAAAGCTTGATTAAAAGTGTGATGGACCGTGGACATCAATGAGCTGAAGCCCTGAAGATGGAGATGATGCTTGAACTGGGCTGTGGCCACCCAGCTCGTGATAAAGGGCCAGACTGCGCCGTAGTTGTAACCCAGAGGTTTATAATGTTCGCTCTTATGAGATAAGCTCCGTGTGCCCCAATCCGTGGTGAGCTCGGAGGAATTCAATTTTTCGAAGGAGAGAAGGCTTTCTTTCGGTCTTCCCAGGTTCCACATCAGGCCGACAGCACACCAGGGAGTAATTTCTTTGACTCTGTTGCCTTCGGCGTTGAAGGCATAGACATAGAATTGCTGATCTTCATCCCAGAATTTCTCGTGAAAGGATTTTTTGGCTTTTTTGAAGTGTTGCCCAGCCTTACGGGCATAATCCTGTTTTTCTGCTGTGGAGGCCAGGTTTTGCATAGCCTGGGCTGCCCTCGCCCAAATGGCGGCCAAATAGACATCTGTCTCAATCCCTGTTAAAGCGCCGTATTCCAATGCTCCCAATCCGGCCTTCTTATTGTCCATCAGACCATCCTGGTTGGCATCCGTACTCAAACACCATTCAAAGGCCCGCTGGAGAGAGTCCCAATTTTCTTTGATAAACTGCTTATCGCCGCTCATCTTGAGATATTCATTCATGCCCACGAGATAATACGGGGTTGTGTCGGCATGGATATAGCCGAAGTGATAGTCATTCCACCAATCGATGTATTCGGCGGCTTGAGAGAGCTCATGGGCCATCTTTCCGTCCTCTCGCTGCCACTTCTGGGTAAAAGCGAGAGCATCTTTGACGGTTGAGAAGGCTCCGTAGCTTAACAAGCTAAGGGCATTGATGTAAGCGTCTCCCCCGAAGAACCAGCCGAAACCTGGCCGGCCACTCGTTCCTGAAGCTCCTAATCCGGCTACTAACCCTCTTCCTAAGTCGGGGTTCTCCACCACTAAGTTGTCATAGGCGATTTTTGCCCATTCGAAGGCGAGATTTAATCGAGTATCAGGAGTCTGAATTTGAAGGGTGCTTTGACGAAGACGTCGATAATAGTCCAGGTTTTTCTTGTAGAGTTCTTCTGGGTTTTTCCGGAGTCGTTCGTAAGTATCTATGATGGCCTCTCTAGGCCCTTTCCCTCCTGCCAAAAAAATAGGGATATACTGACCGCTGACTTTCTCTGGCTCTGGGATCTCGATCTTGAACTCATTCGGAGAGTCGGAGAGCATGTGAGCCGGCGTGTATGAAATCCCTGACGCAGCCGGTGAGCCGACAAGACCGTGGTTTTTTCCGCTGGACTCTGAGATGAGGTAGGCTTTCCGATTCTCATCCCAATAAGCATACTGACCGCCGAGACCTGCTGGCCACATGGGCTGCAGGACCGGTAAGAATCCGCAGACGATGGTTAAAGGTACTGTGGAGTCTACCTTTAATAGAATCATAGCTCCTGGTTCTTTTATTGGGGTTATGTAGATCGCTTGCATACGGAAAGACTGATAGGTGTAAGTTAGAGTTGTGGCCTCTGGTGAGACAGAGATAAAGCGGACAATGTCTTTGGCCAATAGCGGTCGGGTGGAGTTTCCCAAATAGAAGGAAAATTCAAAATTGCGGAGGAGCTTTAGAGGGTAGGCCCAGGCCTCGAAAGAGCCGCTTTCATCTCCTAACAGAGCGAATTTTCGGCCGACCTTGTCAAACGGCGTTCCCGGCTTTGCTAAACGTTCGAGGGCGATCGGGTTTGATTCGATCTGGAAGGCGGGAATCAATCCCTCCTGGGCTATTAACGGCCGGAAATTTAAGATAATGTTGATAACGAAAAAGATAAAAATGACAACAATCTTTTTCATGCTACTATTCATCTCCTTCGTCGAGCGTGAACTCGGAGCGCTTGAGAGAAGAGAATTCCCGGTGAACTTATATCAGAGGGAAAAATTGATGTCAAATGTAATGTTAGGAGTGAGTATTCTCGAATATTGATCCTGCTACATTGTATGTGATAATGTCACAGAATAGATGTCATACGAGTTGGAGGGTGCAGCTAATATGGGTTATTAATTTCTAAAACCTTCCTTTCTGGCAAGTCATTTCGGTAAAGGATATAATGTTTCCTAAAAAATGACAGGAGAGAAATTAATTTTCCCGTTTAACCCTCTTGAACGAAGCGCCCAGGTTGAATCCGTGGTGATGAGGGGATTAAGAAGAGTCTACCATAGATTTAGACCCGCTCCATATTATGGTGGAATCGCCACGGCAGACGCTGTCGGCTGCTCTTTTCTGTGTGCTTACTGCTGGAACTATAACAGGAATTTATACCCTCAACGTTTCAAAAATTATTATACTCCCCAACAGGTGGCCTCAAAACTCCTCCATATCGCCCGAAGGAAATCCTTTCGCCTTTTCCGTATAAGTGGAGCAGAGCCTGTTCTGGGAGAAAGATCTTTTCAGCACCTTGTCGAGGTGCTGAAAATCATTCTTCAGAGCCTGCCTCACGGCATCTTCATCCTGGAATCAAACGGCTTTTTCCTCGGTCACAAAAGGGATCTCATCAGTCAGTTGAAGTTCGAGAATCTGCGTATTCGGATATGTCTGAAGGGGACCGATGAAGATTCCTTCGAGATCATCACAGGAGCCAAGAAGAAGTTTTTCTCGTATCCATTCAGAGCCCTTAAGGTTCTCCAGGATGTTGGAGTGAAGGCCTGGCCGGCCCTTATGAGGGATCTCTTCAGTGATGAGGAGATTGAGCGATTAGAAAACCTCCTCGATCAGTACAAGATAAAAGCCGAGCTCGAGCTTGAAGCCTTGGAAGCTTATCCTTTTGTTCTCGAGAATATGAGGAAACGGAAGGTGGCGATCAAGGATTATCCCTGAACTTCTGTATCTCCCCGAAGGATCTGGCCTTCATGACTTATCAATCAAACCTGAGCTTCGACTCTTGTTTTCTTTCGTTTTAGGTTAATTCTGCTCTTTTTCCCTTGATGAGCAAGTTATAGAGCCAGGAGAAAATCACACCAACGATAAAGCCATCGATAAGAGCATACAACGCTCCTACGATCACCCCAAAGAATCCCCACTGACCTAAGTGATAGCCGGGGTAGATAGAATCCACGATTCTGAGAAACTCCACTGCATATGCTGGCCAGATCAGGTTGGCCACACCCGCGAGAAAGACAATTCCTCCCCACATAACTGCCAGAGCGAATCCCATACGCATGACATCCAATTTCATGATATTCCCTCCCGATTTAAATTTATGTATTCTTCTATAAGTATTATAAATAATTTGCCAGGAGCGTTGGTCACCGACTTAATCACCGATACTCCCATAGATATATTTCATTGCCATCTGGATCCTCGAAGGAGGCCAGTCTTCCATTCTCCACTTCCTGTGTTTGGCTTGTTTGGATACCTTTGGCCTCTAAATCCTTCACAGCTTGTTGGATATCGTCGACTTTGAGACATAGACGAGCATTACCTCCTGCCTGGAGTTTTTTCTCGCTCGAAGACGGGACGAGCTCGAAGAGCACGCCATCGATATCAAAACGAGCTACGACATCCCGCGAGGCAAGTTTCAGGCCGAGGACATCAGTGTAGAAAAGAATGGCTCTTTCCATGTCTGTGACATAATGAAACACACAGTCAAACTGAAATTTCATCCCTATTTTAAAGGTTTTTATTGAATATAAGTGAGATTATCAATTTCGAGATTCAATTTATCAAATGAATTCCAAAGATACAAGGGGCAAATTTAGCGATGCGGATCCTCTGCGATAAAACGGAGGATAACTTTGGGCCAACCGAAAGAAAGTTCTAACATTTCTTACAATCCCATTTGCGATTCCAGGTAATTAATAGAATTAGAATAAGTTCGCCTTTTATAAGGCCCATTTTTGGGGAACTCCTGTTATATGATTGTAATTGTATTGACAGATTACGATATATCACATATAATACATCAAATTTTAAAAGCAGAATAGGGATTCATTAAAAATAAAATATTAGACACTATTTCATCGAGAAGGAGGTGAAATGGCCAAAGCGAGCATAATCAATCTTTCTTCTTTGAAAGACCAGGTCTATGAATACCTGAGATATCAGATGAAGATAGGAGAGATTCAGCCTGGTTCATTTATAAATATGGATTCTACTAGTAAAAAATTGGGAGTGAGTAAAACACCTCTTAGGGATGCTCTTTTACAGCTTGAAATGGAAGGCTTTGTTACTATTCTGCCTCGACGCGGTGTTATCGTCAATAAGCTCACTCTTCAGGATATCAAAGATTATTATCAGATAATAGGAGCACTGGAGAGCACAGCAATTATAGGCTCTTCAGAAACCTTGAGGATATCTGACATAAAAAAGATGGATAGGCTTAATGGAGAAATGGAGAAGGCTATAGATAGAGACAATTTTGATGTTTTCTATGAAAAGAATCTCATGTTTCATGATGCCTACATTAATCAAGCTGGCAACAAAATGCTCAGGAGGACAGTAGATATATTAAAGAAAAGGCTTTATGACTTCCCACGCCAGAAGGGATACATAAAGGAATGGGAGGAAGCTTCGATAAAGGAACACCAAAAGCTGGTAAACCTCCTTGCTGATGGTAAATTTTTAGAAGCTTCCAATTTTATCAGGGATGTGCATTGGTCCTTTAACGTTCAGGAAAGATTCATAAAGAAATACTATTTCACTAAAGGAAGAAAATGAAGGCTGGAGAAAGAAATTATGAAAATCGTCCAGATTGATGTTTATCAAGTTAATTATAAACTCCTTGATCATGAATATTCCTGGTCAGGAGGACATTCAGTCACTTCCCTTATGAGTTCAATCGTAAAGATTACCACCGATGAAGGTCTTAAAGGATTTTCCGAAGTCTGTCCTCTTGGCTCGGCCTACATGGATGCTTTTGCTAAAGGTATCCCCATTGGGATCAAGGAGATTGGGCCTTTTTTGATCGGTCAGGACCCTTTCAGGATTAATTCTATTAATAATCTCATGGATGCTGCCTTGGGTGGTCATAACTACGTTAAGGCCCCCATAGATATAGCGTGTTGGGATATTCTGGGTCAGGCAACAGGAGTTTCAATCTGTGCCTTGCTCGGGGGACAGTATGTTGAAAAATATCCGCTTTATCGGGCGATATCCCAGCGTTCTCCTGAGGAAATGGCAGGTGATGTGTCTCGTTTCAGGTCTGAGGGATACAACCGTTTCCAGCTTAAGGTGGGTGGCTCCCCTGATGATGATATCCAGCGCATCGAGGCTGTGCTTAAAGTCCTTCAGCCAGGGGATATCCTGGTGGCTGATGCGAACACCGGCTGGCAGATTCACCAGGCGGTTCGTGTGGTCAATGCTTTTGCTAACAGAGATATTTATATCGAACAGCCATGTCCTACTCTTGAGGAATGTCTTACAGTTCGCAGTCATACCAACTTGCCGATGGTGATGGATGAAATAATCACAGGAATTTCTCCTTTAATGCGAGCCTACGAGCAACGAGCCATGGATGTCATTAACCTTAAAATTTCCCGTGTGGGTGGCTTGACTAAAGCTCGACAAATCAGGGACTTGTGCGAGGCTCTGGGCATTGTCATGACTATAGAAGATAGCTGGGGAGGCGACATCACAACCGCTGCTATTGCCCATCTTGCGGGAAGCACCCGACCTGAATTTCTTTTCACATCCACAGATTTTAATAGCTATATTGATATTCACCTTGCAGAGGATGCCCCCTTGAGGAGGGAGGGGTATCTGAGAGTTCCATCAGAGCCGGGCCTTGGCATTCACGTTGATGAAAAGATGCTGGGCAAACCAGTATTAAGCCTTAAATAGAAAAACACTCAGCCTCTCAGGAAACTTGCAGAAACAGGCACTTTATGATTTTTGGTGTAAAAAGTTGACAATAACATAAAATCTGATATATTATATATCAGATTAGATAGTATCATGGAAAAGGGCATAATTTTTGATATCAAACGGTTTGCCATACATGATGGCCCCGGCTTACGGACCACAGTCTTCCTCAAGGGCTGCCCTCTTGAATGCTGGTGTTGTCACAATCCCGAAGGCCAGAAGCAAATACCAGAGCATGTCTTCCGTCCAGAGCGGTGCTTTCCGGATTGTGCCGATTGCATCGAGGCCTGTCCCCAAAAGGCCGTCTCACGCGTCAAGGGCCATATTGCCATCGACCCCAACAGATGCCGTTTCCTTGGAAACTGCGACGATAACTGCCCCACCGAAGCTCTGAGGTTGATCGGAAGGGAAATGACGGTTGAACAGGTGATGGATGAGATCATCAAGGATAGGGTTTTTTTCGAAGAGAGCGGGGGAGGAGTGACCTTCTCCGGTGGGGAACCCTTGAAACAGCCCGAGTTTCTGGAAGCGCTTCTCGAGGGGAGTAGGGCGAACAGCATACACACCGCTGTCGACACCTGCGGTTATGCTCCCTTTGAGGTCTTTCTCAAGATTGAAGAAAAAGTGAATCTCTTTCTCTATGATGTAAAAATGATAGATGATAAAAAACATAAAAAAACAACTGGAGTATCCAACACGACAATTCTGGATAACCTCAAAAAACTCTCGAAAAAAGAGAGCAACATCGAGGTCCGTATTCCTGTCGTTCCTGGAGTGAACAGCACCATGAGGGACATGAAGGAAATCGCGGAATTCCTGGTCCAGTGTAAAAGCATTGAGAATGTCAGTTTTCTTCCTTATCACAACATCGCCGGCCATAAATACCAAAACCTGCAGATGTCCAACAGGTTGGCTGGAACAAAAACGCTGGAAGAGGAGAAGGTCAAAAAATTCGTGAAAACATTCGAAGACTTAGGCTTCCGGATCAAGATAGGAGGATGATCGCATGAACGCAAGAATAAAGAAGTTGAGAGAACAATCCCTCAGGACCAAGCCGTCCATATCGGCCGAAAGGGCCAAGCTCATCACCGGGTTTTACAAAAGCGAAGAGGCCAAAGGCGTCTCGACTCCGGTGAAAAGGGCCCTGGCTTTCAAACACATCCTGGTTAACAAAAAAATCTGTATCAATAAGGGGGAGTTGATCGTGGGCGAGCGTGGTCCGGCCCCCAAAGCAACACCTACCTACCCAGAGATCACAGTTCACAGCCTTCAGGATTTGAAAATCCTCGATTCTCGAGAAAAAACATCCTATTCTGTGGACGACAAAATCAAAAAATTCTATAAAGAAGAGATCATTCCTTACTGGAAGGGACAATCTATCAGGGACAAGATCTTCGATGCCGTTTCGGAGGAGTGGAAGGTTGCTTTCGAAGCCGGCGTGTTTACGGAGTTCATGGAGCAGAGGGCTCCGGGACACACGGTCCTCGATGGCAAGATCTATAAGAAAGGGTTTCTCCAATTCAAAGAGGAAATCCAGAAAAGCATCGAGAACCTCGATTTTTTCAATGACCTCGAGGCTTACGATAAGAGAGAAGAACTCAGAGCCATGAACATCGCGGCCGATGCTCTGATCCTGTTCGCCAGACGTCATGCCGAGAAAGCCAAGCAACTGGCTACAAAGGAAAAAAACGCAGCCCGGAAAAAGGAATTGAAGAGGATAGAAGAGGTCTGCACCCATGTCCCCGCCAATCTCCCGCGTAATTTCCAGGAAGCCCTCCAGTATTACTGGTTCGTACACCTTGGTGTGATCACCGAACTCAACGGCTGGGATGCTTTCAATCCTGGAAAACTGGATCAACACCTTTATCCTTTCTATAAAAAAGGATTGGGAGAAGGGAGCTTAACAAGAGAAAAAGCCAGGGAGCTGCTCCAGGCTTTCTGGATCAAATTCAACAACCAACCCGCGCCACCCAAGGTCGGTGTTACGGCCCAGGAAAGCAATACTTACACCGATTTCGCCCAGATCAACACCGGAGGAGTCAAGCCTGATGGTACTGATGCGGTGAATGAGCTCAGCTTCCTGATCCTGGATGTGATTGCAGAGATGAGGATTGTTCAGCCGAGTCCATCCGTCCACATCAGCAAAAAAACCCCTGATGCCTTTTTAAAAAGGGCTCTCAAGATCCTGAAGACAGGATTCGGACAGCCGTCGATATTCAACACCGATGCTGTCGTCCAGGAGCTGATCAGACAGGGAAAATCCGTTATCGATGCCCGGAACGGAGGAACCAGCGGTTGCGTTGAGACCGGAGCGTTCGGAAAAGAAAACTACACGCTTACTGGATATTTCAACATTCCCAAGGTGCTCGAGATAACGCTCAACAACGGCGTGGATCCCAGGACCGGTAAAAAAATCGGGTTGGAGACGGGAGACCCCTCCCGATTCCGCTCGTATGAAGAGCTTTTCGATGCCTTCGCCAAACAAATCAACCACTTCATCGATATCAAGATTATTGGGAACAACATCATCGAGAGACTCTATGCAGCTTATATCCCGGCCGTATTTCTTTCTCTTCTGATCGATGACTGCATTGCTAAAGGGAAGGATTACCATAACGGCGGCCCCCGCTACAACACCACCTACATTCAAGGAGTAGGGATGGGATCGATCACGGATTCTCTGGCTTCGATCAAGTCCAATGTTTTCGATAAAAAGTATATCTCCATGAGGACACTCCATAAAGCCCTGAAGGCCGATTTCAAGGGATACGAGAAGCTTCAGCAGAGATTCATGAACAAAACTCCGAAATACGGAAACGACGACGATTATGCTGATTCAATCATGCGCTCGGTGTTCGAGGTCTACTACCATGCGATAAACGGCAGGCCCAACACCAAGGGTGGAAAATACGCGATCAACCTGCTGCCCACGACCGTTCACGTCTATTTTGGAAGTGTCATCGGGGCCTCGCCCGACGGCAGGAAAGCTGCCGAACCCTTATCCGAAGGCATCTCACCAGTTCAGGGATCGGACAGGCACGGCCCAACCGCAGTCCTCAAGTCCGTGGCCAAGATGGACCACGTCCGGACTGGAGGAACCCTGCTCAATCAAAAATTCACCCCTCAGCTCATGGCAACCGACGAGGGCATCGACAAGGTGGCCTACCTGATCCGGTCCTATTTCAAGATGGATGGCCACCACATCCAGCTCAATGTGGTGAGTGCCGAAACTCTTCGCGATGCTCAAAGGCACCCGGAGAAGTACAGGGATTTGATCGTACGTGTTGCAGGCTACAGCGATTATTTCTGCGACCTAAGCAAAGGCCTTCAGGACGAGATCATCCGCCGGACAGAACACCAAGCAGTCTAAATCAAGAGATCAGCGGCTCCCGAAAGCCAGTTTCTCCTCCAAGTTGACTCTGTCCTTTCCCTGTGCTATAAAATTTCCCAGGCTGGCCGGAAGGAAATTTCGGCTTTAGATGTGATAATTTTTGATAAAAAGGTTTATATCAAAAGAAAACAAATTGATTAATAAACGTAAATATATCTCATGTAAATCGGATCATCGAAATTCCTTTCTTAAGATGACTATTCCTAGTACTATCGATCGAAAATGGCCATATCTCGCTCTGCTCATCTTCCTCCTTTTCATATCTGCAAGCTGTAAGCAACAGAAAAATCCAGGTACGCCAAACCTCCTCCTGATAAGCCTCGACACGACGAGGGCTGACTATATCGGTTGTTACGGAAGTCCGGATGTCAAAACACCGAACATTGATCGATTGGCGGCCAAGGGGGTGAATTTTAAGCACACCATAGCGCCTTCTCAGTGTACGAATCCCTCTCATGCTTCGATGCTCACCGGTTTATACTTGGCTATTCATGGCATGTACGATAATCAGACCCGACTGGCCGACGATGTCATCACCTTAGCGGAATTTCTCGTTGACAAGGGGTATACGACTTTGGCAGCTGTCAGCGCACGGCATTTAAATCCTAGTAATTCCAATTTCGCTCAAGGATTCGGTGAATTCCTCGAGTGTGATCCGATCGAACTCAATGCTCAGGAACGCAATCAAGAATTTTTCAAGAAGCTGCGGAAAATCGCTGATCGGTCATTCTTTGCTTGGATTCACTACTATGATCCTCATGGGGATTATGATCCTCCTGAGCCCTATGACACAATTTATCCAGTTGGATCGGATTTTGAACCGGTGGAACCCGCCAAGTCTATGGATATCAGTCAAGAAAAAAAATCCAAGCCTGTTGATCCTGACGAAATTATCCCCCTCTATAAAGGAGAAATTTCCTTTCTTGACGTCCACATCGGGGAGTTGCTGGATTTACTTGTCGAGCTTGGAGTAGAAAAGGACACTCTGGTTGTATTGGCCGCTGATCATGGGGAGAGTATGACTGAGAAGGACATCTATTTTTGTCATGCTGGTCTATACAACACAGTAACCCACGTGCCGATGATCATGAGCTTTCCTGGAAGGATCCCAGAAGGTGTTGAGGTCTATTCGCTGGCAAGCTTGGTGGATATCTTCCCGACAGCACTCGAGGTTCTGGGTTATGAGTACGACGAGAATAAGATTAATGGACGAAGCCTCAGGCCAGCTTTTTCCAGCCCCGAATACGAGCCGCACGACTTTGTCATCAGCGAGGCCGTCAACGGAGTTATCGGTGGAATCTATCAAAACGGCTATAAATACATGAAACCCTATGCCAAGGACTGGTCCATTAAGGAAGACCATCTTTATCGTTCTTTCCAAGATTATGAGGAAAAGATCGACCTCAAAGACAAAGAAAAGGAAATTGCTCAGGAGATGGAGTCCTTTCTTGACTCCTGGTTGTTAAAAGCCAAAAGCAAAGCCTTTAAGAGCCGATACCGCAAGAAGCTCGATAAAAAGATGAAGGAAGCATTGGAGTCACTAGGTTACATCAAATAACAATCATGAACAGTACGAACAAACATCAATTGTCTTGGCTATTTTTCTTCTCTGTTTTTGTCTTGGTTCTTTTTCCCACAGCCTGTCAGAGGGAAGCTCAAGAATTCACTTTTTTAAATCTGCTCGAGGACTTTGAGTTTGCAGAAATAAACGAAGAGACAGAGATAATAGATATTGGGGATCCGAATGTCAGCCGATATTTCACGAAGGGCTGGTCGAAAATAGAAAAAAATGGTGTTTGGGCTACTTCACTCTTTTCGGAGATAAGATTTTACACCTTTCTTCCTCATAAAAAGCAGGAGATTGTCTTCCTCTGTCGCCCTTTCACCTACCCGAATTCTCCTCCTCAGCACATCGAGGTTCGTTTAAACGGAGAATACGTAGACAAGCAAGAACTCGAAAAGGAGGAAAAGGAGTATTCCTTCATTTTGCCTGAAAATGCTCTTTTTATAGGGGAGAACATTTTGACACTTCGATTTAATTACGCGAAGAGTCCCCAGGAGACAGTAGGAGGAAAGGATACGAGAAACCTGGCAGTGCGGTTTAGGTCCATATCCTTCCCAGCCAAACAAATCTATGGCAAACATGCTTTCATGAAGGACAAGGTCATTTATTTCAATCCCTTGAGCCAAATCAACTATTACCTCAAGCTTCCTCGAGGAGCACATCTCCTGTTTGATTTTGCGGTTGAGGGTTCAAGAATAGAGAAAATCAAATCAGACCTAAACTTATGTTTAAGTATCACAGAGGAGGGAAGACGGCCAGAAGAGGTATTCGAGTTGAATCTCAATGAACTATCCGAAAAGAAAAAAGCTTGTGATGTGGATTTGAGTCATTACGCGGGAACGATTGTTCGCCTGAGCTTAAACATCGATTTCCTGTCAGAAAGCTCTCTGATGGATTTGGATCAGGTCTTTGGGAAGATTTCCAGGGCTGAAGTGAGAGGAGAAAAAGAGATTGCCCTGAAAGATAAAGCTGATTCGATACCATCAGAAGACTTGGGAGGTATCCACAAGACCAACCTGATCATAGCGATCTTGGATGCCGTCAATCCTAACTACATGGGCTGTTATGGTTTCGATGAAGAGACCACTCCTTACATCGACACTCTTGCTGCAGAAGGGATTGTTTTTACTAAGGCTTTTGCCCAGGCCTCTTGGACACTCCCTTCCACAGTCTCGTTGTTTACATCTTTACACCCTCTTTCGCACAAAGTCTGGAGTCGTGAGAGAAGGCTGGCAGATAAAGCCCTTACTCTGGCTGAGGCTCTAAAGGAGAAAGGCTTTAAAACCTGTGGCATGACAGCCAACGCATCCGCCTCTTCTGTTTATAATCTGTTTCAGGGCATGGATGATGAAATAGCGCTGTTCGATTGGGAAAACGATGAACTTAAGAGTAAGAAGAGGCTTAATGTTATCTGGGCAGAAGATTTTGTGGACCCTGCATGGAATTGGATTTCGAAGAATAAAGATGAGCAATTCTTCATGTACATTCATTTTCTCCAGCCACACACGCCATATAATCCTCCCTCATCTTTCCTGGACGAAACGGCCCAAGCCTACAACGGCCCCCTTAAGGAAATGGAACCCTTGATGCTCCGGAAACTGAACCTGGATGAGCTGACAGGTGCAGATATCGAATACCTTAAGAGTAAATACAAGGGCAATTTGAAGTATGCCGATTACTATCTTGGGAAGATTTTGGATATATTCAAAGAGTTCGGAATTTTCGAGAACACGATTCTCGTGATCACCTCAGACCATGGAGAGTCTTTCCAGGAGCATGGTGTTTTTGGTCACAGCCACAACCTGTTCGACGAAGAAATTCGTATTCCGTTGATCCTGAGATTCCCGAAAAAATTCGGCCTTGGCGGAAAAAAAATCGAGGCCTTGGTTCAATCCATGGATCTGATGCCCACTTTTCTGGATATTTACAGACAGGGCAGAATAAACGAAAACCTCCAGGGCAAAAGTCTTCTGCCTCTAATTCTTGAGAGTGAAGAGATCGGTCATCGTTATATCCTAGGATCTCTGAGTAAGCCCTTTGTCGAAGAAGAAACCAGGTCTGATATGTTAAGGGACGGAAAATACAAAATCATCATAGATAGGAAAGAGACTTTACTATTCGATCTTGAGGCTGATCCTGGAGAACAAAATAATTTATTCCTCCAAAATCCCATTATTTCGAATTTTTATAACCGGCAGTTGCTGAAGCTGAGAAGTGAGTTGTTGTCGGATGAGGATTTGGCGATGAAGGGAAAATTTATCATCAATAAGAAGACGAGAGAGCATCTCAGAGCCCTAGGATATATTAAATAAAAAATCCTTGTCCTTGCCCTCATCAATCCCGCTGGAGAGGGAATCCAGATTCACCCCTTGTCATTCCTGCGGAAGCGGAAATCCAGAATCATCCTTTATCATTCCCGCGGAAGCGGGAATCTAGGACTATCTGGATAAAATTTTCGATAGATGATCAAAAATGATTTGTTTTTTCGCTGTTGTTTGGTATTATTTATCATTCTAGGAGGTAGAGATGTTGAAAAGATATCAAGTTCTTCTTCCCGAATGGCTAGAAGAGCATGTGAGGAATATTGCGGATAGATTTGATCTGAGTTTCTCCGAAGTGATTAGAGGAGAAATATGCTTCGCCATTCTGGTTGCCATAGGACTCTCACATCCAGATTACAAACCAGATATTAAACCCGATGAGATTATTTCTTATACGAAAGAATTTGAAAAAGATGAAATGAAAAGGGAAGATTTACACCGGCATTTATCCAAGCTTTATTTTGAAACCAGGAAAGCCATGGAATACTGGCTGAAGAAAAACAAAACTTCGAAAAAGAAATAAACCTACAGAAAAAAAGAGTCGTGCTCTTAGATAGCCAGCAAATAAGCCCTATTTAATAATACTATTATTTTGCTGTGATCTATTTTTTTAATTCAGTTATCATCGAAGCAAAAGTCATCCCCCCTGATTTACTCATCGGAATTTCTGTCTCTTCTGGATAGACAATTCCTAGAATATTATACAACCCAGGGACTGGGCCACCATTTGAACCATCCTGTGAATTCCCCTGTGTCAGGTTTGTAATAAATTCTTGCCGATAGTAGGCATTCTTTTTTGCGTTTATGATCAATCCTTCATCTTGTAGGAAATTAGTTGGCATCGATTATACTTCCAGTCCCTGTTATATTCTGAGTGATTGTAGGATAGCCTTTGTAATATACCGAGCCAGCGCCTGAAATGTTCACATCGAGTAATTGAGAGACATTCACTTCAACATTTCCGACTCCGGTCACGTTAACAGTCGTTGTTTCTGTCAGAAGATCAAAGGCATGTATTGTTCCTGCTCCGCTTATTTGAATCTGGTGTT
>CAYFXE010000034.1:18982-30738 GCA_964347035.1 uncultured Eubacteriales bacterium | reverse complement strand
GGCTTCGCTCTCCTCTCCCTTTGGGAGAGGAACCATGCCCGCTCAGCCCTGCTCACGGTTTTCTCAATACTCAACCTAACCTTTTCTGTTTATGCAGAGACCTATCTTAATCACAGAATTTGTGATGCTTTCCAACAAGAATCTGCTCATTTAGCTTTTTCGACTTAGGTAATGAAGAACAAGAAACAATATTTATCCAGAAAGGGCTTTGTCTTCATTTTTATCGTTATATCCATCCTTGTTGCTTCTGCTCTTCCCTCGTTTAAAACACAGGCGGCGACTGACATTTCTCAAGATATTTCACCTTATCCCAAAATCACACAAAGATTGCAAAACACAATGTCCGCATCTGTAGAAAAGGATAAACTATTAAAAGTGTGGATCTACTTTGCCGACAAGGGTATTTCTTCTCGAGAATCACTAAAGAAAAACCTTAACAAAATTCGTCAGAGTCTCGATGAGCATTGCTTGTGGCGGCGTCGGAAGGTGCGCTCCAAAAAAAATCTCGTGGATGTCCAAGACCTTCCCCTCTTCCCTCCTTATATACAGAAAATTGCTCCCCTGGTTAAACGGGTCAGAACCACGTCTCGTTGGCTCAATGCCCTAAGTGTTGAGACGGCAACTCCACAGATTTCCTCTTTGTCCAGACTCGACTGCATCCATAAGATTGATCTTGTCCTTTCCTTCCGGAGGGAAGATCGGATTTCGCGCCCCGAAACAAGACTCACCCAAGAGGAAGAAAACACAATTCATATCAACTATGGCCCTTCTTATCTTCAGCTTGCCCAGATCAATGTCCCGCCGCTGCATCGTCTGGGATACAGCGGGAAGGGTGTTCGTGTGTGTCTTATGGATACGGGCTTCCGGAAATCTCACGAAGTCTTCCAGCACGTCAACATCATCGATGAATGGGATTTTGTCAACAACGATAACGACGTGGCCCAGGATCTTTTCAACCCGGACGACTATACCGACTCTCATGGGACTGGAACATGGTCGGTGCTCGGAGGATACAAACCTGGAGAGCTTGTGGGGCCTGCCTACGGAGCCGATTTTTTGCTGGCAAAGACAGAGACGACCCGTTTCGAAATGCCTATAGAAGAAGATTACTGGGTAGCCGGGATCGAATGGGCGGAACGCTTGGGGGCAGAGGTTGTCTCTTCCTCCCTGGGCTATACGGACTGGTATTCATTCGAAGATATGGATGGCCAAACAGCCGTGACGACCAGAGCGGCCAACCGAGCAGCGAGCCTCGGAGTTGTCGTCGTCAACTCGGTCGGTAATGAGCGCAACAACCCATGGGGTCATCTCATCGCGCCCTCGGATGGCTTCGACGTCATCGCCGCCGGAGCCGTGGATGACTCTGGTCTCCTGGCCTCTTTCAGCTCTCCCGGCCCTAGCGCAGACGGAAGGATCAAGCCCGAAGTCTGTGCCCGTGGAGTCGACAATTGGTTAGCTGGCAATTCGCTTGATGGGAATGACCAGTATATGGAAGGCTCGGGGACCTCTTTTTCCGCGCCTCTGGTGAGTGGTGTGGCCGCCCTTCTTTTAGAAATCCATCGAGGCTGGACACCGGCTCAGGTCCGCTCAGCCCTTCTCAGCACCGCCGACCGCTCACAAAATCCGGATAACGACTATGGCTGGGGAATTATCAATGCCTTTGCGGCTGCTGGTTTGGAGACGGCTCTGCCCCAGCTTCACACCTTTACTGTTGATGACGACGCTGACGGACTAAGTTCTGGAAACGGAAACGGAATAGTGGAAATTGGTGAGACCATCGAGATTGAAGTTGCTCTTGAAAACAACACTCAGATCTCGGCTCTCCTCTTGAGGGCGGAATTGAGTTCTACCCACCCTGAAATTGTGATTGTCCAATCGGAAGTCGTTTTTCCCTCTCTTCCTCCAGCCACCACTTTGACCTCATCAGAGCCTTTTGTCGTCCGAATACCAGCCTCTTTCTTCAGACATCACCTCGTCTTACGGCTTAAAGTCGAAGGGCCAAACAGCCTAACCCTGTATGATTCACTAAGAATTCCCATCTCTCGATGAGAACGCAGAGGCATCCTCACCAGAATCAGTCTTCCCTTTAAAGGCCGATCTTTATCCCAATCCGGAAGGACAAACCATTCCAATTGATTTTGGCTGGGCTGACTTTCTGGTATGAAGCCAAGCGGGGTTCTTCTTCAGAAAACACGAACCGAGGGTAGGATTTACCGGTTAGTTCATCCTGATAATCAACCATCCAGAGTCTACCCCCAGTTGATTCCTCTTCGAAGCCCAGATCCCTATCAGTACCCCAGAAACCCCAAGTCTGATCCCAAGAGTAACTATCCGTTTTATCTCCAGCCCAATCCGAGAAATCCACCCATCTTCCGATGACTTCGAAAACAAGATAGAATCTTTCAGAAACTTTCCATTCCAGACCAGCCAGGCCGTGAAGTCCGAGAGCACCGGTGCGGCTCTCCTCGGTATAATCCCCTGAGGAAGAATACTGGTCGATGTACCGGAAAATAGAACCCGAAAGGATATTATCATCCCTGTAATCTGAGTCGTATTGGTAATTCTCTTGATAATCCAATCGGCCAAAATAATAGCCTCCTCCCATCCCGAGGAATACATTTCCCTTATTCGAAAATGGTATAGCATGATAAAAAGTGAGGATAACCGGGATGGCGCGAAGACGGTACTCAGGACTCTGATCTCGATTTTCTATTAGAAAAATCGTCCCGAAATCATCGGCTGAGCGAAAATAATCCTCCTCCAACTCCACGCTGGAAGACATCGTCCCTTTTGTATTCCCCTGCAGGACATCCAATCCAAAACCGATCCTCCATCGAGAGGAGATAGAATAGGTGATTTCTATTCCCCCTTCCCATGACCGGTGTATTTCCTCCACATCAAAGCTAAAGGTATAAGGAGAGATGTTGCGATCACTAAAATAACGCTTCCAGCCTTGGATGTTTTTGTTTAAATCTCCCCCATCCAGCCAGCCGATTCCTCCTGTGATCTTGAAACTGAGGGGCAAGGCATCAGCGCTCAAAACAATGAGGAAGATGCATAAAATCCAGCCAAAAGCTTTTCTTATTGGCAACACTTTATCGTGTATCATCCTCTAAGAAACAGGCCAGACTGAAGATCAGGCCCTCGAAACTAAACTCGATTAAAATGGAAGGACAGGTCTACAAAGATTGAGAGAGCCTGACGAGTGACGTCTTTTATTTCTTTTTTTTCCGGAACTTCTTGTCCTTGAGCAGCTCTTCTGCTTCTTTTTTACTCCGAGCGATGTCGAGAATCCAGCGGAGATCATCTTCCATGTTCAACACATACTCTAGCTCTTCTCTGGCCTTTTCTATTTCTTTGTGCTTCAGTAAGGTATCGGCGAGATAAACACGGGTGAGAGCGTCCTCGGGACCGTATTCAAGTGATTTCTTCAGGTGCTCAAGAGACTTGTCTTTATTTCCTCCCGCAAATCCGGGGAGCTTGAAATAAACTCGCCCCATCACTCTGTCTGGACCTCCGTCTTCGTAGGAACGGTCGAGTTCAATCACCTTGTTCATGGCCTCCTTGATGTCATCGACCAGGAATAGACTCTTCAGCACTCCTCTCGCCTCTCCGTAAACCCCATAATTGACACCAAGCCAGTAGTACCCGTCAGGTTTTTCGGG
The DNA here is from genome assembly GCA_964347035.1 of uncultured Eubacteriales bacterium. Classification (GTDB taxonomy): domain Bacteria; phylum Acidobacteriota; class Aminicenantia; order Aminicenantales; family Aminicenantaceae; genus CAYFXE01. The sequence continues at coordinate 27,073 of CAYFXE010000034.1, read as the reverse complement.
CTCCAAGGCCACGGCTTTTTTGGCGTTATAGATACCTTGGGAGAAAATGGTTTTCTTTTCCTTCTTTTTTTCTGTATGAGCACCGATAAAATACAAGATTCTGGCTATTTTCCAGTAAGCCTCATACTTATTCTCCGCGCTCGTCAAGGCCTGCCTGTATTTTTCCAGGGCGGCTTTGGCTGTGGCCATATCCTTCATTTGGTTGTAAAGCTCATCTGCCTGAGCAATTAATTCCTCGGATTCCTGGGAAAAAAGAGTTAGGGAAAAACACAGGCAAATGAAAAGACCGATGACAAATTTGACCCGCATTGCACTCTCCTTTTTTTTGCCAGTATTTATAACACAAATCTCAGACAAGGACAATCGAATAAAAATGCCTGACACCGAGCTGAAGTACCCTTTCTGATTGAATCCTGCTTGTCTATGTGATATAAGTCAAGTCATATTAACCTGAGGGAAATATGAAGTCAGGGAAAAAATAGTCATAATCCTCAGGTTGAGGAAAATGAACTGTTCAACAAAAAGATAATCTGCTGGATTAATGGTTATTAATCTAGGGATGTACCTGGGAGGTCAAATGAAAAAGCTATTTTTGATTGGATTATTATTATCAGTGATGTTAACAGTTGCAATTTTTGCTGGGGAAGATGGCTGGATAAAAAACCCATCAAACAACCATTATTACAGATTAACAGAACCACTGAATTGGGTGGAGGCCGAAGCCCAAGCCATAGAATGGGGAGGGCATCTTGTGATTCTCAATAGTCGGGAAGAGGAATTATGGATTAAAGAAGTATTTGGTGAATATGAATACTTTTGGATTGGTTTTAATGATAGAGAGAAAGAAGGTAAATGGGAGTGGAGCCGTGGAGGACCCGTTACATATACAAACTGGGCTCCTGGTGCACCAGATGACTTATTGGGTGAAGACGCCGCTGTTATGAACTGGGGTTGGAGCGGATATGGAAATTATTGGAATGATGTACCGGAAAACTATGAGCGTTATAGGGGTGTCGTTGAAAAAATCGCTATGACTGAGGGTGAGGAATTTCAAGTGAATACGTATACTCCTGGTACCCAGTGGGAACCTGCGATTGCAATGGATAAGAATGGAAATTTTGTTATCACTTGGCGGAGTGATGGACAGGACGGTTCATCATACGGAATATTTGCCCAAAGGTTTAACAGTCAAGGACAAGCTGTAGGCAAAGAATTTCAAGTCAATACATATACCATAAATGACCAATCTTTTTCTGACATTGCGATGGATGAAAAAGGGAATTTTGTCATAACCTGGGAGAGTAATGGACAAGATGGTTCATCTTTGGGAATTTTTGCCCAAAGGTTTAACAATAAAGGAAAACCTGTAGGCAAAGAATTTCAAGTCAATACGTATACTAACTTGTGGCAAAAATGGTCCGCTGTTGCGATGGACAAGAAAGGAAATTTTGTTATCACTTGGCAAAGCCATGGACAAGACGGTTCATCTTACGGAATTTTTGCCCAAAGGTATAACAATAAAGGGAAACGTATCGGCAAAGAATTTCAAGTCAATACGTACACGACTAGTCTCCAGCAATATCCTGATGTCGCAATGGATATCAGAGGAAACTTTGTCATAACCTGGACGAGTGACGGTCAGGATGGGGACTCATTCGGCATTTTTGCTCGGAGGTATAATAAAAAAGGGAAACCCGTGGGCAAAGAATTTCAAGTCAATACTCATACTGTTTATACCCAAGTATATCCTGCGATTGCGATGGATAAGAAAGGAAATTTCGTTATCGCATGGCAGAGCCATGGACCAGACGGTTCAGGATTCGGCATTTTTGCTCGGAGGTTTACTAAAAAAGGAAAGGCACTTGGCGACGAATTTCAGGTGAATACCTATACAAATAATTACCAATACATAGTTGATATTGCGATGGATAAGAAAGGAAATTTTATCATTACATGGGAAAGCCAGGAACAAGACGGTTCAAAGGAAGGAATATTTGCTCAGAGATTTAACAACAAAGGACAGCCTATCGGCGTTGAATTTCAAGTGAATACATACACCCAGGATGAGCAGTGGCATCCAGCAGTCGATATGGACGAGAAAGGAAAGTTTGTCATAACCTGGAGCTGCAAAGGACAAGATGATATATATTGGGGAGTTTTCGCAAAAATGTTTTGGCAGTGAGCAAGCAGGGGGTTAATCTTTTTTTCTTTATAAGATCAACCGAAGTATTTGTCGGCGGTTCTATCCATTTCGATCATGACTTCTTCGATTCTCTGCCTTTCCCGTTGCAGTTCATCCTCGCTAAGGTTGGAGTTTAGGAAGATGGGTTGGCCGAGAACAGCCACAACTTTGGAAAAAGGAGGAAACATCAGAAATTGATCCCAACTTTTCAACTTTTTCTTCTTTGAAGATGAGAAAGTAAAAGGAACAAGAAAAGCCCCGGTCTCCTGAGCCAGCTTCAGCCCTCCAATCTTCATTTTTCGATTGGGACCTCTTGGACCATCCGGCACGATGATCACCTCTCCCCCTTCTTGAAGTTCGCGTTTCATCCTGTTCCAGGCTTTTATGATCACATGAGAACTCGATCCTCTGATGATGCGGTATCCCCACCTGGACATAATCCGCGAAACGATTTCTCCATCCCTGCTGGGGCTCACCAATGGAGCCACTCCTCTTCTGCGAAAAAAATAGGGGACCAAGAATATCCGGCCGTGCCAGACAAGAATGACGACTGGCTTCCCCTCTTTCCTCAGTTTTAGATATTCCTCTTCACCCAGGATGTTCATCCTGGAGGACTTGGCCCAGATCCAGAGAATGATTTTTCCAAAAAACCCGATGAGAAACCAACGGATTTTATCAAGAAGAAACATTGCTATAAATGATATACGAATAAGAGGAGAGCGTAAAGAGGGCAGGATGACGAAAAATCATTTTTTATTCCTATCAATAACCATTCCGATAGTAAAGCCCATAGCACATAAGGCCACCCCATAAGGAACCGAAAAGGGCCAGGAGACCAGTCGGAAGGGCAAAATATCTACTTCGCCCAAGAAGATGATGAAGGAAAATCCTCCTCCCAAAACAAGGCTCAGGAGGCCAGCCGTGGGAAGCTTTTTCTTGAGAAAAATCATGGCTATTCCGGGAATAAACAGACCTTCAGCCATGATTTCAGAGGAAAGTCCCAACATTTTAAGGATGCTCTGGAAGCGGGTGGCCACGAGAAAAGCCAAGGCTCCGATAACGAGTGTGGAGAGGCGACTTGCTAAAACAATTCTCCTCTGGGAAGAAGAAAAGATTTGCTGATAGACATCCCTTGTCAGGGACAAGGCCCCGGTGTTAATAGCTGTATCCATGGTGGACATGATCGCCGCCACGATGGCCACAAACAATAGGCTGCTCAAAAACAGTCCGGTCTTTGACGATATGATTTCCGAAAGGAGAGGACCTTCCAACTTGCGTGACAAGAAGAGAGGGAGGCAAAGCATCCCGATAAGAACCAGGAGTCCGTACAGGATGATGAAAGTTCCAGAGGATAAAAATAAGGCTTTTCGTGCTTGCCCCTCATCTCGGGAGGCCTGAATTCTCTGCCAAACAATCGGGGAAATCGTCCAGGCAAAGGTAAAGGAGAGCAGGATCAGGATGTTCGTCTTAAAATTATGAAAAAATTGGAAGAAATGAGTTTGGCCTGCTTGCGAGGTGAGAAGAGATGCCTCCCCTAGAGAAGATGTTGTAGAGAGGAAAAAGAACAGGCTCAAAATGCCTCCAGCCAGGAGCAAGAACTGCAGCCCATCGGTGAGAGCCACGGAGAAAAAACCGCCAAAAACAGAGTAAAGGAGGACAACGCCAGCTCCGAGTAACAGGCTATTCAGGTAGGAAGTCCCGAGGAGAGACTTCAAGAAATTTCCGATGGCCACCATCTGAGATGATGCAAGAAGGATCATATACCAGATGATCAAAACAGAAGCCAGATGGCGGACAAGAGGACTGTAACGCATCTCCACAAGGTCTGGTAAGCTAACGATGGGAAGGCGGCGAATCGGCCGCGCGAGAAGAAAACCGAACACCAAAACAGTGAGAATGGCGGGAATTCCGATCACCCACACAGCGCTCACGCCCTCGTAGTAAGCTTCATCCGTGGAGACAAGGATCGAAGTGGCCCCAAACCAAGAAGCGACGAGTGATGAATAGACTAAAACTAATGGAAGTCTCCGGGAGGCAAGGAAGAAATCCTCTAAGTTTTTTATCTTTCTGATAAAGAAAAGACAGGCGAGGATAAGAATTAGGAAATAGAGAAGGAGAGAAAGGAGAAACTCAAGCCGCATACTGCCCTTTATAACAAAATCAACTTTCACTGCGCAACCTATCCTTATCAGTAACTCAGTTCTCAGTTGTCAGTTCTCAGTTGTTCGTTCTCAGATAAAGAAAAGATACCTTCTAAACTGACAACTGATGACTGATAACTGACTTACTGACAATCCCCTTTTTTGTTGTTAAAATGTAGGCGACATGAGACAGGTTTTCTGGATGCTCATCTTTTCTCTATTCAACTCCTCATTCACCGCTGAGGATGTTGCGGCCAGGACTGAAAAGACAATCCATTCTCTTCGTTCCATCCAGGCTAAATTCGAACAAACCTATTATTCATCAGCGGTTTCCACCCCTCTAAAGGAAAGAGGAAATTTTCACTTCAAGAAACCCGCTTTGATGAAATGGGAATACAAAGACCCGGAGAAAAAAATCTATCTTCTTAAGGATGGATTTTTTTGGGAGTACATTCCAGAAGAGAAACAGCTCACAATATATGACTTATCCAAAGAGGAGCATGAATCAGAAATTCTCTCTCTCCTTTCCGGCCAGAGAGGGATCATGGATAATTATGTGGTGGAATTCAGCCCCTTTCCAACAGAAAATCCAAAATCCTATCAGCTCAAATTAACTCCCAAACAGGAAGATGCCGATACGTTCATCCTGTTGGAGATCGATGAGAGGTCCTGGCTCATCCAGAGGGCCATCTTTTTTGATTGGGCGGGAAACAAAACAGAATATAAATTCTCGCGGATGAAGACAAACCTTCCCCTATCTGAGAATTTATTCGAATTGAAAGTGCCTCCAGATGTGGAGATCATCGAACACAGAACAAACTAGCGGTTCAAAAGACAAACGCAGAGAATGATGGAATCTCGAAGTCAAAGAACCAACAATCAATTCAAAATTAACCAGTAGGTTATAAAAGGCAATTTTTCCAAAAAGAACGAGAATTTTGGCAATTCTTTCTTGATCAAAACCATTTCGCCTCAAACTCGTATTTAGATTTGAGGACAGGTTGTCCTCCATGGATGAAGATAAGGAATTAATCCAACGAATTCTTAAGGGAGAAGAAGAGGCCTTTGCCATGATCATCCGAAAATACCAGCGTCCACTGTTGAATTACATCGGCCGAATGGTCGGAGAGAGAGAGATGGCTCTTGATTTTACCCAAGAAGTGTTTATAAAAACGTATTCATCTCTCCATACCTATAAACCAGAGTATAAATTCCGAACTTGGCTGTTCAAAATCGCTTCCAACTTCGTCATCGACTATTGGAGAAAGAGAAAACTGGATATCTTCTCCATCGACCAGTCTCTCACTCGGGATAAGGATAGACCCACATTCGAGATTCCTGATAATGAACCTTCTGTGGTCAAAAAGTTTGAAATCGCCCAGTGCAGAGAGAAAATCGAGCGGGCTTTAGAAAAAATCCCTCCCTCTCTAAGAGAGCTGTTTGTCTGGAGACACATCAATGATTTTAGTTACGACGAGATGGCCGAAATTAAAGATATGCCTGTCGGGACGATTAAAAATAGGGTCTTCCAAGCCAAGGAAATGATCCGTCACCTCCTGGAGGAAAAAACATGACCTGCTTACGAGTGGATCAGATTTATCTTTATCTTGAGGAAGAACTCTCTTCCTCTGAGAACGAAAGAATAGAGAAGCATCTTGTTTCCTGCCCAAAATGCCAAAACGCTGTCCAAGAAAGACGACTGCTGCTTCAAGCCGCGAACAGTCTTCCTGTCTGGGACACGCCGGCCGATTTCACTAGCCAGATCATGGCCCGGATATTCCCGTCAAGAGTGCCGATCTGGAAATGGATCGCGGTATCAGCCGCGGGCTTTTCTTCTGCTGCCCTCGTACTCCTGGCTTATTTTTTAATTTCAGGTCAGAGTCTTGTAGGTTCTCTCAACAGCCTCGGTCACAGTACTTTGGATGCCTTCCGCTCAGCTTCTGTCCTCTTCCTAAAAGTTGTTAAACTCTTATCACTCCTCATCAGAGTCATAGTTCAAATCTTCGGGATTATTGTCGATTTCTTTGCTCGTTTGACGACGATAATCAGCCCCGAAATCCAAATTGTCCTAATCACACTCACCCTTATTCTGTCGGTCTCACTCTTCTTCGGAGTGAGAAAAAAAATATTAACTGGAGAAAAAGCATGAAAAATAAATATCTCTTTCCTCTAATTATCCTGTTTATTCTCTCCATCTCATTACCGTTGAACAGTCAAGGCATTTTGGTTAAGAAGGACATCTATGTGGCAGAAGATGAGGTCCAGGATAATGTCATCTCATTCGGCGGAGATATCCTTATCAAGGGTAAAGTTGAGGAAAGTGTTGTCGCCATTGGAGGTACGATCACAATAGAAGGGGAAGTGGGAGAAGTTGTTTTTGGAATCGGCTCGCAGATTACGCTTAAGTCAACAGCTATCATCAAGGGGGATGTAGTTTCCCTGGGAGGGCGGCTTGAGAAAGAACCTGGCAGCATTGTAGATGGAGATACTGTTTACATGGAATTGGAAAGCCTAAAAGATGTCTTCGCGCTTCTGGGTGGATTTGGTTTTGCTGGTCTCCTCCCTCTTCTGATCATCATAAAATTGATTACCCTCTTCATCTGGTTTATCCTCGCTGTGCTTCTGGCAGCCCTCTTCCCTCGCCAGCTCTCACTCGCATCTTCTCAAATCCGCAGATCCTTCTGGCCTGTGTTCGGCACGGGTCTTTTGGCTATCATCATCTTTACTGGACTCGTCATCTTTTCAGTCCTGCTGTCCTTCATACTTATCGGCATCCCGATTCTTCTCGCGCTCATCATCATCGGGATCGTCATCAAAATATTTGGACAGATCACCCTCTTTTATTTCTTCGGCGAGAGTCTAGCCAGAGCCTTCGGGAGTAAGCAGCCCTCCGCATTCTTGGCTGTCTTCTTGGGTTTGATTCTTGTGGGACTCATTGGATTCATCCCGATTCTCGGCACTCTGTTTGCCTTTGTCCTGAGCATCCTTGGCTGGGGAGCCGTCATCAGGACAAAATTCGGAACGACGGAAAACTGGTTCCGGAAAAGTAAGTAATTTTCGGGGCTATTTTCGGGGCCAGGCTTCATTACGAAGTACAAACAAAGTCTATAGTTTTGGCTTAGGCTTTACAAGATAACGAAGCCTGACCCCTATCCTGACTATATTTCGAGAATATCTTTTTCTTTGGCGGTCCCGAGTTCTTCCAGCTTTTTTGTATACTCCTCTGTCAATTCCTGAAGCTTTTCGTATCCCCAATACTTGTCATCTTTTGTGATCTCTTTCTCCTCCTCCAGTAGTTCAATCTCCTCTTTGCTTTCCCGTCGCATATTGCGAAGGACTGTCTTTTCCTCTTCTAACAAGCGCTTGACATGTTTGGCAATATCCTTTCTTCTCTCTTCATCCAAGGGAGGAATCGGGACTTTTAACATCTTACCGTCGTTGATGGGGTTCAGCCCGAGGTCAGCCGCTCGAATGGCCTTCTCGATCGTTTCTAACAAAGACGGGTCCCACGGCTGGACTGTGATCAATGTCGGGTCTGGGACTCCGAGTGTCGCCATCTGATTGATCGGTGTCAATGTTCCGTAGTAGTCCACTTTTATGTCTTCAAACATCTGGATACTCGCCCGTCCTGTTCTCAACTTGCTGAGATCCTTGCGAAAATGTTCCACGGCTCCCTTCATGTTTTTTTCGAGTTCTCTTAATATATCTTTAACCATCCTTATTCCCTCTTCAAAAAGATTAAAGTTGGAAGTATTTCTTTACACAAAA
>CAYFXE010000034.1:18526-18972 GCA_964347035.1 uncultured Eubacteriales bacterium | reverse complement strand
AATGGGGATGCTTTTCTACCAAACTCGTGTTCCCACCTTCTGACCTAGGACAGCTTTCCTGACGTTTCCCTTCTTCCTCAAGTTAAAGACGATGATCGGCATTTTATTGTCTTTGCACAAAGAAATGGCCGTGGTGTCCATGACTTTCAAGCCTTTCTTTATCACATCCAGGTATTTGATGGAAGCAAATCTCTTGGCGGTCTTGTCTATCATCGGATCAGCAGAATAGACCCCATCGACCTTTGTGGCCTTCAAGATCACATCAGCCTTGATCTCCAAGGCTCTTAATGCCGCCGCTGTATCTGTCGTGAAAAAAGGACTTCCAGTCCCCGCGCTGAAAATGATAATCCGTCCTTTCTCGAGATGCCTGATGGCTCTTCTCCGGATAAAAGTCTCAGCTACAGCCTTGATCTCCATGGCGGAAATGTGTCTTGTAAAAAGCCCTT
>CAYFXE010000034.1:0-18516 GCA_964347035.1 uncultured Eubacteriales bacterium | reverse complement strand
CCTTCTTTCTCCAGGGCATCTTGGAGGGCAATCCCGTTGATGACCGTGGCCAGCAAACCCATGTAATCAGCAGAAGCGCGATCCATCCCGACCTTGGACCCATGAATGCCGCGAAAAATATTCCCACCGCCGATCATGATCGCGATCTGGACACCCAAATCATGAATCTCCTTTATTTCTTTGGCGATGGTCGATGTTATCTCGAGATCTATGCCATAGTCGTACAGTCCGAGCATAGATTCACCCGAGAGCTTGAGCAGGATTCTTTTGTAGGCAGGTTTAGGTTGAGGCATGATGGCCTTTTTATGGCTTGCCCAACTCGAATCGGGCAAACCTTCTGACTTTTATGTTTTCCCCAACTTTAGCAACGAAAGATGCAATTAATTCCTTAATTGAGATTTTATCGTCCTTAATATAGGCCTGGTCGAGGAGACAAACGTCCTCATAAAATTTTCCTAGTTTTCCTTGAACAATCTTGTCGACTATCTCCGGAGGCTTATTGGAATCCTTGAATTGTTCGCGAACGATCTCTTTTTCTTGCTCTAGCACCTCTTCTGGTATATCCTCCGAGGAAATATACTGTGGTTTCGCGGCCGCGATATGCATGGCAATATTCTTGACCAACTCTGTGAATTCATCGTTGCGGGAGACAAAATCAGACTCGCAATTAACCTCGACTAAGACTCCGATCTTTCCGTTGAGATGGATATATGATCCCACAGCTCCTTCTTCTGTTTCCCGACCCATCTTCTCTTTGGCCCGGGCATACCCCTTTTTTCTTAAAACAAGGATGGCTTTCTCGATATCGCCTTTACTTTCCTGTAGTGCCTTCTTGCACTCCATCATTCCGATTCCGGTGCGCTGGCGAAGCTCTTTGACCATTTCCGCTGTAATTTCCATCTTGACTCCTCTACTTAGCAGGTTCATCATTACTCGAAGAGCTGGTATCCTCCCCTTCCTCTAACAGCGCTTCCTCAGATTCGGGGGGTGCCAGTTCTTCGACCTGGGCTTCCTCTTCCTTCTTGGCTTCTTTAAGTTCTTTCTCGATTCTTCTTTTCTTACCTTCGAGAATTGCCTCAGAGACCTTAGAGGCAAACAATTCGATCGCCCTTACGGCATCATCATTCCCAGGGATAGGATAGTCGATATTCTCCGGATCACCGTTCGTATCCACCACGGCCACGATCGGGATCTCAAGCTTAAGAGCCTCATTCACCGCTATATCTTCCTTTATGGAATCGATGACGAACACAATCCCGGGAAGTTCAACCATGTTTTTTATTCCCCCCAAATTCTTGGAGAGTTTTCTGAAGACTTTTTCCAGTTTAGACTGTTCTTTCTTGCTGAGAAGATCCCACCGGCCGTCCTCTTTCATCTCTTCTAGCTCGACCAGCCTTTCGACTCCTCCTTTGACGACATCGAAGTTGGTCAACAGCCCCCCCAGCCAGCGCTGGTTAACATAGCAGGATTCGCACTTAAGCGAATATTCTTTGATGATATCTTGAGCCTGCTTCTTGGTGCCGACTAGAAGAACCTCTTTTCCGTCTTCCACCACACTAGAAATGAACTGCAGGGCATCCTTGAAGATTTTAATGGTTTTTTGTAAATCGATGATATAGATACCGTTCCTCTGCCCGAAGATGAAATCTTTCATCTTGGGATTCCATCTCCTTGTCTGGTGACCGAAATGCACTCCTGCTTCTAACAGATCTTTCATTGTTACCGAAACCAACTCCAATCCTCCGATTATCTCTTATGGTATTGAGGAGCCTTACGAGCGCCCAGCAATCCATATTTCTTTCTTTCTTTTATCCTTGCATCTCTTGTCAGCAGCCCTGCTCCCTTGAGTGTTGGTTTCAACTCTCTGTTGAACTCGATCAGGGCCCTGGCGATGCCCAAACGTATAGCCTCTGCCTGGCCGCTTCTCCCCCCTCCGTTGACTCGAATAAAGATGTCGAACTTTTTCTCTGTTTCGGTCAGCATCAGAGGCTGTTTGATGGTATGCTTCAGGCTGTCCAAGGCAAAATACTCGGTAAATGGACGAGGTCTCTGATTCACTTGAAGGGTGACGTCACCCTTTCCTGGACGAAGGAAAACCCGGGCGATGGACGTCTTTCTTTTTCCTGTTCCGTAATACTGGATTAAACTCAACATGCCTCCTAGAATTGGTATTCTTGTGGTTTTTGTGCCTGGTGGGGATGATCAGGTCCCTTGTAGACTTTCAGTTTTTTATGGACAGCTCGACCAAGCTTATTTTTGGGAATCATGCCCCAAACAGCTTTCCGGATGACTTCCTCTGGCTTCTTTTCCAAAAGCTCTTTAAGAGTTTTCTCTTTCAATCCTCCAGGATAGCCAGAATGAGAATAATATTTTTTCTGTTCTATTTTTTTTCCTGTCACCTTAATCTTCTCCGCGTTGACGACAATCACAAAATCTCCGCTGTCCATGAAATCAACATACTTAGGGTTCTTCTTGCCCCTCAGCAAGACGGCAATCTCCGTGGCCAGACGGCCGAGCACCTTACCATCGGCGTCGATGAGCCACCATTTCTTCTCAATCTCGTCTTTTTTGGGCACATATGTCTTCATGTTAATCGACCATATTATCTTTCAATAGCGATGCAATAAAATACTAAATCTTATAGTTATTGTCAACCTTAATAGACGGTAAAATCAATGGATTAAGCAGGATCAAACTCTGCTACGTCTCTAATGAATCCAGACGCGTGGTCTCCGTTGACGTGTGTATATTTTAATCAATCCGATTCCGATCAGAAAGCCCCCGATGTGAGCAAACCAGGCCACCCCTCCTCCGAGACCTATGTTCAGAACCTGGGCAAAGAACCAAATCCCCAGGATAAACGCAGCAGGAATAGGAATGATCCGGATGAAGAAGAACAGAAAAACCAAGGTCAGAACCCTGGCCTGTGGATAGAGTATCAAATAAGCACCGAGCACTCCGGCAATAGCACCGCTGGCCCCGATCATGGGCACCTTTGAATTCGGATTAAATATAATATGAGTCAGGCTGGCGCCCAAACCAGATAGAAGATAGAAAATCACGAATCGGACAGGACCTAAAAAATCCTCGATATTGTTCCCGAATATCCAGAGATAGAGCATATTTCCGAAGAGATGGAATAGCCCGCCGTGGAGGAACATCGATGTGATCAAAGCCAAGACAGGAGAAATTCGAGGAATAGAAGCAGGAATTGAAGTGAAATGGGTGATTTCGTAAGGAATAGCCCCCATCTTAAAAACATAGTACTGCAGTCCCTGAGGAGAAAAGATTTGATAGAAAAAAATCAGGATATTCAGCCCGATGAAAAAAACCGTCACATAGGGAAAACGGGAGGTGGGATTTTCGTCCTTAAGGGGAATAAACATGATGAGTAAAGATTATGAAGTCGCTTAAATAAGTGCTTTTGGTCTGTGATAAATTATCTTATCTCAGTCTCCCTCAACTCCTGCTCAAGTTTTTTTCTTTCTAGCTGTCTCTTGCGTGTCTCTTGGAATCTGTCCGCGTATATATCGGCTTCTCTGTTGTATCGTTCGGCTTTTTCTGGCTCAAGCCTAGCCAACACGCTCTTGTAGAGAACGCTCAGCCAAGAATAGGGTTCGGGATAGGCAGAATCCAATTCGTTGGCTTTCAGCAAAGCTTTCTCACTATCAAGGGCGAGAGCCAGTCGCTCTGCTTTGGGCAGAGTGGGAAGACGATAGGCTTTTGACCAGCGGTTAACTCCCTTAGATAGCCACGCGGCTGGATTTTCAGGGTCCATTTTTATACGGATCTCATGGAAATTGTTGGCCTTTTCAAACTCAGGGCGCGGTTGTATCCCTTCATAAAACTGCGCGATGTAGGCATAACCCTGAGGATTTTCCGGGTCGGTCTCGATTCTGCGCAGATACATCTCCTCAGCTTTTTGGAAGGGAGTCTTGCCTTCTGTGGCTCCCTCCTCTCCTTCCTGTCCACCAGCATACCTCTTGTAAAATTCAGCCACCACATAATAATTACTCATGTTCGTAGGTTCCATGTCGATGATCTTCAAATACATCTCTTCCGCCTTTTCAAAATTCCTCAACTTGTCGTACATGTCACCTATTGAATATATGATGTCCTTGTTCATGGGATTGATTTCATAGGCCTTATTCAAAGCCTCCAAGGCTTTATCAGCCTTCTCCATATTCTCTGGAGTTTCGACACCAGGCTTGAAGAGATTCTTATAACTTTCTCCCAGGAAGCGGTAAGCCTCGATGAGCTCTGAATTATGATTTAATGCCACTTCATATTCTTCGATGGCTTGACGGAAACGGCCATCACTGAAAAGGCTGTTGGCTTTGTTGAAATGGTAGTTCGCTTTGAGTTTGCCAGGGCTCACTTTTTGGCAACTCGACGCAACAAAGATGAACGCTAAAGCTAGCAGTATAATGAGAGTCGTGTGTCTATTATTTCGGAACATCCTGACCTCCTTTTGGGCACGTCCTTGGTATGCCTAAAAAGAATTATATAAATGAATAGCCAATTAAAGTCAAGAGAAACATAGATGATTCAGTCGTCAGTTGTGCCCTTTTTCGTCATTCCTGCGTAAGCAGGAATCTAGGCTTGTTCACGCGGAAATGTGAAACCAGGTCTATCTACCATGATGAGAATCTATTATATCTCTGGATTCCCGTTTCCACGGGAATAACAAAGAAGATTTTTAATATATTTTGATTCCTGAACCCGCTTCCTCAGGCACAGCCTTATGCAGGAATGACATTCTTTGCAACTAAATGGGAAATTAAAAAAATTTCAGATTAACTATGAACTGAAAACAGGGTTCTGAGTTACCGAGTTACTGAGTAACTTAATTATTGCCTCTTTTTCAAGAGGAGTCGGATGGGTGTCCCCCAAAATCCAAATTCCTCTCTCAGGAGATGGACAAGTTTCTTTTCGTATGTAGGAGACAAGGATACGCGGGAATGAGTAAAGATGAGGAAAGTGGGAGGAAGAATTCTTATCTGAGTTATGTACTTGAGCTTGATTCTCCTCTTTTTCTTAGAGACAGGTGGGTAATTCTCGTTAACCCAGATTAAGAATCGATTCAATCGCGAAGTCTGGATTTTCTGACAGCCGCTGGCATAGACTTCCTCAGCTAAGTCAAGGATTTTTATCACCCTTTTCCCAGTCAACGCGGAAATAAAAAGCAGAGGAGCGTAACGAACAAAATCAAGCTTGCTAAAAACTTCCTCTCTAAATGCATCGACTGTGCGGGAATTTTTCTCGATCAAATCCCATTTGTTCAAAACAAGGAGCAACGGCTTCCCAGATTCTTGAGCTAAATGAGCGATGGCGGTATCTTGACGCGTTGGAAACTCCTGGGCATCCAATACCTGACAGATGATATCTGCTCGAGCTATATCTTTTTTGGCTTTGATGATACTGGCTTTTTCTCTTTTATCTCGCGTCCGGCTTAACTTGCGAATTCCGGCTGTATCGACCAATGAAAATGCCTTCTTTTTCCGGAAGATGAGCGTGTCCGTACTGTCCCGTGTTGTCCCCGGGATTTCGCTGACGATCAATCTTTCTTCACCGCTCAGTCGATTGACTATAGAAGATTTTCCCACGTTGATCCGGCCGACCACAGCAATCCTCAACGGCCGCAGCTCGACTTTTTGAGAGGGTTTCTCCGGCAGTCTGTTTGCGATAGTGTTCTCAAGATCATCTAGATTCCTCTTGTGTTCAGCCGAGATGGCAAAAATCTTTTCCTCCCCAATCCTGTAAAAATCTCCGATTTTCTGCTCTTCTGCAACCGAATCGATCTTGTTGACCACAACGAAGAGTGGCTTGTCCAGTCTTCTAAGGGAGTGAAAGAGTTCCTCCTCAGCGGGCAACACATCTCTCTTCCCATCAAAGACAAACAGGAGAAGATCGGCTTCCAAGGAGGCTTCCCAGGCTTTTTGCTTGATTAAAGAGGAGAGGGAATCTTCCTGGGTATCGAAAAATCCACCAGTATCGACCAGAATAAACTCTTTTTTCTGTAATGTGCACCGCGCAGACACGCGGTCCCGGGTCATCCCTGGGAGGTGATGAACCAAAGACTTTTTTTCTCTGAGGAGGCGGTTGAAGAGGGTGGATTTTCCCACATTGGGGAACCCGATGATAGAGACTTTGGCTAGTTTCTTCATGCGGAAAGTCGAGGGAAGGACATTTTTCCTCCGGGAACAAGGCCTGCCTGAAAAGAGCCCGTCGCCCTCACTCAGCCACTAAATCATACTTGGGAAGGAAAGGACGGGTCAAGCTTATATGGCCGCTCAGGGTCTCTTTCTCTCCTCCCTCGATCAGGATGAAGACTTTTTTTATCGATTTGAAGTTATAGGTGAGAGAATTGACGATCGAGAACACAGTCGCCATCTCGGCTGTAGAACCGGAGATGTGATTCTCCTGGATTTCTTTTGAAAAATCGACATAGGCAATTCCTTCCTTGGTGACATAAAGCTCTCTTAACCGTGTTTCAGGAGGGAAGGGGAAGAGATAACCATCCCTCGAACCCTTGAACAGCTCCAAGATGGTTCGTTTGGCTTCAAGGATTAAGGAAGGGGAAGCCATAATCTCCCTTTCTTCAGGATGGAGAAGAGAATCTTCTTCTGCAGGGAAAAAAAGGATTATTTTTTTGAGCTCGACTTCTTCACTCGGTTCGATTTCCGACTCAGGTGCGGTCACATCTGGCACAGGCTTTATTTTTTCCTCACCTCCTCGGCTGAAAAAGAGGACAACTAGAACAACAAGCAGGACGAATAGAGAGGCAAGGATCAAAACTTTTTTCGTATCCATCCGGCCTTATTTTTGAGATGAAGTTTTTAAATAATTGGCCAATCCTCTATAGATTGCTTGGGCAACAGAACTCTGGAATCCCTCTGTTCCCAATTTCCCCTCTTCATCAGGATTGGAGATGAAGGCCACCTCTACCAGGACAGCAGGACAGGCCACTCCAGTAAGGACCTTGAAGGGGGCCTGTTTGATCCCTCGATTGGCCGTTCCCTGGATTAAATTCAGCTCTTTCTGGATGAATTCAGCCATCTGACTGCTCTGCTTGAGGTAGGCGGTCTGCGCCAAATCCCAGAGGATCATCTGGATTTCATCCTCGTTATCTTTCATGATCCCTTCGTCAAATTCAGCCGAGTTATTCTCTAAGTAAGCCAGCCGCCTAGCCTCCTCATCCGTGGCGTCTCGACTTAGAAAAAAAGTCTCAGCGCCCTTGGCTTCTTTGCGATACGAACTGTTGGTATGAACACTGATGAAGACATCAGCCCTGTTGTTGTTGGCGATGGCCGCTCGACTGTCCAGGGAAACATCTATATCTTTGTCCCTCGTCAGTACGACCCGAAAAGCCAGATTCCGTTCGATGATGGCTTTCAACTTGAGGCTGATAGCCAGAGTGATATTTTTCTCTTCTGTGCCGAACTTCCCTTTCGCTCCAGATTCCAAACCGCCGTGTCCCGGATCGATAACCACGATTCTCTTCTCCCGCGGACTGCGAATAGAGGCTGCCTGGGATGATCTTTTGAATTCTCGGACTTGCCTCCTCTCTGGAACTTCATCTTCTTTTTCTTTTTTTCTGTCCTGGAAAGAGATATCGATAACAATCCTCGGTGGATTTTTTAGCGTGAAATGATCAAAGTAAAATTGACTATTTTTCATTCGAATATTCAGAAGGTAATAATCCTTTCCCTTCGCTCCTCCGATCGCTTGAATCACTCGGCTCCTAAAGGAAGGTCTCTGGACTCTGTAAGATACACTTGGTCTGATCTTTATCATGAGAAAGGAAGACCTTTTCTCGTATTGAGGATTTAAGGGAGAAGACGATTCGATAGTGAGGCGTGTGTAATCAGTGAAATCCTCAACAGATAGATTGAGAGTTTCTGGATTTTGTGGAAAGGAGAATGAGGAGAGGAAAAGGAAGGCTATTGACATCAGCAGGAATCTGTATCTCTTTTCTTGAGTCCGCAATTTATCTTCTAGGTCCGTCTTGTGCTCAAGTGGTGGAGGCGGCGGGAATCGAACCCGCGTCCGAAGACATTCAGCAAGAGGTATCTACATGCTTATCCTCATCTTCATCTCGCTCTAAAGTGTCTGACAAGGAAAGGCACTTCAGAACCAGTCCCGAAGGAGATTCGCTCACCAGAGTCAGGACAACTCTGGCTCGCTATCCTGCTCGTCGTCGCCTCTCAAACGCCGCAGGAAAGCGTAAGAGAAACGGCACACCTACTTGTTAGGCAGCTACTGGCAGTTGTTCTGCACTTAGTTGTGTTCCACCTTTTTAACGAGGTGGATGGAACCTCGACATGCGACCTCAGCTTCACTATCTCCGTCGAATCCACTTCGCCCCCGTGTCCACAAATTAAATTATAGGGGAGAGAGCCGATTTTTGTCAATGGCTCAATGGGGTCAGACCTTCATAACTTTTATATATTAATAATGTTAATAGAAGTAAATTCGTCCTGAACTCTTTAAATGTAGATGTGACATGAATATGCTTTCTGACTGATCGTCATAAATAAGGAAAGTTATGAAGGTCTGACCCCATTAGTTCAAATTCTCTAGTATGTATATATTTCCCTTACGCGTCTCTAAGGGAACAACTATATGCGAAGAAGATACGGCAAATTTGGTGAATAAAACAAAATCCGGCAAACCTGAGGAAGCTCCTGTGAATGTCGTCACCTGCTGGGCTTTACCTCCGCCGGCCGGCATCCTCCAGACATTAAATACACCCCCGCTCCTGTTCGAAACAAAATAAAACCATCGTCCATCGGGTGACCAGGCTGCCCAGCCTTCTTCTGTTGAACCAGTAATAAAGGGCTTCTGATTCCCTCCGTCAGCATCCATGATCCAGATATCTCCGTTTCCCTCTTTATCCGTTCTAAACGTTATGTGTTTTCCGTCGGATGACCAAGAGGGATAGTTCTCATTACTTTCCCAATCGGTCAGTTGTTTTGGTTCACCTCTTCCTCCGGCATGAACAGACCAGATATCCCAATTGTCGTTTCTGTTTGAGTAAAAGATTAAGGTTTCCCCGTCTGGAGACCAAACTGGAAGAGCGTCACTGTGAGGTTTTTGGGTTTTAGTCAGCTGTAAGGCTATACTCCCTAAGGAAGGCAGGCGCCAAAGCTGGTAAGATCCACCCAAAGTCGATGAATAACATATCTGTTCTCCATCTGGTGAGAACGTGCCACCGACTTCTCTCACCATCTGACCCCACTCGCGAGTCACTTTTCGTTCTTCCCGTTTATCAAGATCGCATGTGCTCAAAACACCCTGGTTCGTTAAATGCGAAGTCCACACCAGCTTCTTCCCGTCATGAGATAACTCGGGGTAATAATTCAGGTTGCTTTTAAATGTAATCCGTTCTGGATTTCCTCGAATCAATCCTGTGGCAGGATCAACCGGATAAGCCCAGAGATGTCTTTCTAGTTTTGAGGCCGTGAAGACGAGTTTGCTCCCATCCGGAGAAAATGCACATTGGATGTCTTCTGTTGGGGTTACTAAGAGAGGAAAAAGTTTCCCATTGACCTTTCCTGTGTTGGGATCGAGTCTAACCCTCCAAAGATTCTTGTCACCCCCAAAAGGACCTCGGCTTAAAACCAATTCTCGGCCATCTTCGGATAAAGTCAGGCCTGAGACTTCCTGACCTGTTGGGATTAATCCCAAAGGTACTGATTCTTCGCGTTCGAGGGGATAGACGTGAACATTGCTTTTCGTCCGATCCCAGAAGATGAGCCTATTTCCATCTGGAGACCAAGTGGTATGAGGAGTGGCGCTGGTGCCGCTGACTATCATTCTTGGCTCGCCTCCTGTATAGGGAATGAGATAGATATTCCCACCCCAATCAAACGCTAACGTTTCACCGTCAGGCGACCAGGAAG
This sequence comes from uncultured Eubacteriales bacterium, assembly GCA_964347035.1. Taxonomy (GTDB): domain Bacteria; phylum Acidobacteriota; class Aminicenantia; order Aminicenantales; family Aminicenantaceae; genus CAYFXE01. Next base: position 8,611 of record CAYFXE010000034.1, on the reverse strand, counting down.
GATGAGCTCCGAACGACGTCAATCGCCACGACGTTCCTCCCTCGGAAGGAATCAGAAAAATGCCTCCTCCATCTCTATCAGAGGAAAAGGCAATCATGCGGCCATTCGAAGACCAGGCCGGCTGGCTTTCGTTGTTAGGACTCGATGTCAGCTGAACAGCTTCGCCACCTTCAACCGGCTTTTTCCAGATGTCCATATTCCCGGCTTCATCCGAGGCATAGGCAATCCACGTTCCATCCGAAGACCAGCTTGGATTAAAAGCCGCCCCCACTCCTCCGGTCACAGGAACCAATCTCAACTGGGAGAGAGGCCTGATAGGGGCTAGGCTAGGTTTCATAAATAAAAAATAAAGGGCAGTTAAAACGGCGAGTGATACCAAGAATGCGGCTGTACACACTATCCATCGAGGCCCTTTTCGTCGATACTCGGGTGAAGCCACAGCGCTCTGAACCGGAATGATTCCCTTTTTCATATCACGCTTCAATCGCTTGAGATCAGAGATGAGATCTGAACCGCTTTGGTAACGATAACTTGGACTCTTCTCCAAGCATTTGTTGATGATCCTCTCAAACTCTAGAGGGACGCCAGAACGCAGGGACGTCAAAGGTTGGGATCCCTCTCTAAGAATCGCATACACCACAGCCTGATCTCGATCACCACGGAAAGGCAGCTGCCCGGTTATCAACTCATACATCACGACACCCAGAGACCAGATGTCCGAGCGGCCGTCCACAGATTCCCCTTGCGCCTGTTCTGGCGACATGTAAGCGATTGTTCCGACGGTAGTTCCTTCTTTAGTCACAACCGTAGTATCGGCCAACTTGGCCAAGCCAAAATCCATGATCTTTGCTTCACCCTCCTTGTTGATCATGATGTTCGCACTCTTGATATCTCGATGAACGATACCTTTCTCATGGGCATGCCGCAGACCCTCTGCCACTTGAATAGCGATGTCTAAGGCCTCGCTTAATGGGAGTGGCTTTGTTTTGATTTTATTCTTAAGGGCTTCTCCCTCGATATATTCCATAGAGAGAAAAGACCTTTCTTCGTATTCGTCAATTTCGTAGATCGTGCATATGTTGGGATGGTTTAAAGCGGCTGCTGCTTGGGCCTCACGTAGAAAACGGATTTTGACTTCCTCTCTTGTCAATATAAAGGGAGAGATAGATTTTATGGCCACCGTCCGTTTGAGCTTCGTATCATCAGCCTTGTAGACGACCCCCATTCCCCCTTGGCCCAACTCCTCGATAATCTTGTATCTTCCAGCAAACAGTTCACCGTTTTTAGTGACTTTTATTGGCGTATGGACGGTTTCGGTGAGATCAGATATTCCCTCGGAGGAACCGAGCTGAGTCCCGCATTCTGCGCAATAGCGCGATGAATCTGGATTTTCTGAATGGCATTTCGTACATTTCATCGATGAATACCCCAAAAATGGCTCCTATAGGATAGTCATTAATAAAATCAGAGTCAACTTAGACAGTGACTCAGTTGCTCAGTGACACTGTAACTCAGAAAGAGAATAGAAGATATTCTTATTTTGCTGAGTTACTGTTTGCCTAGCCCTGGACGATGACTTCGTATGCCTCACGTATAGGTGATGACAGGAAGAAGCCCATAATTTTGACCAGCTGTTCTTGGAAAAATCGATTTCTTTCCGTCTCAAGCATGTCTTCCTCGCTCTCCCAAACTGTGATCGGAATACAATTCCCGTTTTGGCGATCAGCCAGAAAATAGGCTGTTACAAATCCTTTCTGTTCTTTACACAAAGGAATAACACTCTCTTTGAAGATCGTAGCGACTTCATCTATCTGGTCAATGTTTGTTTTAATTTTAAGTAAGCGGGCAAACATGATCACTGCCTCCTTGTTGTCATCTTTTTGTTTCTTTGTTATTTTTCTATCGAATATTGGACATTTAGTCAAAATATTTCTCGCAAAAATGCTAACACCAGGCTCAGCTTCCTTCAGAGATCGAGGTCTATTTATATAAAGTATTAAGGAAAAACCTTGGTGATTATAGGCAAAAGAATACTTTGCCCAAGGAATTTTTACTAATCTTGATAATTCACAAGTCGAGTTTATCTGTTAAGTTATCTTCTCGTCAGTTTGATCCCGAAGACAACAATCCCCACCAAGAGCCCGACAAGAAAGATGACCAACAGAGTGATACCGAGGACATTCGTCTTACCACTGATATGGACTCTGACAATCTTATCTTCTGATTCCACCCGACGGTTATCAGCAATGCACTCTGTTCTTATTTTTGGTTCATAATCGCCCACAGATACGCCTTCAGGAGGTATAAAGTCGATGGCGACTATTTCCTCTTTGCTCTGGTCAAGAGAGGCAATAAGATCAGGGTTGATCTCAGAACGCCAGTTCAACGGCAAGTCCGTGAAGATTCTTATATTGTTTAACCTGCGGGTACCCGTATTCCTTACCCTCACCTCCATGTTTACGTTCTGTCCCACCTTTATCTCGTGGTAGAGGTTGAGAGCCAGGACCTCAACTTTCCCTACACCCTGTGGAATGATCTCCAGCTTGACGCTTCCTACCTTGAGATTTTCAATTTCCTTCGAGTCAACTGTTGATGAGCGGGAGATCATCTCGTTAAGTCTGGATGATTGCTCACTATCGAGAGCCAGACAGAGAAATTCAATGGGTTTTCCGATGACAACCTGTTCATCTGCATTCTTGGGAAGGAAGAGCTTCAAAGAAAGATCCATGCTGGTCACACCTTCCGTGAATTTAATCTGCGAAAGCCGGGCTTGAGTTTGGGGGTTGATGAATTCATAGGTGATCTGCTGGGGAAGGTTGACGACTTTGAGCCTGAAGACATTCTCCTCTCCACTGAACTTCTCCAGGGATAAGTCATACGTGGCTTCGCTCTCCAGGTCTGCCTCCTGGGAAAATTGAGCCGAATTAACAGTCACGATGTTAGCACTCAAGCCTTTCTGGAGATACACTGAGGTGGTTTCGTTCTTCCCGGCATAAAAGACGTTCACATCTAAATTTTCAACATCTTTTAAAAGTTGAAAGGTCACCTGTCTTTCCTGCTCCAGAGACAAGGAGGGAACTGTCTTCTCATAAGGATCAGAGATAATTTTCCCTTCAGATCTCAAAGAAACATAGACATCTTTAATTTCTTGGAGAAAATCGAGCGGAAAAATATCTTTGGCGTCTATATTCAATTTGGCGAGTTCTTTGAGTTCTTTCGAGGAATAACGAAGCGAAACGCGCACGAATTTTTTCCCTGCTTTGTCTTGATATTTGACAGCGCTCGCCACAGAAATCCGGGCTTCACTTCCCATAAAACTTATCAGGGCCTCCTGATAGCTCACTTGAGCCTGAAGATAGGCAGTCCTCTTCTGGACAAACTCTTGCTCTGAGATCAATCCCCTTTCATTCAGCCACATTGCTCTGTCGAATTCTCCCTTCTTCTCCTCGAGTTGAAGTTGGGCGCGTTTAAGGGCTAAAAGCTTCAGTGTCTGGGATTCTTGGGTGTATAAGAAATTGACAGTAAAGATCAGCAACAAAACGACCGTAGAGATTCTCATGAAAATTTTCATCGCATTTGCCTCCATTCTCTGATCATGCTAAACACCAGCAACAACCGATACTTTATTTTATCATGGAATAGAATCATGAATAGACTAGATAACCTTATCCGGCCTCGGCATGTTCCTGCATGTAATCAACGTAGAGCTTATTCAGGTCTTCTCCCTTGAGTTCCTCACTCGTTTTCATCATGACGAGCTTTCCCTGCAACATGAATCCGACTCTATCAGCGATGTATTTTGCCCGGAATATATCATGCGATGAAATAAAAATCGACTTTCCTTTATCCCGCAGCTCGAGGATAAGATCAAGGAATTCCTGACCCGACCTCGGATCAAGACCCGAGGTCGGCTCATCAAGGATGAGATTGGGTGCATCTTTCAGTATGGCCACGGCGATGCCCAGCTTCTGGCGCATTCCCTTAGAAAAATTCTTGGTTCTCATATTAAACGCTTCTTCCTGAAGCCCGACTCGTTTCATCACCTGGGCATAGTCGGTTTTCTTTAGGTTGCGTCGACCCGCCAGTCTTGAAAAATAATCGAGGTTCTGATAGGCAGTAAAATTTCCGTACAGCATAACATTTTCAGAAACAAACGATACATACTCTTTCGACTTCAACGGCTCTTTTACGACATCCACTCCTTCGATAAGCGCGGTTCCTTCAGTAGGAGGGATAAAACCCAGGAAAAGGTTGATCGCGGTTGTTTTGCCAGCACCGTTAGCCCCGAACATACAGAATATTTCTCCTGGCGCCACTTTCAGGTTCAAATGATCGAGGGCCAACAGCCCGTCTTCATATCTTTTTGTAAGATCTTTTGCTTCTAACATGATTCCCTCTTAATTATTATGTTTATTTCTTTGATTCATGAAATTCCGATTCATTTACCGGACGTCATATCTAATAAATGATATATACGCTCCGACAAAAAACAGGATGATCAGAAAGACCATCAAAACTAGGTCTGGCAGCATGCGAGTCATGGATTCGCTGAATCCTTCAGGCGAGAATTCGTGTTGCGGCATATCGCTCAAATCAAGCTTTGTCTGCTGTCCTTCTTGAGGAGGTTGAGAATCCCCAATTTTTTGATTAATCCATTTTGAAAATATCGGTTTGTATGTCTTTACCGAGTTTAGGAATCTTTCATGCTCGCTTACACCGGTTCTGCCCAGGCTCATAGAAGCAAACATCAAGGCCGAGGCAGGAGAAACACGCGACAAATTAACAGCAAGCCTCTGCTGCTGGTTCATTTTCGTCTGATAGTCCCTTTCGACTGCAGCATTTTGTTCTTCAATCTTTGCGAGCAATCTGCCCCGAAACTCTTCCCCCCATTTTCTCGTCTCTTCATCCCATCTCTTGCGTTCTTCTGGCTTGTCTTTTCCAGGGCGGGGATTATCTTTAATATACTGTCTGTACTCCTCTCCGGCTTCCTTCTGAATTTCCTGTAGGTAGGCATCTTTTTGAGCAGTGATCTCATGCACAGATGGAATGGGCTTAATCTGGCCGGCTATCATAACAGCGGCTTTCGGTATCACCGTTACAAAAGTGACCCAGATGAACAACAAAAGCAAAAAGCTGGTTGATGACCTGGTCGTTCTTGCTGAAATAAAGAGTCCAAGGGTGAAAAAAACTGAGAGGTAAAGAAGAAACATGACAAAGATCATTCCGATCCTGAGCCAGTCATCACCCTTTAGAGAAATATTCGGATAAATCATCAGAATCAGAAGGCCGAGCACCAAGGGAATGACCAGGGGGATCAAGAGACTGGTAAAACCGCCTATGGCTTTCCCAAGAATCAGCCTATCTCTCGGAACCCTGTTTGAAAGCGCAAGTTTCAACGTGCCTCTCTCCTTTTCACCGACTATCGCATCATAGGTAAAAAGTATGGCAAAAAGGCTAAGGACAATCTTAACGATGAATGACAGGTCAAGAGGACCGAAAACGGCAAAAATGGGATTACTGCTGTATTTGGATTCAATCATGCTCGGATCATAGGCAATGTTGACTTCGGCAACACGGCCTACAGCCTCCCAGATTCCGCTGACGATAGTGCTCAGCACCTGAGGCTTTCTGTTTATTTTGGTTCCTAATCCTGCGAGCTGGCCGTATGACTGCTGGCTTTCCAGATTCTTCTTGTTCAAGGCCATGGCAGCGCTGTGTTCCTTTAGCTCGGCCTGATAATTATTGATTCCGGTGTACACCGAGAGCAGGATGAGGATGGTGCAGAGCAAAAAAGTGAAAACAAACCTAGGGCTCATGATTGTGTCCTGAATTTCTTTCTTAATAATATCTCGTAACATTTCCCTCTCCAGTATTGTTTAAAGTGTTCATATTATATATTTTCATTATATATCTATATATACATATACGACTTCTTTCAGATAAGTTTTCAAATCGTAATATTTTTATCGCAAAAAAATCACTGTCACTTTTTCCAGTTTTTCTGCGTAATAAAAATATCGGCCATTCCATTTGTAAAATGTCATGAGAAAATATCGAATTTATAGCCGTCTTTACATGAGAATCAAAGGATTCTCAGTGGGTTGCACCTCTACTTTTGAGGAGTGAGTTTCGTAACGTTGTGGTGAAATGTATCAGGGAGGGATATATCAAATTCGAAGATGCTGTCCAGATCGTGGGAGAGGCGAAATTTTTTATGATGACAGGCGAATATGCTGTGGGATCTATTGATGTGGTGCGGCTAGCAACCTCGATGGACTGCTCGGCTTATGATGCTGAATTTGTCGTTGTGGCGCAGGAGCTTGGTATCCCCCTCGTCACCATGGACACCATGATCTTAAAAACATTTCCTGAGATAGCCGTCCGTCTGGACCGCTTTGTTTCAGGCTGATTCCATTCAGACCCCAGAAAAAGAAAAATGGTCGGTAGGGATTCCGCACAGCTTTCATACCAGAATCGGGAAGCTGAAATGATTTATATCTTATATCACAGAAAAAAATGTTGTTTTATCCAAAGTTTCTGGTATTATTCACTAAAATAGGAGGTAAAAATGCTTAAAAGATATCAGGTTATGCTTCCCGATTGGCTTGAGGATTATATCAAATTATTAGTTAATAAATATGACCTGAGTTTCTCCGAAGTCATTAGAACGATGATATGCAACTGGATTTTAGCCACAGTGCCTAATCTTTATCCAGAATTGAAGCTAGAGATGACGCCCAAGGAAATTCATGAGCTGATAAAAGCTGAAGCTCAAGTAGATATGCAAAGAGAAGATGTACACCGAATGCTGTCCAAGATTTATTTTGAGTCAAGGAAAGCGGCAGAATATAGAATAGCCAAGGAAAAGAAGAATAAAAAGAAATAACACAAATCGTCCCTAATATTCCTTCTATCAATCCCTCACATCCAGGCGAGGCTTATCTTCGGCTGATTCTGGGTTCAAACCTGAGATATTCCAATTCCTTGTTTGAGACTAAGGTATTTTCTGTTTAAGATAAGCTTTTTAAATTTGTAGATCGAAACTAAACGGAATCAATGATACTTAAAATCTTACTCTTTGTTCTTCTGGCATATTTGCTCTATGAATTGATTGAACATGCCATTCTCCCGTTGTTCTGGCTCATCACAAAAAAGCAGAAAAGATCTGTAACTGGAGCCTCGGGCTTGATTGGGGAAATCGGTAAGGTTAGGGAATGGAGTGGTAATGAGGGAAGGATTTTTGTACACGGTGAATTATGGGGGGCCACGGGTGAGGAGCCTCTCATGCCCGGCGATAAAGTAGTGGTCCAAAACGTTCAGGGATTGATGCTAATAGTGAAACCCTACAAAAACACAGATTTATGACTGTGTAAGGATGCCGCCTATTCCGCTTTCTTCCGAGATCAATAAATTGGCTTTTCTTTCTCCTTCGGCTTAAGCCCCATGCCGAGTTGCTGCATAAGAGTTAGCATATCCGAGACTCCATAGGCCTCCACGATTTTTCCTTCTAAGAAACGTACCCAAACCAAGCCTGTGTATTTTATCTTCTTGCCAGTCGGTGGGATTCCCATAAATTCTCCCTCATGGGTACCAGTTAGAGTAACATAAAAGACAGCCCTATCAGGCTCAGCCACTATATCATTTATCTCATGTTTAAAATCAGGAAAGGCTACAAAGAAAAGGCGGTTGGCTTTTTTGTGTTCCTCCAGGTTCATCGATTCAGGTATGCCAGCAAATCTACCTACATAATCTGGTGAACAAACCTCATCCCATGCCGCATAATTCATTTTGCATGTTTCCTCGAGCATCTACCGTACTGCTTCCTTATTCTTAGCCACAATATCTGCCTCGACATCTACAGTAGGTTCCTCAGCTGTCTCTTCACCCTCATGCTGACAACTAAAAGTAAAACAAAGCAGAATGACAAGAGAAATAATCATGAGTAGTTTTTTCATCCCTCCCCTCCTTGCTTGCAGATGCAACGATTAGTGTTACGCCACATTTGAACTGTCACCTTTTTGCCACATTTAAACTGTCATCCAATGTGATTTTTCCAATGGGTAATGAAACGGGAGGTCACATGGAAAATAAGAATAGAGCCAGGTTAAAAAAAACGTCATTTTAGAGGTTATAAGAGGGAGAATAACAACCAAGGAAGCTGCTAAGAGGCTGAGGTGTTCAAAAAGAAGCATATTGCGATGCAAGAAGAAGTATCTTGAAGAAGGCGCGGAAAGCTTAGAGGATCGAAGAAGAGGCAATAATAGAAAGCTTACAGATAAAGATAACCGAAGGATCGTTCGATGCAAACTGGAAGGCAAGCATCGCTCAGCAAGATTCATTCGAGACAAACTGGATCTCCCTGTCCATAGAGAGACAGGTCGTCGCGTATTAGTCCGACATCATATTAGCCGCGTTTCTTTGCCTCCTGTAAAAAGGGTTAAACGCTTCGAGGCCGAAGAGCCGAATGAGCTATGGCAAATAGACATAATGGGGAAGACTTATTTTCCATTGCTGGGAGATCTGTATCTGATCTGCTCGATTGATGATCACAGTCGATTCATACCCTATGGTCAGTGGTTCTATAGAAGGTTCGGGATAAATGTCTATCAGG
>CAYFXE010000033.1:27098-31385 GCA_964347035.1 uncultured Eubacteriales bacterium | reverse complement strand
TTATAAAAGTTATGAAGGTCTGACCCCATTGACTTTGTCTTTGGGCTTTCTATACAATTCATGTGCTGTCTATGGAAAAATCCCTCATCCGTGCCTTCGAAGATAACTACGGCTCATCTCCTCAGATCATCTCTTCTGCCCCCGGGCGCATAAACCTCATCGGAGAGCACACGGATTACAATCAAGGGTATGTTCTTCCGGCTGCCGTTCAATTCAGAAACTATTTTCTGGCATCGAGGAACAGAGAAAATACGGTCAACATGTACACTCAGAATTTCGATGAGACAGATTCTTTCCTGATCGATTCGGTCGCTCTGTCTCCAGGTAAAAATTGGGCTAACTACATCCGCGGGATTTTCAAAATTCTTCAGGAGGAAGGATTCAAGATCTGGGGTCTCGATGGATTTGTTTGGGGTGACATTCCCTTGGAGGCTGGGCTAAGTTCTTCAGCTGCGCTTGAAATCTGTGTTTTAATCGGACTCGATCACCTCTTTAATCTTGGAATGACTAGAGAAAGAATAGCCAGGATAGCCCAGAGAGTCGAGGCCGAATGTGTCGGCGTTCAATCTGGTCTTATGGATCAGTATGCGTCTCTTTTCGGCAAGAAGGACAAAGCTCTCTTCTTAGATTGTGAGTCTCTTGAGTATGAGCTGATTTCCCTTCGTCTGGAGGAGAATAGAATCGATATCTTGGTTTATGAGAGCGGTGTTCGAAGAGAGTTGGCCTCAACTGAGTACAACAGAAGGCGTCAGGAATCTGCAGAAGCCATGGAATTCATCGCTTCGAAAGGCATGAGGTCTTACAGAGAAGTACATCTAGAGATGTTGCAAGAGTTGGAAGAGACTATGGATGAAATTCGATATAAAAGGGCTAGGCATGTCATCACAGAAAATCATCGGGTGAAAAATGCAGTCCGGGCGTTAAAAGAAAATGATTTTCAGAGTTTTGGTGACCTGATGTTCCAATCTCATCAGAGCCTTAGGGATGATTATCAAGTGTCCTGTCCAGAACTCGATTTGCTTTATGAGGTCGGACGAACCTTTTCCGGGTGTTTGGGGGGACGACTGACAGGAGCTGGGTTTGGAGGCTCTGGTATTGTTTTGATCGAGAAACCGAGAATCGACGCTTTCCAACACGACATGCGCCAATCGGCTCGAGAAAGGGGATTCCCTTCTCCCCGTTTTCACAAGGTCGAGATCGGAGACGGAGCCGAAGTTCGCTCTGTTTTCTCTCCAAATTGAATTCCGAAGTCTGGGTAGGTCTGGTCAGGGCCTTCAATGGTCGCTTCATCTATCCCCAAATACCCGCCTACCGTTAAAAAAAAAATATGATTATAATTCTACAAGAACAGTTGACAGATGACCCTGTATGTAATAGAAAAAAAGGAAGGTGATGGCTCAAATAATCTTGGGATGTGTCCTTTCCTATTTGATCGGCTCGATTCCTTTTTCCTTCCTGATCGCAAACTCCGTGAAAAATGTGGATATCCGTTTTGTCGGTGAGGGGAATGTTGGTGCCCGCAATGTCTGGCATGTCGTGGGCAAAAAGTACGGAGTGATAGCCGGAATTTTGGATGCTTCCAAAGGATATTCGTCCTACTGGATCGGGATTCTTCTCGGTCTCTCTCCCTGGTGGATATGGCTGTGCGGTTTATCGGCTGTCATCGGACATGACTTTCCTGTTTTCCTGAAGGGGAGGGGAGGGAAAGGAGCGGGAACAGCCCTGGGTTTTCTCATGGGCATGCAGCCGCTCATCATCAGCTGTTTCATCTTAGCTGGAGGTATTTATATCGTTTTCAGGAATTTTCATCTCGCTATAGGAATTGGCATGGGACTCATCCCCATTTTATGGAAGACCGTCTTCCAGAAAACATGGACCGAATCTTTAATCGTGGTTTTATTCTTGCTTTTTTTGGGTTTTAAGAGGATCCTCGACGATCCGCACATGCGCCGGATAAGACAAGAATCAGGGTGGTAGAGGGACATGGAATTCTTGCAGGTTGTTATTCTGTTTATCCTGTTTTTCCTTCTTGTCAACCTCATCCAAAATTTAAACAGACTGCGTAAACAAAACATCACAAAAAATCCAGAGACTTATCCTTTCATATCGGTGCTCGTTCCAGCCAGGAATGAAGAAAACAATATCCTCGGGTGTATTGAATCGCTGCTGCAGTCTGATTACCCCAGAATGGAGATCATCGTCCTGGACGATAACTCAACGGATAAAACCTTCGAGAAGGCCGAAAAACTCTCATCGACAGAAAAGAGATTGAGAGTCATCAAGGGGAAAAAACTTCCTCAAGGATGGACGGGCAAGAATTGGTCCTGTCATCAGCTCTCGGAGGTGGCTCGGGGAGAGTGGCTTCTGTTTACTGATGCAGACACCAGGCATACTCCTCGATCCATCTCTGTCGCTCTGGCCTCTGCTCTTGACAGTGAATCTGGCTTTTTGACCTGCATTCCAGGACTTGTCGCGAAAACATGGTCTGAAAGATTGTTCATGCCGATCATTCATTTTGCTTTCCTTGCTCTCATCCCGTTTAAGCTGCTGAACATCTCCAAAGATTCTCGACTTCCCCTGGGAATCGGGCCTTTTATCTTGATCAAGAACGATTGTTACTTGAGATGTGGTGGCCATGAATCAATCAAGGGGAAAATTGTTGATGATATAGCTCTTGCTAAAAAGGTGAAGCAGGAAAAAGGGAAAATTTCTGTTATCGATGGGACAGATATTGTGTCTCTCAGGTTTTACACCTCTTTTAAAAGTTTATGGAAAGGATTTTCAAAGAATTGCTATGGGGCCCTTGGAGGATCCCCCTACCGGCTATTTGGTGTTTTTCTTGGCTGCTACTTTCTTTTCATATATCCCTATTTAAGCCTGTGGGGGGGTATTCAGGCCAATCAGTCGATCACCATTCCCTTTCTTCAAGTTCTTACAATCTCTCTCATGAGGGTGATCATAGCTTTGCGTTTTAAAGCAAGCCTGATATACGCTCTCCTCCATCCTCTGAGTATCATCTTTGTTCTATCTATCCTTTTCAACTCTTTTCGTCTCTCTCTTTTCAAGAAGAGGTGTGAATGGAAAGAACGGTTCTATCTGACAAAATGATCTTGAGGAGATGATCCAACACCAAGTTTTTCCTAAGAATATAATAGGATTTTTAATCCCTTTAATGTTCGTGTTTTTTTTTGGATTAGCACCTGGTCAGGTCAAGTCGAGTAAAATTAAGATCGTGACGACTGTCTTTCCTCTAATGGAATTTGCAGAGGCGGTGTGTGGAATTAAGGGAAAAGTTAGCCTTCTTCTTCCTCCTGGTGCTGAGATTCATACCTGGAAGCCAAGACCCAGCGACATCGTCAGGCTTGCTTCTGCCGATTGTTTTATATACATTGGATCCAACTTAGAACCTTGGACTCATAATCTTTTAAATAGCGTCAACCGTTCTGAATTAAAAATTCTCGAAGTAGGCAGAGTTCTCCTTGAAAATAAAAATGAACATGGTTCCTTAGACGTTAAAGATGATTCTTATGAACATGGTGAGCACCGAGAACATACAGAGGTGGATCCCCATATTTGGCTCGATTTTGAGCTAGATCAGATTATCGTCGACAAGATTGCCGTTTTACTTTCAGATATGGATCCTAATAATTCAGCGCTCTATACAGGAAATGCCAAAATCTTCAAGGATAAGCTTCAGCGATTGCATAAGAAATATCAAGATGGGCTCGAAGAATGTCGGCATAGAACTCTTATCCTAGGTGGCCATGGCGCGTTTGGATACTTAGCGCGCAAGTACAGCCTCAATCAAATTTCTCTGTATGGCTTGAGTCCCGACTCCAAGCCAACGCCTAAACAGCTGGTGGAAATCGTGGAATTGGCCAAAAGTCATGGCGTGGATTTCATTTTCTTCGAAACATACGTGAGCGATGATCTGGCTAAAGTCATAGCCAAGGAGATTGGAGCTCGGACGATCGTCCTGAATCCCGGGGCCAACTTAACCAAGAAGCAGCTGGACTCCGGAGTGAGTTTTTTTGATATAATGGAAATGAACCTGGAGAATTTAAGACATGGACTCGGATGTCAATGACCTGAAAACACTAGTTGTCGTGAAGGATGTCTCATTCCGTTATGATTCAGCACCTGTCCTTGAGGATGTTTCCTTTCATATCCATTCGGGAGATTTTTTAGCCATTATCGGCCCCAATGGTTCTGGGAAGACGACTCTGATCAGGATTATCCTCGGCCTTTTAGTGCCGGTTCAAGGCGAAGTGCGGATCATGGGAAAAC
>CAYFXE010000033.1:414-27086 GCA_964347035.1 uncultured Eubacteriales bacterium | reverse complement strand
TGATTGGCAAAAAATCGGGTATGTTCCCCAAAAGGCCACTCATATCGATCCCTTCTTTCCTGTCTCTGTCAAAGAGGTTGTGGCTATGGGGCTTCTTTCCCGGAAGAGATTTCCTAGGCGGACCAAGAAAGAGGAGAACGCGCTTATTCATAAGGCCTTAAAACAAGTCGGGATGGTTGATATCAAACACAGGCGGATCGGCAGTCTCTCAGGAGGGCAGCAGCAGCGAGTGTTTATAGCCAGGGCTATCGTCAACGAGCCCCATATCCTTTTCCTCGACGAACCGATGACAGGCGTTGATTCGGGAACACAGGAGCATTTTTATGACATGCTCGACAAGTTAAACAGGGAAGATGGTATTACTATCGTTTTAATCACCCATGAGATCGGGATCATCAACAGACACGTGAATCGTGTGGCTTGTCTCAACCAAAGATTGATCTATCACGGCACGCATGAAGACTTCTGCCGTTCAGAGGCCTTCAAAAAAATGCTCGCTGGCGGCCATCATCTGATCTCGCATCGTCATTGATTGCCATATAAAATCCCATGGATGCTTTTCTCACTTACGGTTTCCTCCAGAGGGCTCTCCTGGCCGGGATTTTTGTGGCCATTGCTTGTGCTGTTTTGGGTGTTTTTCTTATCTTGAGACGGGATGCCATGATCGGACATGGTCTCGCTCATGTCACTTTTGCGGGTGTCGCTTTGGGACTTTTCTTGAAAGTGATGCCTCTGTTGGCTGCCTTGATCATTGCCGTGCTGACCGCCTTGAGCATCATGAAACTAAAAGAAAAGGTAGGCCTTTATGGAGACACGGCGATTGCTATCTTCAGCAGTACAGGATTTGCCTTAGGGCTCCTGCTGGTCACTCTTGCCCGAAGCTATAACGTTGATCTTTTCAGTTATCTCTTTGGCGAAATTCTGGCTATTAAAGAGACAGAAGTTTGGCTTTCGATCGCCTTGGCCGCTGTTGTCGTTATTATTGTTATCTTTAATTATCATAAATTTATGTACATGACTTTTGATCGTCAATCCGCAAAAGCTTCGGGAATACGCATCGGTCGGCTGGATGTCCTGATCACTACCCTCACCGCAATCACCGTTGTTCTCGGTATGAAAATCGTTGGACTTCTCCTAGTTGCGGCTTTGATCGTTATCCCCGCTGCAGCGGGACTGCAATTGGCATCAAACTTCAGACAGGCAATCTTTGTTTCCTCTCTTGTAGCTGTTATTTCCGTTGTCTTGGGGCTTTTCCTGGCCTATTTTTTCGATGTCCCCGCCTCGGGTGCTATCGTCATTTTGGCTTTTTTGATCTTTGTTTTGTTCTTCGTTTTAAGGAAAGAAAAGAGGCTTTTATAGTCCAGACTGTCCTGTCAGCTTTTCTAAAGTCATCTTGAAGACTGAGTAGGATTCTTCCCCATAAAGACAGAAAACGACTTCCTCGGGGAAAGGATACTCTTTGAGAAAATCCATGGTGGCGTTGAGCATGATTTCGCTGCATTTTTGGATAGGGAAACGAAATATTCCGGTGCTGATCGCCGGAAAGGCAATATCTTTCATCTTTTCCTTATTAGCGATCTTGAGGGTGTTCAGAGTGGCTTTGGCTAATTTTTCATCTTCATCACCTTCGCCATAAACAGGGCCAACAGCATGGATGACATATTTTGCCTTGAGGTTTCCTGCTCCAGTGAGGACAGCCTCTCCGACCTCGAGAGGACCGATCTGGTTACATTCTTCTTGGATAGAAGGGCCGCCGAAATTCCTTATGGCCCCAGCTACACCCCCTCCTAAGATGAGCGACTTGTTGGCCGCGTTGACGACCGCCTCGACCTCCATCAGGGCGATGTTTCCCTCAACGAGCTTTATTTTTTTACCGTTTATCTTCCATTCATCCATCACCTCTCCTCCTTAAAAAAAATTTCAAACCGTTAGATTCAAAAATGAACAGGGGTCAGGCTTCATCGTGAAGAATGTATGAAGGACAAAGCATTTAGCCCAAAGCCAAACAAGATAACGAAGCCTGACCCCGATTTATTTAATCTCGGCCCCATAAATCTTCTCCATCCTCTGGAGAGAAAACCGGTGGGCCTCTGGATCGAAATCAGCCACTCCATCCTTATGAACGATGACTTTATAATCTCGGTTACGCAGATCACCCACAGTGTCCATAACACAGATAGAAGTACAGACTCCGACCACGTGGACTTCATCGATCGAATGATTTTCTAGGATATCATCCAAAACTGTCTTGTAGAAGGCGCTGTAGCGAGTTTTGCGGATGATGGAATCTTTTTCGCCTATAGGGAGATCGTCGATAATTTGAGCTCCTTCTGTTCCTGTCACACAGTGTTCGCGAAACATCTGGAATTCCAGGTCATTTTTTTCATGGGAATCACATATGAAAACGACCAACTCTCTGTTCTTATGGAACTCATCGATTTTATTCTTGATGAAGGGGATGATCTTTCGGGATGTGTCTCCACAGTAGAGCGCTCCATCTTCCCGGATAAAATCATTCAACATATCGATGACAAAAAGTGCTCTCATGTTCTGATCTCCTTTCGACGCCTTTTTTGCATTATCATATCCATGTTAAAATATCATCATAAAGGATTTCAAAGTGTTCTCTCCTCAAGAGGCGGATACGAACGTCTTTTCTTCTCTTAATCCGATCTGCAAACTCATGTTTTCGATTCATGATCGTGGCCAATAAAGGCTGAGACGAATCTAGTGCTTCGAGGAGGATGTCCTTGAATTTTTGAGAGAAAAGCTCCATCTTGCCGATTTCATCGACAATGACGATCTTTCGAGATGAAATGGCTTTTTCGATGGCTGTGCACCCAATTTCTTCGAGATCTTCTAGGTTGATTCCGTAACGCCCGAGTCGATATGGAGAGGGCATAGCTTTTCGAGCTAACAGTCCCCGTTTTCCTTCTGGATAAGTGATGATCTCAAAGCCAATTCTGTCTCCGCTCTTCCTTATTTCCTCGGTGATGAATCCGCCTACCCTCTGGGCGAAACGCGGTTCTTGGCAGATTTTCTTGATCAAAGTGGTTTTCCCGCAGCGCGGAGGCCCTGTGATTAGCAGATTCTTCAAAGTTTAGTTTAATTCTTCCTTCAGGATTTCTCTCATGTCATCACCAAGTATAACTGCCTTATCTTTCAAATCTGAGGCATCTTTTATGATCTGAGCCTTGAATTTTCCATCCTGGATATCTGGAAGATTAATCTTGATATTATAAAAGGCCCCCTCGGCAGCTGCCTGAGCTGTTAAACCGGCAACTCCGGCATCGCTTATGGAATTCTTGTTGCCATTCAAGGCCACTCCTTTGGCTAGATCCAGGGCTTCGACACTTTTCTCGAGAACGCGGAACGGGACAAGGGTGGCTTCTATCAGAGCCGTTTGGATGGCTTTTTCTCTTTCTCGTTTTTGTTCGTCTGTCTTTTTCTTGAGCTTATGGGTAGCCATCAATTCATTAAAAGCCTGGGTATCCAGGTTAACAGCATCCAAAAAGACATCCTTTAATGCCTGTGCCCGGACGGCAAACTCCTTCACTTTGTCCTGGACCTTCTCATAATCTTTCTTGCCGACTGTTAAATTCGAGACCATCGAAGATAGAGAAGCGGACAATGCTCCGCATAAAGCGGCCGTACTTCCTCCTCCAGGGGCTGGCGAATCTGTGGAGAGTTCATCGGCAAATTCTCGAAGGCTCAGATCGAGAAGAGACGTTCCTTCTTCCTTGACCTGATACTCGATGATCTTTTTCTGAGGGTCAAAGGTCGATACATCGTTTAATCCCAGGGAGACAACGGCGGTTCTGATCAGCTCTTTATCCGGGACTCCAGGACTCTTTCCCTGTTTCTGGAGATAATACCTCCCGGCCATGAGCATGGCTTCCTTGGGGATTAATCCAACCAACTCACTTCCTGTAACTCTCAGGCCGAGCTTTTCGGCCTCCTTGCGGGCCTCATCGAAAACCAGGTGGACTGGTGAAATCTTGTAGTTTATAAAATTTATAGAAATCTGAGCGATGCCATAATCTTCGATGTACCAGCCGACCGCCTTCACCGCTTTAAACTTTCCAGGAACCTTGATCGTCTTGCCGTTTTCATCTCTGATAATATTGCCCTCTTTATCTCTTTTGGCTCGCCCCCTCTCTCTCAGGTTGAGAGCGATGTGATGGGCTAGCTTTCTATCTCGTGTATTGAGGTTGACGTTATAGGCAATCAGGAATTCTCGAGCCCCGATCACTGTGGCCCCGGCTTTTGGGTTGAATTCTGGTTGGCCATAATCCGGAGCCCATTCCGGGTCTTTAAATTTTTCTGGCAAGCCCTCGTATTCTCCGATCCGAATGTTGGCCAAATTCTTCCTTTCCGGTTTTTGAGCAGCTTCTTCGTAGAGATAGATGGGAATCCCGAGCTCGTCGGCCACTCTTTTCGCCAGGTCGTGGGCAAGTTCGACACATTCTTCCATGGTCACTCCTGCGACAGGAACAAATGGGCAGACATCTGTGGCTCCAATACGGCTATGCGCGCCCTGGTGTTTACTCATATCGAGGATTTCAGCGGCTTTCTTGATAGCCTTGAAGGCGGCCTCTTTGGCTCCTTCAGGAGTTCCGATAAAGGTGACAACAGTCCGGTTTGTTGATTCGCCTGGATCGACATCGAGGAGTGTTACCTGGGGTGTGCTTTCAATCTCTTTGGTAATAGCGGTTATTTTTTCTTTATCTCGCCCTTCGCTGAAATTGGGAACACATTCAACGAGTTTCATCTGATGTCTCCTTTGTTATTGTGTATAATAGAGTGCCTTTGTTATCATAGATCTCCACTTCTTCGAACTCCATAAGGTAATCGGTAAGGATGTCTCTGTCTCCCACAATCACCACAACAGGAGTCAACAAAACATACTTCCGGGCTGTTTCAAAAACCTTGTTGGAATCGATGAGCATGATGTTTTCATAGTAGTCGTCCCAATATTCTTCGCCGAGTTGGAAGGCTTGAATCTGAGCCACTTTCAAAGAGATATTGTCTAATGTCTCTATACCAAGAGGAAAGTTGCCGATCAAATAGGACTTGGCCTGCTCGATTTCAAAGCTCGGAATCTTCTCTCTGGTGATCTTTTCAATTTCTCCCAATATCTCTCGAACAGCCTCACTGATGGCTTCAGGTCTCACCCTGGTCCTGACATAAAACACGCAACAGGCCTTAAACAATTCAAGATCGCTGAAAGCATAGTAAGCGTACCCTTTTGATTCTCGGAGATTCATAAAGAGACGGCTTGTGGCTGTTCCTCCCAGGACCTGATTCATGACAAGCAGGGGAAAGAAATCATCGGCAGAAACAGGAGATAGGATATTTCCCATATAAATTGTTGCCTGTTTTTCATTCGGGATATGGACAAAACTGATTTTAATCTTATTGTTAGGAGTGAGCGAAGCCAGCGGTGAAAATTCCCTATTCTTGCTCTCCCAAGTTTGAAAATAGCGACTGATTTTTCTGGACGCTGTTCCCAGACTCAGGTTGCCTGTCAAGATCATCCAGGCATGGTTTGGCCTGTAATATGTGTCAAAAAACGACATTAGAGATCGTTCATTAAGGTTCCTGATGACGTCCTCATTATAGATACTCTTGATGTATGGGTGATCATTGAATAAAAATTGAAGGAGTTGTCTCTTGGCAATGTATTCAGAGTCCAAGGCCTTATTGACCAAGTCATAATACATAGATCGTTTGACATTCCCAACCTCTACTCGGGTGAATGAGGGTTGAAGGATCAACTCGCTCAGAATTTCTAGACCCTCGTCGAGGAATTCTTCAAGAAAAGTGAAGGTAAACATAACATAATCAGGATGTGCCGATGAAGAGAAATCTCCACCGATGGTTTCGATCATCTCCTCTATTTCCTCAGAGTCATGCCTGAGGGATCTTCTGATCACCATGCGAGAGGCAAAGGCTGCTGTGGCCGGAAATTTTTCTGGAGATAAGTGTTCGCCGGCAAAGATGATCAGGCGGAGGGTAATGAGCGGGAGATTGTCTCTATGGATAACAGAGAGAGTCAAACCGTTGGTAAGAGAAACCGTCTCAATTTTCGGGAGGTTAAGTTCGGGAAGAGGATCAGGATTAGGAGCAGATTTTCGAAACCTCTCTTGAGAAAATGAAAGCCAAGTCCATCCGGAAAAAATCAGAAGAAAAATGGATAGAAAAGTACCTCGTTTCAGCCTCATCTTATTTTTACGTCAAGAAAAATTCTTCCTGGAGTGAAATATTTATTCATGACACTAGCAATCTGTTGTGTCGACACAGAAAGATATTTGTCTACTTCCTCGGCAAATCTCTCTAAATTATTCTGAGCCAAATAATTCTCCGCAAGAAAAATGGCTTTATCCGTACAGGTGGCGTATTGGTTAATGTAATCGACTCTGAACAGGTTTTTGGCTTTCCGGAATTCCTTCTCCGAGATGAGTCCCGTCCTGAGTTTGCTGATCTCGGAAAGGACAGCTTTTTTGCTCCTCTCCTTCATGATCTCATTGGTATTCAGCACAAAAATTTTAAAACCGGCTTGATCTTTTCTATCTTCAATCCCTCCTTCGAATTCAAAAGCTATTCCTTTTTTTATCAACTTTTTGTACAGACGAGAAGTTTCACCCCTCATGAGAATGTATTCGGCAATCTTCAGAGGATAATAGTCAGGTGATCTTGTTGAGGCTATCTGGTAACCCACGTAAAAAGCTGGCAGATTAGCGATGGGGGTTACGTATGTTTCATCGATATCTTTTTTTTCAGGGATCTGGACAGGCGGAGGAGGGTTGATGTCCTTTCCTTTTGGTATGGTGGCAAAATATTTCCGGACAAGCTCGATGGTCTTTTTTTTGTTAATGTTACCGCATATGGTAAGGACAGCATTATTTGGACTGTAGTAGGAAGAATAGAAATTTTTCACATCTTCTACGGTGAGTTCTCTCAGGTCATCCTCTGTGCCAAAGACAGGATGACTGTGGGCAAAATCAGGGAAGAGATACTGATCAAACAAGAGGGAGCTCTCTAAGTAGGGATCTATGCTTTTTCGGTGCCGAATCTCATCGATGAGGTTGATTTTCATTCTTTCAACGTTGGATGCCGTGATCTCGAGAGAATTCATCCTGTCAGATTCAAGCCACAGGACAAGCGCGAGCTGGTTTGAAGGCACCGTCTGGAAAAAGATCGTCTTATCTTCTGTCGTGGCTGCGTTTAGCGTTCCTCCTACCCTTTGGATGAAACTAATATGCTGCATGCGTCCGATATTCTCAGAGCCTTGGAACATGAGATTTTCCAGAAGGTAGGCCAAGCCTGCCTTTCCTGGTTTCTCATTGATAGAACCAGCATTATAAGCCACGACAATAGAGACAAGAGGAAGGCTGTAATCCTCGGAAAGGATCACGTGAAGCCCGTTGTTTAGAGTGTATTCGGTAACCGGGAATAGAGGCTCGTTCAGGTCTTGGTTATGAGTCAGACAAGGGAGCAGTGCTAAAACCATAAACAGAAGGAATATACATCGCCTAGACATGATACATTTCTCTTGGTTTCAAATAATAAAAATAACATAAATGTGGCTACAATTCCACCTGATAAGGGGAACATCCCCATGTGCGACGTCCCCATGAATGAAAATTACATTGAAAATAAGAAGTTATTATGTTAATTTTTTTCTTCATTCATTGATATTTCTCATAGCTAAAGGAGAGCGATTATGAGCATCCAAGGAAGACACCTGTTTACTTCAGAATCTGTGACTGAAGGGCATCCGGATAAAATTTGTGACCAGATTTCCGATGCCATCCTTGATGATCTGATCCGTCAAGATAAACGAAGCCGTGTGGCCTGCGAGACACTAGTCACAACAGGTCTTGTTTTCATAGCTGGGGAAATCTCCAGCGATGGCTACTGTGATCTCCAGAAAGTCGTCAGGAATACAGTCAAGGAAATCGGTTACACCAAAGCGTCATATGGTTTCGATTATGAGACATGCAGTGTTATTGCCTCTATCCATGAGCAGTCGACCGATATTGCGATGGGTGTTGATGAAAGCAAATCTCATGAACAGGGTGCAGGAGATCAGGGCTTGATGTTTGGCTACGCCTGCCGAGAAACAGAGGAACTGATGCCGATGCCGATTATGATGGCCCATAAACTGGTGAGACGGCTAAGTCAAATTAGGCAGGATAAGACATTGCCTTATTTGAGGCCGGACGGAAAATCCCAAGTGACGATCGAGTATGAATCCGATAAGCCCATAAGGGTTGAAGCGATCGTCATCGCTGCCCAACACGATAAACAAGTCAGGATGAAAGATCTGAGATCGGATATCCAGTCTCTGGTTATTAAAAAAGTTGTCCCTCCTGGAATGCTCGATAAAAATACCAAAATATTCATCAATGAAACAGGTCGGTTTGAGCAAGGAGGGCCATTGGCCGATACCGGGATAACCGGGCGTAAGATTATTGTCGACACCTACGGTGGAGTGGGAAGCCATGGCGGGGGATGTCTGTCTGGGAAAGACCCGACAAAGGTTGATCGTTCAGGATCTTACATGGCCAGATATGTCGCTAAGAATTTGGTGGCTGCAGGCATTGCGGATAAGATCGAGATTCAAGTGGCTTATGCTATAGGGGTGGCCCATCCCGTTTCATTAATGGTCGATTCCTTCGGAACAGCCAAAATATCAGAAGATAAGATTAAAGACTTGATTCAGGCCCATTTTGATCTCAGCCCTAAGGGGATGATCCAAAGCCTGAGACTACTCAGACCCATCTATAAGAATACAGCTTGCTATGGTCATTTCGGGCGCACCGAGGAATGTTTTACATGGGAAGAGCTAACTAAAGCCGAGACCTTAAGGAAAGATGCTGGGCTGTAGGTGGGATCATAAAAGGATAAAAGGAGTCCATCATGGAATTCGATGTCAAAGATTTACACCTTGCGGATACAGGAAAACGGAGAACGGAGTGGGCCGGGCGGTTCATGCCTGTTCTCAGCCTCCTCAAAGAGCAATTCCGTAAGGAAAAACCACTCAGAGGTATCAGAATTTCAGCCTGTCTTCACGTCACCAGCGAAACGGCAAATCTGATGGAAGCTTTGAAGTTGGCTGGAGCTCGGCTGACTCTGACAGCTTCAAATCCTCTGAGCACTCAAGATGACGTGGCGGCGGCTTTAGTCAAATACAACAAAGTTCCTGTTTTTGCTATCAAGGGTGAGGATAACAAAACCTATTATAAGCACATAAACCAGGCCCTTGATATTAAGCCCCAGATCACCATGGATGATGGAGCGGATTTGGTCTCCACAATTCATTCGAAGCGAAGGCGCCTTCTTCAAGATATTATTGGAGGGACCGAGGAGACAACAACAGGAGTGATCCGTCTGAGAAGCATGGCCCAGAAAAAAGTGCTCCAGTATCCGATCATTGCGGTCAATGATGCCAATACAAAATATCTGTTTGATAACCGCTACGGTACAGGCCAGAGCACCATCGATGGTATCCTTAGAGCCACTAACATTCTCCTTGCCGGATTGAATTTCGTCGTTGCTGGATACGGCTGGTGTGGACGAGGAGTCGCCATGCGAGCCAAGGGAGCCGGAGCTAAGGTCATCATTTGTGAAGTGGACCCTCTCCGGGCCTTGGAAGCCGTCATGGATGGATTCCAAGTCATGCCGCTCAGAGAAGCAGCCAAAATTGGTGATGTCTTCGTCACCGTTACTGGAGATAAGAATGTTCTTACCCGCGAACACTACAATAAGATGAAGGATGGGGCGATATTGGCTAATTCAGGTCATTTTAACGTCGAGATAGATATTCCAGCCTTGGAGGATATGGCTCGAAAGAAGCGGAACATCCGAGAATTTATGGATGAGTATACCATGAAAGACGGCAAGAAGATTTTCCTCCTGGGTGAGGGGAGACTGATCAACCTGGCTTCAGCCGAAGGACATCCGGCGGTTGTCATGGATATGAGTTTTGCCAATCAGGCTTTGAGTCTTATCTATCTCTCTCAAGAAGGGGAGAAACTTCAGAAGAAGGTCTATCCGGTCCCGAAAGAAATCGATGAAGAGATTTCCCGGATGAAGCTCAAGGCTCTCGGCATCAGGATCGACCGACTGACAACAGAACAGAAAAAATACCTCAAAGGTTGGGAAGAAGGAACTTAGCTTGCAATGGGAGTTTGTTCCCTTATCATTTTTAAATACTGTTTGATTTTGTCCTTCATCTCGGGATCCGTGGCTTTGGTCGAAAGCCGATTAAAAATTTCTCCAGCCTCCTCGAGCTCGTTATTCTTGAACAGGGCTACGCCAAGATTGAAGTTGAAATTGACATTCAAGGGATCATACTTAACAGCCGTTCTGTAGGCATCAACCGCCTCGTCCATCTGGTTGAGTTTCTCATGTACCATCCCCTTCAGATTATGGGCCATGGCTAGGTCTTTGTTGAATTGGAGGGCTTTTACAACGTTTTCCAAGGCTTCTTCGAGTTGCTCCTGAGCGAGATACAGCCTGGCTAGATTATAATAGGGAAGCTCTCTCGAGCTATAGTTTTTGTCCATTGCTGCCATCCTGTATTCCTGCTGAGCCTCGTCCAGGATCCCCATTTCTTGGTAAACCATTCCGAGGTTGTTGCGGGCTTCCGAGAATGTCGGGTTGATGGCGATACTCTTCTGAAAATACTTCATTGCTTCTTTAAGGTTTCCTTTCATGGAATGGGCTATGCCAAGAGCATTCAAAGCCAGGTGATAATCGGGATCGAGCGCCAGGGATTTTTTGAGGTAAATGATCGCTTCATCCACATTTCCCCGGTTGAGATGGACCAAGCCCACGTTGTACTGATACCGAGGATCCTTTGCTCTGGCTGTTTCGATTTTTTTCTGAGATGACGCACAAACCATAAAACTCAAGGCTACAAGAAGGATAAGGATTGTTTTTATTCTCATTATCGCCCCCTTTTTCCGATTTAATGCTCCTGTTTAAGCTCTCTACCCATCAAATCCTGTAGGGCTTTTTTCGGGTCCTTGTTCTTGTAAAGGATTTGGTAGACCTGTTCACAGATGGGCATTTCAACGTTTTCTCTAATAGCCAGTTGTTGGGCAGAGAGAGTGGTTGTGACTCCTTCGGCCACCATTTTCATCCGAGAGACAACCTCAGCCATAGTTCTTCCGCTTCCGATTTGAAAGCCGACATACCGGTTCCGGCTGAGTTCTCCGGTGCAGGTGAGAACAAGGTCTCCAATGCCTGCTAATCCAGAAAATGTTTCTTTTTTCGCTCCCAGCTTGACTCCTAATCTCGTGATTTCTGCCAGCCCCCGGGTAACTAATGCAGCGATAGCATTGGTCCCGAACTGAAGACCATCTGATATGCCCGCAGCTATAGCTATGATATTCTTTAAAGCTCCTCCAAGCTCGATTCCGATGATATCTTCGCTGGTGTAGACGCGGAAACTGCCACTCGAGATGAGATGCTGGACTTTTTTGGAAAGCTTCTTGTCCTTGGAGGCCAAGACGACAGCCGTGGGAAGGGATTCGATGACCTCCTTGGCGAAACTCGGCCCAGAAAGGACAGCAATACGGGGTGTGAAATGAGGAGAGAAAATTTCTTCCATCAACTCACTCATCCTTTTTAAAGTGACCTCTTCAATGCCTTTGGTCAAGCTGATCAAGAGTTGTTCAGTTGACAACGAAGGAGCCAATTTGATAAAGACCTGGCGGCAAAATTTTGAGGGAACCGCGATAAACACGATATCACACTGGCTGACAGCATCTTTTAGATCGTGAAAAAAGGAAACAGAAGGAGGGAAGGGATATCCGGGAAGAAAAACCTTGTTCTCGCGGCTTTGGATCATATCTTCGTATAAATCTTTTTCTCTAATCCAGAGTCGGGTCTCGATGTGTAAACGAGCTAGATGGATTGCCATGGCACTTCCCCAGGTGCCGCCGCCGATAACGCTCGCTTTCATCTGATTTTCTCTCCTATTTTCTTCTCTTCTCCTTTAATCAAACGGGCGATATTCGACCGATGCGTAAAAACAAGAAAAAGGAAGATGGCAATGCCTACCGCGGTGATCTCCCAGTCATCCTTAAGTATATAAATAAAAAAGGGGAGACTCAAAGAAGCCGAAAGGGAGGCCAAGGATGCGTATCTAGAGATAACGGCCACAAGAATGAATACAACTAGACCTAGAGCAATTGGTATGGGAGCCAGGAATATGAATGATCCAGCCGCAGTGGCCACCCCTTTCCCGCCCTTGAACTTGAGGTAGACGGGAAAGCAGTGACCCAGGACGGCCAGTAAACCACAGAGGGCAGCAAAAGACCGGGCCTCAAAAAGAGTTATTGCTAAATAAACCGGTAGCACCCCTTTGAGAATATCCACCAGAACTACGGGCAGGGCAAATGTCCAGCCTTTCATCCGCAGGACATTGGTTGCACCTGTGGCTCGGCTCCCGTAATCGCGAACATCTTTTTTTTCGCTGAGATAGACAAGGATGTAGCCTGTAGGGATTGACCCAAGTAAATAGCAGAACAGGGCATACAGGATTTTCATTTCAAATTATATTCGGACAGGACTTTGTATTCCGCTCCAGTCGGTCTGAGAATACTCTGGAAGAACGTGATTTTTTTGACATTCATTTCACCAAACTGTGTGTTTCGGTTTTTATCCAGGAGAGCTAGAACCCCACCGAGGTGAGAATGTGCCTTCACCCGGCCTAGGGTGAGATGGGGATGGAATTTTCTCTTTTCCCTGGGAAAGCCCAAGAGTTCGCATTCTGTCTCAAACTCTGTTTGGAGGGTTGCCAGTCTTTCGTTCTCTGCAATCCCTACCCACAGAACCCGGGGATTTTTTTTACCTGGAGGGAAGGCTCCGGTTCCTCTTATTTGAATCGAAAAGGCATTAAATTTACCGGCAATTTTCTCCAGGCTAGACTCGATACTTGGGATTTTATCCTCGCTGATCTCTCCCAGGAATTTCAAAGTCAGATGCATGCCTTCTTCTTTCACCCATTTGATGTTTTGACTGATACCCATGAGTACCTGGATAAATGATAAGAGTTCGCTCTTTAGATTTTCTTCGAGCTCAATGGCGATGAAAGTCCTCATCTATTTTACCTTGTTTTTTAAAAGATGCTGCCTGACCATGTCAAGAGCTCTTTGGGTTGACTGGAATTTGACAGCCTCCCTTGTTCCTAGAAAAAGATTCTTCGAGACTTCTGATCCTTCTTCCGAGTTCAAGGCAATATAAACGAGGCCGACAGGTTTTTCAGGCGTCCCTCCAGAAGGACCCGCAATACCGGTTATTCCAACGCCCAAGTCAGCCATGGACTTTAATCTTACTCCTTCAGCCATAGCCTGAGCCACTTGATTGCTGACAGCTCCATGCTCTTCGATAAGATCCAGGGACACATCGAGAAGGCTGGTTTTAGCCTGGTTGCTGTATGCCACCACTCCTAGGATAAAATAATCCGAACTACCCGAGATATCAGTGATCCGGTTCCCCAACAGACCACCTGTACAGGATTCTGCTGTTGCCAGTATCTTTTTACTGGCTTTTAGAAGTTTGCCCACGACTTCTTCCAGCTCCTCTCCTTCAGTAGAGAAAACATGGTCCTTGAGGCGTTTCTGAAGGGATTTTTGGAGGGCCTTCAGTTTGATCTCAGCTTCATCCTGATTCTTCGAGGACCGAGCTTCGAGATGGATCTCAATCTGGCCAGGATAGGCGAGTGTCGTCATCCTGATATCTGGACTCTTAGGGTAGAGATCGGATACGAGGACTTCGATTTCTGATTCTGTCAATCCTGTCGTTTTTAAGATTTTTCTGGAGCTGTAAGCAAGCCTCAGGTCCTGAAGCTTGGGCCAAACAGAAGCTTCGAACATCGGTTTGAGTTCTTGAGGGGGGCCAGGCAGCAGCAGAATGAACTTCGATCCTGTGTCCAACCAGAGACCCGGGGCTGTTCCGTTTCTGTTTGCAAGAACTTCCGCGCCATTGATGACATAGGCCTGCTTTTTGTTGACAGCAGGCATTGTCATACCTCTGCGTTTGAACCGACTTCTGATAGTGTTTAGAATCTCTTCACTGTAGAGAAGCTTTTTACCAAGAACATGGGCAAAAGCCTCTCTTGTTCTATCGTCTCTAGTGGGCCCGAGACCGCCCATGGCAATTATAAAATCAGCTCGAGACAGGGCTTGATCAATGCTGAGCGTCAGATTGTTCCATTCATCGCCGACGATTGTTTTAAACGAGACGATAAGGCCTAGATCTTCTAGTCTCTGGGTAATATAGAGAGAATTCGTATCTTGAAAATGCGGACTCAGGAGTTCTGAGCCAATGGCCATGATTTCCACCCGAAGCTGTCCGTTTTTTTTCATTTTAAGATCAGATAAATATAGACAAGAATCCCTGCATACAGAGCAGCTACAAAGTCGTCCAGCATGATTCCCCAGCCCTTTGGAAAAGTCTCCACTCTTCTGATTGGGAAGGGTTTGAGGATATCGAAAAGGCGGAACAACAGGAAACATAGGACAAGAGCCAGCCAGGACGGAGAAAGCTGAAATAGCGCAAGATACTGACCGGCCGCCTCGTCGATAACGATTTTTTGTGGATCATCAATTTTCCATTTAGAACTCATTCTAGTTGAGGAGAGTATCCCTATCAGGAAGACAAAAAAGAAAATGAGCAGATGTACGGGCCAGGATAAATTATGGAGGAAAAATTTATACAGCAGGACCACAATCAAGCTGGTGAGCGTGCCGGGTGCTAGAGGGAAATACCCAACTCCGAAAAATGTGGCGATGACTTTGGAGATGAATGTCATCATCGGATATATCCATATAAATCATATATATCATGGCCTGTGATTTCAACTTTTTGAACAGTGTTGACGACTTCTGATAACGAAAAAGAAGATTCGAGGAAAACAACACCGTCGACTTCAGGGGCCTGAAACCGGGTTCGTCCAACCAGGAGACTTGGATCCTGTTTCCAGGTGCCCTCGATCAGGACATCGAGGCGTTGTTGGTTATAGTGCGAGTTTTTTTCCCTGGAAATCTTAGACTGAATTTCCAGTATTTTTTCTCTCCTTCGCTCCTTCACACTTTCTTTGATAGAGTCTCCAAAATGATAACAGCCTGTTCCTACTTCCCGAGAATAGACAAAAACGCCGAGATGGTCGAATCGAGCCTTCTCGACGAACCTTCTAAGGCTATCGAACTCTTTTTTGCCCTCTCCCGGGAAGCCGACGACGAGAGAAGTCCGCAGAGCCACATCAGGCAAGACCTCCCTTATTTTCCTGATAAGAGCGAGGCCCCTTTCTCCGTCCATCCCTCTCCTCATTTTCTTTATGATGAGAGGGTCAGAATGTTGGAAGGGAAGGTCGAGATAAGAACATATTTTCTCCTCTTGCATGATTTCAAGGAGAGGATCGCTGACCTCTTCAGGATATCCATACAAGACGCGGATCCATTCGATTCCGTCTATTTCTATTAATTCTTTCAAGAGCTGCGTAAGGCCATCCTTGAACCCTATGTCCCGTCCATAATAAGTGGAGTCTTGGGAAATCAGGTTGATTTCTTTCACTCCCCTAGAAGCCAGCGCCTCGGCTTCTTGGAGGATGGAAGGGATTGTCCGGGATCTGTAGGCCCCTTTAATCAAGGGGATCGCACAGAACGAGCACTCATGAGAGCATCCCTCCGAGATTTTAAGGTAAGCCCAGGAAGGGGGAGTGGAAACTAGGCGGGGAGATGAGTGATTGTACAGAAAACATTCTGAGGAAGGTTTCAAGGGTTTTCCTTCGATAACCTGAACGATATTATGGAAATCGTTCACTCCGCTCCAGACATCAATCTCAGGGAATTCGCCCCGTAGAGATTCCTCATCCCTTTGGACGTAACAACCGACAGCAATGATTTTTTTATCCAAATCTTTCTTCTTGAGAGAGACCGCTTTTCTCAGCTCCTCAACAGCTTCCTCCCGTGCTGGCTGGATGAAACCACAGGTGTTTATGATGAGCACATCGGCGTCTCCAGGCTTGGAAACAAAATGGTATCCTGCATTTGCCAAGTACCCTAACATGACTTCGCTGTCCACAAGGTTCTTAGCGCAACCGAGAGTGATTAAAGCGACTTTTGGCATATCAAATCAATGGGGTCAGACCTTTATAACTTTTATAAATCGTTTAAGTCTGTAAAATATATTGAGTTCCATGCCATTACAAAAGTTATAAAGGTCTGACCCCGAAGCTAAGGATAAATTTTATAAAGGAGGCGGGGGAAGGGGATGGTTTCTCGGATATGTTTGATCTTGCAGATCCAAGCAAGCGTCCTTTCTATGCCGAGTCCAAAACCTGCATGGGGCACAGATCCGTATTTTCTCAAGTCGAGATACCACTCGTAGGCCTCTCGAGGAAGATTGTGTTCCTTTATTTTTTGCTCAAGTAGATTTATGTCATGGATGCGCTGGCCACCACCGATGATTTCACCGTACCCTTCCGATGCTAAGACATCAACTCCGAGGACGAGATCAGATCTTTCAGGTGCTGGCTGCATATAGAAGGCCTTGATTTTCGCCGGAAAATGGGTCACGCAAACCGGTTTTTCATACAGATCAGAGATAAGGGTTTCTTCTGGAGCACCAAAGTCATCCCCCCATTCTATTTTGGAGCCTCTTTCTTTGAGTTTTTTGTAGGCTTGATCATAAGTGATTCGAGGGAAAGGTTTTGTAATACTTTCCAGAGGACCTGTATCTCTCTTCATAATATCGAGTTCTTTTTTATTTTTTTTGAGTATCCGTTCCAAAATAAAGAGAATTAGATCTTCACTCAACTCAATCGTATCCTCCAGAGTGGCGAAGGCCACTTCGGGCTCGACCATCCAGAATTCGATGAGATGTCTTCGGGTTTTTGATTTTTCCGCTCTGAACGTAGGCCCAAAACAGTAGACCTTGCCAAAGGCCATGGCAGTGGCTTCGTTGTAAAGCTGCCCGCTTTGACTTAAGTAGGCTTTTTGATCGAAGTATTCTGTCTCGAACAGAGTCGTGGTACCTTCACATGCGCTTGGGGTCAGGATCGGGGTGTCCATCAGACGGAACCCTCGGCCATCGAAAAAATCTCTTATGGCCTTGATCAACTCTACTCTGATCTGAAGTATGGCATGCTGCTTTTGAGAGCGCAGCCAGAGATGGCGGTGATCCATCAAGAAGGGAACGCCGTGTTCCTTGGGTGTAATCGGATATTCCTCGGCTACCTGAAGTATTTCTATCTCCTGGATATTAATCTCAAAACCTCCTGGTGCGCGCTTGTCCTCTTTGACCTGCCCCCGGATAACACATGACGACTCTTGAGTCATAGACTCAAAGGTATCGAAAAGAGGACTTTCCTTTTCCGGACTGAAGAGTGTGGCTTGGATAACACCTGTGCCATCTCTAACCAGGAGGAAACGGATCTTGCCGCTGGACCTCTTGTTGTAGACCCACCCTCTGATCTCGACTTTCTGGTCCTTATAATTCGCGATGTCTTCGATATAAACCCATTTCATAACTCCCAGATTATAAAGAATAAAGAAACCCAGGTCAATTAGCGGGGTCAGACTTTGAAAACTTGAGTTATTCATTACTCAAGTTTTCAAAGTCTGACCCCAATCTTTGACGATTTATAAATGTTATGAAGGTCTGACCCCGACCTTGAACTCCCTTAAAGAAAGAGATAGAATCGGGATGATGATGGCTGAAGCCCAGTCCTTTTCCCCCGTCAAGCTCATCTGTGGCATCATTGCCTCTGAGGTCAGCATATTCGATAAAGCCCAAAATAGACTGGAAGATCTCTATGGATTGGTCGATCTGGTCAGCCCATTGATCGATTTTGACTTTACAGATTATTACGAAAAGGAGATGGGCAAGAATTTAAAAAGACAATTCTTAAGCTTCAAAAGGTTGATCCCGCCAGAATCGCTGAGCGAGATAAAGCTCCAAACCAATAAACTCGAGGAAGAGTTGAGACGAGAGGAGAGAGTCTCCAGAAGAGTGGCCAATCTCGATCCAGGATATCTGACAATGTCATCTTTGATCATGGCCACGACGAAAAATTATGCCCATCGCATTCCCCTCCAGAGCGGTATTTATTCGCACCTGGAGTTGCTCTTTACCAGGAAGGAAATAAGAACCTTAAGCTGGACGTACCCTGATTACAAAACAGAGGAGTACCAAGGTTTTTTCAGAGAGGCAAGAAAAATCTATCTTACTCAGATCAAGAAGAGGGAATAACCACTCAATATTCGTCGATATCAAGGGCAGAGATTTTTCTCAGGTTTTCCACGATTTCGGGAAGCTCCCGTAGCACGACATCGATATCTTCCTCTGTGTTAAACCTTCCCAGAGACATTCTTATCGAGGAACGAGCAATCTCAGGCTTGAGGCCGATAGCGCTGAGGACGTGGGAAACCTCCTCGGAGTCTTCGCTGCAGGCCGAGCCTGTAGACACATAGATTTCTTTGGTCGCCAGAGCTAAAAGGACGGCTTCTGCCTCAAGTCCAGGAAAAGCATAATTCAGAGTTCCTTTGATCCTCTTTGTCTCATGCCCGTTGAGCTTCACTTTGGGAATTTTCCCTTCAATATTCTTCTTCAGCTTATCAGCTAACTTCTCCACCTGCTTTTTGTCTTCATTCCAGCGTTCTTTCATGACCCGGACGGCTTCACCCAATCCGACGATTCCGATGGTGTTCTCCGTGCCTGCCCTCATCTCTCTTTCCTGACCCCCTCCATATATGAGAGGAGATATCTTTGTACCTTTTCGGATGTAGAGAGCACCGATTCCCTTCGGTCCGTAGATTTTGTGACCGGAAATGGAGAGGAGATCGACATCTAAGTCTTTGACGTTAACAGATATTTTACCGAAGGACTGAACAGCATCTGTATGGACGAGTACACCCTGTTCTCTGGAAATCTTGCTTACTTCTTCGATCGGTTGGATGGTTCCCAGCTCGTTGTTGGCGTGCATGATCGAGACCAGAGCTGTTTGAGGAGTAACGGCGTCGCTTAAGAAATCTAAATCAATCATACCGTACTGATCAACAGGGACATAGCTCACCTCGATACCTTTCGTTTCGAGATAATTGGCTGTCCGGAGAACAGCCGGGTGTTCGATATCCGAGATGATAATATGTTTTTTTTCTGGATTGGCGTTGAGAACGCCTCGCATCGCAAAATTATCAGACTCTGTTCCAGAGCCCGTGAAAAAGATTTCAGATCGGCTGGCTCCTAAAGCCTTGGCGATCGTTTCGCGGGCGTTGTTTACGATTTCTCTGACAGCTCTTCCTATAGGGTAAAGTGAGGAAGGATTACCAAAATGTTCCCGGAGGAATTCGGCCATCTTTTCTGCAACAGATGGATCTAACGGCGTTGTCGCGTTATTGTCCAAGTAGACCATTTCATCACCTTTTAAGAAAGGATTTATTCATCCAATGGGTTTAGGACCAATCCTGATTTGAGTTTAGGGAAAAAATCAGTCGACTTCTGAGGCATGAGTTCACCTTGCTCAACCACCTGTCTGATCTGGTCAAGCTGGGCTGGCCGCAGGAGAAAAATCATCTGGAATTCGCCATCGCTAACCTTCTTAAGGCCTCGCTCAAGATTTCGGATATAACTGACATTGTTCTCCAAAGAAAATGGGGCAGTTGAGAGTGAGTGGAGCTTGTCTATGATGAGGGAATGGAGGATGGCCACATCCAAGCGTTTCCATTCTTTGGATTTTTCATCGTCTATCTCCTTATCAAGCATGCCTTCAGATTTGAGCTGGAATAGATAATATTTCTCGAAATCCCCCACAAAAGCAGCAAATGTATGAGATTCACGGTTTACGATGTCTTGGACCTTGGCTAAAGTTTCTTTTTCTTCTGGACCTGCAACGCTTACCTCTTGAATGTCAAAATACGGAGAGAGCGTGTCCTTAAAACTCTCAGTATTCAGTTTGTCCAGCCCTTTAACCAACCGATAGGTTGGCAAAATGACCAGGCCTGGATCGTCAAGCCTGAATAGCGTCATCATGATATAGTTAAAAGGCTCATCTCCTTTGATACTCCCTAGTTCTGCAAGCTTTTCCTTCTGAAAATTGAGCGATGTTTCGTATCGATGATGGCCATCGGCGATGATCAAGACTTTATCCGCCATGGCCTTCTGGATGTTTTCAATAGCCTCTCTGTCTTTAATGATCCACAACTTATGTGAAAAATCGTCCTCATCAACAACTTCAGCACCGATCTCAGATCCTTCGAGAGCCTTCTTGACAGCACTGTCAACCCTCAAATCATCATCTTTGTAGAGCAAAAAGATTTGCCCAGTGTTTGTGTTGGTCGCTCGCAGGAGATTTAGTCTATCCACTTTGTGTTTGGGAAAAGTCTTCTCGTGAGGAAGAACTTTCCTGGATGAAAATTCCTCCAGCTTAACCCGAGTTATTAGACCCAACCTTTTAAGCTTCTGGCCGAAGATTCTATATTCCTGCTCGTAGAGGTAAAATACCTCCTGGTCTTCTCTTATCAGGATGTTCTCTTTCAACCATTCATCCAAGTAAATGCGGGACCTCTTGTATTTATCTTTTTCTGGATGTTCTGGCTCGTCCTCTTTGCCCAGGATGATACGGACGAAATTCTTCGGGTTTCTCCGGTAGTAATCCTCTTGGAGGGCAGGAGGAATCCGGTCGTAGGGTTCAGTAATAACCTCCTCTAATTTGACTTTATTTGTATTGTATCTAATTCCCTTAAACGGCCTGATTTCTGCCATTATTCCTCCAATATTCAGAGAATCTCTCTAAGCATACCTCTCTTCAAGGATCTTCACGACTTCCAGGCCTGCTCTTTTCTGTCCCTCCTTGGCTGCAGCGCCGATATGAGGAGTCGCGATAACATTGGGATGATCGATGAGGGCAAAATCGTCTGGGGGTTCTTTTTCGAAGACATCTAAAGCTGCTGCTCGGACTTTTCCCGATTCAAGGGCTTTGAGCAAGGCCTTCTCGTCAATGATTCCTCCCCGAGAAGCATTGATGATGATCACCCCATCCTTCATTCTTTCGAATTCTTTATCACTGATCATATGTTTTGTCTCCTCAGTCAACGGAAGATGAAAGGAGAGGATATCTGCTTGACAGAGGACATCATCATGGCAGCACATATCGAGTTCGAGGTCTGTCTTGACATCGACAATATCACAGCCTACTACTTTCATCTCGAAGACGAGAGCACGGCGGGCCACTTCCATCCCGATTCGGCCGCAGCCGATGATTCCCAGTGTTTTTCCGTACAGCTCTGTTCCTGAATGAAGCTTTTTTTCCCATTTATGGGCTTTCATTGAAAGGTTGGCGGGACCGTGGTTACGAACTGCGGCCAACATCAATCCGAACGTATGCTCGGCCACCGATATCGAGGTCGCGGCGGGAGTGTTAGCGACTTCGATTCCTTTCTCCTTTGAAGCCTCCAGATCAATGTTATCCAAACCGATACCGGCCCGGATGATAATCTCCAAGTTAGAAGCGGCGTCGATAACATTCTTTGTCATCTTTGTTGCCCCTCTAACCACAGCCACATGAAATTCGGGGATTGTTTTGACAAGTTCTGCCTCATCCATCCCCGTCTTAAGGGCGACATCGAAATTTGGAATTTCCTTGAGTTTATCAAATGCATCAGGACTCAAAGGGTCTGCGACGAGTATTTTTTTCATTCCCAATTCTCCTTCAAAACGGTTTCAGCCGCCTCGACGGATTTCCCCCGCTCGAATTCATATCCCAATTCGTCTAAGGTCATCTCCAGAGCGGTTAAGGCAGTGATGATATCGAAACCGCCCATGTATCCCAGGTGGGCAATGCGGAAGATTTTTCCTTTGTAAGGATCCTGCCCCCCAGCGATATATGCTCTGTATTTGCCCTGCATGGTTTTCACGAGCTGAAGTCCGTCAACTCCGGCCGGCACCTTGATGGCAGTCAGTATGTTTCCAGGGCTCTTCGAGAGGAGTTCCAACCCGATGGCCTTAACGCCAGCCCGGGTGGCATCACCCAGAATACGATGGTGCTCGAAGAGTTTTTCAAGTCCGATAGATCTTATGAGATCAAGAGCCTTCTTCTGCTGGATGACGAGAGAAACAGCCGGCGTCCAAGGCGTTGTTTTTTTTCCGAGGCTTTTTCTGTACTGCTTGGCATCGAAGTAGAATTTAGGCAGGGTTGATGTTTCCACAAGCTTCCAGGCCTTAGGGCTGAAAGCAAGGTAAGCCAGCCCTGGGGGGATCATGAAGGATTTTTGGGATCCAGCTACCAGGACGTCCACATTCCATTCGTCCATCGGACAGGGCGCGGCTCCTAAGCCTGAAATCCCATCGACCACAAGAATAGCCTCAGAATCCGCTAACAGTTCACCATAGCCTTGAATATCATAGACGGTCCCAGAGGAAGTCTCTGAAAGGGTGGTGAGGACCGCCTTTGTTCCTGGGCTGGCCTTCAGTTCCTCTGCGAGCTGCTCCTTTGTAAAGGGATCTCCCCATTCGAGAACAATCTCTCTGACATTCACTCCATAAGCCCGGCAGATATTCCCCCATCGCTCGCCAAATTTTCCACCGCTAAGGGAGATCACTCTATCCCCCGGAGAGAGCGTGTTGACGATGGCTGTTTCCATGGCACCTGACCCAGATGAGGTAAGGACGAAAACATCTTGTTCTGTCTGGAAAACATATTTCAAGCCCTCTGAAACGTCCATGAAAATTTCTGAAAATTCAGGAGTGCGGTGGTGGATGATCGGCTCAGCAGCAGCGGAGAGAACATCTTCAGGGACTGGGGTGGGGCCAGGAGACAGGAGGTAGTATTTCTTTATCATATGAATCCTCCTTTTAGTATTTATGATAATGTTATTTTGAGGCTTATACTCTTTCGAAGATTAGGTTTATCTCTAAAATTTAATCTTCTTCAAACTATTAAAACTACCAGAATTTGGAAATTCAGTCAATCACAGCTGGCAGAGCAATTCTGTGAGAAGAGCAGTTCTTGCGAGGAGGGAGGAGAAGAGAAGATGTTCATTTTCAGCGTGAATCCCCTCGCCCTCTGGCCCTAATCCGTCTAGGGTGGCTGCTCCAATGCTCGAGGCGATAGAAGCATCGGATCCTCCTCCAGTTTTGCCTGCCTCTAACTCCATCCCTAGAGAGGCGGCAATTTTTCTTGCTTTGGATAGGAAGTTTGATGAGGCTCGTGTTTTTTCCATCGGGGGAGTAAGACTCTCGACAACATAGCGAATGCGAGCGCCTGATTTCCTGGGCTTTAACGTTTCAATTGCTCGAATAATTTTTTCTTTATCTGAGCCTTTCCAGAACCTAAAATCCAAGACAGCCCAGCTTTGATCAGCCACGATGTTGGCTTTTTCTCCTCCTCCAATCAGACCAACATTCATGGTCGTCTGCTGGGTTGTCAGCTTTTTAAGCTGATGAAGATGAGTGAGGAGTTCATCAATGGCATTTATGCCTTCCTCTGGATTTCCGGCATGGGCGGCTTTTCCCTTACACTCCAAGCGAACAACGAGCCGACCTTTCCTTTGAACTTTCAAGGCTCCCCCAGGAAGGGAGGGTTCTAGGCAGAGGACATAGGCCGATTTTCTGGAGAGTTTTTGGATCAGCTTGACCGAGGCATCGCTTTGAATCTCCTCGGCTGAATTGATGAACAGAGCGATTTTATGATTTGTCGTGATATTCAATTCATTCAAGGCTTTTAGAGAGGATATGGCCATCACGACACCTGCCTTCATATCTAAGACACCGGGACCGAAAACCTTATCACCAGAGACATAAAACGGCATCTTATTAATTTTCCCCACGGTCCAAACAGTATCAAGATGGGTGAGGAGGAGTATCTGTTCTTGTTGGCTCTTAAGTGGTTTAGAGGGATATTCGATAAGAAAAAAGTCACCGATGTCCTCTTGAGGGAACCGAGTGACTGTGGCACCGAGTTTCCTGAATTCTTTGGCCGCAAAAGCTGTACATGCATCCACGGCCTTTTTATCCGAAGAAGGGGACTCTAAATCCACCAATTTTTTTAATAGTTTGATCATCTCTCCACGTCTGGCTTTAAAATAATGCTGAAAATCCATGACGTCTCCTTTTTTCGAGCCTATCTAATGTATCACAGCTGAGGATGAAATTCATCAATAATTCCTTACGAGTAAGAATTTCATTGTCCATCGCATTTATTCAGAAACTCTCTCAATCACTTATTTAACGATAATTCGAAAAGGAAGCAAGATTCTTTGAAATAATTGACTTTGAAGGAGATTTCATGAAAGAATTTAGAAAGATGCGGGCTATTAAGAAGATTATTTCAGTTATCGTGCTTTTACATATACTTGGCGCAGGTTTTGTCTGGGGACAAAAATTCAGTGTTCAAGCCAATGGGGGAGTGATTTTTCCTAAAGAAGGGAACATAGATGCAGCCTTCGCATTTGGATTTGGCTTAAGCTATTCAATATTCCAGAAAATAAAGGTTTCCATTGATCTGGGATACCAGAAAAGCGATGTCAAGGAAGCAGCTGAAAAACTCTATGGAGGCAGACTGATTGCGACACCATTTCTGGTCTCAATTCATCATGAAGTACTAAAAACAAGAAAATTTGCTCCTTATATTTTCATCGGTTATGGTTATATATTATATGATTTCTGGCTGGGAGATATCATCACGATTCCAGAAATCACCGTGGTTCAAAAAGTTGAAAATGGTCCAGCCTGGTTTGGAGGTCTGGGAGGTCAGATTCGAGTCTGGAAAAGGACTTCTGTTTATGCTGAGACTGTCTATTTATACAGCAAACCAGATGGAAAGACCATCATTTCAGATATGAATTTTGGCGTTTCCAGAGAAGAATTTTCTATTGATATGAGATCCATAATTATTCGATTGGGAATCAGGTATCATTTCTAGCTAGCAGACTGCTCTAGTTTTAAGACCTTAATCGCCGAGAGAAATTATGTAATCCTCTATAAATGTGTCCGAAAGGCCTCTGTTTGAGCTTTATCGCCTGAAAACGGCAGACTTCGTGGCAGCACATACAATGGATGCATAGGTTCGTGTCGATCCAGGCAGATTCTTCGTCCTTATTTCTCTTCGCTGCTCCTCGGGGACAGATGGTGACACATTCCCAACAGCCAGTACATTTATTTTGTATGATTTTTGGAGTAAAAGCCAGTTGGTCTTGGAAGTAGGCATACAGGAAAACCGGAAGCCTTCGGCGGAGAAGCCCGACAGCAATCGCCGAGTGCTTGAAATCTTTGATTTCAAACTCAGAGATCATCTCACCGACGACGTCGATTTTATCTATTTGTCCGACTCCAAGCCCTCTTTCATGGGCATTAAGGATGGAAGGAATGTCCAGGGGGTTAAAACCGGCAATCTTCGAGGCGACGGCATCTAAGGCGACAGCGTCTTTGGAGGCCAAGACAGCCTCAACATGCCTTGGAGTCCCTGATGAGGGACCTTCACCCTCCATGGCCACGACCGCATCCATGATCGTGAGGATTGGAAGAGCACATGAAAAGATATCCACAAGTATCTGGCTGAAAATCTCATTCAATTGAAAATCACGATGATACTTTAGTCTAAGTCCGTGAGGGATGATGCCATACATATTCTTTATAGCACCAGTAAAAACAGATAATGAATGGGTTTTAAGTTTTGGAAGGTTGATGATAGCGTCTGACTCAAGCACGAGAGAGGAAATATAAGTTTTTTCTAAGAGCTGACCTTTACAGTCGGTTTCCTGGAATCCAGCTTCTTTGATGTTAACGATTCGCACTCCTAATTCATCACATACCTGACGGTATCCAGAAGCCAGGAATCCATCCTCCTGGCAAGATCGAATATCGTCTCCTACAGTGATTTTGACATCCATTTCCTTTAAAAGGAGCAAGACTTCCTTCGTAAATGCTGCGTGGGTGTTAATGGCTCTTTCAGGGAGTGATTCTGGGGAGAGAAGGTTGATTTTAACAAAAACTGAGGAGCCCGGTCTTACAATATTTTCCAGGCCGCCGAGAAGATTTAGGCTCTGCTGGAGGGCATAAATGACGTTAAAGGGCTCATAATCTTTCAGTCTGACAAGAGCCACTTTCGGTTTTTGCATGAATGGTTATTTCTTATAAAGGAAAATTTGTGTCCAGTCGATGACATTCTTTCCAATATTAATAATCCCTGCGGATAACATCATTTTTTCTCTGGTAATAATCTTTTTTTCTTTCTAGTCTAGCCAGTGTTCACCTGTCTTTATATATTTAATGTTTTGTGTATGTCAAAAACTTAATGAATTGAACCCGGGTGATTGCCGTAATATGGTCACAATTAGACACCTCACTCGTTCCTTGATATTCTTTTGCCCGCAAGGGAAAAGGTGAGCAGTGACAATCAAATGTCCTAAGTGTGAGTATAAAAATCCCGATGATACTCTTTACTGCGGTAATTGTAGCACACCGCTTTCTTCCTTAGAGGAAATCTCTGCGGCTCCCACCAGAACTATGGAAAAAACTCTAGATGAATTAACCAGGGGAAAAACTTTTGCTGCCAGGTATGAGATTATCGAAGAGCTGGGTAAGGGAGGCATGGGGAAGGTCTACAGGGTATTCGATAAGAAAATAAAGGAAGAGGTAGCCTTAAAACTCATCAGACC
>CAYFXE010000033.1:0-404 GCA_964347035.1 uncultured Eubacteriales bacterium | reverse complement strand
AAACGAGCTGAAAATCGCCCGCAATATTGCCCACAGAAATGTCTGCAAGATGTATGACCTTGGTGAAGAGGGAGAGATCCACTATATCACCATGGAATATGTGCCAGGGAAAAGTTTGAAGAGCATGATTGGAATGATGGGGCAATTAAGTGAAGGGCAAGTTGTTTTCATAGCCAAGCAGGTGTGTGAGGGCTTAGCAGAGGCACATAGATTAGGTGTAGTGCACCGTGATTTAAAACCAAGCAACATCATAATTGACAGGGAGGGCAATCCCCGCATTATGGATTTTGGGATAGCTCGCTCGCTCAAGGCGAAAGGGATAACAGGCCCCGGGATGATGGTCGGAACGCCGGAATACATGTCACCAGAGCAGGTAGAAGGCAAGGAAGTAGACTATCGCTCTG
>CAYFXE010000032.1:28823-33567 GCA_964347035.1 uncultured Eubacteriales bacterium | reverse complement strand
GGGGATCCAAGGGGGTATGCCCCCTTGGTTGCAGGGCGCGGGTTGATGCCCAGCCCGAGAAGGGGAGGCAGGGAGCCCGGGCGAAGTTCGGGCGACCGTTGGAAGAGGGAAAGCGAAGCGGTTCCCCTTCCAAGTTGACTCTTTGATTTTGAATTGTTAATGTAAGTCACTCCATGAAACAAAGCCGTATCCCCCAGGCACTAAAGAAATGATGGGATTGTATAGCCTCCTTGTCAACACAGCGTCCTCATATCCTGACAAGCTGGCTATCGTCTGTGGCGATCAGCAATACAGCTACGCCCAGTTCAAGAAAAGGGTAGATCGGTTGGCTCAGGGCCTTATGTCCATCGGCATCCATAAAGACGATAAGATCGCTCTTATCCACGAGAACTGTCACCGCTTCTTGGAAGCTTACTTTGCAGCGGCCAAGATCGGAGCTATCCTAGTGCCTATGAATTACCGACTTGCTCCTCATGATTTTGTTTATATCCTGAACAGTTCTCAGGCCAAGGCGCTCATTTCCCAGCCCCGTTTGATTTCTTGGATGAGGGAGAAAAAGGAGGAACTTTCCCTTTTGAAAAATCTCATTCTGACTGAAAAATCTCTGGAGATAACGCCTGATATTAAACACCTGGATTATGACCGAAAGCTGATAGATAATCATTCGCAAAAGGATGCATCAGCAGATGTGGATGAATCTGATATCGCTCAGATTTACTACACAAGTGGCACTACGGGGAGGCCTAAGGGAGTAATCCTGACTCATAAGAACAATTGGATTCATGCACAGGGGGCAATCCAAGAACTCAAACTCTCAACGAATGACAATTGGCTGCATGTCTCTCCGATGTTTCATTTAGCCGATGCTTGGGCTGTCTGGCCCTTCACTCAGGTTGCCGCCACCCATGTGGTGATCCCCAGCTTCGAGCCAAAGACGGTCTTGGATACCATCGAGAAGAACAAAATCACTTTGAGCAATTTTATCCCCACCATGCTCAACATCCTGGTGAATTTCCCGGGAACAGAGGATTATGATTTTAGCTCGTTGAGGTTGATCCTCAGCGGAGGAGCACCGATCGCCAAGGATGTTGTCAGGAAAGTGATCCAAACTTTTGGCTGTGATTATATTCAGACCTACGGGCTGACAGAGACAAGTCCCTTTTTAACCATGTCCATTTTAAGAGATCATATGCGAAGCCTTCCCTTTGAGGAAAGATTGAGATACATGGTGACTACGGGAAGGCCTTTTCACAACGTGGCCCTTAAGGTGGTGAAGGAAGATGGGACAGAAGTCCATCCAGATGATACAGATGTAGGGGAGATTGTTGTCCGAGGCGAGACCATTACTCCAGGTTACTGGCGTTTACCGGAAGAGACGTCCCGACGCCTCGTAAACGGCTGGCTTCACACAAGAGACTTGGCGGTAGTCAATCCCGAAGGTTATGTAACCATCGTTGATCGACAGGATGATATGATCATCACAGGTGGAGAAAAAGTGTACTCCATCGAAGTGGAGAATGTTTTGTATTCTCATCCTCAGATCATGGAAGCGGCCGTCATAGGGCTGCAGGATCCTGTTTGGGGGGAAAGTGTGACAGCCGTGGTTGTCAAGAAGCACGGGGAGGAACTTTGTGAGGAGGATGTGATTAAATTCTGTAAGGAAAACCTCGCTCATTTCAAGGCTCCGAAGCGGGTAATATTCACAGAGGAATTACCGAAGACAGGATCAGAGAAGATATTTAAGTATAAGCTTCGCAAGATCTATAAATAAAAAGCATGGGCAGTTACCCAAAAATACTCATTTTAGACTGGATCATACAGCATACCAAAAAGTAGCCCAACCATTAGAGATGTTTCCTGTTTTGTTTTCTGTTGACCGCGGAATTTTGAGTGTGGTATGCATATCATATGATTTCGGAGCGTCTCTCCTCATTCCCACATGTTAAGATCGCTCATGTGCCGACTCCGATCGAAGAAATGCCAAACTTGACTCGCGCACTTAAGGGACCAAAGCTTTTCGTCAAGCGCGACGACTGCACGGGGGTGGCCTTCGGAGGGAACAAGGCTCGCCAGCTCGAGTACTACTTCGGTGAGGCTTGCGAACAGGGTGCGGATACCATCCTTATCACTGGCGCCATCCAATCCAACTACGTCCGAATGGCCGCAGCCGTAGCCAATCGTTTTGGGATGAAGTGCCACATCCAGCTGGAAGAACGCGTGCCTGATGTCGGTGAACTCTACCGCACATCCGGGAATGTCTTGTTGGACAAACTCCTGGGAGCCGAACTGCATTTTTATCCTGAAGGTGAGGACGAAGAAGGTGCCGATCAAGAGCTGGAGCATATCGCAGATGAACTCCGCAGACAAGGAGCCAAGCCGTATGTTATCCATCTTGGACCCGATCATCCGCCACTTGGAGCTTTGGGTTACATCGATGCCGCCATAGAATACCTGGCTCAAACAAAAGAGATGGGATTGAAAATCGATGAGATCATCATCGCCTCCGGAAGCGGTTTGTCTCAGGGAGGCCTCCTTTTTGGCCTCCGATCTCTAGGATGCTCTGTCCACGTTACAGGGAACTGCCATCGGAGAGACGCCACCAGCCAAAAGGAGCGCCTCGCGATCGTTCTTGAGGGTATCGGAAAACTTCTCGACACTACTAATCCGGTGACAGAGGAAGACATCGTCCTGTACGACGGTGCAATGGGACCAGGCTATGGCCAAATGGATGATGGCACACGTGAAGCTATTTTTCTTGCCGCACAGAATGAGGCGCTGTTTTGCGATCCTGTCTATTCGGGCAAAACAATGGCTGGAATGATTGCGCTGATCCGGCAAGCACGGTTCAATAAAGATGCTAGCGTCCTGTTTTGGCACACAGGTGGACAGCCAGCGCTCTTCGCCTATGGAAAGAAAATCTTTAAGGATTGACCATATTATTTTCTGTTTAAAGAAATGGAGAAATTTCCACGCAGTCATTATTATCATTGATTTTTCCTTCTCCAAAAATAATAGACAGGGATGCCGACGATCGTAAATCCTAATCCTGCTAGAGATTCAACTGGTTTTTCTACCAAGGTGTTCAGAAGGATTCCTGAAGATGCAATGATGAAGATGATCGGAACAACAGGATATCCCCATGTTTTATAGGGTCTTGGCAGGTCAGGTTTTTTCTTCCTGAGGATGAAAACAGAGAAGGCTGTCAGAATATAGAATAATACAGTCACGAACACGACATATGTGAAAAGCTGTTCGAAGGTGCCGGATAGGGTCAGAATACAGGACCAAAACATCTGGATGAGGACGGCGAGTGCAGGTGTCTTGAAGCGGGGATGGACTCGGGCCACCCTTTTAAAAAATAGCTTGTCTACACCCATGGCGTAGTAAACCCTGGCCCCGACGAATATCGCTCCGTTCAGCGCTCCAAAGACAGAAACAAGAACAGCCGCAGAGAGGAGTCCGGCTGAAGTGCTGCCATGGAGGGCGGTAGTGGCTTTTTCGGCAATCCTAACCACTCCTGTAATTTGATCAATCGGTAAGGCGATGAAATAGACATAATTCGTGAGGACATACAGGACAGTTATGATCAGGGTTCCTGCGATAAGGGAAAAAGGGAGATTGTGTTTGGGATTCTTGATTTCTCCTGCAGCGTAGGTAATGTTATTCCAGCCATCAAAAGCCCAGGTGATAGCTACGAGAGCCACCCCAAATCCTATGATCAGCTGGCCGAGGCTCAGATCTGATGAATTGAGAGAAAAGTTAATGGCTGTTTCTTTGTTGACAGCAAAACCTGCGATGATAAAGATGAGAAGTGTTCCAATTTTTAGCACTGTCAGGACATTCTGGATAATCTTTCCAAAAATGACTCCTATGTAATTGAGTGTTGATAACAGAATAACGACGACCACCGCGACGATTTGTCCCATCGAGAGAGTGTAGTTGAAGATCTTGTTAAATAGGCTTATCTCGACAGAAAAGGCAGTCACCTCTGTGGATAATGGAGGGAAAAAATAGCCGAAGTATTCTGCAAAGGCCACACCAAGTGCGGCGATGGATCCACTCATCGTGACCAGGAACAGGATCCAGCCAAACAGAAAACCAGACAGAGGTCCGAATGCTTCTCTAAGATAGATATACTGTCCCCCAGCCAGAGGCATGGCAGCGCCGAGTTCAGCATATGTCAACGCTCCTGCAAGGGTGATGAGCCCTCCAACTACCCAAGCCACCAAAATCATGCCTGAGGAAGGAAGGGATTGGGCCATGATCCCTGTCGTCAGAAATATACCGGATCCGATAACGATCCCGACCATCATCATCGTCGAATCGAATACCCCTAGCTGTCTGATTAAACC
This sequence comes from uncultured Eubacteriales bacterium, assembly GCA_964347035.1. Lineage (GTDB taxonomy): Bacteria > Acidobacteriota > Aminicenantia > Aminicenantales > Aminicenantaceae > CAYFXE01. The sequence continues at coordinate 29,215 of CAYFXE010000032.1, read as the reverse complement.
CTGGCTTTTTTCTGGGATAGAATCATTCATTGTGAAAACTCATCCCTTCTGTCCATTTAGGAGTTGATTTTTTCTCTATGGGAAACCCAACCAATCATGCCGCTTAACTTCCTAACTTGGGATCCTTGAGCCGTCAAGATAGATTAAGACGATTTTAAGTTCGTTTGTTAGTTAACACTTTTCTCATGATAAAGCAATGAAAATAGGTTGGAAAAAAATCTTGCCTTTTTTCCACAATTATCGGATAATCATCCCCTCCTGGCGTCCACTTCTTTGCGTTTAGGACAAAAAGGAGTGCTTCGTTAGAGGGAGAGTTTCATTTTTCGAGGTGATTTATGTCAGTTCAGATTTATGTGGGCAACATTGCTTACAGAATGAGTGAGGACACTTTA
>CAYFXE010000032.1:20619-28813 GCA_964347035.1 uncultured Eubacteriales bacterium | reverse complement strand
CTTCGAGCAGCACGGTGAGGTCGTATCAGCTAAGATCGTCACGGATCGCATTTCTGGCAAATCAAGAGGATTCGGATTTGTCGAGATGGCAGACAAGGGTGAAGCAGAAAAGGCTATCGAAAAGCTTAACGGGACCGAGGTTGAGGGAAGAAACATAAGAGTTAACTTAGCCCGGCCAAGAAGAGAATAGAGTTTAAGTTTAAATAAATTCCCCAGACTCATAATTCCTTAGACAGGAACCAAAAAAGGAGAACTTCTCTAACAGTTGGATTCTGTCCTCCACATGATACTGTTTGACGGCTGTCTGTTTTTTGTACTAAAGTTTGTAGCGGGGAAAAAAACAGATGGATCATTTCCTGGATAAATTCTTTTTCGTCTTCCATTCCTCCCTTATGGTCTTTATTCTCTTCGGTTGGATATGGAAAAAAACGAGACTAGTTAATCTTATCGTTATCCTGTCAACAGCCTTTTCTTGGTTCTTCTTAGGAATCTGGTATGGATTTGGCTATTGCCCGAGTACAGACTGGCATTGGCAGGTTCGGATGAGGTTAGGTTATTACGACCTGCCCAATTCTTACACTAAATTTCTCGTGGATTCTCTCACCGGGTGGGATGTCAGTCAGAGGATAGTGGATATTTTTGCTGTCCTTTTCTTGATTCTGGCTCTGTTCGCTTCGATTCTCATCAATGTCAAAGATTGGAAGCGGAAAGCCCGAGATAAGAAATCAGGTATTCAGTAGAATCTGCCCGCAATCGAGGTCCCGCAGGAGGGACATCTTTCCTGGTTCAGTCGGATCTTTTGGATTTCAAGACCTCCTCTGGTGATGAGAGTCTCTCCACACCGCGGACAGAACGTGTCCTCTCCCTTGCTTCCCCAAACATTACCCAGGTAGACATAATTCAATCCCTTCGCTAATCCCATCGATCGGATATCTTCTAAAGATTTCACAGGCGTCGGCTTGATATGAGAAAGCTTTAGATGTGGAAAGAAACGGGTGACATGCCAGGGAGTCTTTTTTCCCAGATCGTCCAGGATCCAGGATGCCATCCTCGCTAGATCCTCTTCTTTATCATTCATCCCAGGGATGATGTTGGTGACGACTTCAACGTGCATATTCCATTTTTGTTTTGCTCTCTTGATAATCTCCAGAATTCCTGAGAAGTCGTCGATGCGGGCGATTTTCTTGTAGGCCATCTGACTAAAGCCTTTTAAATCTACCCTGAAGACATCCAGATAAGGGCCGATTCGGTCGAGAGCCTCTTCAGTCATAAAACCGTTGGTGACATAATTGGTGAAGAGATCGTTTGATTTCGCTAATTTTGCTCCTTCTAGGGTATACTCAAACCAGAGGGTCGGTTCGTTGTAGGTCCAGGAGATCCCGAAACAGCGGTGTTTCTTAGCCAAGCGGATGAGGTCTTCGGGGGAAATGAATTGAGCTTTTCTAATCTCCTCACCTACGGTTGAATGAGCGATATCCCAATTCTGACAACCAGGGCAGCGGAAGTTACATCCGAAACTTCCCAGGGAAAGCCATCGGGATCCTGGAAAAAAGTGAAAGACAGGTTTCTTTTCGATCGGTGAGACCATGATGGAGGCCACGCGACCGTAGATGAGGCTGAAGAGTTTTCCTTCTCGGTTCAGCCGGGTTAGGCAGTATCCTCTCTTGCCTTCTTCGATCACACAATGTCTTTGACAGATATGGCACTGGACTTGATTATTTGGTTGTGGCTTGTAGAGTATGGCCTCGAACATGGGTGTCAGGTCTTTTCCTCTTATGCTCGATCCTCCTTGGCTTTCTCGTCTTCTATAATAACTCGAACCTCGACGCCTTCGCAGATGAAAATTTTCTTTAATCTTTCGCTGACGAGGTGAAAATAGGAAGGCTTGAGAGCAAAATCCAATCGATGCCTCTGGAATAGACCAGCTATTCTCTTCCAGTAATTCATCCGATCGATATATATAAAATTGACTGAGCCTTTAAGCTGTTGCGCCAGTTGCTCAGGCTCTTGAGGAAGAATAGGACCGATAAAGACATATGTTCTTATTCCCTGCTGATGAAGAGTTCGCAACGTTCTTATTCTTTCCTGTATTGGAGGTGAGTAAGGTTCGAAGATTTTCCTGATTTTGTCTTTATCCGTGGTGATGGTGATTCCCACCTCGCAATGATCGAATCGAGTGAGAATATCGATATCCCTGAGCACTAACGATGACTTAGTGAGGATAGAGATTGGAAATTGCTGTTTTAAGAGAATCTCGAGGCACGCGCGGGTGAGTTTATACCTGCGTTCCAACGGCTGGTAAGGATCTGTCACTGAGCTGATAATGACTTCCCGCCTGTGAGCTCGTTCCAGTTCCTTGGCCAGAAGTTGTGGAGCATTGATCTTGATATCCACAAACTTTCCCCAGGGTTCCTTGTGTCCGGTGAATCTTTTCATGAATACGGCGTAGCAGTACCGACATCCATGTTGGCATCCGATGTATGGATTGAGGCAGTAGGCCTCTTCTGTGATCCGGGACCTGACCAAGATTGTCCTGGCCGCTATCTCCTGAATAATCATCCGGTAATCCTTCGATGTTCTAGGGAGTCTTGGAGCTATATAATTTAAAACCAGCCTTTTTAAGACGGATAAGTGTAGTGGAATAAGGATCACATCTTTCTTCCTCAAGATAATCCTGATAACCGATGGCTTTGAGCTTGCCTAACATCATCGTTCTTTCCTTTCTGGGCATCAATCTTGAATCGGTCATGGCGGCCACATGGAAACTGACTCCTGCGCGTCTGAGATATTCTATGGCTTGGAAAGGAAGATCGTAGAATTTTCTCATTCCGCCTGTCCTATTTTCAAATCCTTCAGGACTCCCTGCTTTGAGAGAGACTCGAATGTGTAAGTTTTTGTATTTTTTCAATCGATTCACATACTCAAGATCATTCCCTAAGAGGAGACCGTTTGTCTCAAGGATAAACAAATAGTCTGTTCTCCTCACAAGGTCTAAAATAGAGAAGAGGTGCTCTGGGCAGAGGATCGGTTCTCCTCCAGAAATTCTCATTTTTTTGACACCCATCTTCTTAGCATTACTCTCCAAACAGGAAAAAACCTGCTCAGGAGAAATAAAGGAACCAGAGGTCGAAGGGAAATCTCGTGACCAATCCACCCAGCAAAAGACACATTTCAGAGGACAGCCAACCGTATACCCTGTCGAAATACCTCCGTAGACACCCGTACAATAAAAATCCGTATATTTTCTCGCACGACCTTTACAAACAATTTTCTCGGTTTTTTTGGCGAGTTCGATTGGATCGAATGGTTCGCTTTTTTGCGTCAGGAAAGAGGGGTATTCGTCCTTCACCAAGGTTAAGATAATCCCTTTCAGAGTCGTTGTCAAAGAATGAAAATGGCTTCCAGCGATAGCTAAAGTGGTTATGAAGAGTCTGGTGAGTATATTGATAAATAAAAGACATCGAATGGAATTATTGAGAATTCGCCAGTCGTGTTGATTGTCATGGATTTTGTGCTTCCTCTTTGACCTCAAGACCTGCGAGGGACATTGATATCGGAATCGATGCGATACCTTTTCCTAAAGTATTTATCTCACTGAGCATCTGTAGTTTTAAGCTTTCCTCGGGACTGCTCAAGAGTGTTATAGAGCCTCCTTTTCCTCCGGCGCCATTCACCTTCCAGCCTGCTGCTCCATGTTTTTTTGAGATGTGGATAACAGAATCAGCTTCTTCTGGTATGAGTTGAGGATGAAGAGCTCTCTGAGCTTCGTTGTTCTGGATCATCACCTGGCCATAAGAATCCAGGTCTCCTCCGAGCAGAAGGTCTCGTCCTTGCTCGGCGAGTATTCTCATTTTCTCGATCATTTTGAAGTGTTTACCCTTTTTTTCCAAGAGCGTGATCACTTCTTCATGAAGAGCCGTCGAGCTATGAGCTTTACCCAAGAAAACCAAGCAGAGTCTTCGGTCCAATGCCTCCCAAATCCTCTCGTTTAAATCTAGCCTATAGACATCCGCCTTAGGATATCTGTACATCTGGATGAAACACACTCCTCCATACGCTGCACAGATTTGGTCTTGAATTCCACTCTGGAGTTTCAATTTTTCAGTCTCCACGCGATGAGCAAGGGAAGCGATTTCATCGAAGGAATGTTTTTTTGGAATCAGATAGTCGAGTGCTCCCAAGAGGGCAACACAGACAGAAGCCGAAGTTCCTGTCGAGCTGCCGGCTGGAACTTTGGAATGAATACTGACATCCAGCTCAAGGTCTTCGGGGATCGGTAAAGAATTAAGAGCTCCCTGGAGGAGAGGATGAGCCTTATAATCGGGCTTATCAGGATTAACTCGGAAAGTATCACCGTAATTCTCTGCACGTACCAGAACGCGTTTCTCTTTTCTTTCTTTATTCTTGTAGACCTTGATCCGGACTTTGACCAAGGGCGAGACGGCGACGTTGAGGACATTCCCGACTCCAGAAAACCAAGTGTCGGTCCAGCCCCCGATATCGTTTATCCTTATTGGGGTGGTTGAACTGATAATCTTAAGGAGGTTCTTTTCGCTAATTTTTTTTTCCTTCTATTGAAAGCAATGATAAAGATCAGGATTTATTAATGTCAAGATACATACAGAAAACCTCAAGTTTACTATCACAAAACAAGAGAGTTTTTGTCAAGGACAGTGGGAAGAGGACAAGAGGAAAGTCACGGGTCTCGTGATTATGTTTTGACATCTATCTTTTCCTGTGGTATTTTTTTTCAGAATACAATCAGACTTATAGGAATAATATACAAGAATTCTGATAAATAGAGAGTAAAACTGAATCAACAATAACCTCCAAAGGAAGAATGATGCTGATCAAATATACACGAATTTCTTCAATAGCAAAAGCGCTCTCCATCGGATTGATCCTAGGTTTTTGTCTGGGATTGGCCAGCTCCCTTCATTCCAAAACGATAACTCTCCTCCACTCTAACGATATTCATGGCATCTTCAAGCCTTATAAACTCAAGTTGGAGGATGGAGAGAGGCTCGTTGGGGGCATGGAAGCCTTGAGTTTCTATATCAACAAGTTGCGGGTCAAAGATGAACACATCATGCTGATTGATCTCGGAGATTTGATGACCGGGACTCTCGCTACAGAGATAGATTATAAAGGTGCTCAGGGCGGCGCCATGATAGAGTTCTTGAATAGGCTGAGATACGATGTGATGGGCATAGGGAATCATGAGTTCGACTTGGGGCAGGAAAATGTCTTGAAACTCGTGAAATTGGCCCGTTTCCCATCGGTGATAGCCAACATCATTTACCAGAAGAACGGCAAAAACTTTCCCGTCGATCCTTACCGCATTTTCGAATTAGCGGGATTAAAAGTGGGGGTGGTGGCCGTGATGGAGGAGGATTTCTTAATTGAAGTTCATAAAAAACGCATCGAAGGGCTGGCGATAACGCCTATCATTCCCACGCTAGAAGCATATGTTCCAATTCTTGATGAACAGACAGATCTGATCGTAACCATCGTTCACTCAACATTCGAAGACGGCCTCAAGGTTGCAGAAAGCATCAGAGGAATCGATGTTGTCTTAGTGGCCTCAGAAAATGGGAGATTCGAAGTTGTCGATGGTGTACCAGTCAAATCCACATTCGGGCATCAGAGAACACTGGGTTATCTTAAACTAGAGGTTGAAGATGATAAAGTTGCGAGCTACCAAGAGGATCTGATTTGGCTTTGGGCAGATGTGGATTTGAAGCCATCACCAGAAGTGACGGCACTAGTCCAGGAGATTGAGTCGTTGTTGAGTGAAGAGTATGCTCAGGTCATAGGTGAAGCTAAAACGGACTTGAATAGAAGGAATTATCCCCAGGAGACGGACTATGTTGAGAGTGCCCTGGGAGATTGGATTACTGATGTCATGCGGTGGAAGACTGGAACTAAGATTGGTCTTTACAACAGCGGTGGCATACGATCAAGCATCTACGCTGGCCCCATCACTAAAGCCAATATTTTCAGTGTCTGTCCTTTCCGAAACACCCTTATTGTTTTTGAGCTCACAGGAAAGCAAGTGAAGGAAGTTTTAGAGTACGATGTGGAGAGAGACAAGGATCGGTTGCAAGTTTCTGGATTGAAGTATAAATACTATACAAAGGATGCTAAATCTTTTGGAAAAAGAGTCAATTATGTTGAAGTCAACGGAAATATCCTAGTCAAAGATGGAAGGATCCTTTCGCCTGATAAAATCTATACGGTTGTCACCAACGATTATGTGGTCGGGCAGGCTCAAGATAAATACTTCGGTTTCCCTATATTAGAATCAGAGGATACGGGCTATGTCTTGACCAGTGCCCTGATGGAATGGCTGGATAAGTATAAAATACTCGACTATCAAGGCGAGGAAAGAATCGTCGAAATTAACAAACAGAAATAAGGTATGGACGAATTTTTTTTCGCTTTGATTGTCATGAATGTTTTTCTTCCTTAGTAAAAACAATCCCACCAAGTTGACTTCGCGAATGATTTCAGACCAATAGGTCCTGGGTGTGACCACGAAAATTCAGAAACTTATTGATTAAAATGAGAAAGAAACATTAGTGAGTATAGTGATTTTGTTAAGCATCTTTGATGGAGGAAAAAATGACAACAGAAAGCGAGCGAAGAGTCTATGAGGTTCTGGAAAAGCTGGGGATATCCTTCATCCGGTACGAACACCCTCCTGTTTATACTGTGGAAGAGGCCGAAAAGCACTGGGGGAACATAACAGGGGCCCACTGCAAGAATCTCTTTTTACGCAATAAGAAAGGCAGCCGTCATTACCTCGTGATTCTCGAATCCTCCAAGCAGGCCGATCTTAAATCCCTCACCCAAAAGATCGGGGAGGACAGGCTGAGCTTCGCCTCGGATAAGCGGCTCATGAAGTATCTCGGCTTGGAAACTGGGGCCGTGTCTCCCTTCGGGTTGATCAACGACAGCCAAAAAGAGGTCGAGGTGATTATCGATAGTGACTTGCAAAAGGCCGCAAAGGTCAATTTCCATCCCAACGTTAATACGGCTACGGTGGGAATCGAATTTTCAGATTTCGAGAAATTTCTCTCTTGGTGTGGGAATCCTCTGAGCTACCAAAAGTTTCAATAGGAATTGACAAGGAGAGGATAAATTGCCTGTCTATCATATGCAAAAAAAAGAGAGGGAGATAAAGAATAAAAAGCATCTTGTCAACATCCTCCAGCGCGGGAAGTACACCACCATCTCCATGTGTCGAAACGATGAGCCTTATGTGGTCACTCTCAGTTATGGATTTGATAGCGACCAAAATAGCTTGTATTTTCATAGTGCCCAGAAAGGACTGAAGATTGAGTTTCTGAACGATAATCCTCGTGTGTGCGCTACAGTCATACAAGATCGAGGCTACAAGATAGGGAAATGTTCCCATGCTTACCGCTCCGTAGTCTTTTGGGGCAAGATGACCGTTGTGGATGACTTGGAAGAAAAGAAACGTGGTCTGGACATCCTGTTGAATCATCTCGAGGATGAGCCTGGTCGGTTAAAGAAAAAACTGCTCAAGGATGACAAATCCTATGCCGATTTAGGTGTGTTGAAGTTAGAAATCAGCCGAATCACAGGAAAACAGGGGCAATGAATTCGTTATGAAACATATTCGCGCGGGAATCGATCTTTCTGAATGTAGCTGAATTTAGTGAAGTGGTCCGATTTGGTTTTCGATATTCTCAATAAGTGTTTGATTCCAAATCAGCTCCAACATTGTCTGTATGTCAGAGGCCATGACTCTGTCTTGGGTCAAAGTGGGAATATGTTCTCGTATTATTTTATGGGCGATGGCCACTCCTTCTCCCGGTTTCTCCTTGATGAAGTCTAATCCTTGAGAGGCACACAGCAACTCAATTGCCAGCACATTCCTGACGTTTGCGATGATCTCAGCAGCCTTGAAGGCGCTGATCGTCCCCATGCTCACGTGATCCTCTTGGTTGGCTGAGGTGGGGATGGAATCGACAGAGGCCGGATGGGCTAGCACCTTGTTTTCGGAGACGAGGGCGGCCGCTGCGTACTGGGTGATCATGTAGCCGCTATCGACCCCGGGGCTGTGCGCCAGGAAGGGCGGGAGCCCTGCCGAGCGCTCCGGATCGAGGATGCGGTCGGTGCGGCGTTCCGAGATCGAGGAGAGTTCGGTGGCGGCCATGGTCATGGC
>CAYFXE010000032.1:0-20609 GCA_964347035.1 uncultured Eubacteriales bacterium | reverse complement strand
TGTAGCCGGAATTGAGGCCTCCTTCTGCGGTCAGAAAAGGGGGAAGATGAGAGAGAGCTGGATCCACCAACCGTTCGATCCGTCTTTCCGATATGTTGGCCAACTCTGAGATCCCGATGCCCAGGAAATCTAAAGCAAGAGCCAGAGGTTGCCCGTGGAAATTGCCGCAGCTGAGGCTTTCCTTTGTCTCCGGGAAGATGATAGGGTTATCGGTCACGGAATTGATTTCCGTTTCCAAAACAGACCGGACATAATTGACCGTATCTTTCGTAGCTCCATGAACCTGGGGAATGCACCGCAGGGAATAGGCGTCCTGAATCCGTTCACAATCTTTATGACTGAACAGAATCTGACTGCCCTTCAGCAGTTTTTTGATGTTTTCTGACACCAACTTCTGACCAGGATGGGGTCTGAGATCGGACACCCGGGGATCGAACGGAGTGTCTGTTCCCCGCAGAGCTTCGATAGAACTGGCCGCTGCGATATCGGCTGTTTTGCCTAATACTTGACTGTCGTAGATGTTGAGCGAACCGACAGCGCTCATCATCTGGGTGCCGTTGATCAAGGCGAGTCCTTCTTTTGCCTCCAGGGTGAGGGCTTTTAGACCGAACTGATTCAGAAGATCTGTTGTGTCCCGAATCTCTCCTTTGTACCTTACTTTTCCTAAACCTATTAATGGAGCCGACATGTGCGCCAACGGAACCAAATCTCCACTGGCGCCGACACTTCCTTTCTGAAGGACCAAAGGGAGGATATCTCTGTTCAGGAATTCCAGTATTCTCTCTATGGTTTTCCACCTAATTCCAGAGTACCCACGAATCAGAGAATTCAGCTGCACCAACATCATGGCCCTGACCTGCTCGTCCTTTATATAAGGACCTGTTCCCGTAGAATGAGACATGATGATATTCTTCTGGAGTTCTCTGACGTTTTCCTCGGGAATAACCACGTTGGCAAAATTCCCGATGCCTGTGGTGATGCCGTAGACGACTTTTTTTTCTTTGACGAACTGGTTCACCACAGCTGCGCTTTTATCTATGAGGGGCTTGTTTTTTATGTCGATCTCCACTTTTTCATTTTGCCTGGCGACTTTGACGACCTCATCGATCGTTAATGATATCCCGTCTATCTGAATCATGATTCTCTCCTCATGTTAACCTGAATTATTGTTCATCTAATCATAAGATACCAGATGCATTCAGTACACACCGTATTCCCGAGCTGTCTTGAACATTGTGATGATGTTTTCAGGAGGAACACCAGCCTGGATATTATGAATTGGGCTGAACACAAAACCTCCTCCAGGAGCAAGATCATCTAACCTCCTTTTGACTTCATCAGAAATCTCCTCGGGGATACCTGAGGGGAGGATGGTCTGGCTCTCGCAACCAGCACCCCAGAAGGTGATGTCCTGACCGAATTCTTTTTTCAATGTTCGAGTATCCATACCTTTGGCAGAGACCTGCACAGGATTTAAGGCATCCACTCCCATCTCGATGAAGTCGGGAATAAGAGGTGCGACAGCCCCGTCTGTATGGTAGAGGATGTAGGCTTTACATCGAGACTTGGCAAATTCGAAAAGCCTTTTCTGGTGGGGCTTGACCATCTTGCGGTATAGAACGGGGCTTAAAAGCAGGCGATCCTGCATTCCCAGGTCATCCTCGAAATGGACGATATCCACATGTGGACCGATGGTTCGAGCGTAGTGCTCAAATCGCTTGATATTGGCTTCTGTCAGTCTATCCATAAGGGTTTCAGCAAATTTTTGATTCTCGATGAGGTCTACCAGAAAGCGCTCCCATCCGCGGAGAGACTGACTTGCCTGGAAGATGTGGCCGCCGAAGAATCCGACAAGACAGTACGTTGTATTCTTTCGCAGGTCTTCGGCTTTCTTGGCAAGATCCTCGTAGGTTTTATTGAGATGTTCAGGCCGGTCATAGGTCTCGATCTCCTCCAGAAACTCATCAATGTCTTTTGTGGTAGAGGTGTTGGCTAGAGGCATATGGACTGAATCAAAATAGAATCCTCCCTTGGGCATTCTGAGTACCACTGTTCCTGATTCGTCACGGACAACTTGCGACCCATCCTCTTCCTGGGACGGTCGGAACTTATCCGGGAACAGAGCCGAGGATCCATCGCTGAGTCGTCCTTCTCGCCAATCCTCCGGTTCGTAAAGGATAGGTTCGACATCTATATCAAGAGCCTGCCGCACATCTTCCTCGATGATCGCTGTCTGTTGATAAATATCGGAGACATAGGTGCGGCTGGGATTTAGCTCGAGGCGATTTCTAAGATCCTGGTAACCCACAGCCAAGATAGAGCTGTCGACGGTCCCGCCGAAGTCGATAGGCACTCGGTCTGGTTCCTGGCGGAGCAGAGCTGTCAGCACTCTTTCTCTGTGGTTCATCATGGTTCCAAAAAAGGGGACAGGCTGCTTTTTTAGTGACTGTCCCCTTTCTTAAATAAGCAGCTTGGCTTTTTATGATAACAGACTGCGGGCTACATCAACGGCGGTCGCTGCATCAGGTGCATAGGCATCGGCTCCGATCTGGTCGGCGAAGGTGGCTGTCAACGGAGCGCCCCCGACCATGATCTTGACCGAACTGCGGAGCCCCTCTTTATTCAAAGCCTCTATAGTGGCCTTCATCTGGGGCATTGTCGTTGTCAGCAGGGCACTCATCCCGATGAATTTCGGATTATGTTCTTTCACTGCTGCGACGAATACCTCTGGGGCCACATCCGCACCCAAATCAATCGTTTCAAATCCGGCTCCCTCCATCATCATTTTCACCAAGTTTTTACCGATGTCGTGTAAATCTCCCTTCACTGTGCCGATCACATACTTTCCGAAACCGGGGGTGTCACTCTCGGTTAAATGAGGTTTTAAAATATCCATTCCGGCCTGCATGGCCCGAGCCGCGATGAGCACTTCGGGAACGAACAATTCGCCATCTTTAAAGCCCTGACCGACACGGTCCATACCTTTGATCAGGCCGCTGTTCAGGATTTCTCCCGAAGATATCCCTTGATCGAGGGCCTGACCGACTAATGCGGTGACCTGATCCCTATTTCCCTCATAAAGGATGATGGCGATCTTTTCAAGTATGTTCGACATTCGGGTTATCCTCCTCTGCCATCCTAAGGCCTGGAATGAAAGAGAGCCTTTTCTGGCTTTATTCTTACAGGGACAGGCGACTTGCTTCTCACCTTGTCTCTAGGATTTCCCAAACTTCTCCCGGAGCATTCTTCGTCGTTCATCGAAGTAAGGTTCGGCCTCCTTGCGGGAGAAGGTGCGCTTGGCAAACTCCCGGTTCATCACGTTCGTCAGGAACCGTGTTTCAAAGTCAGCTATGCGCTTTCCGTAGATGTGGAATGAGTCGGATTCATCGACATAGCGGCCGATACGGAGTTTCTCTCCAGTTTTCTTACCGACCTCTTCCGCGATGTATTCCATGACGTGAATGAAGGCAAAGCAGTTCATAAAAGAGGCATCATAGGCATCACGGCTGCGGAACCGGATATTCATATTCAGGGTGGGCTTGCCATTTTCATCATCAAGGATGCGGAACCACATGCTTTGAAGACAGGCTGGATCATAGATATCTGTATCCAGGTAGGGCTGCCAGGTTATCGCCTGGGCCTGGCGGGTGAACGGCTGCTGGGACAATTTATTGATGATGTACTGAATCTGGTTAATCTGGACAAAAGCCTGTTTTGTTCCTTGGATGTCTTTTTCCACGATACGGACATAGTCGTGGTCGAGAAGAAAATGAGCGGTCTCTTTCTCGTAGAATTTTTGTTTTTCTTCCTCGGGCAACTGACTCAAGTACCGGTCGAACTCGTTAAGAGGTAGTTCGTACCGGAAGAGCCGCTGATGATAGGTATATTGCCAGCGAGTGTCGTTCGGATCAAGGGGGTCTCGGACCCAATCGTCCTTAATGCCATCCCTTACTTCTTGAACATATTCCTCGAGGTCTTCGAATCCTCCGGGGATACCCCCCAGATGGATCATGGGTTCGCTAGTGGGGTTTTCGATAGATATCAAAATCGAGCAATCTTTGCTGGGAGGATCGATGAAGTTGCCTTCTTCATCTCGAGCATCGTACTGCGTGCGAACCTCACAGCCGTAGACATACAGGCCGATCATGGCATTTTCCCATGCCTCTGCTAACGATTCTCCCGAGGCGGCGACGACGGGGATATTGCCTCGGCTGCCCGGGCTGACAAGATGGATCCTGTCTTTTTTTTCTTCCAGAAGATCGTTTAATTTTTCTTTCCCCATCAAATCCCCTCTCTATTCCCTCCGATGGTAAACACGCTTTGTAATGGGTAATTCAGAAGGATACTCACTTTTTTACAATGCCCTATTATAAGAAAAAAAGAATCTAACGAAAAGATTTATTTCCGTATTTTTCACTTTCTTTTTTTCGCGGTTTATATATAAGATATCTTGTGTTGTGTTGGTATTTAAGCCTCTTAAAATCGAGTTGATTTGTGTTCCTCCCGGAGAATTCTCTTCAAATATGAAAAATTAGGAGAGGCCATGGGACGTAAAAGTGGTTTAACCGATTTTTTGTTGAGGAGTGATATCGCGGTCCTGATCGCCCTCGCCCTGATCAAACTTCTTATTCATTTCCTGTTCAACGGTCAGTATGGGTATTTCAGGGATGAGTTGTATTATATGGCCTGCGGCAAGAATCTCGCTTTTGGCTATGTCGATCAACCTCCTTTCGTGGCTCTTGTAGTCCGGTTTTCCCGTTGGTTTCTCGGTGATTCTCTTTTTGCTCTGAGATTTTTTCCCGCCGTGGCTAGTGCCCTGGTGGTTTTCATGACCGGGATGATCGTCAGGGAACTCGGGGGCAAGAGGTTTGCTCAGGCGTTGGCGGCCTTGGGAGTTATTCTCTCGGGGATTATTCTGGCGCTCGGAAACTTCCTGTCCATGAATCCCTTCGATCATCTGTTCTGGATTCTGGCCGCCTATGTTCTCGTCTTGATTTTGAAAAATGGCCAGCTCAAACTCTGGGTTTTGTTGGGTGTTGTTCTCGGCCTGGGACTACAAAACAAGTATTCTATGGTGTTCTTCGGGTTTGGCCTCGTTGCTGGTTTGCTTCTGACATCCGGGAGAAAATATTTTTTAAAGCCAGGGATATGGTTAGCGGGCATTGTTGCTCTGGTTATCTTCCTTCCTAACCTCATCTGGCAATTCAGGCATGAATGGCCCACTCTCGAATTTATCAGGAATGCCAGTCTGTATAAAAACGTAGATTTATCCCCCTTAGAATTTTTGAGTGGACAAATACTTGAGATGAACCCTGTTCTTTTTCCCTTGCTCTTGATCGGGCTTCTGTATTACCTGTTCTCCAGGTCAGGTAAGCTTTACCGTGTCTTCGGCTGGATGTACCTTGCTATTTTTGTTTTATTCATCATGACCAGGGCGAAGATCTATTACCTGGCTCCCATCTATCCGATCATGTTTTCCGGCGGTGCCCTGGCTGTCGAAAAATTCATCATGCATTTCAGGTGGAATTGGTTGAAACCAGCCATTGTGTCGCTTTTGATTATTGGGAGCTTGCCTGTAATTCCTTTTGCGCTTCCCATTCTTCCTGTAGAGAGTTATATCAAATATTCTGCCTATTTAGGCATTGCTCCTCCTCCTGAAGAAAGACACGAGATGGGGAAGCTTCCTCAACACTATGCGGATATGTTTGGCTGGGAGAACATGGCAGCCACAGTGGCCAAGGTCTACGAACGACTGACTTCAGAGGAAAAGGCGAAATGCGGTATTTTCGCCCAAAACTACGGAGAAGCAGGGGCCATAGATTTCTTCGGGAAAAAATACGGGCTCCCTCAAGCCATAAGCGGTCATAACAATTACTGGATCTGGGGACCTCGCCACTACACTGGAGAAATCATCATCATGATCGGAGGCAATCTGGAAAATTATGGTCGAGTGTTCCAGAAGATTGAACAGGTAGCGATGATCAGGCACGAATATGTGATGCCTCACGAGAACAATCTGCCTGTCTATCTGTGTCGAGGTTTAACCATGCCTATAAAAGAAATCTGGCCAAGGCTCAAACATTACGATTAAACAAGGTTTATAAGCTTTTTGGTCCAAACCTGGAGGTCGGTGATGAATAAATCTTGCATGAAGATTATGTTAAAAACCGTCATATTCATATTTTTATTTTCGATAATTCTTGGTCGAGCTGAGATAGAAAAAGAGAATGATCTGGCTGAAATAATTAAGCAAGGAATAAGCTCGGGAAAGATTGCTTACCGTCTAACCGAGCCTGAGGAGGTCATCGGCATTTTGGGTCAACCAGAAACAGATTCGACGCGAAAAGAGGGAGGGATGCTGATAAAGGAACTGAGATATCCTGGAATCTTGATGATTTTCGGGAAAATGAGAGATGATTTAGCTCCTTTCACTCTGCGGAGTATCTCTGTAGGTAACAAGAGCATTGATATCGGGAGAGACAAAAAATTAGTCCTGCGCAACAACGGAGATTTGAGGAAAATAGACGCTTTTCAAGGCTTCCAAAATATATCTCTCTTTCAACTTGATTTGAGAGATGAAATCAAATTGCTCAAATCCAGGCCGTTTGACACCTTGACAGAGTGGCCTCCTCCTGAAAGGATGCCCGAGGAATTTTCTCCCACTGCCCTTCTGGAGAGCGGAAGAAATCCTGGGCTGGGCCTCAAGTCCCTCCATGAAGATGGGATAGATGGCCGGGGAGTTGGCCTAGCGATTATTGATCAGCCGTTGCTCCTGGGGCATACCGAGTACGCCTCATGCATTAGCCGGTATGACGCGACGGGACTTGTTGGTTACTCACCAGCCATGCATGGTTCTCCTGTTACGAGTATTGCGGTCGGGAAGGCCATCGGAGTTGCGCCCCGAGCGATCCTTACCTATTTTGCCGTTCCCATGTGGGAAGATGATAACAGGCCTTACATAACGGCCATGAACAAAATTTTCACGCTCAACAAGTCACTCCCAGAGGAAGAAAAAATCCGCGCGGTCAGCATATCCACTGGAATGTTTCCTCATTATCCGCATTTTCATGAGTGGAAAGAGATTTTAAAAGAAGCGGATAGTCTAGGTATCCTAGTGGTCACTTGCGATCAGTCACTGTTGAAATATGGTATGTTATCCTGGATTCCAGGAACAGATCCTGATGAGCCTGAAAATTACAGACTAGGAAAATATCACTCCAAGGATGATATGGTAAGAGTTCCTGGGGGCTGTCGCACTCTTGCCAGTCACAGGGGAGTCGATGTCTATTGGTTCGATTGGGAGGGAGGGATGAGTTGGGGAGCTCCTTACATAGCCGGGCTGGCTGTCCTTGCCTATCAAGTCAATCCAAAAATGAAGCCCAGTAAAATCATAAATGCCTTGGTCAAGAGCGCTATCAAAACAGAGGTTGGACCTGTTGTTAACCCCAGAGGCTTCTTGAGTCTAGTTCGGCAGATTCAATGAGGCAGTGTCTTGAAAGTGTGGCTTATTAATGATCAATGGGGAAAAAGGCTAAAATGAAAGCCAAGTTGATCTTTCTCTGTTTAACAATCCTGTTCATAGGCTGTGAGCGACACCTTGAAGATTTTTCAGGTTCCACCTTGGAGGCCTTGAAAGAGCAACTGGAAACGGAGGTCCAAAACTCTGGGGCGGAAGTCGGTCTCGCTTTAAAAGACTTAGAAACGGGTGATAGCCTGTTCATTAATGCCAGGGAAATGATGCATGCTGCAAGCACGATGAAGGTACCGGTCATGATCGAAGTGTTCAAGCAAGCCAACCAGGGACAGTTCAGCCTCGAGAACGGCTTGACGATTAAGAATGAATTCTCAAGCATTGCCGATGGCAGTCCCTTCTTGTTAAACGCAGAAGATGATTCGGATACAGACATCTATGAACACATCGGGGAGATGATGTCGATCAGAGATTTGCTCAGCCGGATGATCACAGTCAGCAGCAACTTGGCCACCAATCTTATGGTTGAACTCGTGGATGCCAAGAAAGTCATGGCAACTCTAGAAGAATTAGGTGCCCACAACATGCAGGTTTTAAGAGGCGTTGAGGATGGGAAAGCTTATGAGTTGGGCTTAAACAACACGACCGATGCCTTTGATCTGTTGCTTGTCATGGAAGCCATCGCCTCAGGGAAAGCTGGTTCTTCAGAGGCCTGTCAGGAGATGATCGATATCCTCTCTCAGCAGGAATTCCTGGCCAAAATCCCAGCTGGCTTACCGCCGAACGTTCGGGTTGCCAATAAAACCGGTCGCATCACGAAAATCGACCACGATGCCGCCATCATATTTCCTCCAGGTCGTAAACCTTATGTCCTCGTCGTGTTGACCAGAGGATTATCAGACCATGAACAGGCAGAGGAGTTGATTGCCCGGTTGTCCCGGATGGTTTACGCCTATGTGATGCATTCGAATTAAGTTAATGAGAATTCTTGATTTCAGTCGAATGATCATTTATTTTATCCTGTATTTTCTCCAATGCTATAGCCGGAGGTGAGAATGTCTGAGGAACAGAAATTTCGGGGATTTTTCAAAGAGACCATTGGTTTTTTCGATAACCTGAAAAAAAACAACAATAAACCATGGTTTGATGCCCATAGAAAGGATTATGATGCCTTTGTGATGGGGCCCGCCAAGGCATTCGTCATGGCTATGGGTGAGAGATTAAAAGCCGTATCTCCTCACATCATCGCTGTTCCCAAAGTCAACAAATCATTATTCCGGATAAATCGTGACACCCGTTTTTCGTTGGATAAGCGGCCGTACAAGACCAACCTGGGAATATTCTTCTGGGAGGGGAACCGGGGGCGGATGGACTGCCCGGGATTTTATTTTCACTTGGAGGCCGACAAGTTGCTGCTCGGCGTGGGCATCTACATGTTTCCGAAACAGGCGATGGATCATTACCGGCGGATGGTCGTCGATCCAGAACATGGTCAAAAGCTTTCAGAAGTCATTAAGAGAATTTCAAAGATTAAAGGATGTGAACTGGGTGGAAAACACTACAAGCGTATCCCCCTAGGATACGATCCCTCTCATCCCAACGCAGAGCTTCTCCTTTACAACGGTCTGCATGCAGGAATCACAACCGGTATTCCTGTAGAATTCTACTCAGATAAACTGGTCGGATACTGCTGGAAAAGCTTTAATGCCTTAGCTCCTCTTCACCAGTGGTTGGTCTCGATCCGAATGGGTCAAATTTGATAGTTGGGGTCAGACCTTCATAACTTTCATAGTTTTAATTTTAAGCATCTATGTGGCTGATTAACTAACGGAAAATGAGACTTTTTGATGATTTTTTCTTCACCTTCCTTCTTTATTAGGAGATGTAAGAATTTCTATCAATGACAATTATAAAAGTTATGAAGGTCTGACCCCACTGATAAAGCTAACAGCGTTTGGGCGCTAAAATAAGTTCCCAGGATGATGATCTCTGCCGAAGCGAAGGGTTTCTTAAACCTGTTGATAGCCCAAGCGGATTCAGAAATAAGGAAAAAAACGGCACCGATAAAAGCCAGAAGGCTCTTTTCGTTTAGCAAGTTCAAATATCTATTCACTGCCATAAACCCCATCAAAGAAATGACGATGGTGTAGAATAATACCGGGATACGGAGCTTATTCAGCCCTTTGTTGAGATAGATAAAGAACATTGCGGCATAGACGAATATCGGGATCAAGATCAGGGAATAAAAAGATTCGATACCATGAAGAAAGGCAGATATGTAAAAAATATGGGCGATCAGGAAAGCCACGAGTCCTATTATCGGATTTTTTCTTTGAAGCATGATGAAAATATCACCCATAAGGGAAATTATAAGGGCAGATAGGATAAGGAATTGATAGGGAGTTGACACTCCAGATCCAGCGAAGATGGCTAAGAGGATGATCAGGATCATGGTCAAGGGCTTAAAGATATAATGGATGAGTCTCTTTGAATATTTACCCCACACAGCCAAGCTTGCTGAGAAGCCTATGAGAATTATGATAAGACTCATCATTGTATAGAAGTTAGCATCTTTTTTGCTCTTGGATCAAATCATTTCATTTTACTTTTCTGTTCTAAAACTGGAATCTGGAGCGGAATCGTGATACAAAGATGGACAACCGAGAGACATCCATGGAGAGGATATAAGATGATTGACATCGACCAGCACTTCTACGATGATGGTCAAGCCGAAGAGCATCAGGATGTCCTGGAAGGACTCAGGGATGGCTTCTGAGCCGACAAAACCGAAGCTCCGCCGTGTGCTCGGCATCCCCGATGGCATAGCGCTCCTCATCGGCATCACCATCGGGGCGGGCATTTACTCAACTCCTCAGATCATCGCTGGATATCTAAGTCATTTCAACATCATTCTCCTCCTCTGGGTACTTGTTGGTGTGTTTGTGTTTATCAGCGGATTGATCTATGCCGAACTCGGAACACGTCTTCCGACCACGGGTGGCGAATACATCTATATTAGCCGTGTGTTCGGCCCTTATGCAGGGTTCATGTTCGGCTGGGCCCAGCTTTTCATCATCCGGACAAGTCCGGCCGCAGGTCTGGCGATCATCGCTGCCGATTATCTTGGATATTTTACAAAACTGAGTCCTTTGGCCCACACCCTTATTGCTTTATCTGTCATAGCAGTGCTGGGAGCCCTAAATTATATAGGCATCAAGCAGGCCAGTTACTACCAAAAGATTTCAAGCTTCCTCAAAGTCTTCGGTCTTTTTGCTCTGGTGATCATTGGTCTGATCTTGATGCAGAGTCACGAAAACCTCCTTTCAACAAAGGCCCCTCCTACTGGAGGATTGGGCCCGATCGGCAATCTTGTGGCCGCGCTGATGCTCGTCTTCTTCACTCACACCGGTTGGGATCGGGTGGGATATGTCGCCGGGGAGATGAAGAATCCCAAGCGTGTTATCCCGTTCAGTTTGATAGTCGGCATCAGCACCATCGTTGTTGTCTACATTCTGACGAATGTGATCTACCATCGGACTCTAGGAATGGAGGGGATGCGTCAGAGCACGATCGTCGCCTCGGATGTGGCGACTGTTTTGATAGGCCCCATCGGAGCTGGATTTATCGCCCTTCTCGTCATCATCTCGACCACGGGGAGTATTAACGGCACGATGATGTCAGCCACCAGAGTCTATTATGCGATGGCTAGGGATGGGCTGTTCTTCAGATGGCTTGATTATGTGCACCCGAAATTCCGGACACCGACCCGAGCCATATTGGTCCATTGCCTCTGGGCTGCAGTCATCCTGCTGGTCAGAAGAAAATTCGAAACCATCGCGGCTGGAATGGTCTTTGCCATTCTCATTTTCTTGCTGTTTAACACCGTCGCCCTATTCAAGCTTCGCAAGAAGAGTGTAGGGGGAGAAGATGTCTTTCGAGTTCCATCCTTTCCCTTTCTTCCTGGTCTCTTTTTTGTCGGGATCCTGGCTCTGCTCGTATTCCGCGCTGTCTTCGAATGGCAGAGGTCACTGGTAGATATTGCCTTTATCGCCACCGGACTTCCCTTTTCCCTCTTCTGGTGCCGGAGAGCGAAAAAGCTTTAGACTCAATTTATTACTTCGGTATTGACGTGTTCACAAATATTTAATTTCTCTGTAAGGAAATATCCGTTGAAAAGGTGAAGTGTTAATCAGAAATTTTATTTGACATTATGACTTTCGTGATTTATTACTATACTACAATATTAAAAGAAAGGAGGGTAGTGATGGCACGGAAAGATGTAGATCTAACAAAAAACGTTCATTTTTGGCTGCGAAAAGTATTTTTATTTGTATTTCTATCCGAAGACGAATCATATGTTGATGTATCAAAAGCACCTCATAAGGGAGAAAAAGGAACTAAAGAGTCAGACTTGAGAACAGAATTGGGTAAGTGGTTAGGTAAGTGGCGAGGTGATTATCCGGATAATAGTAAGATCACCAAGCAAGAAGCAGAAGAGGCCTGTCAGGAGCTCTATAAAATATTCCTTGAACCTTTTGAAACTAAAATTCAAAATGAAATTGAAGACCCGCATTGTCCAGGAGGGAAGCCTCAGGGATCAGGATACGGACGTTAATCGCTCATTCTAAGATTCAGTTAATTTTCGAAAACTCGAGGAATGGAGCTTTCTAGCTTCACAGTCTTTGTCACAGAAGACTGTAATTACAATTGTTCTTATTGCTACCAGAAAAAAAGGAAAAAATATATCGATAAGTTCACTGTAGAAAAATCCCTTGATTTTTTCATGCCCTTTCTAAAAGAAGGAAGTTACATCAACTTCTATGGGGGGGAGCCGCTTCTAGCCTTTGATAAAATTCAACATGCCGTAAGATACATCCAGGAGATAAATAGAAACAAAAACAGATGGATCAAATATACTATGTCAACAAACGGCAGCCTCATAAATAGAGAGGTATTGCAGTTTTTAGATCTTTATAAGTTTTCTCTTCTGCTGAGCTTTGATGGAATTGCCCAAGATATGGCTCGAAAAAAGAATAGCTTTAAACAGATTGTCTCGGTTATTGATAGATTATTAGAAAATTCAAATATTGATTTAGAGACCAACAGTGTTTTTACCCCAGAAACTATCGGGTATCTATCCAAATCGATTCAATTTATTGTTGAATTGGGTATTCCTAATATCAGAATTTCGCTCTGCCAAGTTTCATCATGGGATCCTTCTTCACTCGTTCGATTCAGAGATGAGTTGACATCATTAAGAAAATTCATGCTCTCTTTACATCAAAAAAACAGGAAAGTCCCACTTGTTCATTTTCGGAAAGATTTCAGTAGAGGAATTTTCTCCTGTTATGCTGGGAAGGATCGTCTGGCCATAACCCCAGATGGTCAGCTCTGGGGTTGTCATCTTTTCTTGGATTACTTCAAGGGAAAGGAAAAGAAGGAAGAATACAACAAATATTGTTTCGGAAATCTCAACTCGTTTATTCAAGGCCATGAGAACATTTATCCTGAAATCCTCTCCAATTATTCAAATCTTCGCATGAGTCATTTCTATACTCAGGATGCCTCGTGTATTTCGTGCGAAGAAGTGAAAGAATGCAGGGTTTGTCCGATGGGCAACTTGTTTTCTGGATCAGATATCAGAGTCATCCCTTCTTGGATTTGTGAAACCCATAAAATCTTCAGGCAAGAAAGAAAATACTTTTGGGAAGAATTGGAAGGTTAAAGAAAGATAAAAGAGGATTGAAGCCAGTAATAAGTTTTATTTTATTGAAGCATTGAAAAAGGTTTCCAGCTGTCTTTTTGCCTCATCGATCTCTGTCAGATCAGGATCTGCGTCGTTCCAGAGCTTGAGAAACATCTCATAGTTTTCAATAGCCTTCCCGATCCATCTCTTTTCCTGGTATATTTTTCCAAGCCAGTAAAAACTCTTAGCATAAATATCCCCCCACATCAGACGCCCTGTGCTTAAGGATACTATTTTTTCTAATTGGTTTAAGGCTTTTTCTAAATCCCCATGTTGATAATAGGCAAGAGCCGAAGGATAAAGAAAAAACGCATGCTCATCGTATATATAATGCTGTTGAGGAAGTAAAGAAACGGCTTTCTCGAATTCTTCGATAGCCTGTGATGTCTTGTTTTCTTCCAGAGCGATCATGCCCATCAAATGATGGTTATATCTCATGTATTTTCGTCCTCTTGTTCTTTGTATTAATTGTCTCAATTCTTGAGCTGTGTCTTTGGCCTCGCTTACTTTATTCATCTTGATCTGGATGATTCCTGATAAAGTCAGTATAAATATCAAGTCTTCTGTGACGTAAGTTTCTAACGCTGTTTCCTCAGCCTCCTCTAGAGCTTCAATCGCTTGATCGAGACGATTTCTTCGAAGGTTGAGATAAGCTAAGAATTTCAAAAATCTCAGCTTGCTAAGCTTGAGATCATTTTTTTCGCAAAGGCTTATTCCTTGAGTAATTTCATGTGCACTAAGTTCATATTGACCTCGCGTAAGATTCAGGTATGCCAGCCATAAGTGGCCACCTATTTTCGGGTGAAGGTCATCCCTTTGGATAAGCGTCCTGTATATCTTTTCAGCCGATTCAAAATCATTTTTCGTTTCATGAATCATTCCCAGTAATCTTAAACTTTGAAAATTTTCTGGAGCGATTGCCAGAGCTTTTTCTATTTCAAGAAGGGCAATGTCGAATCTGTTCTGACAAAGATAAAGAAGGCTCAAGTCAGAATGAAAGAGGATCATGTTGAAATAATTTTCTTTGTTTGCCTGCAAGATGTTCTTAGCTTCTTCGTAGAGCCCCTTCGCCATATTAAAAGAGACGAGATTTTCACAGGCAATAACTGGACTGACCTTGAGGATTTTATTAAAGCGCTCAGCAGCCAAATCCCATTCTTCCATATTTCGATAGATGGAACCAAGATAAATATTGCCATCTATATCATCAGGATAATATTCGAGCATTTCTTTATATGTTTCTATGGCCTTTTCATAGGAGTCCTCCAAGATAGTATTAACCCATCCTTCGATCAAATACCGGTTACGGACAGAAACCCTGTCCGTCATGGATAGAGCTTTATGAGCGTATTCTTTGGCAAGATCAAATTTATGCATATAGTGATAATTTTCAGAGATTCTTTTGTAGGCTATGGCAAATTTTTCATCGATTTTTATTGCCTCTTGGAGAGCTTCATTGCTTCTCTCGTATTTTCCTTCTTTATAGTACTGTTCTCCCAGCCAATAATACTTATAGGCTTCAGGATTGTCGGTGATGATCTTTCCTATATCCTTATCAAAATCGGAAGCGATATCATAGCGGCTGATATCCAGCATAGACTTGATTTCTGGAGTCAATTCATCAACCAGGGTGATCAATCTTTCCCCTCTGAAGATTTTAGTCCCCACGAACTCCTGAGAATAAGCCTCCCGAACCTTGAGGTTTATCCGGAAATTTTCCGCTTCTTTTGTGTAGCTGGCAAGTATGAAGTATCTGGTGCCTATTTGAGACGCAATTTCATCGATGATATCCGTGGAATACCGCTTGGATTCCTCCTGGTTCATTTTTTTTAATAACTGGAAAAGTGTGTCTTGAGGCAGAACGCGAAGATGGCGAGATTGGGCTAGGTCTGAAGTCAATAGATCGGCAAGAGTGCTCCGCCAGTGATCTAGATTCTCATCTCCTGTGTTGTTTTCGAAGTACATCACTGCGATAGGAATTCTTCCGCTTTCATAGGGAGATGGAAGCCGAGTTTTCGTCTTCCTTATCAGAAGAAATATCCCGAGGATGATGATGGCGACGAGAGGGATGAAAAAAGCCAACTTCCAGAGCTTATGGACCCTAGGTTGAGTAGAGATAACCATGGAAGTTTCTTCATATGCCTCCATGTCTTTGAGGATCATTTCTACATTCTGATATCTCTTAGTTTTGTCTTTTTCCAGGCATTTGAGGATGATTCTCTCTAGGAAAGGAGGGATGAGGGGATTGGTATCCGAGGGAGAAGGTGGTCTTTCGTGGATATGTTTTTCGATATATCCGGCAAACGTATCAGACTCGAAGGGTCTTTTCCCGGTCAGCATTTCGTAGATGATGATGCCGAGAGAATAGATGTCAGACCTTTGATCGATCTTTTCTTTTTTGGCTTGCTCTGGTGATAAATATGGAGGTGTGCCGATGATCCCTTTCGAAGGTCTTGTCTCATCAGCGGCCAAAGACTTAGCCACACCAAAATCCATGATGTAAGCCTTGCCATCGCTATCGATCATGATATTCCGGGGCTTTAAATCTTGGTGCACAACACCTTTTTTATGAGCTGCCTCGAGTCCTCGGCAGAGCTGTTCGGTTATTTTGGTTGTGGTTTCGACTGCCAGGGTTCCAGAAGTGTGAATCAGTTCTTTTAAACTTTGTCCTCTAATATAGTCCATAGAGATGAACTTGATATCGTCAACATCGCCGATATCATGGATCCTGATCACATTTTCATGGGAGATGGACCGGGCGAGCAGTGTCTCTTCCTTGAATTTCTGGATGAACCGTGGATTCGAGGAATATTCCGGACGAATCATCTTCAGAGCGACGTTTATGTTCAATTCTTTATCCTCGGCTTTATAAACTCTTCCCATACCACCTCGACCGATTTCTTCGATGATTCGGTAGCGGTTTCCGAAACTCTCTCCAGGATCAAAGTGAAGCGTATCTTTGATGAATTCTTCAAGCGGTGGAGTGTAGGTGAGGGTTTTCTGTTGTTTATCTAGAGAAAGTCCACACTTGTGGCAGAAGCGGCTTTCCTCAGTAACATAAGTGTAACATTGAGGGCACTGGACTGTTTTGTTTTGATTCCCCATCGTCAATAAATATAAAAATATATCGAGAATAAGTCAAATCCCCATCGACTTGGAAAAAACACACAGTCCCATTAAATTCAACGAGAATGGAGGAGGACATCATGTCTGCATTCCTATTCTCGCCATTCATTGATTTCTCAATAAGAATTTGCCTTGGTTGTCCATTTTGAATATGATGAGTAGAGAAGATATAAGGTCTTGTTTTTCTGATGAAAAAGAAAACCGCTGATTTCAATCTCGAGGAAATCATTCTTAGGTACAAACCCTTAATCAGCTACCGTGTCCGAAGGTCTTTGGGGTATTCGAACCCGGATTGGGAAGATGTGGTGGCTGAAATTTTTATCAACGTAATTGAAAAGATAAAAATGGGGAAATTTAGGGGTGAAAGTTCCATAGGGACATTTATCTACACCATCACCAGCCGGAGAATCATAGATTACATCAGGCTGAAGAAGAAAAGAATAAAGTACGCTCCTGAACCAGCACCATCTTTAGATCCCCATCAACACTTGGAAAAAAAAGAGAATACTAAGCTGATCACAGAATTAATAAAGAAGCTGAAGCCTATCTACTGCGATATCCTGTATTCCTATTATTATGGAGATCTCACCCAGAAAGAAATCGCGCGCATATTCGGGATTTCCATCTCAAAAGTCAATTACCTCATCCATCATGCCCAAAAGCTTTTGCGGAAAATGATTGCTGATTGAGGACAGATTTGAACGCCGAGCGACTCCATTCCTTGGATGCCTTTCGGGGGATCACGATCGCCGGCATGATTTTGGTCAATAATCCAGGGAGTTGGGAGTATGTCCATGCTCCTTTGAGGCATGCTCCCTGGCATGGTTGGACACCCACAGACCTTGTCTTTCCGTTTTTCTTGTTCATCGTTGGTGTGTCCCTTTCTTTTTCTTTGACGAGGAGAATGCAACAGGTTGTCAATCAAAAGGATCTATACGTAAAAATTTTTAAGAGGTCACTTATCATTTTTGCTTTGGGCATCATTCTGGCGCTCGTTCCCAGGTTCGACTTCGCGACACTAAGGATTCCGGGAGTTCTCCAGCGCATTGCTCTCTGTTATTTGTTTTCTTCTCTGCTCTTCCTGAATGTAGGAAAGAAGGGAAGAGCCTTCATTGCTTTTTTTCTCCTGATTTTTTACTGGATGATCATGAAATTGGTTCCAGTGCCCGGCTTTGGTGCTGGAGTTCTCGATTACCAGGGAAATCTCTGTGCCTACATCGACAGCCAGCTTCTCTCCGGGCATCTGTACAAGCCTGGTTTTGACCCGGAGGGGATTCTCAGCACTTTACCGGCGATTTCAACATCACTCCTGGGGACTCTAACGGGGGACTGGCTTCAGTCTGCCAAAAAAAGTATCCAAAAG
The DNA here is from genome assembly GCA_964347035.1 of uncultured Eubacteriales bacterium. Taxonomy (GTDB): domain Bacteria; phylum Acidobacteriota; class Aminicenantia; order Aminicenantales; family Aminicenantaceae; genus CAYFXE01. The sequence continues at coordinate 2,903 of CAYFXE010000032.1, read as the reverse complement.
ATGGCCGGGCTCTTTGCAGCAGGTCTGTTCTTGACTCTGACAGGCCTTCTTCTCCATCCTTTTTTCCCGATTAATAAACAGCTCTGGACAAGCACGTTTGTTCTGTTTACAGCCGGAGCAGGTCTCCTATTACTTGGGATTTTTTACCTAATCATGGAAGTGGCCGGGTGGAAGAGAGGGGTGTATCCCTTTCTTGTCTTCGGGACGAACGCCATTTTTGTCTACGTCGGCTCTTCCCTGATGGCAAAACTGATTCCGCTGATAAAAGTCTCTGTCGACGGTCGCATGGTTACCTTGAAATCGTACATTTACGCTCGTCTTCTTGTACCATGGGCTGGTCAACTCAACGGTTCGATAGCCTACCCTCTGTGCCTAATATTGTTTTGGCTGGGAATCATGATTCCTTTGCATATGAAAAAAATATACATCAAAATCTAGTGTTAGATGATAAAATACGATATAAATAAAGGAAGGATTTTGTGGGGTATCGTGTCTAATGATTTGATAGGTGTTGAGGCTGCTTTATAAAAGACATTTGTCCACTTTCTAGGTCAGACCGAGAGCGCTTATGAGGTGAGTAAGATTGGCACGATATTTGCTCTTTATAGATTAAGTATTGAAAAAAATTGAAGAGAAACCGTAAAGAAAGAAAAAAAATGAATTTTTTTGCAACTTCGAGCCGCATTTTGTGTTATTATAATAGAGAGTCGATAGGAAAACTAAGAATGACCATAAATTTAAAAGGAGGAAGGTCATGAATTTATCAATTCGACTGAAGTCCATTTACATATTAATCCTGTTGCTGTTTAGCTTAGGGTTAATTGTCAGTACCTTAGATGCCCAGTATTTTGGGCGGAATAAGGTTCAATACGAGAGCTTCGATTTCAAAATACTCAAGACTGAGCATTTTGATATTTACTTCTATCCAGAAGAGGAAGAGGCGGTTAAGTACGCTGCCAGAATGGCTGAACGTTGGTATGCTCGGTTGTCCCGCATGCTGAACCATGAGCTCAGAGGACGCCAGCCTCTTATCCTGTATTCCAGCGGCCCCCATTTCCAGCAGACAACTGCCATACCAGGTGTTATCGGAGAGGGCACAGGGGGAGTGACCGAGATGTTCAAGCGACGGATCGTACTTCCTTTCGGAGCTTCGCTGGAGGAGACCGACCATGTGATCGGGCACGAACTTGTCCATGCTTTCCAGTTTGACATCACATCACAAGGTGGCTCGGGCTACGGCCGAGCGGTGCCGACAGCTCTTCGACTTCCTCTCTGGTTTATCGAGGGGTTGGCAGAGTATCTGTCCATCGGATCTGTGGATGTCCAAACAGCCATGTGGATGCGGGATTCCACCCGGAGAGATAAGCTGCCCACGATTAAAAAATTGATGGATCCTTATGAGTATTTTCCGTATCGGTATGTCCAGGCGCTCTGGTCCTAGATAATCGGGAGGTGGGGTGATCAGGCCGTTGAACGCATTATGAAGGGAGTACGGCGGACAGGTAACTATGAGAGCGTGCTTAAAAAAGTGACAGGGCTGTCTGACGAAGATTTGTCCAAAGAATGGCATGCCTCTCTAAAAAAGGCATACGATCCATTGACGAAGATGACCAAGGTCACAGAGGACGAGAGTCGATTGCTGTTCAAAGGAACTAAAGATATCAGGTTGAACATCTCACCAGCCCTCAGCCCTGACGGGAATGAGCTCGTTTTTCTCTCCTCGAGAGATCTGTTCTCCATAGATATGTACCAGGCCGACGCCAAAACAGGAAAAATCAAGCGGAAGCTTATCACCACGGCTGTTGATCCTCATTTTGACAGTCTCCAGTTCATCAAATCAGCTGGCACCTGGGATAGCTCGGGAAAATATTTTATCTTCTCTGGGATACAGAAAGGCAAGCCTATCATTTCTATCCTCAATGTCGAAAAAGGTAAGAATGAAAATGAAATCGTTTTTCCTGATATGGGGGAAATCTTGAACCCGACTTGGTCTCCGGATGGACGGTTCATCGCCTTTTCAGCGCTCATCGGTGGTTTAACAGATATATTTATCTATGACCTAAACACAGAGATTCTGAAGAGGATGACCGAAGATCCCTATGCAGATCTCTATCCCGCCTGGTCTCCGGACGGACGGTTCATCGCTTTTTCCACGGATCGTTTCTCCACAGATTTATCTATCCTGAGCATCGGGAACTACGATCTAGCGCTGATGGATCCAGAGACCGGTGAGATTACAAAGGTTCCTGGTTTTGAAAAGGCGAAAAACATCAATCCCCAATGGTCCGCCGATTCAGGAAGTTTGTTCTTCTTATCTGATAAAAATGGCATTTCCAACGTCTACCGGATTGACCTCGAAAGCCAGCAAATTAGACAAGTCACAAACCTGTACACGGGTGCCAGTGGGATCACTTCACTCAGCCCAGCGCTGTCTGTTGCCCAAAAAACCGGACGTCTCGCTTACTGTGTCTACGAAGAGGATAATTACAGCATTTACTCATTCGATTCTGCCGAAGAGATAGCAGGTCAAGAGTCTATCATTGATTTTGGTGAGTCAGATCCTTCTGTTCTTCCTCCGAGAGAAAAACCTGGAGGAGAGCTTCTGGGGTTGTTGAAAAATCCCATCTTTGGTCTTCCCAAAGAGGTAGAATACGAGATAAGTGATTACAAGCCCAAGCTGGCTCTTGATTATGTCAGCCAACCCTCTTTACTTGCGGGTGTCGACAGGTTCGGAACCTATGCTGGAGGCGGCATTGCCATGACCTTCAGCGACATGCTGGGTTATCACAGTCTCACCACCATGTTTCAGGTGAGCAGTCGATTGATTGATTCTGCGGGTCTTGTCGGCTATGTGAACAGCCGTAACCGTTTCAATTGGGGAGTCGTTGCTCAGCGTATCCCCA
>CAYFXE010000031.1:27118-34527 GCA_964347035.1 uncultured Eubacteriales bacterium | reverse complement strand
ATTCGGAGGCCGGAAAGGAGGAAAATCGTACATTTTTTGGTATAAATTCTTGAACATTCCCGGGATCGGTTTCTTCTTGATCCTGAATGACCCGAGAATTTTATATATGTTTGGGATTTACTTCTTGACTCTTTCCATCTCCACGGAACCCGTGGTCCCGTCTTCGACTTCCCAGTAACCACTCATTTTATCGCCTTCGACATCAAGAATCATCCAAACAGTCATGTACTCGTAACCATCGAAGATCGAAAAATGAAAAGTGAGGGTTCCCTCCTTGAATTCGATCTCCTCGCATTCGACATCCTCGAGCATTCCCAACGAGTCAGAAGCCCTCCCAGAGTATTCGCCATTAATCTTTTCGAGAACCAGGGTTATCTCATCTGTTCCCTGATCAGGCACCTCAGTCTGTCCAACCCACGTTCCGCTTAAGTCCACATCTTGACTAAAAGAAATTCCGTAGAAAAGGGAAAACAGGAAGGCAAAAACAGCGAAAATGATCGATGTTCTTCTCATAAACTTCTCCTTTTTTAGTTAATAACCATTAGCCTAAAATCACTTCTGGTTAATATTATACTACGTAACGCGAATAAGAAAAGTTCTTAAATCAGCTGGATGGAGGTTGATTTTGATCTGATAAGAGTCGGTATCAGAAGAGAGAGCGCGTTTGGGTTCCAGCCTTAAATATGAGGATGATCTGAGTTCAATTGATGCTGGGGGGATGCCTTTTCAGATAGTATTTCCCCGTCTATACCGACGACGATCTTTTTTACGTTTATGGACATTCCGGACATTTCAACAGCTTTGTCTACGATATGAACCAATCCACTGCAGCAGGGGACAACCATGGTGGCCACTGTTAAAGAATATATCGTATTGTTCTTGAGAATTTCTGCCAGTTTTTCCACGTATCCGGATATGTCATCCAACTTGGGGCAGGCGATGATAAGCTTTTTACCTTTGAGGAGGTCTTGATGAAAACTTCCCAGAGCAAAGGCTGTACAATCGGCCGCAACGAGAAGATCGCTTTCATTGAAATAGGGAGCAAGGGGAGAGACCAGTTTCAGCTGAATCGGCCATTGACTCAATTCCGATCCTCCTGATACGGTTCGGTCTGATTTTGGGGCAGCCTCTCTCTGTATCTCTCTCGCCATACTGCCCGGACATCCCATAGGTATATTGTGAGCGTGGGGCTTTGCGGCATGGCTTCTATCTTCATGTCCGGCTTCTATTCCGTGGACGTGCTTGGCAGCTTCCTCTCCTCGTGTTTTTAAAACGTGTTGATGAGTGGCCTTGGCATCATAGGGATCACTCTCTTTCTCTACAATCTTGAGGGCGTCTGTCGGACAGACATCCAAGCAGGCCCCCATGCCATCACAGTATATCTCTTTGACGAGCACTGCTTTATTTTCCTCGTCGAGCACCAATGCGCCTTCAGCACAAGCCTCAGTGCACAAACCGCACCCGTCACATTTATCCCGGTCTATTTCGATAATTTTTCTTTTAGCCATGATTATTTCTCCTTTTTTTTTATTGTGTTTCACTACAGACATATTAACGTGGAGAGAAAGGTATTTCCTTGACTTAAGTCAATTTGGAGGGGGAACCGAGCGTCAATAAAAAAGAAAAAGTGAATAGGTATGTGAAGTGGGTTAAGAGACCAATTCTGATCTCAATTTAGGGCAGTTCTTGATTTGGATTTTATTCCCGTGAACCTCGATGAGCTTCTCTTCTTGGAGTTGTTTGAGATTTCTGGAAAGTGTCTCGCTGATTGTCCCTAAGATTTTAGCCAATTCTCCTTTTTTCAGCTTCAGCTCTAAAAGACATTTCTGTTCTCCTGCACATTGAGAAAGCAGGTATTGGATCAGTCTTTGTCGAACAGTTTTCAACCCAAGGGATTCAATCCTTTTATTCAAAACAAGACATTTACCAGCCAGGAGAGTCAAAAAGAACTTTGCGATTGCGGGATCTTTGTCAATTTCGGAAAAGACGTTTTCTTTGTCGAAGTAAAAAACCTGAGAAATCTTGACAGCCTGAGCATAAAAGGGGAAGGTGGAGGAGACAAAAACTATGGCCTCTCCCAGAAAATCTCCTGGTTCCAGACGAGTGACTTCGATCTCTTTGCCCTGCTCGTCCATTTTGAACACGCGGATTTCTCCTGACTCGACATAATAGAGACCTTTAGCCTTATCTTGAGCGTAGAAGAGCATCTCGTCTTTATTGTAGGATTTGAGTTGGCCTAACTTTTTCAGTCGAGAAGGAATTGGATCAAACATGTTCAAGATGGGGTCAGACCTTCATAAGTTTCATAATTAGCTTCTTGCTCACCGTTATTTTAGCTCTTTCAATGAAAATTATAAACATTATGAAGGTCTGACCCCATGAACTCAAAATTATTTGACATGAATTTTTATAATGATATAAAGTAGATATCCAAAGTTGAGTGAATAGAGATTTGGAGATGCGATACGTGGTAGTCATTCTTCATTTCTAGATGGAACATACAGCTTACTCTCGAATCAGGAAAGGATTAGAGGCAAGAGCCGTACTTATTAACTAATCACTGAGATGAAGGCATTAAGTATTACGAGTGATTTATCTGAGGTAGAAAGAGTCAGAGGCTTTCTTAAAGAAACTCTCACTGGATTACATCTCACTGAGAAGGCTTATTATATTATCGAACTTTCGCTCTTAGAGATATGCATCAATATTATCCGCTACGCCTATCCTGAGAATAAGGGGAAGATCTTCCTTAGAACCTGGCAGGAAAAAAACAAGATTTTCTTGGAAATACGGGACAATGGTATTCCTTTTGATCCGACGGAATCCGAAGCTCCCGACATAGAAGAGATTCTCAGGAACGAACGGAAGGGTGGATTAGGAATTTTCCTCGCTCGAGAACTGATGGATGGATTTTCGTATAAACGGGAAGCAAGTCAGAACATTTTGACGATGTATAAGAAAGTCAAGAAGGTGATGGCGTCAGGAGCGAAATAAAAGTCTCTTTTATTTTGTGTATAAGACTTTATCCTCTCCCAGTTCTTTTATTCGTTTGTCAAGCCATTTGATGATCATGTCCCTCCGGATCAAGACACTTTCGATCTCATTATCCGTTAGGTACTCTCCGACAAGCTCTTCTATTATTTCCGGATTCAGGCTCTTCAGTTTCTCGACGAAGGGTTTAGGAAGCTCTTTCATCAGCCTCGGGCCTTCATGGTATTTCTCGTCATAGATGAGCTTTTTGGTGAATTTCTTGGAAGTCCGGAAAGTCCGGGAGTGGTCGATCAGGATCATCCGCCAATCCTTTGTGATAAGGTACTGATTCTGATGGCGGTCTTCGTTGGCGATCAGGTTATCGAACGCCCGCTGCAGGTAGAGGGCTCTGTTCCAGAAGAAGAGTTTGTAAGAAGGAACTTTGATATCTTGTTCGTATTTATCTTTGAGACTTATCTCATAATCCACCAATATTTGGCATGAGCCGCGATTCCCTTGAAATCTTTTCTCTACAGTAGGGGGTACCATGTCGAGGCCAAGATACTTATTCAGGCGGTAAGCCGCGATTTCCCATCTCCAGTTTTCCATAAAACCTTTCATCCGGCCTTCACAGTCTTTCCATATCGCTTGCTTGACAACTCCATCTTTCTCGAGAGTCAATCTCCATGGATGGGTGACGACCTCTCGTTCTCCCCATGGTTGGTCAGAAGCTGTGATTTCGGCTTCTGTCAGGAATTGTTCCCATTTTTCTCTCTCGGCGAGCTCCTCTTCCTTGAATTGGGCGAGAGATTGAACGATGAAACCTAGGAAAATAAGTAAAAATAGTGTGGCACATATTTTTTTATTCATCTCCTCTCCTTCTTTTGACTTTATGATACTTAAGCACTTTTTTAGAATATTACAAAAGATGACTGATCAATACAAGACTTTATTTTCACCCTTTTCTTTGATCATCTCTTCTATTTCTGTCAGGAGGAGTTTTTTGCGGGAGAGTATGGCTTTAATTTCTTTGTCCTGTAAATAAGGTCCTACGGCATTCTTGATGTTTTTAAAATCCAAAGCCTTTACCCTCCTGACAAAGGCTCTGGGTAACTGTCGGAATGGTTGATTCTCCTTTATGCCATCCTGCCCGTACATAAGCCTTTTGATGAATTTCTTCGCTGAGCGGAAGGAGCGGGAATGGTCGATCAGGATCATTCGCCAATCCTCGGTATAGAAGATGTTTTCCTGGGTACGGTCCTCGTTGCCGATCAGGCTGTCAAAGGCCCTGGCCAGATATTTGGATTTGTTAAAGCGGGTAAGCTCGGGATCCTTAGAAGGAAGGGGGATTTTTTTCCGCATGATCTCAAGGAGGCTGAATTCGTGCTCAGCCCAAAGCTGAAGAGAGCCTTTCTTTCCCTCGAATTTCCTTTCAACAGTCGGCGGTATCATGTTTAAACCCAAAAGCTTATCCATCTCATAGGCCGCAATCTCGTACTGCCATCCCTCGAGAAATCCGTCTCTCATTCCCATAGGATTCTTCCAGATACCTTTATTTTCTATTTCTCCATCTTTGAGATAGAGACACTTGGGTTTGGTCACGCCGCTCCCCATCTCATTCCATTTTATTATTTTGGTTGTCTTGAGGAATTCTTCCCATTGAAGTCTTTCTGCCAGCTCCTCGGGGGTATATTGGGCTAAGGTTTCATAAATTTGTGGTGATATGAATAAAATATAGATGACCAGGAAAATGATTTTCTGTCTTATTTTTTCCTCCAGATTCAATCTTTTGCCCAAGCTGTTTTGTTGCTATTTTATTTCTATTTTTCAAGAAAATCAAATCTAGAGAACTCTAATCATGTTCTGAGCCCGATGACATCCCTTTTCGTGTTAATGATTTATCCTAACTTTGACAAGAACGTTAGTCTGTTCGAATAAAGATCAGTTTTGATATGAATTTTCCTTACGAATTTCCTTTGACATGAGGCGAATAATGAGAATTAAAATATTCATTTTTATCATGATTTTACTCTCTGCCTATTGTGCTTCAGATAAAAATACGTACGCCATTCGCTTTCCGTACGAATGGTTGGATACTCCTGGCTATGGGGGCGACATCGATCAGCAAAAAATTGTCGAACCCTCGGATATCTGCTTTCATCCGACCCGGAAAACGCTTTTTGTTGTCAGTGACGAAGGAGAGGTAGCTGAGATTGAAACGGATGGAACACCCGTTGCGAATATTAAAATTCCTGGGGATCTGGAAGGGATCACCGTCGATCCTTAATCCGGCCTTCTTTACGTGATAATAGAGGGGGAGGATGTCCTTCTTGAGCTTGATCCAGAGAAGAAGATCATCACTCGTCAGTTTCCCGTAAACAGAGGATACCAGGGGAATCCTAACTTTCTCGAGAAAAGCGTGGAGGAGTACGATAACGGTATCGAATCTGTCGTTTTTGTATCTGATAAAAATCATCCGGAAGGGGGGACGTTCTACATGGGTAATCAATGGGATCCTCCCTGTATCATGGAGGTCATGGTTCCTCTAAAATCGAGTCGATCCGAAACGGCAGAGGCCAGAATCCTTCGCGTCCTGCCTTTCAAAATCGATGATCCGGCCGCGCCATGGACTATGATGCCGAAAAAGGCCTCTTGAACGTTCTAAGCGACGTAGACAATATCCTTGTGGAGATCACACTAGACGGGAAATTAATCAATGAGTATTCGTTTCTTGGTAATGAACAGGAGGGACTTGCCAGAGATGACAAAGGATTTCTTTACATCGCTCAGGATACCGGGGGGATCGTCAAGGTCAAGGATTTGCGGGAGAGGTAATAAGAGATTAAGGACTATCTAATCCAGTCGTTTAATGCTTCTGGTAAAAAAACTTCATTCCACTCGATACGCTGCTTTCTTAGCTGATAACTTTTTGTGTTGTTTAATGATTAAGAAACAGAGAATTATCCAGATCACGCAAACTACGACGTTAAATTTTGCAAAATGTTCGACATTAAAGGCAAGGTAGGTCGTCCCAAAGAACACGATCAGGCCGACTAATAAATCTCCTGCACGAACAAAAAATGTATCTATGGCAACCTTAGCCTTATATTTTTCCTCCCGCGAGGTAATGAGATAGAGGGCTCCTTTGACAGTATTCATCAGCGAATAATCTGTGCTATTTTCTAGGGTTTTAGCCCATCTCACCGCGATAAAAGATGCCCCCATGGCGGCAATAAAGAAATATCCACCAAGAGCAATAAAAGGAAGAAAGAGTATAGCGCCCCTAACCCCAAACCACTTGAATATTCGAGAAACGAGGAGAAGTTGTATTAATAAAGCTGCTATGTTCACTACAGAAGTGAAATCGGCTTCCATTTTGGCAACATAATCTGTTTTTGCCTCCTCCAAGTCTACTGCTGTCTCTTCTTGGGTAGCTTGGTCGGCAGTCTGATTGAAAACATTTGATCTGATATATTCCCCAGTGGTGTTCACAAGATTTAACACCAAAATAAGCAATGCAATCAGAAGAAGATATCGGCTTTTAAAAATTAGTTGAAAGCCTCCACCTTTTTTTAACGGTTTTTCTTCCTCTCTTTTTCCCGGATCAACCTTCTTTTTTTCTATTCTTTTTATCTCTCTCCTATGGATGATAAAGGTTAATCCTATGCAGATAAAAAGGATGGTTGCTGTCATTAGCAGCATTTGGTAGGTGCCGAGTGGTTTCACTAGCAGGGAAGTGATGACGCTTCCAGTGAAAGCTCCGATATTTGCCGCCAGCATGATTATCGGGAACAGACGTTTTCCTTCATCCTCAGTATAGATATCATTCGCAAAAGCCCAGAACTGGGCAATAAGAGCGTAATTATACATACCCACCCAAATATAAAACATTATGCTTAGAGTGCCTACAGGTGTGCCCAATAGATGGAGTAAATAGAAAATGAATAAGTTAGAAATGACAATAATCGTCACCCAGGTGATTAATAGCTGGCGAGGGACTCTAGAGGATAGTGCACTGAATCCTTTGACTACGAAGACGAATAAAATCGCCATGACACTATAGAGATAAGTTTCAATTTCAGGTGTTTGTCCGGTTAAAATGAGGGCCTTTCTGACCGGCTTTAAGATCGAATAGGCTGTCAGCAGTAGAAAATTGTTGAGCATTAATAGAAGGACTGTGAGTGCCTCACCTGGATAGACAACTGTAAATAGTCGGAGAAGAGTATATACGAAGCCACCCGATTTATGAGAGCCCATCATTTTGTCATCATTATTAACGTTCATGATTTCCCTCCTTTTTGCATTCCCATGAAGGTTAACATGAATTTTTCGCTTGCACTGGGTTTAACACTTTTCTCGTAAAAAGTCAAAAAAAATCCGGATGTGAAAGCATCCCCAAAACCATGATAGGAAGGTATTTGGGGATGGATGAAGCGACC
>CAYFXE010000031.1:17884-27002 GCA_964347035.1 uncultured Eubacteriales bacterium | reverse complement strand
GAGCAAAGCCATTCCCAAATACATATACCTAGTCTCCCATCACGGAAGATGCTTACTCCGGATGTGGATATGCCTCCCTGAGCTTGGGATTTAGGAGGGATGAAGGAGAGTGGCAGATTTATATGTTTTTTTAAGTTTTTTTTAGATCACAATGAGTAGAGGACAGCGTCTTCGCCCTTTTCTTCGATCATTCGTTGGATGATTCCTATTATAAGGTCTTTTCGTTTGATGACCGCCTCGATTTCCTGATCATTGATGTAGGGCTGCAGTTTGGTATTAACGAGGTCATTATCCAATGCCTGCAGATTTTTGTAGAGTTTCCTTGAACATCGGGTGATCGAACAACTGGGTATTAATTCAGTGACAGGTGAGAAGGCTATGGAATAATCTACCCGGCAGACTTTCCAATCTTTGACATGGATAAAAATATCATCCGCATACAGGCATTCTTCATTACGAACAAGATTGTCAAAAACTTTGATCTCATTCATCTCGTTTTGGAAGCGTTCAGGATCAGGCGGTTCAAGATTTTTCCCTTTACGTTCGGTTTCTTTTATACAGTCTACTAAGAATAACTGAAGAGACCCTTGAATCCCTTCTATCTCCCTCTCCACTATAGGTGGGATGATCTGTATATCAAGAAGTTTACTTAATTCATAGGCAGCGATGTCATATTTATAGCTGTCAGGGAGCATATGTGGTCGAGAACGGTCGAGATGTTTGAATATCCCTTTCTTTTCTTTTCCTCCGTCTTTCAGCCTTATCGTCCAGGGGGCTGTTCTTCCCGGGAGACTCTCTTTATCGACGAAAAGGATTTTTGCTGTTCTTAGATATTTTTCCATCTCTTCAAAATTCAATATGTCTTGGCTGGAGGTTTGTGAATTCGACTGTCCATAGCTTAGAATCAATATAGATAGAATGAGTATAGATTTTTTAGTTTTCATTGGCAATAACCTCAATATTGAAATCCCCATTCTTGATGACCAGGGCCGTCAGGACGCCACCTGGAAAATGGGAAATGCCTGTATCGATAATCCAAACTTTTCCTTGGAATTTGCTCAATTCCTCATTTCCGATGACTGGGCTGCCGACTTGTGGCGTGTGGGCAATGACCATATAGTTTACCCCGAGGTTATGGAGGATTTCTTGGATTTCTCCTGCGAATGTCTCTTCATGCATCATAGCGAGATCTCGATACCAAAGGGGGCCATCAGGTTTATAGACAATTTTAGGCACAAAATATCTCTGCAGAAGATCAGGTCGTTTGGCGACCATCCGGAGAAAATTGAGTTCCCTGCGTGTTGTATCATTGATGTCTTCCAGCTTCCATGTTGAAAATTTCTTACTGATGCCTCCGTGACAAAAAATGATATCGTTGATTTTGATCACCGTGTTTTTATTAAGGAGCCATTCTCCATACTCGTCGTTGAAATGGTTGACGTATGTTCTCTTGGTTTCGATGTCCTTATCCCTCAGGGATTCCCAGAACTTTCTTAGGTCTTGATTCACAGAGAGATCCATGTTTATTGGATTCTGAGCCTTCTTGCCAACTTCTTTTAAAAATTTTTTTTCCTTTTTTTCCCTGAATTTTTCGGGAAGGAAAGAGACTAACTGTTCCACTGTGACATAGCCAACATAGTCCAAAGAAATGCCTGTGATATTCATCTCCTCATGATTGCCCAACAGGACATGAACCTTGCCTCCGTCCTTCTCAGCCTCCTCCTCAAGCCTCATCAACAGGTCAAAAACATCTTTTGCTTTTTCACCTCTGTCCATGATATCGCCGGTCTGAACAAGATGTGTTTTTCCTCCGATCCAATGCAAGTTTTCGTCGATGAGTCCAAAACCTTTTAATATCTTTACAAAATTGTCATAAGCTCCGTGAATATCACCTACCGCGATAATCTGATCAACGCCAGTCCAAACACACTGTATTTTGGCCGATTCGACGGGTACAGATAAACCAAAAAGGAGCACCGTTATGATGATCGGCAGGACAATTGTTCTCTTCCAGATGTTGGCTGTGTGGATTCTCATTAACAATTCCTTTCTTTCTCGCTGTTCTTTACTCTATCTTGATTTCTTATTTCTACTCATATTTATATCAAAGTTAATGAATAAGGTCTAGATTATTTATAACTCAGTTTTGGTAGGATTTTATGATAATATTGACTTTAGATTTCTCTTTTGATAAAAGCTTAAGAGAACAGACTCCCTTCATACAGCAGAACATGGAAAGGCTTTTGGGGAGCGTCCAAGAGGTACTGGACCAAACCGAATGAGGTAGGTTGAATTTGTTATTCAAATAAAATTATAAAAGAGGACAAGCAAGATGGAAATAAATACAAGAGAAAAAGACGATGTCATCATTTTTGATATCGAGGGAGAAATCAGAAGATCTGACATAAGCGATGTAACCCTTCACCAGCTTGTTAAAGATCAACTGGATGTTGGGAAGAGAAACATCCTTCTCAACTTCCAAGAGGTTGAATTCATAGATAGTTTTGGAGTTGGAGAGATACTCGCCAGCTATATCTCAACCCATAACTTAGGAGGAAAGCTCAAAATCGCAAAAATATCAAAGAAGCTTTATCTCGTCTTTCAAGTCACCATGCTCACCAAAGTTCTAGAAATATTCGATGAAGAGGATAATGCCTTAGATAGTTTTTTTAAAGAATAACCATCAGCTCCTTTCTCTTATAGAGCTCTTCTATGGCTAAGAATCGCCTATACAGAGTTTTATCCCATGTCGTAGAGTTAAAGCCGGGCGAAGAAATTCTGGCGATCTCATTATTTTTTTACCTTTTCTTAATCACATCTCCTTTTCACATCATCAAAGCCATCAGGAATGCTTTCCTTTTAGATAGGCTTGGCTATAAAAACCTTCCGATTGCCTACTTATTAACAGCCATCCTAATGGGATTATTTGTTCATCTTCATTCAAAGCTTCAGGAAAAAATTCCCAGGCGAATGTTGCTTGTCTTTAGTCTCTTTTTTTTCATTTCTAATTGTTTCCTCTTCTGGTTACTTCTTCCCCTTAAGTGGGATTGGTTGCCTTACGTATTCTGGATTTGGGCGAACGTTTTTATCTACGTGTTGATGACTCAATTCTGGATAACCGTCAACGATGTCTTTAACCCGAGGGAGGCAAAGAGACTTATCGGCTTTTTTGTCAGCGGTGGAATATTGGGAGGTATTGTCGGCGGATTATTGACGGGTATACTGGCGAGTGATGAGAATCGCCACAATCTCCTCTTCCTTGCCTCTGGATTGCTTATTTTTTGTGGATTCGTAGTGAATTATATATTTGTTTTTCAGAAAAAAAGGTCTATTCATGAAAAAACTGGAAAAGGTGATATAACGAGCGGAAAAGGACGTTCTAAGGTAGGATTCAAGGAATGCTTCAGCACTGTGACCAAACATTATTATTTGAAGCTCCTGGCAGCAGTCGTGACTATAACCGTTATTGTCTCCACCTTTATCGATTTTCAATTTAATACGGTTATCTTTGAAAAGCTCGCTACCAAAGGGAACCTGACATCCTTTTTTGGATATTTTAATGCGGGCATTTCGATCCTCCCTCTTTTTTTCTCCCTTTTCATGACCAGCGGCTTCATCAAGCGCTACGGGATTCGTATCAGCTTATTGCTTTTTCCGCTGGTTTTATTCTTTGGTTCTTTGGGTATAGCGGTTTTTGTCCTTATCGGGTTTGCCATTTTCCTAAAAGGAAGCGATCAAAGTCTCGATTATTCGATTAACCAAGCTGTCCGCGAGCTGCTCTATATTCCTGTCTCTCCCGAATTTAAGTACAGAGCTAAGATATTCATCGATATGTTTCTCAACAGATTAACGAGGAGCATAGGAGCACTGATCCTCCTATTAATCATTCAAATCCAATTAAGCTGGCAATCAACAGTAAGAGTCGTTTCTCTAGCCTCTCTGGCTTTTATCTTTCTCTGGGTTTTTCTTAATCTGAAAGTCAGCAAAGAATATGTCAGCACTGTTAAAGACAAATTAAAGATGAAATGGGATCGGGCCGATAAGCTCGTAGCAGAAAAAGTGGATATTGATTACACAAAGCTGGTTTTTGATTTGCTGGAGAGTAAGGATCGGAGCTCAGTTCTGTACGCGATGCATCTCTTCGACCTCATCAAGCAGGATAAGCTTACGCCGGATTTAAGAAAATTAATATCCTACAAATCGGATGAAATAAAAGCCTCTTCTCTAGGAGTCCTGTTAGAAGCGGATGAAACGACTGTTATGCCTGAATCAGAGGACTACATCGATGATGATGTTTTGAAGAAGGAGATTAAAGAAATCATGTCCCTGGATGTTTACCAGGAGGTCATGAAGAGTTATGTCGATAAACTTATGGAAGATGAAAGTCAAGAAGCTGAGTTGGGAAAAATGGAGGTGGCCAAGGCCATAAGTTTGATGGATTCTCAATCCCCGTTTATCCAGAGACTCGAAGAACTTCTCCAGGAAGAATCCCCTGAGATAAGTAAATATGCTATGGAAAGTGCGGCAAAGATAAGAAGAAGAGACTATGTCCCCGCCATTGTCCAGAAGTTGACCAATCCTTCCACAAGACAAGATGCCAGAGCGGCTCTCGAGAAATACGGTCCGAAAATTCTCGGGACTCTATCCGATTATTTAGGAGATACTGAAGAGAACATCGAAGTGAGGAAAGAATTGACTTCCGTATTCGCTCGTATCGGGAGTCAAGAGGCTGTCGATTTCTTATCCTGGGAGTTGAAAGAGGAACAAACTGAGATTGACTCAGACATCATTGATGCCTTGGATAGGATACGCACCGAACGCCCCAAAATTCGTTTTCAAGTGGAGATTATTAAGACGAAAATTGCAAGAGGGATTAAAGAATATTACGAAAGCCTCATCGGTTATTACGAGTCGAAACCTGTAAGATCTAAAGAAAGCCCCGAAAAATCCCTGACGAAAAATCTAGCAGATTCGATGATGAATATTTTTAAGTTGTTAGGACTTATCTATCTCCACGAAGATATCTTCAAAGCCTACCAGAACCTAAAGACAGGAACAAAAGATTCTATGGCTTACGCTGTGGAGCTTCTGGATAACACCTTGGAGAAAGAAATGCGAGATGTCATTCTTCCCATCGTGGAGGACCTCCCTCTCTCTCAGCGAGTGAGAAGATGTCGATCCTTGTTGAGAGTCTCTCCTATACTCAAGAATATCCATGGAAAAGAACAGAACCTATAGAGTTTTGTCTCGCCTCGTGGACGTCAGGCCCGGGGAGGCCTATTCCTCTCTGTTGTTGTTCATATATTTTTTCCTTATCACTTCCTCGGCCTACATCATCAAACCTATCAAAATCTCCCTTTTCTTGGAGAAACTCACCTTCGAGAGGCTTCCCTATGCATACCTTTTAACAGCGCTCTTGATTGGTTTTGTTGTTACCCTGAATACCAAATTGCTCCACTCCATTAAGAGAAACATCTATATATCTGCCAGCCTTGTTTTTTTCATCGCAAACTTGGTGATTTTCTGGTTCCTTTTCAAACAAGCCTGGAGATGGCCTTCTTTGGTTTATTGGTTCTGGGCTGACATCTTTACAGCCACTTCTGTCACCCAATTCTGGATTTTAGTCAATGATATCTATCATCCCAGGCAAGCAAGGAGATTGGTAGGCTTCTTAGTCAGCGGGGGGCTGTTGGGGGGCGTTTCTGGCGCTCTTTTGGCATCTTTCCTTTCGAAAGCTCTCGGGACGGAAAATCTCCTTTTACTTTGTCCGACCTTGCTCTTCCTTTGTTTGATTATCGTCAATCTTGTCGCCAAGACTCAGATAGAGGGAAGAATTGAAGAACCAAAGGCACTGATCGATAGGAAGAAGCAGAAGGTCGGATACGGGAAGAGCTTCCGTTTGATAAGGGACAACCGTCATCTGATGCTTCTCTGCGGGATTATGATCGCGGCCATCGTGGTCACAACTCTGATTGATTTTCAATTCAATTCTGTGGTTGAACAACACTTTACAGTTACAGTCGAGGGCCAAGCGCAAGTCAGAAAGGATGCTATGACGTCTTTTCTTGGAATTTTTTTCACTTTACTCCTTGTTTTTTCTTATTTGCTTCATATTCTTTTAACCAACCGGATCTTGAAAAATTCTGGAATACGCGTCGCCCTTTTGATCGCTCCTTTATTCTTGTTGCTTGGTTCAATAGCCGCAGTTCTTGTCCCGATGATGTATATGGTGTATTGGGCTGTTGTTGTTAAGGGAGGCGATAAAAGTCTGGCCCATTCTCTTAATCAATCCGTAAGAGAGTTGCTATACATTCCTGTTTCTCCTGAGATTAAGTATAAAGCAAAGGTTTTCATCGATATGTTTGTTAACAAGTTTGCCAAGGGTTTTGCTGCCCTGCTCCTTCTTTTGTTCTTTTCTGTTTTACACCTCACCATCAAACAGATGAGTCTTATTGTTGTTGTGTTTATCTTAATCTGGATCACGTTCAACTGGCTAATCACTAAAGAATACGTGACAATAGTTAAGAAGAATTTGAGGATCAAATGGGAAGACGCTGATAAATTCATCGCGGAGAAAGTTGATATTGATATGACGAAGCTTGTTTTTGACACCCTGCAGAGCCGGAAGAGAAGTTCAGTTCTGTATGCTATGAATCTTTTCGACCTGATCAAGAAAGAAAAATTGAGTCCTGAGTTGAAAAAGATCATCTCCCATAAGTCTGATGCAGTCAGAGCTGGCTCCCTGGATTCTCTCCTCGAATTGGATGGAGAGGCCTTAATCCCTGAGATGGATGATGCTTTGGATGATGAATACCTAGACGCCCAAATCAAGGAAATCATGTCTCTCGATGTTTACCAAGAATTGATGAAGGATCATATCGATAGGATTGCTAGAGATTCAGGTGAGGAGGCCGAGATCTCCAAGATGGAAGCGGCCAAGGCCCTGGGGATGATGGGGCCGGATTCTTCCATCATCCAAAATTTAAATAAACTCCTCAAGGATGAGTCACCTGAAGTCCTTAGGTACGCTCTCGAGAGTGCAGGGAATCTGAAAAAGAGAGAGTTTGTCCCCCTTATCGTTTCCCATCTCCGGAAACCCTCAACCCAAAGAATTGCCAGTAAGGCATTGGTAGAATACGGTTCAAAGATTGTCGGGACACTCAAGGATTATTTGGGTGACAGGGAGGAGAATTCTCATGTTCGGAAAGCAATCCCAGATATCCTGGCTCAGATAGGATCGCAAAAAGCGGCCTTCTTTTTAGCCTTAGAATTGAGGAAAAAAAATGAGGACGTGGAGTCTGAAATCATCGAAGCTATGTACAAGATGAAATCTAAACATCCTCGTCTTCATTTTCAAAAGCAGATCATCTTGTCGGAAATCATTCGGTTGATAAAGAACAGCTACGTGATTTTAATAGAAATCGATGCCTCGAAGGGAGATGAAAAAAAAGCTTATCTGGGAACCGAACTGGAGAAAAATTTAGCGCGTACTCTCAAACATGTTTTCGAACTCCTGACTCTTGTCTATTCCAAAGAAGATGTTATGAAAGCTTACCAGAATATCACCGTGGGAACCAGGATGGCCATCGATTATTCGATTGAACTTCTCGATAACATACTGAAGAAAGAAATCATGGAATATCTCTTGCCCTTGATCGATGATATTGCATTTGAAGATAGAGTGAAGAAATGTAAAAGGATGCTCAAGGCTCTGGATAAAGCTGAAGATAAGGCTGAATTATCTTGAATTAGTTATTCTATTAAGGTTATAATAATGTAAGTAGATCGAAGATGCCGGAGCTATTTATCTATCCAAAAAAAGGGGACGCCACCCGGTTTTCTCTAAAAGAGAAAAAGATTTCCCTCGGCCGATCCTCCGATAACGATATCTACATGCCCGATCCCTTTTGTTCAGGGCATCACGCCTTCATCTATCCGACGAAAGAAGGGTACGTGGTCCGGGATAACTCCAGCAAAAACGGGGTCTTCCTCAACGGTAAAAAGGTACAGGCGGAGACCAAATTGAATAAGGGGGATGAAATCCTGATTGGTTCAACCAGGATCTTTTTTGATAAAGAAGTTTCGACAAACGTGGAGGTCATGGATGAGCCTTCCTCCTCGGCCAATGTCAACACCATCGTTCATCTCAAAGATATCCTCGAGAAACCCGATATCGATACAACCATCAAAGCGGCCACCACCACGGCCACGCCTTTTGAAATGGAAAAGATCAAGGCTGACCATAAAGCCTATTCAGTTTTAAGCAAAGTCAGTCAGGCCCTTATTCTGCACAAACCGCTGAACGAGCTTTTGGAGATTATCATGGATCTTATCAGCGATAATCTCCCGATGGATAGAGGGATCATGATGCTCAAAGAAGGCAATCCTCCCCAATTGATTCCTAAAGTGGTGCGGGTCAACAACAAGCGTCTCGAAAACCAGAAGATTCAGGTCAGCCAGAGTATCGTTAACATGGCTATGGATGAACATTCCTCTATTCTCACCTCTGATGCTCAGGCGGATACACGCTTCAAAGCCATGGAAAGCATCATCAAATCCAACATTCATTCCGCTATGTGTATACCCCTCTGGAATAACAAGGAGATCATAGGCATCATCTACTCAGATAGGATTTTGAATCTCGAAAAGTTCTCAGATGAAGATTTGAGACTGTTAACCCTGCTTGCGAATCTGGCTGCGGTCAAGATCGAGAATGCTAAACTCATCGAGCAAGCCATCGAAAAGGAAAAAATGGAAAAGGAGCTTGCCCTGGCCTCTCAAATCCAGAAGGATTTTCTGCCGAAGGAAAATCCCGTTTGCGATAATTTTGATATTGCGGGCTCCAACATTCCCTGTTATCAAGTCGGTGGTGATTATTATGATTTTATCGAGATCGATCCCTGCCGCTTAGGAATTGTGATCGCGGATGTCTCAGGGAAGGGAGTGAGTGCCTCGCTCCTTATGGCCTCCCTGAGAGCAGCTCTACATTCAGAGATTCACCCTCTTTATGTTTTAGAAGAAATGGCGACCAAGCTGAATGATTTTGTCCATCGCAGCTCTGCGTCCAACAGTTTTATCACTTTTTTCTTCTGCGAACTCAACAGAGAAAATGGTGATT
>CAYFXE010000031.1:11188-17874 GCA_964347035.1 uncultured Eubacteriales bacterium | reverse complement strand
TAATCCTCCTCTAATCCTCAAGAAAAAAGGAAAGATTGAGCGATTGGAAAGCTCTGGTCTGTGTCTGGGCATGTTTCCTTCCTCTACCTACAATATCGGAAAGGTGACGATAGAGCCTGGAGACCTAGCTCTGTTTTTTACAGACGGAATAACCGAAAGTCGGAATAAAAAGAATGAAGAGTTCACAGAGGAGAGGCTCGTAAGCTTTGTTAAGAAACATGCAAAATTAAATGCCGAGAAACTGATTGACAAAATCCATGAGACTCTCGATTCCTTTACCTCGGGAGTAGAACCCATGGATGACATGACCATCGTCGCTATCAAGAGAACCCAATAATATCTAAAAACACTCCGTTTATAGGATTTCAAACGGAAATCTTCACGTTTTGATCAGCGTTTCGCCTAGCTGTCTTCCTCATGTTCTTTTTCAAGTTTGATCAATTTATCCATTAAACTGCGCATGATGGAATACATGCTAGACCCTTTAGCCAGGGCTTTTTTGAGGTAGAGTCTTTGCATCTCCTGATTCCCCATGGTCTCGTAAGCTCCAGCAATATTGGCCAGGGCAATGAAAGAGAAGTCAAGAGGATTCAAATCAAGGAGTTTTTGGTAAACCTCGATTCCCTTATCCCAATCTTCCTGAGCAAAAAAGAATTGAGCCACTTCATGCAAGATGTGAGAATTCTCTGGATGTTTTTCCCATATAGAATAAAGCCGAGGCCTGACCTGGCGAAAATTTTTTATCTCGGTAGCTTCTAGACGGAGAGATCTTGCTTCCCAGCGGTCTTCAAGGACAGGACGAACAGCCAAAACATCAAAATCAGGATCGACGATAATTCTCTCCACCTCTTCCCCGTTTTCCAGATTAAAGAAAAATTTTCTTTTCTTTCCCTTGACTATGATTTCTTTTCTAAAAGATCTCTGGTTCGTGATGAACTCAAGGGTTAGAGGCATCCTGAATTTTTCGGGAATGTGGTCTTGGTAGAGAGTTCCCACGACTTGGTAATGAATATTCCTGAACTCAATCCGATAACGAGGAGGCCGTCTTTCCCGCAGGTAAAAATCAAAAAACCAATCCAGGTCCTTCTGTGAGACTTGTTGGATAATCCGGATAAAACTGTCAGTGTCGGCTCTCTTATTCCTGAATGTGTCTAGATAAGTGTGGATGGCATTATAGAAGACTTTCTCACCGAGAATATGTTTGAGGGTCTGAAGCACAAACGCGGCTCTCTCGTAGACGAGAAAGCCCTCAGGAGCATGTTTCGCTCCTCCTTCCAGGATAGAGAGAGTCCGTGGATTTCCGATTGGGATGGCTCGGTTGAGAAGGGCGAAGAGGATTCTTCTTGTGGCATTCTCATCTGACGCCTTGGATATGCGGTAGCAATAATCCGAAAACGTGGCTAATCCTTCGTGTAGCCACGTATCCTTTCCAAGATTATCCGAGACTGTTTCTCCCCACCAGAGATGAGCAATCTCATGGGATATCAGAGGAAATTCCGGGTTGATGAGATGCGACGATATAGCGTATCCGAATGGGGCGCTGGTGCCGGTGCCGTAGCCTGTGCCGATTTCGATGATGCTGAACCGAGAGGTGTTCGGGTTTCCAAACTTTTGGTTGAAAAACTTGAGGATTTCCCCTGTTTTTTCGAGGTAAGAATCGATGAAATCTTGATGCTGAGGGAAGAAATAGGCTGTGATGTCAAAGCCGTTGACTTGAATGCTTTTGGAAACATAAGGAGCGGCAAACAGGGTGATGTCCAAGCTCGATGTTTTTTCGTCATGGAAGACAAAAATCTGTTGATCGTGCGTTTTAGCCACGTGGGTCAGTTCTCCGTTGGTGATGACCGTCCAGCCAGAGGGAACTTTAGTCCTGACGGTCAATGGCATAGACTTATCGGCGATATACGGATACCAGAGCTGAACCGATCGAAGCCAAGCCGCCTCCTTGGTGATCGAGGAAAAAGCTCTGTTGTATCGCCTCTCGTCAGGATTAAAGCTGGAAGACATGAAGAATTGACCAGAATAGCAAACCCTGACTCCCACGGTCATATCTTTCAGGAGTTTCTGTCCCAAGCGAACGCGGACCAAGCTGGTATCGGAATTGGGAAAGATTCTCTTGACTGGTGTCTGAGAAAAAGAGAGGGAGTGATTTTTCTCGTCTTTCACAGAATACACGCGAAGGCCTGGTCTAAGGTAAAAATCGAACGATTTTAGTTCTCGGACTTCTGATCGAATTTTTAATGTGGCTTCTCCCTTCAACCAATGTCTTTTAGGTGTTATTTCGATATCCAATGTGAAATGATCGATATTGAATTTGCTGACATCGGGAGCAGGGAGGAGGGTTGTCCAGGTGATAACCAGAAAAAAGAGTGAAGAGATAATCCTCCGTCTGAGTTTGTGATTCCCTCCAGGTTGATTGAATCTCATGGCACTTTCTATCTTATCATCCATTGACCTCAATTTTTTATTTTACTATCATCATCAAGACTAAGCGAATGAAATGTGCTGCTGGGGTCAGGCCTTGTCGTCCGGAAGCGCTCTGCTGGGGTCAGGCCTTGTCATCCGGAAGAGTTGTGTCTCTACCTTTACCCTAGCACAAAGCCTTGGGATAAGGCCTGACCCCAGATCAGACAAAACCTTTGGATAAGGCCTGACCCCAGATCAGACATCCGGAGGTTGATTATGGACTTTAGAAAGATCATTATCCTCTCTCTTTTACTGTTATCTGTTATGGTTTTTTCCTTGGCCAAGATAGGAGCACAAAAGGTTATGAGGCCAGCCGAAGGAATAAAAGGGATGGTCAGCACAGCCCATCCTCTGGCGACGAAAGCTGGTCTGGACATTTTAAAGAAGGGGGGCAATGCTTTTGATGCAGCTGTGGCGGTCGCTACAACACTGAGTGTGGTGGAGCCGATGATGTCGGGCATTGGCGGATACGGAACGATTTTAGTCTATGATGCTGAAAAGCAAGAGATACGATTTCTCGATTCGAGCGGAAAAATCCCTGCATCAGTCAACTCAGATGTCTTCCGAAAGCCAAACCCAAATTATCTTGAGAACAGGCGAGGACCAAAGGCCGTTTCAACACCAGGAAATGTCAATGCCTGGGAAGCTATGTCTAAAATCTATGGACGGTTGATGTGGTCGGACTTGTTTCAGACGGCTGTCAGGATTGCCGAGGAAGGATTTACCCTCGATGGAAGGACAGCCAGGATGATAAACAGGGCCTTTGAAGACTTCCCCGATCATGCAAAAAGTTTTTATGGGAAGGAAGGTCAACCATTAACAAAAGGAGAAGAGCTGATCCAGAAGGATCTAGGAAAATCGCTGAGTCTTATTGCCAAGGAAGGTGCTAGAGCAATCTACGGAGGAAAACTTGGGAAAGCCATTGATGCTGAGATGCAACAGGCGGGAGGATTTCTCTCCCTTGATGATTTGGTCCATGACAAGGCAGAATGGTGGAAACCAATTCATGTTCGATACCGTGATTGTGAGGTGTACACGGCTTCTCCCCCGAGCACAGCCTTTCCCTCCCTGATCCGCCTCGGTCTGATGAGCCGGTTCGATGTGAAGATGCTGGGACATAATACGCTCGAAACTCTTCACAGGTTTATCGAAGTGACCAAACACGCTTTCTGGTGCCGACTGCGATTCGCGAGCGATCCTGAAGTTAACCCGCCGCCCCTTGCCAGGCTCCTCTCCGAAAATTATTGGAATGAGCAGGTGTCGACAATAGATTTGAAGAAAGCGAAACCGTTCGTCTATCCTGGGCTTGAGGAGATGCGATCAACACATACAACCCATTTTGTTGTGGCGGATAGATGGGGAAACATCGTCAGCGCCACCCAGACCTTGGGCAACGCCTTCGGCAGCCGGATCATGCCCGAGGGAACTGGGATATGGCTCAATAATTCCCTGGCCTACTGCACCTTTGAACCCAAAGGGAATCCGATGGATGCTCACCCAGGAAGGAGGAAACTCTCCGGAGATTGTCCGACCATCATCGTCCGAGAGGGAAAGCCCTGGGTTGCCCTTGGAACTCCTGGCGGACACACCATCGGGCAAACCATACCCCAGATGGTGATGAACATCATCGATTTTAAAATGAATATCCAGGAGGCGATAGCCGCCCCTAGAGTGAGCTTTATCGAGCCTGACACGATTGCAGTGGAGGAGAGGATAAGTTCAACCATTAGGAAGGAGCTTGAATCCAGAGGGCACAAGATCCGTCTCATCGAAGGACCCGGGGGATTAGGGAATGCTCATGGATTGATGATCGAATACAGTAGGGGGGGAAAGCCGGTCCGTTTCTTCGGAGCCTCTGATCCTAGAGGGAACGGCTTGGCTCAAGGTTTCTAAGTCTTCATTCCGACTACTGATCTTGCCGAGTCTTGATTCTTGGACACTCGAGATGTTCACTCCTCATACTTGATGGGAAATTTGACCTTATAACAGGTATATAATGAGGTTGTTGATCCTGCTTCGAATATAAAATTGAGAGTTTTTATTGCTGGAATTCTACTCATTTTCAAAGTGGCTTCTTCAGGGATGTCTTCCATTTTTTCCCCGCGAGCACCAGGGCACTCGTCCCTTAATATGACTCCTTGAAGAACGCACAGAGAGTCTCCGCTTTCTAATATCTTGAGGCTCCACTGCTGGACTTCTCGATAAGCCCAAATCTCAATATCGTATTCTCCT
The DNA here is from genome assembly GCA_964347035.1 of uncultured Eubacteriales bacterium. Classification (GTDB taxonomy): domain Bacteria; phylum Acidobacteriota; class Aminicenantia; order Aminicenantales; family Aminicenantaceae; genus CAYFXE01. Next base: position 13,176 of record CAYFXE010000031.1, on the reverse strand, counting down.
TTTTCGACTGTGACTTCATCATGTTTTAGATCATATGAGATGTTGACATTCTCGAACTTTTTGACTTTCTTCAAAGCGGCCATGGCTGGATTAACGAGAATCACGATTAAGAGAATGAAAAGTAGTTTGGTTAAAGCTTTTTTTGAAATCATTATTCAGCCCTCCTTCTTAATTCCCTTTTTAAGGGATCTCATAGAAACAATTCGCTGATTGTCTCCTTTATACTTTAACAGACATATAATTCTTTTTCTGTGGCTTGTCAATAGGTGCTCTCAGAAAGGCATCAAGATGAATCATCGGCCGGTGGGCTTTTTTCTTCTTTTTAACCTGATATTTTGTAGGGAATGAAGTGTTCAGAGCTTCAAGAGACTTATTTCTGATGACTGGAATAATGTCGCACGAAAAAAACAACTTTGGAGTGAGTCGGATTGACTTTTTCTTTGACTTCTCACAGCCTAAAACAAAATTAATGGAAAGGAGCTCGAATGAAAAAAGATATCAAGAACAAGGTCAAATCCGGTTTCGTGATTGGACTGTTTTTTGGGATGGCTTTTTATTCTATGTCATTTTCTCAAGACACAGAGATAAAACCAGTTACTGTCGGACAGGCCATGCCTGATTTCACTCTTCCTGTTTACCAAGGAGGGGATCTGACCCTTTCCAGCCTCAAAGGTAAAAATGTTCTTTTGATTTTTCCCAGAGGATTTGCCAGGCAGAATTATTGGTGTACGATTTGTAATTATAAGTATGCCGAACTCGTTGACCTCGAGCAGAAAGAGTAGATCAGGAAAAAATACAATGTCGAAATTCTGTATGTGTTGCCTTATAGCAGGGAGGTTGCCAAGCAGTGGTTGGAGAGCCATCCAGGGCAGCTCGAGAAAATCAAGAATTGGAAAAATCCTCCTGAACCAGACAAGCTGGATGAGAGAGGGAAATCCCGGATGGAACGCAGCCGCATGGGTTTCCCCAAAGATTTAAGCATGAAAGCTGGAGAAGTCCCGACACCTTTTCCCATCCTTATCGATGAGGAGAGAAAGCTGACTAAAGGCTTGGGGATCTTTGCTGCAGAGTGGAGTGGGAGCAAAGTCGATCAAGTCATTCCCAGTTTTTACATCATCGATAAACAGGGGATACTTCAGTTTAAATACATCGGCCAGAATACCTGGGATAGACCGAGCTATGACTACCTGATGAAGGTTCTGGATGCGATTAACAACAGCAAATAGTCACTTTTATCTGTTTATGGGATCAGGCCTTGAATAGGAACAATACGTTTTGAGGTCAGCTGACCTCAACCTCTGAACTAGAGGATGACGATAGATCTTAAGGATTCTCCATTTCTGAGGAGGTCGAAAGCGTCGTTAATGTCCTCGAGCTTGAATTTGTGGGTGACCACTGGTTCGAGCTGAATCCTACCCGTTCTCGTCATTTCGATAATCTTAGGATAGTCCACCGGCCGACAGCCGAGCGACCCCTTTATCTCGATTTCCCGGAACATCAACCGTCCTGCGTTAAGAGGGACACTCTGTTGGGTATAACCCACCTGACAATGAAGCCCGCCGGCTTTGACAGCACTCGAGGCCAACTCAATGGTCTTCGGGTTGCCGATGGCTTCAATGGCAATATCAGCGCCTCCACCAGTGAGTGAGCGAATTTCCTTGAGCAAGGCTTTATCTTCTTTTTCTTTAGCGTTGATTGTGTGCTGGGCTCCCAATTGCTTCGCGGTCTCGAGCTTCTTATCGACGATATCCACGGCGATAACAGTGCCTCCCGAAGCAGATGCCATCTGGACCACATTGATTCCCACGCCGCCACAGCCGAAGACAACCACAGAATCCCCAGGCTTAACTTGGGCTATGGCAACTGGATTTCCACATCCCAAACCCATGTTAGAAGCTTCTGGAACATTTTCTAAATCTTTGTCGGAATACCCTATTCTCTTTCCAAGCTCTATTAGAGAAGACTCACATTCACATGCCTGACAACAG
>CAYFXE010000031.1:0-11178 GCA_964347035.1 uncultured Eubacteriales bacterium | reverse complement strand
GCTTAACTTGGGCTCTGTTTTTAACAGCATGGTATGGAGTGGATATGGCATCGGCGATAATACTCGACTCTTCCAAAGGGAGGTCCTCGGGAAGATGCTGACAGTCTTTGGCAGGAACTTTGGTATATTCGGCATAAGCCCCATCGATATGGTTGCCGAGCATAAGCATGTTGAAGCAGATGTTTTCTCTGCCAAGGCGGCAGTTGGGGCAGTAGCCACAAGAAAAAACGGGAGGAATGAGTACCCGGTCACCCTGTTTGAAATTTTTAACGTCTTCGCCCGCTTCGGCCACGATTCCCGAGGGTTCGTGCCCTAGAATCATCGGAGGCTTCTTAAACGTGGGCACACCGTGGTCGATGTAATGTAAATCCGTATTACAGACGCCGCATGCCGTCACCTTGACCAGAATTTCGCTTTTATTTATTTTTGGAGTTTCAACCTCCTCAATTTTCAGAGGTTGATTCGGCTCGTGGAAAACAGCTGCTTTCATAGTTTCCTCCTTTATTTGTTTTTCCAGAGTGGTTTTCTTTTTTCCAGAAAGGCTTTGAGTCCCTCATGAGCATCCTCAGAGGCCATCAACTCATCGAGATACATCTTTTCGATCTGCTCCAGGCCCTCAGAAAAAGATGTCTGCAGTCCGAGGTTAATCCCTTTTTTCGAATACTTGAGACCGACCAGACTGAGCTCAGTCAAAGGCTGAATAAAACTTTCCAGTTCTTGGTCAAAAGTGTCCAAGCGAGTGATTTTGTTGATTAACCCGATCCGCTCGGCTTCTCCTGCTTCGATAATTTTGCCGGTGAGGAGCAGTTCTGAAGCTTTTTTTAATCCCACAAGGCGAGGCATTATCAGCAGCGCTATAGGCGGAAGAACAGAGAGTTTTATTTCAGGCTGTCCGATCTTCAGATTGTCAGCAGCAATGATGAGATCACAAAAAAGAGCCACTTCGCAGCCCCCGCCTAAAGTCAAACCTTTCAGGGCCGCCACTGTGACTTGATCGAGCCTGGAGAGATTACGGAAGATGTCATGGAAAACTTCGAGCATTTTTTCGACTTTATCTTCTGTGTGGTCAGACACATCAACGCCTGCGCAGAATGCTTTTTCTCCTGATCCTTTAAGAATCAGAACCTTTACGTCTTGGTTGCCCAGTAGAGAGCTCAAAGCGACATTGATTTCTTCCATCGTTACGATGTTTAGGATGTTGAGGGGAGGGCGATCAATGGTTAAGAATGCCTTATCGTCTTTGATTTCGAAAAGGATATGTTCGTATTTTTTTTGAGTCATGATGTCCCTCTTTCAAGTTAACTGCAGAACAAGATTAAGTCCTGGAAAGTGAAAGCTATACATATCACCTGAATTTGTCTCTGTCAACCAAAATCGGGGTCAGACTTTGAAAACTTGAGTTATTCGATAGCTATAGCAGACAGAATCTCCCACCGTACGTAAAATAACTCAAGTTTTCAAAGTCTGACCCCACAATGTTGACTTGGGATGGCAATACTGATAAGGTGGATATCTCGAAAAGGAAGAGATTTCGTTGTTATCCCACCTAAAGATTCAATCGATATCGTCCTTAATGAAGGAGGCGACATGAGTGAAGAAAAGAAACCTCTGATCAAGAAGATCAAGGCCACAGGCCACATGAGAAAAATCATGGCTGACTACTTTTACGAAATGGATAGAGCTGCGAAACAAGGATCCCCGAAGATTGCCTGGTGCACGAGTGTAGGCCCAGCAGAGCTGTTGTTGAGCTTGGGTTTTCTTGTCCATTATCCAGAGAATCATGGTGCTCTTCTGGGAGCCACCAGAACCGCCAACGAATACATCCCGGTGGCCAATGCGATCGGGTATTCGCCGGATATCTGTTCTTATCTCACCAGTGATATCGGATCCTTCATCAAGAAGGAAACTCCGCTGACCCGAGCCTACGAAGGCATCGAAGGTGTTCCTAAACCTGATATCATGGTCTTCAACACCAATCAATGCCGCGATGTACAGGATTGGTTTTCTTGGTATTCCCGAGAGCTGAACGTTCCAGCCCTGGGAATCTCAACCTACCGCAATATAGGAGAAATAAACGACTTTCATCTCCAGAGTATCATGGATCAAATAAAAGGCTTGATTCCTCGTTTGGAAGAGATATCAGGGAACACGTTTGACTTAGATAAATTCAAGGAGATTGTGGCTCTCTCCAAGAAGTGCACCGAACTATGGAAAAAGGTCTTGGAGGCCAACACCGCTATCCCCGCTCCGATGAGCTTTTTCGATGCCACCATCCACATGGGGCCTGCCGTTGTTTTGAGAGGCAGTCGCCAGGCTGTGGAGTATTATGAAGTGTTGCTCCAAGAGCTTGAGGAACGGATCGCCCAAAAGGACGGCGCGGTGGAAGGCGAAAAATACCGCCTCTACTGGGAAGGAATGCCCATTTGGGGTAAGCTGAGAGATCTGGCTGAATTCTTTATCCATTTTCAGACGGCTGTGATTGCCTCGACGTACTGCAACAGCTGGATCTTTGATTCCTTCGATCCTGATGATCCCTTCATGAGTATGGCTCGAGCCTACACCGAAATCTTCATCGTCAGGGATGAAAACTTTAAGCAAAAGTACATCGAGGAAATGGTCCAGAAATACAAAATCGATGGCATTCTCTTCCATGATGCGAAGACGTGCCCGAATAATTCCAACAATCGCTACGGCATGCCCGAAAGACTGGAAAAAAAACTCAACCTTCCTACAATCACTATAAACGGCGATCTGAACGACTTGCGCTGTTATTCGGAAGAGCAGGCAAAAACCAACATCGAGGCGTTCATCGAGCAACTGGGAGCTAGTTAGTAACTCGGTTACTCAGAAGTTCAGTCAGTCAGTCACTCAGTCACCCAGTGACTCAGTGAATTGGATAAAGAGGAGAAAATATCTTCTTCTTGCTGAGTTACGGTGTAACTGAGTCACTGTGTAACTGAGCCACAGAAAATGAAGTATTTCGTGGGAATCGATGTCGGCGCCTCGACCACCAAGGCGATAATCATCGACGAAAACACAAAGGTCCTCGGGCATGCGGTGATTCACTCAGGGGCGGATTTTCAGCAGGCGGCCCAGAAAGCCTTCGAGGAGGCTCAGAGAAAAGCTCGGCATAAACTCGAGAATAGCTTTATCATTGCTACAGGATACGGGAGGAGAAACGTCCCGTTTGCCCAAAAAACAAAGACAGAGATCAGCTGTCACGCCAATGGCAGTTACTATCACTATCCTTATACCCACACCCTTATCGACATCGGCGGGCAGGACAGCAAAATCATAAGGATTGACGACTCCGGCAAGAGAACGAGATTCAAGATGAACAGGAAGTGTGCTGCTGGCACCGGCGCCTTCCTGGAGGAAATCGCCAACCGCCTTCGCATCAAAATGGACAAACTCAACGGACTGGCCGAGCAGTCCAAGAGGAACATCCAAATCGGAAGTTACTGCACCGTCTTCACGGCCACAGAAATCTTGACCAAGATAAGAGAAGGAGTGGAGGTTAAGGATCTGGTGAAAGGTATTTTTGGTTCCGTGGTCAAAAGAGCCATCGAGATGGACCCCCTAGAAGGGGATATCGTTATGACAGGTGGAGTGGTGGCTTATAATCCGTTTTTGGTTAAGATGTTCGAGGAGAAATTGGGAAGAGAAATTTTTGTACCACCGCTTCCCCAAATCACCGGCGCTTTTGGAGCAGCTTTGTTTGCTCAAGAAGCCCAGAAAGGTCAAAATGCTTGATGCTTGATTATACGGGAGATCTGGTAAGCTATGTATACCCAAACGAATGAAAATAAATTCGTTAATAGCCAAAGATTCAGAATCATGCTAAAGAAACTCATAATGTCTCGATAAAATGACAATAAGGAGGGCGAGATGAGACGAAGCCTTTTAATCGGGCTTGGCTTTCTTCTGTTGTTAGTCAACAGCCTCATGTTTTCCCAAGACGGCTTGGATCTCAAGGCGCGACGCATGTTTTACAAGGATCGCACTGTATTTGTCGCTCGCTTCGATCTGGAGCAGTTCAGCGATAACCATCTTTTGCAAATGATCCCAGGGCTTTTTTACGATGAATACAGGGCTCCATTTGACCATTTATTTAATAGAGAAGCCTTGAGAGACTTAAGAAAGGATAAAAGTGTAGGACCTTATCTCAACATCCGGGACCGGATTTATTCGTTTAAGCCTGTGGTGGGTGAAACAGATTTAAGCGATGAGTTCAGCATCGAGAAGAAAATCACGATCGTCGTAATGCGGGAAGCCCAGGAACTCCGAATCTACGGACTGATCCGTATGAAAACGTCCATATCAGAGTTAAATCCTCTTTGGTATGGTGTGGCCGCTTATATTGAGAGCCAGATTACTCCCTTCAAATTTGGCCGTGTCGGGGATTATGGAGTGATTTTTCAGGAAGGGACTCCCTGGCCGGTACAGGGGGAACACAGCCCAAATAAGGAAGAAAATATACTTTCCGCTTTCAATCAGAGTTCGGGGGAAGCCTTCTTCTTCACCATAATCCCGGATGAGGTTATAAGCAAGAGCCTTCTGGACAAAGCGTCAAGGCAACTCACCAAAGAAGAGACTGAACTTTATCAGAATCTGAGTCAAGCCCGATGGATTGCCGGTTTCGTCAACACCGGTGCGGATCCGAGTATTGCGGCCTATGTCCGGATGAGAAATCCGGGGGACCTGGCAAACCTCTCAAAGGCCTATCAGGGTCTACAGAATTATCATCTCAAGCTGGCCCAGGAAAAAGACCGGGAAAACCGAGCAAAGGGAAAAACCGGTAAAATTTCCGAGGAATTAATCGCTCGAAGAATCAATAGTGCCAGTCAAGGAAAGATATTTGGACGGGTATTCTCTCTGGTATTACGTACGAATAATCTCAGGGAAATCACGGCGGCGATCATCCAATTATTTTCAAATAAATAAAAGGTCAAGAAATAACCGGCGCTTTTGGAGCAGCTTTGTTTGCCCAAGAAGCCGAAGGAGGTCATCATGCTTGATGCTTTATTTAAACCAAAATCAGTGGCTATCATCGGTGCTTCGAATAATCCGTTGAGCATCGGTCACATTGTCCTGCAAAACCTGCTGGACCACAATTTCAAGGGCCCGATATATCCGATCAATCCCAAATCAAAGTACATCAAGAGTTTCAAGGCTTATTTTTCTGTGACCGAAATTCCAGACGAGATCGACCTGGTGAATATCTCGATCAAGAACACCATCGTTCCTCATGTCCTCGAAGAATGCGGGAAAAAAGGTGTTAAGTTTGCCATCGTGCATACAGCGGGTTTCAAGGAAGTGGGAGAGGAAGGACTCAAGCTCGAGAAACAGATTGTTGATATTGCCCACAAGTACGGCATGCGTATCTACGGACCAAACTCTCAAGGAATCCAGAACTCTGATCCTGATGTCTCGGTCTACGCCAATTTCACTTTTGTCCCGATGTCTCCTGGCAACATCTCTATTGTCGCCCAGAGCGGTGGAGTGGGAGAAACACTGAAATTACATCTCTACGATATCGGAATGGGCATAAGGATGTACTCCAGCTTCGGTAACGAAGCTGATGTCAGCATGAACGAAATCATCGATTATTACGGTCAGGATGAGGGGACAAAGGTGATCATGGTCCACATCGAAACTCTGAAGGATCCAGCCGGTTTCTTGGAGGTGGCTAGCCGAATCACACCCAAAAAGCCCATTCTTGCCCTGAAATCAGGGAAGACATCTGAGGGGGCAGTCGCTGTCGCTTCGCACACAGGATCTTTGATCGAGCAAGATACCCTCACCGATGTGATCTTCAAGAAGAGTGGCGTTATCCGCTTCCATTCCCAAGAGGAGATGGTCGATGCGGCCATCGGGTTTTCGACTCAGCCAGTACCCCAGGGTGATCGTGTCGTAATCGTCACTAACACGGGCGGGCCGGCCATCATTTCTGTGGATGAATGTATTTCAGCCGAGATGAAGTTGGCCGAATTGAGCCCTGAAACAAAGGAGGCTCTGGGCAAACTTCTATTCACCGAGGCGATTGTCTCTAATCCTGTTGATGTGGTAGCCACGGCTGGACCTGAGCAGTACGGCGGCACGGTCGAAACACTCCTGAAAGACTCAAACATCGATTCTCTTCTTCTCAATTTTGTCACCCCTCCTTTTGTTGATTGCGAAGGTGTTGCCAGGAAACTGGCTGAGATCGGCAAGACAGCCACCAAGCCCATCGTCTGTGTTGTGATGACCATAGAGAGATGGGCGGAAGTCGTCCGTTTGATCAGAGAGAGCGGCATCCCAGTTTACGCTTTTCCAGAAACAGCATCTAAAGTGCTTTCCTCGATGACCCGATACGGAAAGATCGTCCAGAAAGAGGCCCCTCAATTCAAAGACTATAAGGTCGACAAAAAGAAAGCCGAAGAACTAATCAGTGGTTACAGAGGAAAAAAGACATTTTTGCCTCAGGCTGAAGTCTTCGAGATTCTCCACTGTTATGGCCTTCCCACTGTCGAGACGCTTCGAGTTGGGAAAGAAAGTGAACTTGAAAAAGCTGCTAAAAAAATCGGTTATCCCCTGGTCCTGACGGTTGATGCAGAATCCATCATTCATAAAACAGAGGTAGGCGGAGTCTCCCTGGACATCAAAGATAAGAATGAGCTCGAGTCAACTTTTCAAACTATGATCAAGACATTTGCGAAAGAAAAACCAAGCTTTATCCTTCAGCCTTATCTCCAGGACGGCAAAGAAGTGATCATCGGAGCAAAAGGAAATGAAGGGCTGGCGCCCACCATCATGTTCGGTCTGGGAGGGATTTTCGTCGAGACGCTCCAGGATGTCCAGTTTAGATTAGCCCCCCTTTCTGAGGAGGATGCCTGGGAGATGGTACGATCTATCAAGGGTTATCCCGTCTTAGAAGGCACGAGGGGAGAGAAGGCCGCTGATTGCGATAAGTTAGTCGAAATTCTAACCAGGTTTTCCCAGCTAGTGATAGATTTTCCGGAGTTTGACGAAATGGATCTTAATCCCGTTTTTGTCTTCGAGGAAGGCCAGGGAGCGATGGTGGTCGATGCCAGACTTAGAATTAAGTGACACAGTGACTCAGTAACATATTTAGTTGTCAGTGATCAAATATCAGTTATCAGTTAAGAAGGTAATCTTTTCTTGGAGTGGAGACTGTAAACTGAAAATTGTAAACTGACAACTGATAACTGAACAATGAACTGGATTCCTTTAACGGTCGTCTGTCTTTACATCGTCCTCCTTTACGTGATCACCTGGGCGACAAGACGGCTCAGCCGGGGGGGGATGATTGGATATCTTCTTGCTGGCCGCGGCCTTCCTTTCTGGGTCGTTGCTCCTCTTCTGACGGGATTGGCCGTTGGAGGGGCATCTACAATCGGGGTAGCAGAGCGAGCCTATAATGCTGGAATTTCGGCCGGCTGGTACAATGCTGCCTGGGCCGTGGGAGCCATACTGGTCGGGTTTATCGCTGCTCGCCGTTACAGGCTGTTGGAAGTGGCAACCCTTCCCGAACTTTTCGAGAGACATTACAGCGTCCCGGGCCGTATCATCGGTGTTTTCGGACAACTCATCCTTCAGATCGTCATCACTTCTCTTCAATATGTGGCTGGAGGAGCCATCCTCTCTTCCCTGCTTCCCGATGTGTTTACTTTCACGACAGGAATTATCGTGACAGCGGTTGTTTTTGTTGGAATCACGTTGATAGGGGGCTTCTGGGCGGCTGGGTTGACCAATATCATTAATGTCATTCTCATCTACGTCGGTGTCCTGCTGGGAGCTGTGATTGCTGTCACAAAGATTGGAGGCTGGGGAGAGTTTGTATCGAAAATCCCTGCTCAACATCCAGGTTTTGACCTGGGGGCTATCGGCTGGCCGCTCATCATCGCTTGGTTCATGGTCATGGGGACGATGGCCTTTTCTGTTCAATCAGTGGTCCAGATCAGCTTTGCAGCTAAAAACGCCTCATCAGCCAGCAGGGGATTTATCCTGGGCGGACTGATCATCCTGCCTGTGGGCTTCATCAGCGCTATCATCGGGGTGGCCGCCACTATCCTTCATCCTGGGATCATCCCCACCGAAGCCCTCCCTCGTACAGTGTTAAGCCTGAGCCCGATTGTGGCTGGTCTGGTCCTGGCCGGACTTTGGGCGGCTGATGTGTCCACGGCCTCGGCTCTTCTTGTGGGCAGTGCGACTCTGGTTGTAGGGGATGTGGTCAAGCGTTTTTTTGCTCCTGATCTTAGAGAGAAAGAGGAAAGAATCGTCTCTCGCATCGCAGTCTTAATCCTGAGTGTTTTGACTTACCTTCTGGCTATATCTGTTTCGGGCATACTGAGAACTTTGCTTATCGGGCTATCTCTGACAACTGCTTATACTCTGGTGGCCCTGATGACTCTTTTCTGGCCGCGTGTCTGCCGCCGGGCCCATGCCTCCTGGACTTTGGTCATGGCTATGGCTGCCCTGGGGATCTGGCTTATCTTTCCTCAAGTTCGCACTTTTTTCCAGAGACTTGATCTCCCCCATCCGATATACTTATGCTGGATGGTCAGCCTGGTGACATTCATCTTGGTCGCCATCATAGATAAAAGAAGAATTAAAGGCCATAATTAGATTAATGCTGTATTGTAATTTTAAGATATTCCTTCATTCAGTCTCTTCATAATTCATCTCCGATTATAATTTCACCGGACAAAAGGAGGAGGAGAATATGAAAAAGAAAATTGGCGTAGTTGGCTGTGGACACTGGGGAAAAAATCTGGTGAGAAATTTTCATGGATTGAATTGCTTGTATGCTGTCTGTGACATCGACAAGAAAAGGCTGGATTCAACAGCAAAGAAATATCCTGATGTATTGGCTTATAGCGACGTTAAGGAGTTATTGAAGGACCGGAACGTTGAGGCTGTTGTTATTTCAACTCCGGCGGTTACCCACTATTCTCTTGCCGGAGAAGTCCTTCGTTCAGATAGAGATGTTTTTATTGAAAAACCCATTGCCTTGACTGACAAAGACGGAGAAGATTTAGTCTCCTTAGCCAGGGAGAAAAATAAGATTTTGATGGTCGGACACATTCTCGAATACCATCCAGCCATCATTAAATTGAAAGAAATGATCGATGAGGGAGAGCTGGGAAAAATCCATTATATTTATTCCACCAGGCTGAACCTGGGAAAGTTCCGCACCGAGGAGAACATCCTCTGGAGTTTTGCCCCCCATGATATCTCGGTTGTCCTCAGTTTACTGAGAGAGATGCCGGAAGAGGTATCTGCGCAGGGGGGCAATTTTCTTAACCCAAACATCACCGATATCACAGTAACCCACATGAATTTTCCCAGCGGAGTCAAAGCCCACATATTTGTCAGTTGGCTTCATCCTTATAAAGAGCAGAAACTGGTTGTCATCGGGCAGAAGAAAATGATTGTCTTCGATGATGTGAATCCTGAAGAGAAGCTGTTTGAATACAGCCACAAAATTGACTGGATCGAAAGGATGCCTGTTCCCCGCCCAGAAGAAGCGCAGCCAATAGAGATCGAAAGGAAAGAGCCTTTGCGTGTTGAGTGTGAACACTTTGTGGACTGTCTCATAACCAGAAAAACACCGAAAACAGATGGGGAAAGTGGGCTTAGAGTTCTCAAAATATTGAGCGGCTGTCAGCAATCCCTCAAGGAATCGGGGAGGGGATTTAAACTGATGAGGGAAGAGCTGAGAGATTATTTCGTCCATGAGAGTTCAATCCTTGATCCTGGAGTCAAGATAGGCGAGGGGACGAAGATCTGGCATTTCTCTCATGTCCTGAGTAATACATTGATCGGGAAAGACTGCAATATCGGTCAAAATGTGATGATCGGACCCAATGTGAGAATTGGTAACAATGTCAAGATTCAAAACAATGTCTCCATTTATGAAGGGGTGACTCTCGAGGATGATGTTTTCTGTGGGCCATCGATGGTTTTTACTAATGTCATCAATCCTCGAAGTCACTGGCCTCGCAAGGAAGAATTCAAAGAGACACTTGTCAAAAAGGGGGCCACACTCGGAGCAAACTCGACCATCATCTGCGGGATCATCATCGGAAAATATGCTTTCGTTGGTGCTGGAGCCCTGGTGAATAAGAATATTCCAGATTATGCGCTCGTCTATGGAATTCCCGCCCAGATAAGAGGCTGGATGTGTGATTGTGGGGTAAAGCTCGATCTTACGAACTCTCCGGATTCTGAGGAAAGGGCTGAATGTCCGAAATGTCGGAGGACCTATGAAAAAGAGGAGATGACTGTCGCAGAAGTCGGTAAGATTTCAGAGTAAGAATCCTCAATCAAACTCGCCTCTTCGGTAAAAGCGGCCCATTGACAGAGCTTATTTCTAAGTAAAAACGGACTATTTTTCCTTTCCAGTGGGTTATCCTTATTGATGATTTGAGCCGGTTAGTCGCTGGAGAGGGGAGCACTAAGTTAAAAATCACCCCAAAATTCATCCTTTAAGACGATACATTAATCTCTTGTATACCGACAATAATAGAGAGAAAAGAAAAGCGGTACAGGTTTATACAAGAGCAGACCTGACTAGCATGAAGACATGATTTCTAACAAAAAAACAAAATTAATCCTTATATTTTTATTCTTATTCATTATCTCTATTATAAGCTGCAAGAAAATCCCGACAACCCCAGATGCAGAGGCCTTAAAACGTCCTGTCATTTGGCTTAATCTGTTTGATCTGGCTTTTACGGCTTCAAAGACGGGATCAAATCCTTCTTCCCAAGTGCTTCAGGTTAAGAATGCTGGGCAGGACACTTTAAGTTACACCATATCCGATGATGAGGATTGGTTAACAGTTTCACCTCCGAGCGGAACTTCAACCGGTGAGATCATTGAACATTCAGTTTCTATTGATAAAAGTGGACTGAAACCCCAGGCGGAAGATTACATAGCAACGATCACTTTAGATTGCCCGGAGGCTTACAATAATCCCCAAAAGGTAGCGGTGAAGCTGAAATTAATGAAAACTTCTTCTCCTGAGATTTCGGTTAATCCCACCAATCTCACGTTTAGTGCAAAAAAAGGCGGAACAAATCCTCCCCATCAAAATATCACCATCAAGAATACTGGAAAAGGGAAATTAGACTATTCGGTGACCTCTGATGTCTCCTGGATTAAAATCAATCC
>CAYFXE010000030.1:17079-36761 GCA_964347035.1 uncultured Eubacteriales bacterium | reverse complement strand
GAAAAACGAAATTGATTTTATCTTAGCTGTTGGAGGAGATAGTGTCATAGATTGTTCCAAAGCCATTGCCGCAGGAGTCTTCTATCAAGGTGATGTCTGGGATTTGTTTATGAAAAGAGCAGTAGTCGAAAAAGCCCTCCCCATTGGAACTGTCTTAACTCTGGCAGCAACAGCCTCTGAAATGAATGCAAGTGCGGTCATCAGTAAGGAAGAGACACAACAAAAATTGCCCATGACATCAAACTATTTAAGGCCGAAATTTTAAATACTTGACCCCACCTACACAATGACTGTTCCCCGAATACACACTGCTGCAGGGATTGTTGATATTATGAGCCATGTCTTTGAACAGTATTTTGATAACACAAAAGGAGCTTATCTTCAGGATCGATTGGCTGAAGGAATCTTAAAAACATGTATAAAGTATGCTCGTAGCATTTTAGAAAATCCTAAAAATTACGAAGCAAGGGCAAATATAATGTGGGCCGGAGGCCTTGCTTTAAACGGGCTTCTGTTATCAGGCAAACAGGGAGACTTTGCTACCCATAAAATCGCACATGAAGTCAGTGCAAGATATGATCTTACCCACGGCATATGTCTTGCCATATTGTTTCCTGATTGGATGAAGTATGTCATGAACGAGAACATAGAGAAATTTGTAGAATTTGCTCATAACGTCTGGAATACAACCGATAAAGGAAACAAAACAGATATTGCTAAATTAGGCATACAAAAAACAAGAGAATTTTTTAGATTCTTAGAGATGCCTGAAACATTTTCGGACATGGACATTAATGATGAAAAATTTGAAGAAATAACAACGGATTCTGTCTACTTTGGTGATATCGGTAATTTAAAAAAACTAAAAAAGATGATATTTTAAGAATCTTGACATTCTCTGCTTAATCCATGTGTAAACAACGTATGTCATTTTTGTCATCTGAGAAGGATAAGTCTCATACGAAGTCCAACTCTCTAAAAATATTGTTTGACTTTTTATGATTGCTGAATAACGGACTCAAACTTGTGCATAGCTCATAATATCGAGATTTTAAGTCCCTTGCATCTATTATGCGAGGAGGTCAAGACAAGCTTGTGCCAAAATTGTGACAATTTGAAGGCAAAAAATACGAATATATATCAAAGAATATAAAACAAAACGAAAAGATGAAAATTTCTTGTTTCCAGCGACTTAGCTCATAATTTGTTGATATTGAATAAGTTAGAAAAACACAGGGAGCCCGAATCCCCTCTTCGGCATTATCCCTTTATTTTCAATAATTTAAATGAAAAATCTATTAAGTCAGAATATTGAATAATTAAGATATTCAGATAGATTACTAACTTTTTAACTCTGTCAATCTCTTTTTGGCATCCTCAACCTCAGCGAGACCTGGATCAGCATCCTTCCAGAGTTCGAGGAATTTCTCATAATTCTCTATAGCCTTGGCTCTGTCGCCCTGCTCTTCATAGATCTTGCCGAGCATGTGGAAGGACTTGGCATAAATATTGCCATAGGCAAGCCTTCCGGTTGTCAGGGTCGTTATTCTCTCATATTCTCTCAATGCATTATCTAGATCCCCGGCTTTGTAATAAGCGAGAGCTAGAGAGTCAATGAAATCCGCTCGCTTTGTAAGAGGACCATAGTTCAACAAAGATATGGCCTTTTCAAAATAATCAATAGCCTCAGAGTAATTTTTCTTTTTGAGCTCGATTGTGCCCTGTAAATAATAATAAAGCCTTATAGCCTTTTTGTGGATTCCTTTTTCGATCATAGTTTTGAGTTTATCGGCCGCTTCCTGGGCTTTGTTGGTTTCACCCATTTGCAAAAATACCTGTCCTCTCACCAAATGGGCGTTTCTTTGTGAGGTGAGATCATCCGCTTCCACGGCAGTCTTCCACGCAGCGTCACACTCCCTTATTGCATTCTCAAAATCTCCTAAAATGTAATTGGTTATTGCTAAGCTTATACGAAATCTTACTTCCCATAGACTCTGGCCATATTTTCTAGAGAGAGCTATCCCCTGTTGGCTCAAATTCATTACTTTCTTATATTGACCATGGTGAAGACCTAAGCAGATGCTCCTTTGAAAACCAAATGCAGAAGCTGCAGGCTCTCTAAGATTCAGAAGCTTTTTGTACTCTTCTTCTGCTTTTATCAGATTTCCCTGATATACATAGATATCTCCTTTTCTCCGATAATTTAAATAATGGGTTGGATCGAGGTAGAAAGCCTTTTCGATCTCATCCATGGCAAGATCAAATTTTCCCTGCTGGACATAAAGATGGGAGAGGTCACGATGAATGGCGGAATGATCCGAAACATTGTTGATATAATTTTCAAGTAACTCCCTTGCTTCTTCATACATCCCTTTGGCTCTGTAGTAGGATTCCAAATTTGTATAAGCGAGAAGTCGCCCTTCGGAAGACTTAACAGCCGTTCTGAGTAACTCAATAGCCTTGTCAAATTCATTTATACCGGCGTATATAACCCCGAGATTTACAGCCGCGGTGTAATCCTCTGGATAAAGTTTTAATAAATTACTGAAGGCTTCGATGGCTTTTCCGTAGGTCCTCTCCGAACCCATATAAAAACCTCCCTGTATTTGGTAACGTTCTCTGTCTGAGAGCCGATCCGACAGCTCAATGGCTTTCTCAAAATATTCTGTTCTTTCAGTAAAAAGACTCAAATTGTTATAGCTCATAGCCAAAGATCTATACGCCATGGCGAATTCGGGATCCAAGGCAACTGCTTTCTCCATGGCCTGAATGCTATTCCGGTATTGACCTGTGCTGTGATAGTGCCTGGCTTCGGTGTAAAATTTGAGGGCCTCAGGAGAATTTGTTGTGATTGTGCCCACATCTCTATCAATATCTTCGCTGATTTGCTGCTGTGAAAGCTTGAAGTTGGCTTTGATTTTTTTTGTGATCTCATCCACCATGATGAAGATGCTCTCTTCACCTTGTTCTTCAGTCTTATCTGACCCGATAAGCTCTTCGGTGTTTGCCTCATGAAGTATATAATTGATCCTGAAATTTTCACCAGCTTTTGTGTAGCTTCCTTGAAGGATATGAGAAGCCTTTCCCTGGGCAGCCACATTTTTCAAATCTTCCGAGGAATAACTTTGGGCATCATCGAGATTGAGCTGTTTAAGAATGTTGTAAAGCTTATCTCCCCTCACCACCTGGATGTGCTTGGACTGGGAAAGATCTGTAATCAGCAGGTCCGAAATCGCTTTTCGGTAATGGTCCAGATTCGCATCACCGGTGTTGTTCTCAAAGTACATGACAGCAATAGCAGGTTTATCGTAATGAATAGGAATGGAGGCTTTCTTCGGAATAATACGCCAGATGACAATTCCAACGACGATAACAGCGATAAAAAACAGGAGTGGAACGCCAAGCTTTTTAATACTAAACTTGACAGTAATTTCTCTCGATGTGAGAGGCTTTCTCTCTGGAATCACCCGCTCAGTCGTTGGAACACCTCTCTCTATGTTCGTGAGCTCAGATCTTACTTCACCTGCACTCTGATACCGTTTATCTTTATCCTTATCCAAACACTTCAGTATCACTCGGCTTAGATCCTCAGATAGTTGCGTATTGAGCTCTCTAGGATCCTTTGGTTCTTCAGTCTTGTGCTTCACCGCTATGGTTAATGCTGTATCTCCCTCAAACGGCACTCTTCCTGTAACCATTTCGTAAAGAATTACCCCCAATGAATAAATGTCAGAACGCTGGTCTGTTTCTTTGCCTTCCACCTGCTCAGGCGACATATACTCAGGAGTACCTATCATCACACCTGGCCCCGTTATTCCTTTCCCCTCTACAGAACGCGCTATCCCAAAATCCATAATCCGAACATTTCCAACTTTATCAATCATGACATTGCTCGGCTTTAAGTCCCGATGGACGACACCTAAATTATGAGCCTCTGCTAATCCTTCACAAACTTGTTTGGCAATATTAATCGTGGTTCCAATCGCCAATTGTCCTGATTGTCTTATCAATCCCCTCAAGTCTTGACCTGAAACATACTCCATAGTGATAAAGCGAGTTCCCTTATCTTCCATCAGCTCGTACATTCGACCCACATTCTTGTGAGCAATCTTGCGAGCGAGTTTCAGTTCATTGCTAAACCTCTCAACAGTCCTCTTGTCCGAGCCAATCTCAGGCTTTATGAGCTTTAAAGCCACTTCCTCATTCAGCTGTTTATCAAGGGCCCTATAGACTTTTCCCATCCCTCCCTTACCAAGTTCTTCTACAATCTGATATCTTTCTGCAAAAATCGAGCCTGTCGTTAGTTCTTCTTTAGGAGCTTCTACAGTTTCTGTTGGTCCAGAGATGTCTTCGGAGGAACGGATTTGTGTTCCGCACTTTCCGCAAAAGGAAAGCTCCGGGGGATTATCAAAACCACATTTAGCACATTTCATGGCCTATTCTCCCCTGCGCATTTTCTGGCAAAAGAATATCAAGGAATAAAAGATGTGTCAAATTATTGAAGGCGTCATAGCCACAATTTGCATATAAAGCTGCTCACCATGCTCTAGAGGTCTAAAATCTCAATTTCAATTGCTCTATGAGAGATAAAATAAAATTGAGATTTTGAGTCTATTTCATCTATTATGCGAGGAGCTCAAGATATACTTGTGCCAGAATTGTGATAATTTAAAGGCAAAAAATACGAAAAAATATCTGTCCCACTAAAATCCTGCTTATAATTATGAAATATTAGGTTATCAATATCAGCGTTACATGTTTGAACTGGATTATGCGTTCATATCAATCAACTTAGCGACAAATCCTAATACTCAATATTAAAGTACTTTTTTAGGGCTTCTTTCGCTTGATGATTCCCCAAATCAACCGCCTTCTTAAGATCTATAATAGCTTTTCTCCTTTTTCCAGATAGGTGATTCCCCGACTATGGTAGATTTCTTCGTGATCAGGACTCAATTCTATTGCTTTTGTAAAATCCTCAATTGCTTTGTCATATTCTCGGTTATCGAAAAACATGAGCCCCCGGTTAAAATAAGCTTCCCAGAATTCTGGATACAGATCAAATGCTCTTGTGAAGTCTTCAATTGCCTTTTCTTTTTCCCCAATTCTGGAATAAGAGAGCCCGCGGAAACTGTAGGCCTCTGCCTGCTTTGAATTAAGACTCCTCACCTCAGCTATATCCTCTATGACATTCGTAAAATCTTCCACAGCTTTTTCGTATTCTCCTTTACCGAAAAAGGCTAATCCCCTGTTATACAGGGCTTCATGATATTTTTTCTTTAAACGGAGGTATTTTTTGTCCTGATCGATTGCTCTTGAATAATTTTCGATTGCTTTATCATATTCCCCTAAATTGTAATAAACTCTTCCTATATTATTATGTACTTCCACATATTTCGGATAAATCTCTATTGCAACGGCGAAATCTTCCAATGCTTTATCATTCTCTCCAAGTTCTGTATAGGCTATTCCACGCAGGTTATAAACAGCAGCAAGAGATAATCCCTTCCCAGGTCTTTCAGGTAACTGCAATGCCCTGGAGAGATATTCCACTGCTTCTCGATAGTTTTTATCATTCAGAGCTCTAAGCCCTCTTTTAAACAATCCAGCGAAGTCGTATGAGAAAGAATAATTATATAAGAATGCTATGATTGAAATAAGAATGAATATCTTATTTTTTTTCATCACTTATTTTTTTTAAAAGAATTGATCATCTCTTGAGCCTCTTTTTGATTATTCCCTCCTAATTCTATGTGTTTACCCAGATGAAATTTCGCTTTTTCCCGGTCATTTTTTTCAAAATATATTCTTCCAAGCTCAAAATAAGCTTCTGGATTATTCGGCTCTCTCATTACTGCTCTTTCATACTCTTTTATGGCCTTTTCAACGAATCCTTTTGCTTCATATAAAGAACCAAGCGAGATATGGGCCCTATAGGCAACAGGTTTATTCTGAACGATAATTGAATAACCGAACTCATCCTGAGTAATTTTTTTCACATTTTCTCTCTCTGCTGTGTTGGCATCATACTCAACTGCTCGCTTCCATTCTCTCTCTGCATCATCTGAATTTCCTAACTTCCAATATGCACACCCCAGGTTGTAATGGCCAACTGCGTCAAATTCTGAAATTTCTATCACCCGCTCAAATTCTTTCAAGGCATCCTCATATTTTCCTTTCTGAAAATAGATGTTTCCTAAAAGATCATGTGCATCAATAAAATTTTTTTTGGATTGAATGACTCGCAAGGCATTTCCCTCTGCCTTTTCTATCTTTCCGGAATTCAGGTAAAGCTGTCCCAGATTATAACTTGTAAAAAAAGCAGTTTGATCTATCTCTTGGGCCAGGTTTAAGATTTTTATCGCTTCATCAATATTTCCTTCATCCCTCAAAGTGAAGAGGGCCTTTTGGTTCAAAAAAAGAGCCGCAAGCCTCGGTGCTCCAATCCCTCTCTTTTTCAGCTCTTCTAAGTCCTTCTGTTTAAGGAGGCTTTCATAATCCACCTGGTATTTTATTTTAAACGCATCCCATCTATCCCAGGAGATAAGAACTAAAGGAATATTCGAAGGACTGTATTTTTCAACTGGGATGGATATGTTTAGATCTTCAAAAATTTTCTTTGCCTCCTCCTTTCTTCCCAGATGATAATAGGCTCTGGCAATATTAATATTGGACTCTAAATCTTCAGGAGTGTTCTCGATGATTGATCTCCACATCTCCACAGCTTCTTCCCAATCGCGCTTATTATAATAAATTGAAGCCAAATTCTTTTTGGCTATCACCAAATCTGATTTCATCTCCAGAGCTTTTTTCAAGCAGGAGACAGCCTCGTTTTCTATTCCTTGCTGGTAACTCAGATATCCTTTTAAAAAATAGTCTATCTCATCAATCTCCTTTTTTTCCAGCAAGTTATCCAACTCTCGGCTTGCTTTTTTATAATTTTTAAGTTTCAGGTATGAATAGACCAAAAGATATCTCGCATTTATCTCATCATATCCCTTTTTTAAGGCATAGTTGAACTTATTTTTAGCTCCTTTGAAATCATCTTTGGACCTTAGAAGGGTGATTCCCCTTCCGAAATAAAGTAAGCCCAAATTTTTATAGGAAAATGGAAAATAACGCAGTCTTCTCGATCTCCTGTATTCATAAAAATTTTCAACCGCTCGAAACTCTTTGAGAGCTGCCTCATAATCTTTATTTCTATAAAGTGCGACTCCCATGTAGAGTCTGATATCATAGTCTTGATAATAAGTATCCCTTAGCTTCTCCAAAACACGAATCGCCTCATCAACCTCATCTACGTTTAAATAAAGAGCTGCCAAATCCAGCACAAAATCTGTAGCTCGGACAGATTCTTCACTCTTCTGGCCTAATGCTTCTGGGACAAAGATTAAAAAGGCAATGATAATTCCTGTAGATAAAAAAACTCCAAATGCTCTCTTCATCTTTCTCCCCCTTTTTTCATCCTAGGAAGATGTATTATCTTCATCAAAAAATATCTTACTTCTATCTCCTCTCATTGTAAATTTTATACTAATTAATATGTGCAATAAACGTGCCATTAATATAACAATTTTTTCGAATCTACGGGATAATAATCGTCCTGAATTTATGACAAATGTCGAATTTTGATTACGTACTCATCCAACTCTTTGCTTACGATTGATCTGCAACATATCTCCTGGCCTAAGAAAAAAGAACTCATATCGTATCATCATAGATGGAAATATCATAAGTTGTCCAAACTCTGCTGAAACGCAATAATCAACATCATTGATCTTCTGAGTTTTCCTTGACAAAAGTCTCTTCTTTTGATTATCTTCCCTTGCGATATTAGTGATTATAATCATTCAGGTGATAAGCGTCTCAATTCATATTCGTCTTTAGGGAGGGTAGCCCATGGCGAAAACAAAGATGCTGTGTCCTTTTTCAAACCAGCTATGCCGAGAGTGCCCTCAGTATCGAGGTAGACACTATTTCCTTTGCTTTAACACCAAGTATCGGGGATATTTGGGGGATTCTGGAAAAAATGTCAAACCGAAGCCGTGGAGCACAGAAGCCAGCCCGAAGTTTGAAATGCCCTCACTCTTTCCGCCTAGTCCCAAGTGGCTCGTTCTCAATGAATTTGTGGAAAGGAAAAGGAAATGATACGAGATTTTAACTATCGAAAAGCCTCATCATTAAACGAAGCTCTCAGCTTGCTCGAAAAGCACAAGGAGGACAACAAGATCATATGCGGGGGACAGTCACTCCTCATTCTCATGCGTCAGGCATTGGTGGCTCCGAAGAACCTCATCGACATCAAGAGCGTAAAAGAACTGAGCTACATCGATTTCAGCCCGAAGACGGGTTTAAAAATCGGCGCCGCGACCCCCCATAGAGACATAGAAAAATCCCCGCTGATCAAGAAGCATTATCCCGTACTGATTGCGATGGAAGAAAACCTGGCTTCTGTTCAGACGCGCAACTGGGGCACCATCGGAGGCAATCTAGCTCACGGAGATCCCGCAGGTGATCCAGGGCCTATACTCATCGCATTGAATGCAACAGTGAAGATAGCCAAGCTGGGAGGAGAACGAATCCTGCCGCTTGAGGAATTCTTTATCGATATCTTCGAGACAGCGCTCGAGACAGAGGAACTCCTGCAGGAAATACAAATTCCCGTCATCCTCCCAAAAACAGCTGTGGCCTACGAGAAATTCAACATTATCAAAAACCATCAGGGAATTGTCTCGGTGGCTGTATCGATAACCATGGATGACGACTCAATCCAATGCAAGGAAGTCCGGATTGTTCTTGGCGCTGCTGCCTCAACGCCCCTCCGGGCCAAGGAAGCAGAGCAAATGTTAACCGGGAAGAAAATCAATACAAAACTGCTCGAAGAAGCAGGCAAAAAGGCGTCAGAAGAGTGTGATCCTGTCAGTGACATCCACGCTACCGAGACATACCGAAGACTTCTGATAAAAGCTCTGACAAAAAAGATGGTGAGAAAAGCCTGGGAACAAGCCAAAGCCTTAAACTAAAACGGAGGCTACTGCCCATGAAAAAGAAATTATTGCATCTAACAGTAAACAGGGAGGATTACGAGCTTTACATCAAACCAAAGAAACTCCTTGTAGAAATCCTGAGAGATGAACTGGGCTTAACAGGGACGAAAAGAGGCTGCAACACTGGGGCTTGCGGGGCCTGTACAGTCCTGCTGGACGGGGCTGCGGTTAAATCCTGTTCGGTTTTGGCAATGCAGGCTGATGGCGCTGAGGTAACCACGATCGAAGGCCTTGCGGACGGAGAGAAACTCACGCCTCTTCAACAGTCTTTCCTCGATCATGGTGCTTTTCAATGCGGTTTTTGCACGTCTGGGATGTTGATGTCAGCCACGGCGTTTCTGAGCGAAGATCCCACCACGAAAGACATAAAAGAATATATCCATGGAAACATCTGCCGCTGTACAGGCTACAACAGCATCATAAGAGCCATAAAAGCCGTAACTGATGGCGAGTACAAGGAGGAGAGGTGATGAAAAAGTACACGGTCATAAATACGCCCGTTCATAATATCGATGGGATTGCCAAGGTCACTGGGCGGGCAAAGTATACCTTTGATATCACTCTCCCTCAGATGCTGCATGGAAAAATCTTGAGAAGCCCCTATTCGCACGCGGAGATTCTAAATATCAATACCACCAAGGCAGAACACCTGAGAGGTGTCAAAGCAGTCGTTACCGGCAAAGACACCCTGGGCATAAAACAGGGAATATGGAGGCGCTTCAAAGAACTCTGTGATGAGGAAATACTCGCCAGGACCAAGGTTCGCTACATCGGTGAACCCGTGGCCGCGGTGGCGGCTGTTGATGAGGATACGGCCGAAGAAGCGCTCGATTTGATCGATGTGGAGTACAAACCCTTGACCGGAGTGTTCGAACCGCTCGAAGCACTAAAAGAAGGAGCTCCACAGCTTCATGAGCATGCCGAAAGAAACATCAACGTCACTCGCCATATCGAGTGGGGAGATGTGGATGAGGGATTTAAGAAAGCAGATTATGTTCGTGAAGACTGGTTCCGGTGTTCTTCACAGGCCCATGTGTGCATGGAAACACATTGTGCGGTGGCGAGCTATACACCTGAAGGCAAGTTGACTGTTTGGACCTCGACCCAGTCTCACTATTACATAAAAGTGTTGTTATCCTGGATACTCGGCCTGAGAGAGAATGATGTAAGAGTGATTTCGCGGTATACCGGAGGAGGTTTCGGAAGCAAGTTTGAACTCGATTCTGCCCAATTTTGCAGCTCGCTTCTCTCCATGAAACTTTGTCAGCCTGTGAAAATCGTGCTCTCCCGCGAGGAAGAATTCACGGCCACCAAACGACGCACTCCCATGTTCTATTATGTCAGAAGCGGCGTTAAGAAAGATGGAACCTTTGTGGCCAAAGAGGCCCGGGTGTTCACAGAAGGCGGCGCTTACACAGCCATGGGAGCCACCGCTCTTTATCTCACGGGCTTTTTCCAAACGTTTCCCTACGTGTGGCCCAGTTACCGGTACGATGGATACAGGGTTTACACCAATACTGCACCGACTTCGGCGATGCGCGGTTTTGGGGCTCCTCAAGCCACCTTCTGTGCGGAGACCCAAATTGATCTTATTGCGGATGAACTGGGGATTGATCCGATAGAGATCAGGCGCAAGAATGCCATGCATCCTGGTTATGAAGTTCCTGGGCAGGCCTATATTCAGAGTTGTGGTCTCAGCCAATGTCTCGACAAGATTGATGAGTGGATCAAGTCTCGAGGAAAGCTTCCTCCTAATCGTGGGATTGGCATTGCCGCTTACGGCTTCATGTCAGGAGGAATCTTCAACTGGTTTGACACACCCTACGCTTTTTCCTCTGCCGTTATTCAGATAAACATCGACGGGAAGGTTGATCTGTATGTTGGTTCACAGGATATGGGCCAAGGGGCCAACACCACGATGACCATGATTTGTGCAGAGGAATTAGGGGTAAAAGTTGAGGATATTCGGCTTCATATGGGAGACACAGAAAATTGTCCGGTAGATCTGGGTGCTTGGGGAAGCCGTGAAACACTGATGCAGGGCAATGCGGTTAAGATGGCTGCTGCCAAGGCCAAGAAACAGATCCTAGAGTTTGCAACAGCGAAGCTGTCGCCGAATATCGTTTATGACCTGGATATCAAGGAAGGCTGGATTCACCTGATTGCGCGTCCGGAGAGGGGTGTTTCCTATTATGATATCGTCAAAGAAGCCATACGTGGAAAGGAGGGGCAGCCGATTATCGCCAGGGGACATTACACGCCTCACCGTAAAGGGATGATTTCACCAGCATACAGCTTTGGTGTTCAGGCTGTTGAGGCAGATGTCGATCCCGATAAAGGTAAAATAACGCTAAAAAATTGTGTGACCGCTCATGACTGCGGGCAAGTGATCAATCCTTTAGGTGTCGAGGGACAGCTCGAAGGAGCTATAGCCATGGCTGCGGGATACGGTTTTACCGAGGATCTGCCCATGGATGAGGGAAAGATTTTAAACCCGAATTTGGTCGACTACATGCTTCTGAGAGCAACAGAGATGCCGGAGACAAAGGTCATGGAAGTGGAGACCTACGAGCCTGAAGGACCATTCGGGGCCAAGGAGGCAGGAGAAGGTCTCACCAACCCGACGGCTGGTGCGCTGGGCAATGCGGTGTTTCATGCCACGGGAATCAGCATCAAGAATCTTCCGATTACTCCGGAAAAAGTACTCGAAGCTTTGAGAGAAAAAAGGAAGGAATGAATAAGGGGGATAGGTCATGAGCTACCAGTGTCCAGTATGCGAAAAAATATGGCCCGATACCATGGAGCTGGCCCGTCACGTGTTTGGAGTGGGTCAATTCAAAGGGAGTTAATTTTGTTGAGCTCTTACTCATCCAAACCATGGAGCCCGGCAACAAGGGTTACAAGACTCTGGCAGAGCTGCTCGAGAAAGAAGCCAAAAAGGTGGATTAGGAAATCCAGTATCATCCGAAATCGCGGAGGAAAACATGATTATTGAAGGCAGGTTCACATTAAAAGCGCCTATCCAGATGCTTTGGGACACGTTGATGGACCCAGAGACGTTGCGTTCTTGTGTTCCCGGTGCTGAAAAGATAGAACGCATCGATGAGAAAACATATGATTGTGACGTCAAGCAAAAGGTTGGTCCGATTTCAGTCAGGTTCAAGTTTAAGAATATTTTGTCCAAGCTCGAGCCTCCGTATCATGTGGAAATGGAGGGCGAAGGTGAAGATATAGGCAAGGCTGGCCGTTTCACACAGAGAACGAGCATAGATTTTAAAGAAAATGAAGGAAATGAAGTGGAGATCTCCTACAGGTGCAACGCGAACATTGTCGGGAAGCTCGCCATGTTTGGAGATAGGATTTTAAAAGCCAAAGCAAAAAAACTGGAAGCAGAGTTTACTGGTGCATTGAGGGAAAGACTCAAGAGCGTTGTATCGCGTTCTTAGGTTTTGCCCCCTTCTTGTTCCGGATCAAGCCCCTTCCCTTTCACTAATTCGATCGCCTGTTCGATCGTTAAACTCTTTCCCTCTGCTTGTGCTGACTTAAACGTCGCTTCATCCAACTCATCTCTTACAATCGCCTTCCATTTCTCCAGGTCGGAGGCGTCTATTGGCGACAAAGGGATTCCCAGGGTGACACGTATAGCTTCTGTGGCCGAAAAAAGTCGCGCGGCCAATTCATATTCATACTGAGCTGCGGCTACACTCGCGATACCTTCCAAGTTTTCAGCAATCCCCTCTCGATGATCCAGCTCTTGCTCTAGATTTATGCTCTCAATAAAATGCTTTTGTGCAGATTTGTGATCTCCTTGAGCGAGATCACATTGCCCGATCATCTTCAGCGCTTGGGCTTCGACGGCCTTAAAGCTTATTTCCCGAGACAAACTCAGGCACTCCTGAATCAGCGATATCGCGCCTATCATGTCGCCTTGATCAAGAGCAACTCTCCCGAGTCCGGCGAGGGTGATTGAGGCACATCCTTTGTCGCCCATGGTTCGAAAACTGTCCAACGATTCGTCGTATAAAGCACGAGCTTTCGTTGTGTTGCCTTGAAATCGCGCCACTCTTCCCAATCCTCTGAGCTGGGTCGCCACCCCATGGAGATCCTTCAAATTCTCGTAAATTTTAAGACTCTCAGTATACATCTCTTTTGCTTTGTCATAGTGGCCCACGACTTCCGCAATCTGGCCAAGATTCCAGAGAGCACCCGCGATCTCACGCTTATCTTGCACCTCGCGGAACAGGGCTAAGCTTTCTTCAAAAAGCTTGTTAGCTTGTTCGAAATCGTAGGCAGATGCTGCGCGGTGCGCCAAAGGGCCAAGTGCTGTTGCTATTCCTCGTTTATCCCCCACTTCCCTCCACAGCTCTAGACTTTCTGAATATAGTGCTTCAATCAATTTGTCATCAGCACCTAAAAATTCCTTCACATAGACCATCGCTCCAAGAGCTCTGGCTATTCCCTCTTTGTAACCAATCTCCCGGGCAATGGTTATCCCCTCCTCATACAACTGAATGGCTTCGGCCATATCAGACTGGCGGGATGTGAGCAATGCGGCACCGGTCAGAGCGTCCACTCGTTCCTTTGTCGGAGAATCACTCAACACTACTATCTTCTGCAGCCACCCTCGGCCTTCGCTAACATACCCATGTGTGTCCCAGAACTGCGACAGCGCTCCTGCCATCCGCAAACCCAACACTGCTGCTTTGGCACCGCTTTCTTTATCAGCCTCAGCCTGCTGTAAAAACCACCCCAACGCAGAGCGCAGGTTGTTATGTTCTTTCTCCAATCGATCTAACCATGCCTTCTGTTCTGGCCCCTCGAGCATGGGTTTGGCTTCTTCTGCTAGGGCAAGGAAAAAATTGGCATGCCTTTCTCTGAACTTCGTCTCTCGACCGCTTTTCCTCAGCTTTTCCCCTACATAGTCGCGGATCAGCCCAAGCATAGTGAACCGCGGCTCATCTTCTCCTTGCTCTTCCTGCCGTAAGAGGCTCTTGTCCAGGAGGGAGGCAAGTCCTTCCATAACATCCATCCTAAATGATTCTTCAGAGCGCGAATCGGACCTGCTTTCTAGAAGACAGCACACGGCTTCGGCCGCTTCAAAAGTGAAACCACCGGCAAATACAGACAGAGTCTGGAGCAGTCTCTTTTCATCTTCGTCCAGCAGCTCGTAACTCCAATCCATCGCGGCCCGCAAAGTGCGATGGCGTTCGGGTGCATCGCGTGGCCCCCGGGTGAGTAACTGCAGCGACGAATGCTTATCCGCCTCGATGAGCCGTTTGAGCAGCGCCTTTGGTGGGAAAAGTTTTATCCGCGCCGCCGCTAACTCGATCGCCAGCGGTAATCCATCCAGCCGGGCACAAATCTCGGCCACTGCTCTTGCGTTCTCATCTGTGATATGAAACTCGGGTTTCACCGACTGCGCCCGCTGGGAGAACAATTGCACCGCAGGGTTCTTTGTAAGCAGATCCACCGTCGATCGAAGGGTTATGTCAGGAAAAGCCAAGGGATTGACACGGAACTCATGCTCGCCTCTAACGTGCAGCACTTCGCGGCTGGTGACCAGAAACTTGATGTTCGAGCAGCCTTCAAGCAGTTGAGCTAATTCTGAGCCTGCCTCGCAGACGTGCTCGAAATTATCGAGGAGCAGCAGCATTTTTTGGGATCGTAGAAATTCTCTTAAAGTTTCAAGAATGGGCTGGTTTCCGTGATCACGTACGCCCAGCGTTTGGGCGACCGTCGATGTCACGAGCGCAGGATCTGTGATAGGCGCCAAAGGTACGTAAAAAACACCATCGGCAAAATCGTAAGAAAGTTCTGCGGCTAGCTGGAGACCGAGCCGTGTTTTGCCCGTTCCTCCAGGTCCGGATAACGTGAGCAAGCGCACTTCAGCCTGAGACAAGATATTCCGGGAAGAGGCGAGGTCCTCATCCCTGCCGACGAGGCTCGTCGGCTGGATCGGTAGGTTATTTGGATGGGCATCAAGGGATTTTAGAGAGGGAAAATCAACGGGCAGTCCTGAGATGAGTAATTGGTAAACGCGTTCGGGATGGCGTAAATCCTTCAGTCGATGGTTGCCCAGATCGGTCAACTCTACGCCTTCAGGTAGCTCAGCCTTGACGAGAGGTGCAGTTGTCTCCGACAGCAGCACCTGACCTCCATATCCAACATCGGCGATGCGTGCCGCCCTATGGAAGTTTGCCCTTTCATACCCCACCTCGCCGACATCTAACGGTTCTCCTGTATGGATCCCCACGCGCACACGTACATCAATCCCTTCCGGCCAAGCATGCGCGGCAAAGGCTCGCTGGACCTCAATCGCCGCGGAAACGGCATCCGTCGCCCTCGAGAAGGCGTAGAAGAATGCATCCCCTTGGGTGTGAATTTCCCGACCTTTAGACTTCCCGAATTCCTCTCGCAGGATTGTGTGATGATCGGCGAGCAGCTTTGTATAACCCTCACCTAACTCCTTCAGCAACTCCTTCGAACCCTCAATGTCTGTAAACCGAAAAGTTGCGATTCCTTCTGTAAAACTTGTTCGAGCCGTATCGCCGGCTAATCCGGAAAGGACTTCTCCTGCCGTCTGAAACCGTTCTTCCTTGTCTTTAGCCAGACACTTCAACACTAAATGGCTCATAGCCTCAGTAATTTGATTATTGATCATTCTCGGATCTTGAGGAGGTTCGTGTTTATGTTTATAGGCAATACTTAATGGTGTATCCCCCGCAAACGGAACTTGGCCTGTAAGCATTTCGTATAATATGATTCCCAGCGAATAGATATCAGACCTCTGATCGACTTCCTTCCCTTCCGCCTGCTCTGGAGACATGTATTCAGGCGTCCCGATCATCATTCCTGCACCGGTTATTCCATCTGCTTTCAGTGAACGGGCGATGCCAAAGTCCATGATCTTGGCATTGTTTTTTTCATCCACCATGATGTTCCGAGGCTTTAAATCACGATGTATGACGCCTAACTCATGAGCTTCTGCC
This sequence comes from uncultured Eubacteriales bacterium, assembly GCA_964347035.1. Classification (GTDB taxonomy): domain Bacteria; phylum Acidobacteriota; class Aminicenantia; order Aminicenantales; family Aminicenantaceae; genus CAYFXE01. The sequence goes on along the minus strand of CAYFXE010000030.1, from coordinate 20,725 downwards.
AACCCTTCACACACCTGCTTAGCTATCGTAATCGCTTCTTCTTCTGTTAACTTTCCTTTCTTCTTGATGGAGCTCTTTAAATCCTCACCTTTAACAAACTCCATGGTAATAAAATGTATGCCTTCCCCTTCATTGAGGTCATACATTTTACAAACGCTCCTGTGAGCAATCTTACGGGCCAGCTTCAGCTCATTCTTGAAACGTTCTATCATCCCCTTATCTGCGGCTATTTCGGGTTTCAATACCTTTAAGCCCATTTCTTCATCTAATTTCTTATCCCTTACCCTGTAGACTTCTCCCATACCTCCAGTTCCAAGCTCTTCGATGATTTCATATCTCTCGGCAAAGGCAATCCCCTTGGTTAGCATTTTAACGGGTGTTTCAAAGGTTTTAGTCACAGAAACTCTCGCAGAGGTAGGAATAGAAGAAGCACACTCTTTGCAGTATTTAGAATCGGAAGGATTATCAGTGTTACATTCAGGACATTTAACTGTCACAGTCAGTCCTTTTCCCTTGCTAACAGAAGAATATCAGATTCGAGGGAATAGAGTCAATCTTTGTTACTATGCTGAGTAAGCCTTCTGTTTTCAGTAATTACAATGACTATTATGGATCAGGTTGGGCACATCAAAAGCACGCTATCAGGTTTCGCGGGTACATACTTCAATAGTAATGACATAGGAATGACATTCTGCAAAATAAGTGTTAATCTTTACAACAAAAAAATAGGAGATAACCATAAATTTTAGCTTATAAGGGGACACCGATGACTTTAAAAACTCTTAACGGAGATCAGGCCATGGCCTATGGGGCATTTTCCAGTGGAATTAAACTAGTGACTAGCTATCCTGGATCACCGAGTTCAGGGACGGTCGAGACACTGATAGAGCTAGCAAAAAAGGATAAATTTCATGTGGAATGGTCGAGTAACGAGAAAGTGGCCCTGGAAATGGGAATTGGAGGCTCTATAGCCGGGCGCAGGGCATTGGTTTGCACAAAAAGCGTAGGTTTGAATGCGATGATAGATCCTCTCATGGCTCTTAATCTAACTCCGATCAATGGGGGGCTGGTGATTCTTCTTGGTGATGATCCTGGTGGGTACGGGTCTCAAAATGATCAGGATTCACGATTCCTTGCGTCTTTCCTGGAAATGCCGATGATGGAGCCAGCAAGTCCGGCTGAGGGCATTGCTATGATGCAGGAGGCCTTTCATATTTCAGAAAGATTTAATACGGCCGTGATCATACGGGAGACTCGAAGCTTCACCCAGCAGGTGGAAGAGGTCTCTGTCCCAGACGGAGAGTATCAGGAAGCGAATCTTGGTTTTGTGAGAGAGCCTTGGAGGTTCGTCCCAATCCCTAAAAATGCAGTCGAAAAACACAGGGCTCTGCACGAGAGAATCGAAGCTATAGATGACTGGGTCAACAGCACTTCGTATAACATGATGACTGGTCATGGGACAAAAGGCATAGTAGGTGTCGGATTCGCTTATAGAAAGCTTCTCGATGTTGTCGATGACAAACAAACTGAAGAATTCCGACTGCTTAAGTTGGGGACTCTTTATCCCCCACCCCGAAAAATCATCTCCACGTTCCTCGAGAACTGTCAAGAAGTTCTCATTATCGAAGAGATTGAACCTTATTTGGAAACCAAAATCAAAGCTATCGCCTATGAGATTGGCTGCCACACCAAGATATACGGAAAAAAGAGTCATCATATAAACCGAGAAGGTGAACTCTTTCGCTGGCAGATTCAGCAGGTCTTGACTGAATTTATTCCAGAGTTTGTCCCCAGCCGCGATTACTCGAAAGAAAAAGAAGACGAAGAAAAACCTAAAAAGAAGGATTACTGTGTGGGCTGTGGTTATGACAAAATCCTTGACAAGCTGGAGGAAGCTGCAGAGAGTTTAGGACAAAAACCTGTGCTTATCGGAGACCCTGGCTGCCTGGTTTCAGTCGCAGACCGGCTCGATGCGAAGTATGCTCTCGGCTCTGCAGTCGGCGTAGCCGACGGTTTGAGTAAAGCCGGGATCGATGACCGAGCCGTGGCCCTATTTGGGGATTCTTCGTTTTTCCATACCACGCTTCCTGCCATTTGTAACGCAGTCCATAACCGCAGCAATATCCTGATGATCGTTCTGGATAATAAAGCCACGGCTACCTCAGGATTCCAACCTAATCCAGGTGTGGGAAGAGATGCCATGGGGCGCGAAGCTCCTGTTTTAGACATTGAACAAATTGCTCGCGCTTGTGGTGTGAAACATGTGCATACTTCTGGCCCGGAAGACCTCGATTCAACACTTGAAGAAAAATTCCAGAAAGCGCTAAGCCGCAACGATCTAGCCTTGATGATTATCCGAATAAAAACCCCCTCTCGATGAAAAATACAGAGTGAATGCAAAGAATATAAAAAAATTTTTTTTCTATTGTGTATGTTTTTCAAACATTTACTTGACAGATAATCTTACATATGCTACCCTCTAAAAAGAAAGGAGAAATGAGATGGATATTTTCTATGATAAATTAGGAGCAAAAATAAAAAAAATTAGAGAAAGTTCAGGTTTATCTCAAGAGAGAATTGCAAGTTTATTGGGGATAAATAGAGTTGCTGTTTCTCAAATAGAAAATGGAGATAGAAAAATTAGTGCTAAAGAGATAGCAAAACTTTCCAGAATTTTTAATCTGCCATCTGATATACTTCTTGATTTAGATAAGGATATAGAAGTCATCCTGGAAAAAAAGAAAAAAGCAAAACAGAAGAAAAAACAGGAAATAAGAATAAGTGTTCCTCAAAAAAAACTAGATATACTTAAAGAGATATTACTCTATATTTTAAAAAAAGTCGGATCAAAACCAAATATTGGCGAATCAGTTCTGTATAAATTGTTATACTTTATTGATTTTGACTTTTATGAGAAATATGAAGAACAGCTTATAGGTGCGACATATATTAAAAATAATTTCGGCCCTACTCCAAAGGAGTTTATAAAAATAGTTGAGGAGATGGAAAAAGAAGAGGAACTAGTAAAAATAGAAAATAAATATTTTCAGTGTATGCAGCGAAAATATCTTCCCAAAAGAGAACCCGATTTATCCAAACTAAAAGCACATGAGATAAAAACAATCGATGAGGTTCTGGAAAAACTTTCAGATATGAATGCTGCCCAGGTAAGTGAATACTCTCATAACGATGTTCCATGGTTAACTACTGATGATGGCGATATAATTGACTATGAATCTGTCTTTTACCGTACTGCGCCATACTCAGTGAGGTCTTATAGTGAAGACGATTTTCAATGAAGTAAAAAGATTAGCAGAATTTGAAAAAGATTTGAAAAAGCTGTCAAAAAAGTTCCGTACTCTAGAAGAAGATTTAAAGACTTTTATTCAAAAACAATTATTCCTTTACCACAAGCTTCACATTGATAACAAAGGTGTTTTCCCAATATCAGACTTGGGAATTCTGCATCCTAAATTATTCAAAGCTAAAAAATTTACTTGCAGGTCATTAAAAGGAAAGGGAGTCGCCAGTGGAATTAGAGTTATATATGCCTATTTTGAACAAAATGATGTAATAGAATTGGTGGAAATTTATTACAAGGGTGATAAAGAAAATGAAGACAGAGAGAGAATTTTAAGACACTATT
>CAYFXE010000030.1:16745-17068 GCA_964347035.1 uncultured Eubacteriales bacterium | reverse complement strand
CCTAAAAATTTCTTTTTTTTATTCAATCCCCAGTTTGTATTTTAAGGAATTCAACGTATTCCTCATCAGCATGGTGATGGTCATCGGGCCGACTCCTCCGGGTACGGGAGTGATCCATCCGGCAATCTCCTTGGCAGCCTCAAAATCCACATCGCCTTTGAGCACCGCTATTCTCTTCCCTGTTTTTTTACTGATCTTCCACCCGACTCTGTTCACCCCGACATCGATGACACAGGCACCGGGCTTAATCCATTCCGGTTTTACGAGCCCGGGAACACCGGCGGCAACGATCAGAATATCCGCCCGCTGGCAGTGAAAAGCCA
>CAYFXE010000030.1:0-16735 GCA_964347035.1 uncultured Eubacteriales bacterium | reverse complement strand
CAGGCTCGCCATCGGTTTGCCGACGATATTCGAACGGCCGACAACCACGACTTCCGCCCCCTCTATCTCTACACCTGCCCGGCGAATCATCTCCTGGATTCCTGCAGGTGTGCAGGGCGGAAATTTCACCTCAGGCCCACCGATTACCAGACGTCCCACGTTCACCGGATGAAAACCATCAACATCCTTATCCGGGTCGATGGCGTTGATCACCTTTTTTTCGTCGATATGTTTAGGGAGAGGAAGCTGCACGAGAACCCCGTTGATCGTATCGTCCCTGTTATACTGGTCAACCAGGGATAAGAGTTCTTCTTCTGTTATGGTATCCGGCCTGTTTTCCTGGACCTCTTTAAAACCGAGGCTTATGGCTGTCTTAATCTTCCCGGTGACGTAGGAAACCGAGGCCGGGTCTTCGCCGACGAGAATCGTCACCAGGCCAGGAACAACACCGTATTTTTCTTTTATTCTGTCAACCTCTGCCTTAATCTCAGCTAGAATCTCCTCCCGTATTTCTCTCCCTTTGATGAGTTTTGCCGTCAATGATCTTCTCCTTTCTTGAACGTGTCAACTCCTAAAATATGGACTTGAGAAAAAAAAGCAACCTGTTTTTTCTATATCAGCCACAATTTCGTATAATCTGTCATAAAGTAAGAGTTTTAAATCCAATTCCGGAAAGGAAAAAACGCGGCGCGTAAATCCTTGAAGCCAACACCTCAAACGTGTACATTAAGAGAAAGATGATTGTCTACACGGATAAGACGGAATATGCAGAAAGCCTCCTCACAGACCACCTCGATTGGCGTCGTGAAGACATCTCAGGAATCGAACCGAGTCTCCTGCCGTTTATCCAAGAACTCAACCCGAATGGTCCTCATTTTGTGGCCAGTCAAGAAATCGTGGGGAGCTGGACACAGGCCTTTATCATCCATCGTGCTCCTCTATCTCAGTTTGACCTCCTGGTCAAACTCTGCCAGAAGAATCACCGATTACCCGATAGGGTCCTCTGTTTGGCCGGAACCGGGCAGGAGTTCCACGGACAAAAGGGACGTCCCTGGGCCGCTCTTGAGGGAAACATCCATCTAACGATTCACTTTGCCCCTAATCAGAAGATCGAACATTTCCATGTCGGCTTCCTCATCCTGGCCGCTGTCTCTCTTGTAGAATCCATAGATGCCCTCAAGGGCCTCACCGAGCAGGTCAACATCAAGTGGGTTAATGATGTATTGATCAACAGAGCCAAGGTGGCAGGCTTTATCGTCCACACCTCGAGTATGGAAGAGACAGTCACAGCGGCTGTTGTGGGCATCGGTTTGAATGTCGAGAAAACGCCTCAAGTCCAACGCGATATCTTCGTCCCTAAAGTCGCCTCTCTTCGAAGCTTCATCCAAGACCCAATAGAAATGAATCAAAAGAGGGTTCTCCAGTTGCTCCTCCACTATCTCGATCAAAATTACGAGCAGCTGCTTTCTGGCCAATATTCGCGTCTGCTCGATATCTACAGGAACCGCTCCCTGGTGATAGGACGAAAAGTCAAGGTTCTTTCCGATGAACCTGAAGGAAAAGAACAGGAAATCGCCTCCGGCCGGGTAAAGAGTATCGGAGAAAACCTCGAGCTTTATCTAGAAAACGTCGATAATCCCGTGACAAAGGGAAGGCTTATACTCGAAGACTAAACCTTTCTTGACAGCCCTCCTCCACCCATTTATACTACATCCATCATCTTCGGGAAAAATTAAGGCCGTTTGCATTCCATGAAAGAGATTTCCGATGCAATCCATTGAATTGCTTCTCATCTGTGGTGTCGCTTTTTTGATGGTTTTTATCATCCTCGCTCTTCTAGCCTTTTCGATGCGGATTATCATCCTCGTTTTTCCTGAAAAGAAAGTCAAAATTGATGCGGCCATGATCGCTGCTGTGACTGCAGCTGTTCAAACCCTTATGCCCGGAACCAAAGTCACCAAGGTGGAGGAAGAATAATGATATTCACATCAAAATCTAAGACCATACGGGTCATGTTTATGCCTTTCCGTGACGGACTCCAGAGTTCCTTCGGCGGCAAAGTGCGTCTCCAGGATATCCTCCCGGCGATGAAAGCCTCTGCTGAAGCGGGAATTCATCATTTTGAGTTCGGGGGTGGTGCCCGGTATCAAGCGCCTTATTTTTATCTCGGTGAGGACCCTTTCGATGATATGAAGACCATGCGGGAGACCGTAGGGCCTGATGTCGATCTTCAAATCCTCACCCGCTCTGTCTCCGGTGTGACCCTGACGACACAATCCATCGAAACCCTGGAGCTCCAGGCCCGGTTGATGAAAGAGAACGGGACCACCTGGGATAGAAACTTCGATTACATGAACGATGTCCGGAACCTGATCAACACAGGCCGACCGATTGTCAAAGCAGGCATGCATCATCAGGTGTGTATAGCCCTGATGGGTTTGCCGTTTCACTCGGATAAGGTTCACACCGCTGATTTCTACATCGATATCGGTAAGCGCTTGCTGGAGAGCGATCTCCATATCGACAGCATCTGTCTTAAGGATGCCAGCGGGACGACCGCCCCTAAAACCATCTACGACACGGTTGTCGGTCTTAAGAAAATCATGCCGCCTGAAATGCTCCTCTGGATGCACACCCATGACACGGCCAGCACGGCTGTGGCCTGTTACATGGCCGGCATTGCCGGCGGGGCTGACGGCATCGATCTTTCGGTCCGGCCCATGGCCAGCGGTACTGTCCAGCCTGATGTCCGCTCGATGGCCCACGCCTTAAAAGGCACCGGGTATACCTTGGATATCGACCCGAATAAAATGAATGAGATCGAAAACATACTCAACGAGCTGATGCAAGAGTACGCCTTCAATATAACCACGACCACCCCTGATGCCCGGGTATTGGGTTTTCCGATGCCGGGTGGAGCCATCGGCCCTAACGTCCACATGATGGTTAAAGCTGGAATCCTTGACAAATATGGCGATATCCTGGCCGAATTTCCGGTGGTTGTGGAAGCCGGAGGGGCCTGGACGAGCGTCACTCCTGGTAGTCAGCAGTACTGGCTGCAGGCCTTCAACAACGTGCTCTACGGCCGGTGGAAAAAGATCGACCCGGGGTACGGAAGAGCCGTGCTCGGATATTTCGGGAATACTCCCCTTCCTCCTGATCCTGAGGTGGTCAAGGCAGCCTCGAAACAGCTCGAGTTACCGGTCTTCGAGGGTGATCCTCTGGAAGCGGCGCCCAAGAACATCGAGCCAGCCAAAAAGGCCCTGGAAGAAAGAAACCTTCCGGTTACAGATAAGAACACCTTTCTCGTGGTCGCAGCCATGGTCCCGGGAAAGAAGATGGAGCTGAACGAGGGTATCCGCCTCCTGATGGGCAAACCGAAAATTGATATCCCGCTGAAGAAAAAAGAAGAACCAAACAAGGAAGCGGTGGCGCCGGCCGCCCCATCAGTTCAAGCCGTTCCGACCATCACGGGCCAGATGACCACCCGTTGTACAGTAGAGGAAGAAGGTGTCTCACGCTTCTTCACGGTGACCGTCGAACCGATCACAGCAGCCGAGGCCGCTCCAGTACCTTCTGCTCCCCCTCATGAAGTCCCAGCCCCTTCAACAACCGGGACACCGGTCCTTTCGACTTTTGCCGGGTCGGTCGAGGTCAGCGAAATCCTGGTCAAGGTGGGGGATAAAGTCAAAAAGGGGCAGGTCGTGGCCAAAGTGGAAGCCATGAAAGCCCAGCACGATATCGTGGCTCCCTGTGAGGGGACAGTCTCGGCCATCCATGTCGAGCTTGGTGATGAAATCGACTCGACCAAGCCGATTCTAACGATAACCTGAAGGTTGCCCTGATGGAGACAGTAATCAAACTCCTGGAACAATCTGGTTTCGCCAACCTCGGTTGGGGAAACTGGGTGATGTTTGCTGTAGGCGGAATCCTGATCTACCTGGCCATCGCCAAGAAGTATGAACCGCTTCTTCTGATCCCGATCGGCTTTGGTACCATCCTGGCCAACCTCCCTCTGGCCGAAATGGGCTCCTACGGAGAAGGGATTATCGCCTTGATCTACAACCAGGGAATCAAGACCGAACTGCTCCCTCCTCTTATTTTCTTGGGGGTGGGTGTCTTGACAGACTTTCGCCCCCTTCTCGGGAGACCTCTGACGTTCCTGCTCGGGGCCGCGGCCCAACTGGGAATCTTCACTGCCGCTTTGGGCGCTGCCTATGTTCTGAACTTTAACTTCAAGGAGGCCGCGTCGATAGGGATTATCGGGGGAGCGGATGGACCGACATCCATCTTTCTATCCAGTCAGCTGGCGCCTCATCTCTTAGGACCGATCGCTGTCGCTGCCTACAGCTACATGTCATTAGTCCCGATCATCCAGCCTCCAATCTTACGGACGTTAACGACCAAAAAGGAACGTGCCATAGATATGCCCCAAGCCATCCCAGTCTCTCGGATCGCCGTGATTCTCTTTCCGATCGTGACCGGGATCATTGCCTCTCTGGCCATTCCCACCTGTGCCCCTTTAATAGGGATGCTGATGTTCGGTAACCTGCTCAGAGAATGCGGTGTCACAGAGCGGCTGCGCAAGACGGCTGGCGGGGCGTTAATCGATATCGTTACGATCTTCCTCGGGATCGCAGTCGGAGCGACAATGGATGCCGCCCATTTCCTGAATATTAGAACCTTGTACATCCTCCTACTGGGAGCGATCGCGTTTTCATTCAGCACAGCCGGAGGGATAGTCTTCGCCAAGATCCTGAATCTTTTCCTGTCCCGAGAAAAAAAGGTCAATCCCTGCATCGGAGCTGCGGGTGTCTCGGCCGTCCCGATGGCGGCTCGGGTCGTCCAGAATTTCGTCTCCGAACAGACCAAGGGGAAGGTCAACCCCTTGATGCCGGCCATGGGGCCGAATGTCGCTGGTGTTATCGGTTCGGCTATTGCGGCTGGCGTGTTCCTGACACTTTTGAAGTAGACGAATAGTCTGGATTATTCTAGAAGGGACTTCCTATTATTATCTGTCCGATAAAGTCTCCATAAATTTGACTATCGCGTCTTCTTCATCCTCGGATAAAACTAAGTCACCCAATTCCTCGGTGTTGACATTGTCGGCGATTTCAGGAGGGGGCCAATCGCTGTCAGCCACATCTCTGGTGTTGTAGAACTTGACAACATCCTTGAGTGTCTTGAAAAATCCGTTATGCATATAGGCTTTGACAAAATCCTCCCTCGGTTTCAACCCCACATTCCGGAGCGTGGGAACCTTATGTTTGCCGTAGTTTTCAGCCGCGTACTGGGCATATTTTTCCGTTGTCTCTAAGTAACCACCGAGCCCCTTATCCACCCAATTCTCGCCGTCGGGATTCCATTTTGCGGGCTGGCTGTAAAACGGAAGTTCTGGATTCTTGGGAACACCAAGGTTATCGTACGTAAAATCCGTAAACAAAGGCGGTTTGCCGTTCACTGAAGCTATAGGATGACATTCGGCACATAAGCCTTTGGTGTTGAAGAGCATAAGCCCTTTGAGTTCTTCTTCGTCGAGACCCAAGTTGGCGTAATTTTTCCAGTTTGACTCATCGATCTGACTCACCTCGAGACCAGATGACGTGGCTTTCCGCCAGAAATCATCAAATTTGGAGCTAAAGGGATTGACCTCAGCAGACCTCTCGAAAGCAGCGATGGACCGGGCGATCTTCTCATAAGTCCCGTCGATATTTTCTTCGGCATCGAGAGAGCCTACCCCCCAAACCTCTTCGAATAGATCGGTATAGGACGACTCTTTCACTTTGAGGATAACGCTTCTCTTATCCGGATTATTCATCTCGAGGGGATTGAGGAACGGCCCCATTGCCTGTTCAGCCAGCGGATCGCCTAACAGCTCACCGGTGGCCCGACCATCCCAAAACATCCCTCCGACGAAAGTCCCCTCTTCGTCTCTGTGGAGCACAGGGCTATCACCAGCGTAGGCGGCCGATGGTGGCCTCCGGTTACCGAAGCGCCCTTCGACGGCACCTTCATAGACAGAACCTATCGCGTTTATTTCACTGTCAGGCCCAGTCCAACCAACAACAGGAGCATGGCAGAGGGCGCATGATTGTCCCTCGGGGTAGGAAAGTCGGTTATCGAATATAAGCTTTTTACCCAATTCCTCGATCGGCGTCAGCTCTACAATGGTTTCTTCTGCAGTAGGTACAACAGGCTCGGTGGCTGGCTGTTCTTCATCCTTTCCGCAGCCTGCAAAAAGCAGCAGGAAAACCGCCCCTATAATTCCAAGTATGACTGTGGTTTTCTTCATTAAAACCTCCCTTTTAATTCTCGCTCTGAAGGCAATCAATTATCATTAATAACAAAAGACGACGAATTCTATTACAAGAATCAAAATAAAGTCAAATTTACAGAAGTCAAACAATAGGGAGGATCAGTCCTTCGTCATTCCTGCACCTGCTTATGCAGGCACAAGCTAAAACAGGAATCCAGTCTCCTCCCCATGTCATTCCTGCGAAAGCAGGAATCTAGGCTTCTTCCAGCGTCATTCCCGCGAAAGCGGGAATCCAGAAATATCTGAATGGAATCTTTTTTATCGCTAGATTCCTGCTTCCGCAGGAATGACGAAAATGACTTACCAGGAAATAAAGCTTTTTGTCCACTCAGGTTGAGAAGGCCTTCGGTTTCTCATCCCCTGCCATTTTTCATCGGTCAACCGGTCGTCCATCGGATGTTTGAATTCGTAGTAGGAAAACACAGCTCCCTGGCAGAGTCTGTAGCCCTTCATATCCTTGACGATGACAAAGATATTGAACGGAGCTCCGACACCCTCCTCGAGCACCTGTTTGGTGTTCACATCTGTGTGGACATCAGCTATCAGATCGATTTTATCATCCGTACCAGAGGTGATTTTTTTCATGATCTCCCGCGGGAATGCTTTTAATGTCCCCAGGTTTAACGCGGTATTCCAGATAAGGTCATATTCGATATCGGTCAACTCCACACCGGTAAGTTCTTTTTCAGAAATGGTTGCCAGGCTGGCTAAAATCTCTTCAAACCTGGCTATCTTCTCAGGGATCCCCGCGATGGATATGCCGAGTCGAGAGAGGTTATTTCTTAGATCCGCCATCATTTCCTTGATTCTGGTGTACACCTCAGGATAGGGCTCGACATAACCGTAAGTGAGTTCGGGTTCTTTGTAAGGCATGGCCGTGGCCACCTCCATCGTGTAACTCTGCTTAGCGTAAAGAATGGTATCATGTCTCAGCTCTGTCCAGGAACCCAGGGCGGCCTGGATTTCTTTGTCTGTCCAGGCCGTGTTCTGCATGAAGGGGGGAATCCTCTTATCCTCGTTCTCCCCGATGAGCGGGAGCAGACAGTGCAGCCATCTCCAGTAGAGATTCTGTTTCCACTCCTCTGTGCTTAAGGCGGCGAATTCTTTCTTGAGTTTGACCAGCTGGTCATCGTAAAATTCATACTCAGTGTCCCCCTCCTCCTCTAAAATCTCCAGGGCTCTTTTGGATCCCAAGACTGCCAGGACATCCAGCCCACGAGGAAAAGCCCGGGCTGGTCCCACTGCTGGAATGCGTTCCATGGTGAAAGGCTTACCGCTTCCATTGTATTTAAGGATCATTTTTCCGCCTTTGACTCCGAAAACCAGTTCCTGAAACATATAGGAGTCAGGAATGAATCTCTGCCCCATGAATCGAAAGGCCTTGGTCGTCTCGTCGAATTCGCCGTCCTCGACGAAGGCGGCCCCAGAAAGGATCTTGGGTGGTCGGAGTTTCATCGCTTTTTCGATAAACAGAGCTAATTTTTCCTGCTCCTTATACTTGTCGACAGATCCTTCGAGGAGAAACAATTCCTTGATGAGCTTCATATAATCATCGACGAACAGGTCATCCGTCTTTCCGACAAAATACACGGTCGGCTCGTATATCTGTTTCCACAGCATGTAGGCTTTCTCATCATTCATCAGGGCTTCGGTCATCAGAATGGCCTGGAGAGTCATTTTCCTGCCATGGTCAAGGCCGGTTTCAGATTTTCTCGGCTTTAATTTAAAGTCGATGCGTCCGTACCACATCATGGCCTTGAAATATTTCTTGAAGGTTTCGTTCCGCGTATAGTGCCCCCGGGGGATGTATTGGCTGTAATCCTCGTAGGCATAGGGCGTTTCGAAAAAGCTCGGATTGTCAACATAGGTTAAAAGCTCTCTGAATTGCAGTCCCTGATGGGCTTGTATATTACTGAGCTCTTTTTTAATGGCGCTTTCCAATTCATAACCTGGTTTATACTCAGGAAAGAATATTTTTTTGGCCACTGCGAAAAACCCGATATTTAACCGCGCTGCCTCCTTCACATCTTCGTCTTTAGCCTCTTCGTACTGCATGCGAGAGAGGTCGATCATCCTCTCGGTGAGTTCTTCCGCGTAGCCGAAAAGTCTTTCGATCTCGAGGATTCTCAATAAATAATCGAAGAAGATATGGCACGTGTGCAAAACAGCGTCTGTCGTCACGAAGATGGGTTGGTTTCTCTTCTTACATTCGGCATAGACATCATACATCTCGTCCTCACCTCCCCAGGTAACGACGAAGCCATTCTGTCTTAAAAATTTCATAGCCTCTGAGGAGAGGTGGACTTCCTCCAGGCCGCTCAGCCCGTTAAAGGTGAATGGCATTTGTTTTTGTGACACTGAACCAGCCATTCCTGTCAATCCAAAACCGAGGACGAAAGCCCCGATGAGAAGTATCTGAATTTTTTTCATTTTAAACTCCTCACGAATATTCTCCCAGATTTTTAATATTAGGCATCTCATCTCTATGACATCCTAACAAGCAAAAAATTTATATCATAGGAAAAACCGAAAGGCAAAATCAACCTGTCATTCCCTTTTTTCTCAAGATTAAGGAACCTGTTCCTGTTTTTGACAAAGTCGTTCTGTCTTGAATATAATCTTGTGTCCCCTTAGGAGAGAATTTTCAATGATAGTCTATAAGGAATAACCTCGATGTCCATCGTCGCCGAAGACACCACGCTTCAGATAAGGCAGCTCGAAACAACACCCTTCGGGACTAACGCCTATATAATTACATGCAAAACCACGAATGAGGCGGTGTTGATCGACGCGCCTGGGCAGGGAAAGAGAATTGTTGAAAGGTTAAAAGACACCATTCCTAGATACATTTTGATGAGCCACAGTCATATGGACCACACTGGAGTTCTCCTAGAGCTCAAATCAGAGCTGGATATCCCTGTCGCGGCTCATCCAGCCGACTCGAGAAGATTGCCTCTATCACCTGATATTTTCCTGGAAAACGAAGACACAGTTTCTTTTGGCAGGATCGAACTTAAGGTTCTCCACACTCCCGGTCATACGCCTGGCAGTATCTGTTTTCTCACCGGCCGCTATTTAATATCTGGAGACACCTTGTTTCCAAGAGGTCCAGGAAAAACTCAGACTCCGGCAGATTTCAAGATAATCGTAGAGAATTTAAAATCTAAAATTTTTGTCTTGCCTGATGATGTTCTCGTCTTCCCAGGTCATGGCGATTCCACTATTCTGAAAAAGGAAAAGGAGGAATTTGCCGTGTTCTCCTCAAAGCCCCACCCTCCCGACCTGTGCGGCGATGTGCTGTGGCTTTCATCTTAGATAATCAAGATTGGGGTCAGACTTTGAAAACTTGAATTTTGTACAGATATGGCCTAATGAATCGAAATAAAAAACTCAAGTTTTCAAAGTCTGACCCCAATTTGTGGCGAAAAAGGAGGCATCATGGATTTTCAAAGATGGAAAACACGGTTTGAACGCCTGGATACAGCCTGCCTGTGTGATGCTAAAAAAGACATAAGGGTGATGGATGCTGGAATCTGCCCCCTGAACCCAGGAAAAAAGCTGATCGGGAGAGCCCATACGGTCCGTTGCCGCGAAGACTTCTTGATGGTCATCAAAGCTCTGGATGAGGCAAAGGAAGATGAAGTGTTGGTGATCGAGTCTGGAAACAAGCAGGTCGCTCTAGCAGGAGAGCTTATTACTATGGAAGCCCTGCGGAGAGGACTCGGGGGAATCATCGTCGACGGAGGTTTTAGGGACACAAAACAGATCCAGGAGATCCCTCTTCCTGTCTACGCCCGCTTTATCACTCCGATGGCCGGTACAGCCTCCCAGATTTTTCAGACACAGACTAAAATCCAGTGTGGTGGTGTCCCTGTCGCCCCCGGTGATATCGTCTTCGGAGATGATGACGGAATCGTTGTTATGGCTGAAGAAGAGATGAAGGACATCGTGGAAGCGGGGTTGGCTATACAGAAAATAGAGGAACAAATCTTTAAACGAATGGAGCAGGGACAGAGCCTGCTCGAGATGCTCAATTTTTCAGAACATTACCAAAAAATCAGCCAAAACAAACCGAGCCAGCTAACCTTTAAAATCTGAGCTTAGGTAAATCCACAACGCAGAGGGATCCTACCAACTCTTCATGATTTCCCCGAAACATTCCACTCCACTCCACAGCACAGCTGAGTAACCGTGGCCGGGGCTTGTCCAGGCTCCTGAAAGGTAAAGGTTTTTTATCGGTGTTGAATGAGGGAAGCGCCTCGGACCAGTGTTATCCAGAGTTTGATCCCAACCGTATATGGCCCCATGCGTATTGCTGGTATACCGGATATTCGTCAAGGGAGTTCCGATTTCCTTGACCTCGATCGCCTCCGAAAGTCCAGGGAGAAGTGTTTCTTCCACCTGACTGATCAGGATATCTGCCATCCTCCCCTTCTCTTTCTTGTACTCGGCTTTGTTTCCCTTCCAGTAATCAGCTTCATACTTTTCCCAGTGATCATAACCCTGAGTAATCATGATATTGACAATATTTTTCCCTTCAGGAGAATATCCCTTATACAGGTTGTCATACAGCGTTAATCCGTAGCCTGAGTTTTCGACATCGGCGTTAAGGGCCGCTTTGTAGCCCGCTTCATGATCGTAATCCGGATAAAAGAAAATTTCTGTGTCTTTTATCCCGATCTCACTAACCAAGTCTTTTTTCAATCCCAGAAAGACCTGAAAGCTGGAGAAGCTGATACTCAACTTGTCCATCCTCGCTTTCAAATCTTTGAGATGCTCATCCTCCGTCATCATGACAGTATATGTGTCATAGGCATTGGCATTGGACACGACAACTTTTCCTTTGTATTCTGCACCATCCTTGGTTTTCACACCGTATGCTGTCTGGTCTTTGACCAAGATCTTCTCCACGCGAGACCTTAGTTTCACCTTTCCACCGTTGTCTTCGATGAATTTGACGAAGGCATCACTGAGATTCTGTGATTTTCCTATGGGATAGTAGCCTCCCTCATGAAGGTATCCGATCAAGGGCATCGCATAATAAAAGCTGGCCAGTTTTGAGGGCGGAAGCCCGAAATATCCCCATAAACCTGAGACGATGGCTTTAAGTTTTGGATTTTTGATCCGGGTGTCCTGGAGCTGCCCCCAGGTCTTGTTAAAGCTTTTGAAGAGATAAGGAAAATCCGCCGGAAACCGGCTCATATCGACTTTTCCCCCAGCACTCTGGTATTTATTGATGTCATTCGTCAGACCACGCATATCCTCGAAAATCCCAACAATACCCTCTTTCTCCTCAGGAAAGTAATTGACGAGCATTTTGATGTAACCATCGACATCCTTGGCCGGGACTCTGATATCATGCTCGGGAAAAATAGCCCGGTAAAGTACGTGGTGGGGCACAAACTCGACATCCTTGATTTCGGGAAAACCAGGGATCAAGTTGTGGATGCCTTCCCGCTCCCCGACAACGGTCGAGTGAAGCGAAACATCGAAGACAAAGCCCCCTGGCCGCTTGAACGTCGTGGCGTACCCACCCGGGACATAGTGCTGCTCGAGAACCAGCGCCTTAAATCCTTGTCGGGCAAAGGCCGCCGCACAACTCAAACCACCGAGACCGGATCCGATAATCACGGCATCAAACTCGTTTGAATCCGTGTTTTTCTTGTCTCCTCGCGGAAACGAATCCCAATCCAAAGCCAGGACAGGAATCCCGGCCAATAATGATTTCAAAAAATCTCTTCTTTCGATACCCTTGGTAGACATCGAATTCCCTCCTTTTTTAATAAGATAAAATGCCTTATCACAAGATTTCGGCTTTGACCAAGTTTGTCGTTCCCGGCACGCCCACCGGGACTCCAGCCGTGACGACGACCTTCTGTCCCCGTTTAACCAGTCCAGATTCGAGCACAGACTGGAATGTTGTCTTCATCATCTCATCTGTATTATCGGAATCCTCACACTGGAGTGGAATCACACCCCAGTTGAGCGCTAGACGGCGGTAGGTTCGTTCCAAAGGCGTTGGAGCCAGGATCGGCCGCTGAGGTCGATATTTCGAGACAAGCTGGGCCGTGCTCCCAGATTGAGTAAAGGTGATGATGCAAGCGGCGTTTATGCTCTCGGCCAGCTTACAGGCGGCCTGCCCGACAGCCTCGGGTATCGACTTTTCTCCCTTGGCTTCAACCCGCTGCGGCCAGGTCTCGTAAGGAACGCCTGACTCAGCATCCTCCGCAATCTTGCTCATCATAGAAACAGCCTCGACCGGATATTTCCCCGTGGCCGATTCCTCAGAAAGCATGACAGCGTCCGTACCATCGAGTATGGCATTGGCCACGTCAGTCACCTCGGCTCGGGTGGGTCGAGGATTCTCGACCATCGAGCGCAGCATTTGTGTAGCGGTTATCACAGGTTTACCAGCTTGATTCGATTTCTGGATGAGCATTTTCTGGACCAAAGGCACCTTTTCCAAGGGAGTCTCGACACCAAGATCCCCTCTGGCCACCATGATTCCATCCACTTCTGGGATGATCTCATCGATGTTCGAGACAGCTTCGTGCTTTTCGATTTTAGCGATGACAGGAATAGCACGATCATTCTTCTTTATGAGGCGTTTTGCCTCGATCACATCAGCTGCTGTCCTCACAAACGAGAGCGCCACATAATCCACCTGTTGTTGGATACCGAAAGCCAAATCCTTCTTATCCTTATCTGTTAAGATGGGAATCTTGAGGGAGCTTGTCGGAAGATTGATTCCTTTGAAGGAACTGAGAGGCCCACCCACGATGACTCGGCATTTGATGTCCTGAAAATTTGTTTCCACGACCTCCAGTTCCAATGCTCCGTCGCTCAGCAGCAATGTATCCCCAGATTGAACATCTTTTGGAAGGTCTTTATACCCTACAGAAACCTCCCGTTCATCGCCGGGAACCTGCCTGTTTGTCAGGGTGAACATGTCTCCTGAACGAAGGGAAACCTCGTCCTTTTCGATTTGACCGATCCTGATCTTTGGGCCGGATAAATCTTGAAGTACAGCGACGGGCCGGGTTAGGCGTGCTGCAAGACGACGAATATGACCGATAATCTCCTTATGGCTGGCATGGGATCCATGGGAAAAGTTCAACCGGGCCACATTCATACCCGCTTGGATCAATCGCTCTAGTATTGCCGGTGAATGCGATGCCGGGCCAATCGTGCAGACAATCTTTGTTTTCGGCACTTCTTCTTCCTTTCAACCGACCATCACCAACCTCAAATCCATGACATTGGTGAATGTAGGTCCTGTGATCAGCAGATCATCCAATTTCTGGAAGAAATGGTAAGAATCGTTATCCCTAAGATAATGTTCTGGGTCCATTTCCAACGACTCTGACCGGCTCACCGTAGATCCATCGACGATAGCACCGGCCGCATCTGTCGGGCCATCGGTTCCATCCGTCCCCCCGCTCAAAATCACAACCTCTTTCCATCCGTCAATATCGATGGCCGCAGCAAGAGCAAATTCTTGATTACGACCACCGAGTCCCTTCCCCCTAATGGTGACTGTCGTCTCACCACCGGAGATAACACAGGCCGGCCTGCTGATGGGAAAGTCTCTGGTCATAATCTCCTTAGCAATGGCCGCGTGGACTTTAGCCACGTCTTTCGTCTCTCCTTCGATGAACGTCGAGAGGATCAGACTGTTATACCCCAATTCATCGGCCTTGGCTTTTGCTGCCGTGACTGCTAAGATATTACTACCGATGATAAGATTCTGTGTCTGCTTAAAGGCCGGATCATCGGGTTTGGGAGTTTCCTCAATCTCTCCTCGCGCCCCTCTTTCTAGATGATCAAGCACTGGAGGAGGAATTTTATCTCTGATGTTATATTTTTCTAAAACTCGAAGGCAATCACTGAAAGTGGTGTTATCCGGAACGGTCGGTCCAGAGGCGATGCTGTCCAGATTGTCTCCTATGACATCGGAAAGAATCAGGGATATTAACGGAGAGGGATAGGCCAGTCGGGCCAAGCGCCCGCCTTTAACCCGGGATATATGCTTTCGGACAGCATTGATTTCATGAATGGTAGCCCCGGATTCCAGGAGGATCTGGGTTGTCGACTGCTTATCCTCCATGGTTAAGCCTTCCACAGGACTGGGAAGCAATGCCGATCCTCCCCCTGAGATCAAGCAAAAAACAAGATCCCTGTCAGACGTTTTCTCAACAAGCTCGATAACCTTTTGGGCTCCATCAAGACCGGCTTGATCTGGTACTGGATGACCAGCTTCGATGATGTGGACTTTTTTAAGAGGAACAGCGTGTTTATACTTGACCAGGATGAGACCGGCTTTCAACCTGTCACCAATGAGGTCCTCAAGAGGCTGGGCCATGGCCGCCGAGGCTTTTCCGGCGCCGATTATATAAACATCTTCATAATCAGTCAGATTATAGGATTGATCCCCCACGATCAATTTTCCGTTCTGGAGCTGGAAGTGGCGCTCAACAGCGTTGACAGGATCAACAGCTTTTACACCAGAGAGAAAAATTTCCGTTGCATCTTTCCGGAGTTGAATCGTATCCATCGGTCAAAGCGATTCCTCTCGCTCTCCACCTTCTTCCGTGGGCACAGATGCCGCAGGAGTGAAATTCTTCTTATTTTTGGATTCCTGTTTACACAGGAATGACGACAGAAAGCAGGGGTGGCTGAGTGACTGGGTCACTGTATCACTGTGTTACTGACTTACTGACTCTTGGCGAGCTGGACGTTCACCCAGAAACTATATTTTTTCGGCGTTCCTCTTACCCTCGGCATTGCTCCCGCTCCTGTGCCTGTGTCCATGGCTTCTGTAGGGCGCACTGCAGGACTCATTGGACTGCCGCTGCTGCCCTGACCTCTGGCCGCTCTAGCTGCTTTCATCTGGTCTGTTAAGCCTCCCCATTCAAAACAGACCTTGATCAGTTCTCCAGGTTCTGCTCCAACACCGGGTGCTTTCTCTATCTTTCTCTCCAGAGGAATCGAAAATTCGTAGACAATGCCATTTTCCTGCTGGGCTGACCTGAATATGGCTTGCTTAATCTCCTCACCTGTCGAGGTTTTAGCTTCTGATTTCTCCTTTGTGATAACCCTGACGTTATGGAGAAAATAATAGGGATTCTGGTGGATGTTGTTCTTCTTCTGTTCAGAAAGAGGGCCCTCTCTCTGTTCCACAAAGGCGATAAACTGGTCAGCTTTCACCTTTATTTTTGCAAAATTTATTCCATACTTTTTCTTCTTTTCTCCTTCTAAATTGAACCAGACGGTCATGCCGGTGGCGTTAATGGAGCTTAAATATCTCGGGTCTTTGAATATAAACAAGGCAAAAAGATTCTCTCCATCGTTTTTAAAGGCATATTCGGCTTGAAGTTTTTTTTCAAAGAGCAACTCTTCTGCTCTCCAATCCTGACTGGAGCCATCGATGTTTAGCGTCGTTGTGGACCATTCGCATCTGACTGTTTTTTCTTTGGAATACCCCATAAGAAAGAAGGTCATCATCAGAACTAATAAAAATAATGTTTTCATGAATGAGTGTTTCATATCAGCCTCCTGGAATGGTCATTATACCAAAATTTTATGGTATTAAAAAAGTGCGGAAGTCATGAGGACTTTTGCTTCTTATGAATTTCTTGGATGTCAAAATTCTTGGATGCAGACTTCGTAGCCTTCGCGTATCGGAGGTTTTGTAAAAAAAATGAGGAATTTGGCCATCTGCTCCTGGTAAAAACGATTTCTCTCGTTGGCTAAGGCATCCTCCTCTTTCTCCCAAAGAGAATAGGAAATCCCTTGTCCATTTTGGCGATTGACCAGCAAATAAAGCCCCTTAAAGCCTTTTTGGGCTTTTGTTGCGGGAACAACACTCTTCTTATAGCGTTCTATGGATTCATCAATCCTATCAATCCTGATGTGAACCTTGGTTAGACGAGCAAACATATTTCCTCCTTTTTTATGACATTCCTTCCAAAGACGAGAGTCCGCACTTGCCGCAGAAACGGGTGCTGTCAGGATTTTCAAATCGGGATTCCGTGCATAACATGGCCCCTTTCTCCGCACAATGGATTATTTCTTATAAAATAATGGGATATAGCTGAATAGTCAAATTATCTGTGTTGGAGGTAAGCTTTATTTCCGTGATGAAAGTTCAAGAATGCGTATTTGGGGACGGCCTAGCTCCCCTTCAGGTTTTTCACGCCGTTCTCCATTCGACCCTCTCGGTTGCTGCTGGGGTCAGGCCTTGTCGTCCGGAAAAGCTGTTTCTCTCCCTGTACCCGAGGACAAAACCTTGGGATAAGGCCTGACCCCAGCTCAGACATACTCGCAAGTCGACTTTGTCGACTCCCCTCGAAGGCCGAATTACGAAGGCTGGGTAGGTTGGGTCGGGGCCTTCAATGGTCGCTTCATCCATCCCCAAAT
>CAYFXE010000029.1:30937-36860 GCA_964347035.1 uncultured Eubacteriales bacterium | reverse complement strand
CGCGGAGCCAACCTCACAGCACGGTTGATCCTGGAAGAGCTCAAGTCCTTCGAGATCGATGCCATCGGAGGCTACACACTCGGAGCGGATCCGATAGTCAGTGTGGTTTCCGCTCTGAGCGATGGGACAGACAGACCTTTGCCTGCTTTTATTGTCCGTAAGGAACCCAAGAAGCACGGCGAGCGCAAGATGATCGAAGGGCCTTTCGAGTCTGGCTGGAAGGTCGCAGTCGTAGATGATGTGGTGACGACCGGAGGCTCGACTATGAAGGCCTGCAGAGCAGTGGAAGAAGAGGGGGGGACAGTCGTGGTTGCTCTGACATTGGTTGACCGGCTTGAGGGGGGGAGAGAGAATCTTGAGAAAATGGGATACACATTCATCTCTCTTCTGACCAGAGACGATCTCTTAGACTAAAAAAGAAAAAAGAAAAAAGGGGACGGTTCTCTTTTTTTCTTCTTTTTTTCGCGAAAAAAAGAGAACCGTCCCCTTCTTATTTAATCATTTCCAGCTCATCTCCCATTTAGCTGTAAAATGTTATCTGTCTTTGGAAGCATCTTATTTTCCGTGATAGGAAAGGTATTTGGGGATGGATGAAGCGACCATTGAAGGTTTAGCCTTCGTAATTCGGCCTTCGAGGGAAGTCGACAAAGCCGACTTGCGAGTATGTCTGAGCTGGGGTCAGGCCTTATCCCAAGGTTTTGTCAATGATGCTGGGGTCAGGCCTTATCCCAAAGTTTTGTCCTCAGGTAAAGGTAGAGACAAAGCTTTTCCGGACGACAAGGCCTGACCCCAGCTCGAAGGTAAAGACAAAGCGCTTTCGGACGACAAGGCCTGACCCCAGCAGCAGCCGAGAAGGACGAAAGGAGAATGGCGTTAAAAATCTGAAGGGAGAGTAAAGCCATTCCCAAATACATATACCTAATCTTCCATCGCGGAAATAAAGATGCTTACGATAATCCTCATGAATTTGTCAATTTCGATTGAAATTGATAATATACAACTAAAAAAAACACATCTCAATGTAATGAAAAAAACGACAATCGCTCAAAACAATAAGACAACTGCACCACTGAATTTACTCCTGAAAGTGGAAGATCGATCGCTGGCCGATGCAATAAAAGGTTCCTCCATCTCGAATCGCTGGAACGTCTTCATCGCCCAGCCAAAAGAGGACATTTTTTCTCAAATCAAGAAGCATGAGGTCCAAGCCATCCTTACCGATGCGGATAAGGAAAAAAAGAAAACACTCTTATCCTTAAAAAAATTAAAGAACTTTGATTCCCTGCTGGATGTGATCTTACTCGGGGAGTCCATTTCTTCGGATGCGGTCGTAGATTTGATTAATCAAGGTGTTACGGATTTCCTGCCCAGGCCTTTAAAGCTTGAGGCCCTGGATAAAATCCTCAAAAAAATCTCAGAAAAAAGATCGATCAGACAGGAGACTTTCCAATTAGAGAAAGAGCTGGAAAAAAAGTATCTCTTCCAGGGGATGATCGGAAAAAGTCCTCACATGCTGGAGGTATTTGCCCTCATCGACAATATATCCAGATATTTCACGAGCGTTCTGATCACAGGCGAGACAGGAAGTGGGAAGGAACTGGTTGCCCGAGCCCTTCACAACCTCAGCGGAATCGGCCAGAAAAAATTCATCATCTGCGACTGTGTCTCGATTCCGGAAAATCTGTTCGAATCCGAACTTTTCGGGTATGTCAAGGGAGCGTTCACTGGAGCTGATAAAGATAAAAAAGGTCTTTTTGAAGAGGCTAACGGTGGGATCATTTTCCTCGATGAGATAGGAGAAATCCCGTTGTCCGTGCAGGCAAAACTCTTGAGGGTTCTCGAGCAACATCAATTCAGGCCTTTGGGTTCGAACCAAAACAGGAAGGTGGATGTTAAGGTGATCGCAGCCACGAGTCGAGATCTGCGGGAACGAGCACAAACTGGTTCTTTCAGAGAAGATCTATTCCACAGGCTGAATAAAGTCGAAATTCATCTTCCTCCTCTGTGGAAGAGGCCTGAAGATATTCCCTTACTGGTGAGGCACTTTTTGGAGCAATACAGCAAAAAATTTCAGAAAGAAATAAGAGGAGTTTCCCGTCCAGTCCAGAAACTCTTCCTCCACTATAACTGGCCGGGAAATGTCAGGGAATTGGAGAATGTTCTGGAAAGAGCTTCGATGCTGTGCACAAAAGAATTCATCGATATCAGTGATTTACCCAAGTATCTCCAAAAAATATCCCCCAAACAGCAGGCTGTTCCTTTTCTCGATAGAGAACACCTCTCCACCCTGGATGAAATCGAGAAAGAGTACATCACGTTCCTTTTAAAAAAGACCAAAAATAACCTGAAAAGCGCAGCAAAGATTTTAAATATTTCAAGGACCACACTGTACAACAAGATTAAAAAATACAATATTCCCCATTAATCCAACCTTCTCATTC
The DNA here is from genome assembly GCA_964347035.1 of uncultured Eubacteriales bacterium. Lineage (GTDB taxonomy): Bacteria > Acidobacteriota > Aminicenantia > Aminicenantales > Aminicenantaceae > CAYFXE01. The sequence goes on along the minus strand of CAYFXE010000029.1, from coordinate 34,419 downwards.
TGAGAATCTCATAACATCTAACTGGGCAAAAAAGAGCGAGATTTGTCCAGTTTCTGAACATTTCCCGCTTACTTCTTCATAATTTCAATTATTTCAATAACTTAATTCTTACATCAGAAGACTGTGTTCAATTTTTGAACATACTTTATCCATAATTTCAATTCTCAGATATTTCTAATTTATTTATTTTCAACAAAATAGAAAAAAGTTCAGGCTTGGCATCTTTCTTGCCTATAGAATAGTTGAAATTCATTTTTTCTGATTTGGGCTAGGAGGAAAAGGAATGAGAGAAAAGGAAATTAACTGTCTTCGCCTATTTTTGATTATTTTGATTTTGGGTTTGTTCTTCACCCTGCCAGTGAGAGCAGAGGAAAATTCCCTCAAGAACAGCTCTCCGCTGAACGGATACAAAAGTGATCATGGTTTTTCTGTTGAAACTGTGGTCACTCCGTTGATGACTCCCGCTCTAGATTCAGAGCTTCTCCGGCAGCTCCAACAAGAAAATTTCCCCCAAAATAAATCAAACCTCACCTATCAAACTGTCAGGTTGAATTCTTTGCTGGGCAGATTATCGAGGAAGTCAAGCAGAATCAACAGACTTGAGAGCACTCTTTACACGAGCTCCTTAATCTCTCTCGCGGCTTTGAATGTCGCTGATTACTTTTCGACAGTGAAGGCGTTGAAATATGATGGTGTCGAGGAAGCTAACCCTCTCATGAAACCTTTCACCAAAAATAACGTGCTTTTTGCAGCCGTCAAACTGGGTCTGACGGCCTATAATCTTCATTTTATGAATAAGCTTCACAAGAAAAACAAAGGTCTGGCCTGGGCTGTCAGCTTCATCGCTAACTTTGCCATGACCTATGTCGTCGTCCACAACATGAGGATGATCGACCAAGCAAGAGCAAGATGATAAAAGTCAAATAAATCATGATCAAAACAAAATATCTCCAACATTTTCTGAACCTGTACAAAAGGAATGATCTGTTGGATAATTTGCCGACTCTCGAGATCCTGAAAGACGAATATATTCACTACCTTCTCGAATTGACGGATTTCGACATCCACCAAACAGCAGAAATACTCGATATCTCACCTGAAATTCTGATGAGAAAACTGAATCGATTCGACTTCATGAAGCGAAGCACTCACTAATGGGGTCAGACCTTCCTAATTTTCATAATTCCCTTTTCGATTTTGTGATGGTAGTATTCACTTAATTTACTATGAAAATTAGGAAGGTCTGACCCCAATATTCAAGGCGGTTTTGATATTCTTCAGCCCTTCCGCTAATACCTGAGGGTCGACACCGAATCCTAAACGGAAATGTTGAGAGTCTTCAAAGAAACGTCCAGGAACCACAGATGTTTCATGTTTTTGATGAAGCATTTCGGCTAATCTGTCCCCGCCTCCTTCTCGTTTGACTCGAGGAAAGCACACCACACCTCCAGCCGGTTTAATCCAATCAAGCTTCTCTTCATTTTCGATCAAGTCTTCAACCAGACCTCTATTTTCGACCATCTGAGGCACAAATCTCTGCTTAATAGAGTCCAGCTGTCCGATGATTCGCGCCGAAATCTGCTCTCCGATTAGAACGCCCTCCACATTGGTATAGTCAATAATATTTCGCATATCCCTGGTTAGCGGTGGGCGGGCAAAGATCCAACCGCAACGCAATCCCCCAAGACCAAAGACCTTGGTCAAGCTCGAGGTCACGATGATGTTATCCGCAAGGTGGAATGATGTTTTCTGGTGTCGGTCATCCAGGAATTCGATATAAATTTCATCGATCATGAGCTTGACACCTTTCCTCTGGGTGAGGCGGAGGAGTTCCTCCAGGTGTGAAGGCGAGAGAAGAACTCCACTCGGATTATGAAGATTGGTCAAAACCAGGAGTTTCGTTTTTTCCGTTATCAAGGATTCAATCTGCTCCAATTCCAGTTGATATCCATTTTCGAAAGACCGATCGAACCGCCGGATGGTCGCCCCGAGTGCCCGAGGAACAGCCAAGAGAGGTTCATAAGCTGGCTTCTCGATTAAGATTTCATCGCCGCGAGTAAGAAGGGCAGCGCAAATGATGAAAATGGCATGTGAGGCTCCCAGAGTTGTCACGACATTTTTCTCACTCACACCGTACCTCGAGGCCAATTCCTCCAGAAGCGGCGGATAGCCATGAACATTCTCGCCCTGGATATCGAGTTCTGAAAAATCTATTTTCAGATCTTTTAGTGATACATCCTCAACCCCACTCCGACTGAGGTTGATCTTTGTCCTACTTTTCGTTTTCATCCACTCCATGAATTTTATGATTTCGAACGACATGTGATTCCCCCTTTCTTGGAATAACTCATCATCATGGTCCTCCTCCAGAACAATCGTAGCTCCAGCTATCCGGCTTCCATCTTTTCATCTGACGTCAAGAAAACCAATGGATGGAAAGAAATAAGATTAAAGATTCAACGGAAAAATGTAAAGAGTAATACAAGAAATAAATGATTCGGTATATACTCATTTTCTATTTGAAATGTTCAGCGTTTATTATAAAATCCAGGTTTAAGTTGTCATGAACATTGTTCAAAAAGAAGCATGCAGCTTACCTCTTCCTTGCGCACAACGCCCTTTTATCCAACCTTTTATTCCAGGGCTTAAACATAAAAACACAATGTCGAGGAAAGGAGATTATTATGAAAGATCCAAGTAAAATTTATTTCCGGATGATTCTTTTTCTTGTCTTCTCAGTCTTCGTTCTCTCATCGTCCTTGGCCGATCAACACATGATCGACAAGGAATACACTCAGAAGATACGGGAATACACAACAGAGAAATTTTTCCTGACCGAACTGGTGGATCATCTTCCCCATTCTGAGGCCGTCCCGACACCAAAAAAGATATTAGGAGATGTGATCGGGGCTCCGAACATTCTCCATTACACAGCGGATATAAATGAATACATGAAGGCCGTCGCTGACACCAGTGCTCGGGTATTAACCTTTTCTATTGGTCAGAGTGATGAAGGAAAAGACATGATCACAGTGGCGGTAAGCGATGAGAATAACATAAAAAGGCTGGACAGAATCAAGGAGATTGTCAGTCTTCTAGCGGATCCAAGAAAAGTCGAAGAGGGTGAGGCCGAAAAGCTCCTGGTTGAAGGACTCCCCATCTATTGGATCACAGGAGCTCTCCACTCTCCTGAGTCGGGATCTCCAGAAATGCTGATGGAGCTCGTCTATCGTCTGGCCGTGGATGAGTCAGATTTCTTCAAAACCATCCGGAAGAATGTGGTTGTTCTAATAACACCTGTCCTGGAAGTTGACGGTAGAGACAGATATGTCGATACCTACCGCTATAAAAAGGCACACAAGGATAAAAAAACCCTTCCTCTTGTGTATTGGGGAAATTACGTGGCCCACGATAATAACCGAGACAACATCGGGCTTGGTCTCAAATTAACAGATAATCTCTTAAAAACATACTTCGCGTGG
>CAYFXE010000029.1:1498-30927 GCA_964347035.1 uncultured Eubacteriales bacterium | reverse complement strand
ACCGAAGTAGCCAATTACTGGGAAAGCGTGGTCACCATCAACGAATGGCAGGAATTGGCTTATGTGGAAATATCTGAAATGACCAAGCGCGGGGTTCCCGGGGTTTGGACTCATGGATTCTTCGATGGATGGTCTCCGAGCTACGCTTTCTACATCGCCATGTTCCACAATTCGACGGGACGATTTTACGAAACGTTCGGCGGAACCGGAGCTGACACACTGGTCCGGAGTGTCAGATCCCAGTCAAAACGGGCTTGGTACAGGCCCTATCCCCCGCTTCCGGCTGTGAAATGGTCCTTCCGGAATAACATCAATCTCCAGCAAAGCGCCCTTCTTTTTGCCCTGAAACATGTGGCCGACAACAACACAAAGTTTTTGAAAAACTTCTATCTTAAGAGCAAACGATCTGTGGCCAAGGCAACGACCGAGGGCCCGGCCGCTTGGGTGATTCCGGCTGACGGCAAACGGCCGCTGGCTAAATCTGATCTTGTGAACCTCTTGCGAAAACACGGCCTTGAGATACATACAGCCAACAAAGAATTCACCATAAAAAAAGAAAAGTACCCGGCTGGCACCTACATCATCCGCATGGATCAGCCTTACAGCCGCTGTGCGGATATGCTGCTGGATACTCAGTATTACAACCCCAATGACCCTCGCCCGTATGATGATACAGGATGGACTTTGGGGGCTCATCACAACGTCGAAACAGTCCGGATTATCGATCCAAAAGTTTTAGATGCTCCGATGACTCTCATCCAAAAAGATGTCAACATCCAAGGCAAAATAGTCAATGCCAAGGGAGCGAGAGTTTTCCTTATCAACCACACAGCGGAGAATGCCCTAACCAAGATGCGTTTCAGGCTGAAAGACCTCAAAATGCTGGCCGCAGAAAAAAGCTTCAAACAAAAAGATATAAGGTTTAACGCCGGTACATTCATCATTCCCCTGGAAGGCATTCCCGCCGATACGCTCGACCGACTAAAAGAGGTCGTAAAAGATCTCGGCCTTGTCGCCTACGGCGCCAAATCTCTGCCTAAAGTTAAAACCCACGAGCTGGCAGTTCCCCGTATAGCCATCCTGCACACTTGGGTTTTCACCCAGAATGAAGGATGGTTCCGATTGGCCTTCGAAAAGCTGGGCATTCCCTACTCCTACATCTCAGTTCAAGACATCAGAGACACAGCGGACTTGAAGAGTCAGTATGATGTGATTATTTTTCCCCCGGTAGTCTTCGGCAAAGCCCAGAGGTTGGTGAACGGCATCAGCGGCGATACACCCATACCCTGGATAAAATCAGAAGAATATCCTAACCTGGGTGGTCCCGATGTGCGAGAGGATATCCGCGGAGGGATGGGTCTCGAGGGTGTTCTGCATCTTCAAAAATTCATCGAAAAAGGCGGGCTCTTCATTCCCATTACGAGCAATGTCAGCATCCCGATCGATTATGGAATGGTGGAAAGTGTCATGGTCATTAAGCCCGCAAAGCTCAAAACGGCTGGGTCCCTGCTGCGGAGCCGCATCATCGATCACGAGAGCCCGGTTGCATACGGCTACGAACGCACACGTCCTCTTCCCGTCTATTTCAGCGGCTCACCCGTCCTGGAGACGGGAATGAAGGCAGCCACCGGCGGCATCGATATCGAAGCTATGTTGTATGGAGCGGCGAAAGAAAGAGAAAGTGGCCGGGGGAGCCTCAAGGATCCTGATGTCATCCAAGCCAGACCACACAAACCCCCTAAAATCAAAGGCGCCGGCACTGGAATCCCGCCGGAATTTCGTGATATGATCCAGCTCTTCCTGCCTCCTGATCTCAACACGATCAGAGTCATCCTGCGCTTCGAGCGGAAGGATAAACTTCTTCTGAGCGGGATGCTCGCTGGAGGAGAAGAGCTTCAAAATCGAGCGGCTGTTGTCGATGTCCCTCTGGGGAAAGGGCACATCCTGCTCTTTGCCATCAACCCGATGTGGCGCTTCGAAACTCACGGAAGTTTTTCTTTGCTCTTTAACGCCGCCTTGAATTATGATAATCTCAATGCTGGCCTAAAAGAAAAGCCGGCAAAGAAATAATAAAGGAGGAAAAAATGAAAAAAGTCTTCACATTCTGTGCCTTTGTTCTCTTTCTATTGAGTCTTTTCACAGTTCTTGACTATGCCCAAACAGCGGATGAGATCGTAAAAAAAATGATCGAAGCTCAAGGTGGAAGAAAAACTCTGGAAGGCATCAAGGACTCAACCTATTCTGGTTCGATGGAAATGATTCTGATGGGAATCAGCGGCTCGGCGACGATGTACCAGAAGGAACCCAACATGATGCGCATGGATGCCGAAGTGATGGGGATGACCTTCACCCAAGCCTACGACGGTAATATAGCCTGGATGACCAATCCTCAAACAGGAGCCACCGAAGAGATGCCAGAGAATGCAGCCGAGTATGTCAAAAGAGAAGCCATGGGATTCAGTTCTATCCTCAATCCGGAAAAATTCGGGATCACCTTTACCTATAAAGGCAAAGAAAAGATCGAGGAGAAGGAATACCACGTTCTGGAGCAGGCTTTCGCCGATGGTTACAAGATGACCCATTACATCGATCCAGACACTTTCTTGACATACAAAACCATTGGCATGTCCTTGAATCAGATAGGCGTTGAAGTGCAAAACGAAACATTCCCTTCTGACTTCAAGAAAGTCGAAAACATTATGGTTCCGCATACGATCACCATCTACCAGGATGGTGAGGAATACATGAAAATCACCCTCACCGAAGTTACGTTTAATTCTGGGTTAGAGGATTCCTTCTTCAAGATGACGGAGTAGATTTTTTCGATCAGAAACGCACTCAACTTCAAAAATGAAAAAAACTGCTTTACTCCTCTGCCTCTTCCTCGTCCTGTGGGTAGCCTCTTGTGCTGTCAATCCAGTCACGGGAAGACGGGAGCTGAGCCTTATTTCTGAAGCTCAAGAGATTTCCCTCGGACAGGAGACGGACAAGCAAATCAGGGCGCAATACGGCGTCTACGCAGACCCTGAATTGAATCAATACGTGGAGGGAGTCGGGAAGACACTCGTTCCCCACACTCACCGCCCTCAACTCACCTATCACTTCGCCGTCTTGGATTCGCCGGTCGTCAACGCCTTTGCCGTACCAGGAGGGTATATCTACGTCACCCGAGGCATCCTGGCCATGATGAATTCTGAGGCAGAATTGGCTGTCGTCCTGAGTCATGAGCTCGGACATGTCAATGCCCGTCACAGCGTCAGGCGATTAAGCAAACTCCTTCTCGTCCAACTGGGTCTCTCTGTCGGAGGAGCTCTGAGTGAAACGTTTGCCAAGCTCACTGGTGTCGCCAGTGTCGGAATCCAGCTCCTGTTTCTCAAATACAGCCGCGATGACGAAAGAGAGGCGGATTTTCTTGGCGTGCAGTATTCGCGAAGCGGCGGATTCAATCCAGGCGAAATGGTGAATTTCTTCACATCTCTCCAAAGACTGGGCGACCTCTCCAAAGGAGCTAGCCTCCCCGGATTTCTCTCGACTCATCCGCTCACCAAAGAGCGCATCCAGAATGTGGGTGAGCTGTTGCAGGCATCAGACCGTCAACTCATCGTCCGGAAACATTCCTACCTCGACAATATAAACAATATCGTTTTCGGTGAGGATCCCCGCCAGGGGTACGTCGAGAAGAATGCTTTCTACCATCCGCTCTTGAGATTTAGCTTCTCTATCCCCGATGATTGGACAGTGCAGAACACACCCTCCCAGGTCGTCCTGAGCTCAAAAGACGGGAATGCGGCTCTCGTCCTCCAAGCCGAAAAGAGTTCCGAGCAACTCTCGGCTTATGCCCAGAAGAAATTATCCGATGTCGAAGGGAAGCAATACTTGAGCGATCAATACATCACCATAAACAGCCTCTCTGCCTACCAACAGCTCTTCGATATCGACCAAGAGGAAAAAGAAGACCTCAGGCTGCGATTGACCTGTATCAAAAAAGGAGAGTACATTTATTCCTGGAGCTCACTCAGCACAACTTCTGACTTTTCCAAGTACGATTATCAGTTCCAATCCGTTGAGCGTTCCTTCAAAAATCTTACGAACAGGGCTTACATCAATCGCGAGCCAAAAAGAATAAGATTGATTCGGGCCAACGGAAGGGACTCTCTGCGTCAGATTTTTAAGAAAGCGGGTATGGCCGAAGATCTATGGACAAAATTCGCCATCATAAACGATATAAAACTCGATGAAACTCCTGCGGAAGCGCGGCCAATAAAGATCGTCAGGTAAGCCATCATCCTGACCTTTCGTCATTCCTGATCCTGTTTGTCATTCTTGATCTTGTCTGTCATTCCTGCGGAACCTGTGCCCGCGGAAGCGGGTAGCGGGAATCCAGGGATAAGAAAGATTGTCATCCATATAAGACTGGATTCCTGCTTACGCAGGAATGACGGAATTAATGAGAACCGTTCCCTTGTTCCTGCTGACTTATATCTCTATTTCTTCCAGAACGTTGTAGGCGAGTCTCAGAGCCCTCAGCCCTTCTTCACCGCTCACCTTATTCGTTTTTTTGTCCCTGACACTCTTGAAAAAGTTTCTAAGTTCCTTCCTCAGTGGCTCCTCTTTCTTTATCTTCAAAGTCTTGATATCTGTTTGACGCCCGTTAAGAGGAAAAACCTTAACCTCCTGGTCTATATAATCGATGGAATAATAAGAAGTGGGCTCGAAAATCCTGAGTTTTCGGACCTTCCCCTGATGTACTCGGCTAGCTGTGAGTGTAGCCACACACCCGGATTTGAATTCCAAGCGCGCATTAGCGATGTCAATTTTATCAGAGAGAACATGGATTCCTGATGATTTAATCACACTTACTTCATCTTTGATAAGGGCGAGAATGATATCCAGATCGTGGATCATAAGGTCAAGCACCACATCGATATCCAAAGAGCGGGCAGAGAATGATCCCAGCCTCTGGACTTCTATAAACTTCGGTTCTGATATCAGGTCTTCAATCGCTTCCACAGCCGGGTTAAACCTTTCCAAATGTCCAGCTTGGAGGATGAGCCCATGCTTTTTTGCCGTGTTGACAAGTTCTTCTGCCTGTTCAACGGTCTCAGTAATCGGCTTTTCGACCAAGACATTCTTGCCTTCTTTCAGCAACCTCGTAGAGATGGAAAAATGCTCTGAAGTGGGAGTGGCCACAATGGCCGCGTCAATCTCATCAAGCATCTTTTCATAATTTTCATAGTACTGAACTCCATGGCGGTTGCCGATTTCGACAGCCTTTCGAAAATTGATATCGGCGACACCTCTGAGTTCAGCCTCTTCTAGATAAGACAAAATCCTGGCGTGCTGCATTCCCAAATAGCCGACACCGATGATTCCGACTTTGACTTTATCCATCGAATTTCGCCTGATCATTAAATTTTTTGGCAATGATGGAAATCGTGTTAGCATCGGCAAGGGCGATGGCTTTGTCCTTGTGTAAAAAAGGCATTCTATCCGCCTCGAAACAAAGAGCTTGACTTCCCGCCCCAATCAGGCTGTTCACCGTGTTGAGCCCGATGGCTGGGAGATCAATCCTGAGGTCCTGTTGAGTCCGGGCGACCTTAATGACCACTGTGCCTTTACCAGCGAGTTTTCCACCACGCTTAATGACCTCATCCGTCCCTTCCATCCCCTCCACGGCGACGACAGCCTTATCCTTGACGACTACGGTTTGCCCGATATCCAAATCCGCCGCTTGTCTCGCCAGTTTCCACCCAAAGGCGATATCTTCCTCCACCTCGATTGTGGGCTTAGTGTCGGTCAGAATTCCCTCTGGGCAGAAGGTCGATCCAAGGAAAACCAAGGGATTTATGATCTCGACTCCTTGTTTGGCCATGTAACCGATGACGGCTGCCACAAGATCACCAGGAGTTTTCGTCCTGGCTCTTTCCTGGATCAATAGACTTTCCTCTCCCCATGTCTCTTTTTTATACATGATCCGCTGATCGAATTTTCCCGCAAATACAGCCTGACTGACTCCAGCCTTTTTGAAAAAAGATATCAACTGCTTCACATCATCGATATCAAACCACTCGAGAATTTTCGTTCTTTCCTGGAGTGAGGCTTCGGCCTCTCCTACAAGAGCGGCGACCACGCATGTATAGCCAGATCTCTGAGCTTCGCTGATAATAAAAGTAGGAAGTTCTCCCGAACCAGCGATTATTCCAAGTCGATTTCCCATTTTTCCTTTGATTTCTTGATGATTCCCCTCTTAGAGGAGCTAATAAATTTGCAGATTTCGTCTCTGTCTTCGGACGGATTGAAACTCTCCTCGATTTTAGTTATGGCTTGGGTAGTGTTGAGCTCGGAATAGAAGATAATCTTGAACATCTCTTTAAGGTCTTTGATTCTGTCTCTCGAAAATCCTCTCCTTCGCAGGCCGATAGCATTCAACCCGAAGATCAAAGCCGGGCGGCCTCCGGCAACCCGACAGAAAGGAATCACATCCTGAGTGATCACAGAATAACCGCCGATATATGCGTGTTTGCCGACCCGGCAGAACTGATGGATGCCGCTGAAGCCACTCACCGTCACATAGTCATCGATGGTCACATGCCCCGCTAATGTGGCTCCGTTCATGAATATCGTTTCATTCCCGACCAGACAATCATGGGCGACATGAGAGTAGGCCATAAAGTAATTATCGTCTCCGATAATAGTTTGGCCGCCCCCCTTGATTGTTCCTCGATTGACCGTGATAAATTCGCGGAAGATATTCCGGCTCCCGATTTTGGTAATTGTCTCTTCATTTTGATAGGTAACATCCTGCGGTTCGGTTCCTATAGAAGAGAAGGGAGAGAACAGACAATCTTGGCCGATATCGGTCTTCCCCGTTATGAAGACATTGGCTTCAAGTCTGGTATTCTTATGGATAGAAACACCCTCACCAATAAAACAATAAGGGCCGATACTGACACCTGAATCTAATCGGGTGTGGGGATGAACATTGGCGGTCTCGTGGATAAAAACTTCCCTCTCACTCATTCAGATCCTCAACTGCTAGAACAGAAGCCATGATATCTCCTTCGGCTGCCACTTCTCCTTCTACGTAGGCTTTTCCACTGATCTGAGCGAATTTGTTTTTAAGCTTTAAAAGGACAACCTCCAACCGAATCTGGTCTCCTGGGACGATCGGTTTCCTGAATTTGGCTTTATCGACCTTGCTCAACAGAACGAACTTGCGAGTTGGATCTGGGAGAGAATGATACAGAAGAATGCCCCCTGCCTGGGCGATGGCCTCGATCACCAAAACACCAGGCATGACTTTAAAGCCTGGGAAATGGCCCTGAAAAAAGGGTTCATTGTAAGTAACGTTCTTTATAGCAACGATGGATTCTCCCTTTTTTATCTCTAGAACTCTATCCACTAACAAAAAGGGGTAACGGTGGGGAAGAACTTCGAGGATCTTTTTTATGCTGAGCAATTCTCTACTTTTTGGTGGCCTTAGAGGCGTTATACCTGCGGATAACCTCTTCGGTGAGATCGATAGTGGGATTGAAATAGATCGCACCGCTGTTGCCCAGATCGAGAATAAGCTCAAGACCTCTTTCCTTTCCTATTCCCTCGATAATCGGGAGCAATTCATTCTGCACTTTCTGGAAAAGCCTAAGTCGAAGATCTTGTAACTCTCTCATGGCATCTTCAGCCTGACGCTTCCTGTCTGTCCGTTTTTTCTCGATATCTGAAGTCAGTTGAATAATTGCTTCATTGGTCAAGGTCAGCCTTTGGGTGTTCAGTTTTGTTTCCAGCTGGCGAATTTCCTCATCAAGTTTGGTTATTTTGCCCTGTTGGGTTCGGTCAAGTTCCTGAAGGCGAGCAATCGCCTTTTTCCCTTCCTCTGACCGCTCTAAAACCTGCTGGGAATTGACAACGCCTATTTTAGCCGCTTGCTGAGCTAAACCCAATGAAAACAAACCCACGACGCAAACAAATATCAAAGAACTCACGCGCGTGCTTTTCCATCTCATCTTAAGCCTCCTTAGTAATGGAATGGGCCTTAAATTTAAAACGTTGTTCCAATCGCAAATCGGAAAGCAAAATTGGAATCATCAGGATGTATTTTTGGACTGTTGAAAGAAAAAATGAGCCTGAACGGAATTCTCAAAGCAGGGACAAAGATCCGAGCTTCCAATCCTTTAGAAGTGAAAAGGTTTCCGAAATTGAGTCTTTGGTTCTCTGCGAAGGCATTCCCGGCATCGAAGAAGAAGATTATATACAGGGGACCGCCGACCGGGATGATATATTCTGCATTCATCACCAGAGATTTGGTTCCTCCTAGGTTAGTCTTCCGAGGGTAGATAGAGTAGATATCATATCCCCGAATAGACCGTTCTCCTCCAAGATAGAATCTTTCCCAGATTGGTATAGTCGAGCCTCCAAAGGTTTTGATGAACTGGTACTCAACATGGAAACCCAGGACATGTCTCTTTATGAAAGGAACGTATCGGGTCAACTCAAAACGAGGTTTGATCAGGTCGATATCTCCTCCCAAAAAAGAACCTGCAAACTTAGCAGAGGCAAGATACAAAGATCCCCGACTGGGTGTCAAAGGACTGTCCACCGTGGACCGATACAGAACCGGAAGGATGCTGCTCACGGTGAACGCCCCTTCCCACATGCCAAGGGCACCAGGATAGGTTCCATAAATAGAATTATCTGGAACATCGATATCTATTTTCTCGAATGTGTAGGTGAGGTTAGTTCTCCAATATCCCTTGATCCTGGACCCGATGATTAAATCTGCCCCTTTTCCTTTCCGATCGTACAAACCGGGAAGGATGATATAACGATTGTAGACGTTAAAACCCACAGTTATCGGACGATCAAAGACATAAGGCTCGGAAAACCCGAACATGTAGTTACGGATCCTCTTTCCGTATTGAATCATCAGCTGGAGCTTCTCCCCTGCGCCTAGGAAATTGACAGTCGAATAACTGAAAGCAATGAACGTACCTTCGTAGCCACTGTAACCGGCTGTGAACTGAATGTTATTTCTTTGGAGCTCCTTGACTTGGAGAGAGACATCGATTTGGGTAGGATCCTCAGGATTCGGTTGGATGTCTGGCGGGGTCGCCTCATCCAGTTCGACGAGTCCCAGCTGCCTGACTCTGAGGATGCTGTCTTTAAAGAGGGCTAAACTGAACCTATCTCCCTCTCTGAGGAGCATCTCTCTTCTGATCACTTTATCCTTGGTATAGGTATTTCCCTTGATTTCCAATCTGTTGAGGTAAGCCACCTCGCCTTCGTAGATATTGAAGGTGACATTGACTCTTTTCCTCTTGGGGTCGAGACTCTCCACAGGCATGATCTGAGCATAAAGGTGGCCAAAATTCTGGTAGATTTCTCCGATCTCCTCAACACTTTTCTCTCTTTTCTTTATGCTGTAGACCTCACCTTTCTTCATTTTGATAAGCTGCTCCAGAAACTTGGTCGCGATGATCTTATTGCCTTCGATTTTTACATCTCCGAGCATGTAGCGATAACCTGCGTCGACCGGGATGATGATTCTTTTCATCTTCTGTTTTCTGAAGAAGATGGACCTTTTTGTCATATCCTCTATCTGGGGTTCTCCTACCACAGCTTCCATATATCCTTTCTCTTGAAGTTTCTTCTTGACGTTGGCTAAATCCTCGGACAATTTATTCTTTTTGAACGTGTCCTTCCCCATGACCCAGGAAAATATCCCATGTTTTCGGTTCTCTTTTATGGCTTCTCTGAGCCTGCTCTGGGGCAGCTTTGGATTTCCGACAAACACGATTTCTCCCACTCGAATCTTGGGCCCCTCATTGATATTAAAGATCACATCCAGCTCGTGCTGCCCTTTCTTGTCGATCTCCACCCGGACCTCGCCGGTCTCGAGGCCTTTCTCCAGGAGAAGCTCCATGATTGTCTGTTCGATCTTCTGGATTTTATAGGGATCATAGTAAGAATAGGGAAGAACGTATTCATCCTTTTCCTTCAGCTTATTGACAATATCATCCTCTTTGAGTTTTTTTCCTGTCTTGTAGATGATGTTTTTGATCAACGGATTTTCTTCAACGATGATCTTGACAATTTTACCTCTGGTCCCGCTTTCTTTGACTATCTGAACATTAGAAAAAAACCCGGTCGACCATAAAACCCTCAAATCTTTCTTCAAGAGTTCTTCATTGAGATAGTCCCCCTCTCTGGATGAGAGATAATACAGGATAGTCTCCCGGGTAACCCTGTCATTCCCGACGATTTCAATTTTCTCCAATAAATCCTGCCCGAAAAGAAAAAGAGGCGCTGATAGAAGCAAAAGGAACATCAAAAACTTTTTCATCATTTTCTCCTTATATCATATACCATATTCATCCCTTTTTTTCAAAAGCAACTGGGTTAGGATCCCAGATCGCCAAATCCATCTCCGTCAAGCCTTTGTGAAGTTATCTATATCTTATTGGGCGGCATTCTGCCGCACATCTCAGTCTTTTACAAAATGGAGGGATACACTAAGTAAAAACTCTAAAGGCGGGGTAAAAGTTTCAACGCTCCACTTTCCATCAAGTAGACTTTTCCGCAGAATTGGGCCACTTTTTCATTATGGGTGACGATGATCGATGATAGACCTCTCCTCTGATGCATATCTCGGATCAATTCTAAGATTTTGAGACCTGTTTTCCAGTCCAGATTCCCTGTGGGTTCATCGGCCAAAAGCAACTTTGGTTCGCTGATCAGGGCCCTAGCGATGGCTATTCTCTGCTGTTCTCCTCCAGAAAGACGACTAGGCCGGAGTGAGGCTTTCTCTTCAAGAGACACCTCTGCGAGAATTTCGCCTGCTCGGCTCAGCGCTTTTTTCCTCTCCAGGCCCCTTATGAGGAGAGGAAAACTGATATTCTCCAGGGCCGTAAATTCTGGTAACAGGTGGTAAAATTGAAAGACAAAACCGATCTTATGATTCCTGATTTTTGCCTTCTCTCTCTCATTCTTGGTGAGAATATCTTCTCCATCTAGAAATATCTTTCCTTCTGTCGGCTTGTCTAAAAGCCCTAATAGATTGAGAAGGGTCGTCTTCCCGACGCCTGAAACTCCCATGACTGCCACCAAGTCTCCTTTTTCGACCTCAAAATCTATCCCCTCAAAAACGCGCAGAATTCCCTTAGGTAAGGCATATTCCTTACTCAAGTTCTCTGTTTTCAGGATGCTATTCATATTTTAAAGCAACGACCGGGTCGACTTTTGAAGCTCTATGGGAAGGGAACAGGGTCGAAAGAAGACTAATCGACAGAGTGATCCCGATTATCAAGAATAAATCAAGTGTATTGAGGTGAAAAGGGACGTACGAGATTTGGTATATATCCATGGGCACTTTGATAAGCTCGAACGTATTGGCTATCCAACACCAGAGGAGGCCAAGAATCACCCCGAAGGCTGTTCCGATCGTTCCGATCATGGCTCCCTGGAGGAAGAATATTTTTCTGATAGTCTTCGAGGTGGCCCCCATGGCGATCAGGATACCGATGTCCCTCGTCTTTTCCATGACCATCAGGATGAGGGTGGCGATGATGTTTAAGGCTGCGACGAGGACGATGAGGGCAATCGTCAGAAACATGATGTTTTTTTCGAGCTTCAGAGCAGAAAAAAGAGATTTGTTCAACTCCATCCAGGTCGTCACATAGGCCACAGGAGGAATGATCTCTTCGATCTGATCCCCGATTTTTGGCGCCTGGAAAATATCCTCGATCTTGACCTGAAGATAACTGACTTTTTCCTCGAGACTAAAAACCTTTTGCGCTAAATCCAACGAGATCAGGATCGTTGTGGCATCGAATTCATAAAAACCCGTGTTAAAGATACCCGTGACCACGTACTTTCTTGTCTTTGGGATGAGTCCGATCGGGGAAAGACGAGAGGAAGAGCTCAAGACGGTAACGACATCTCCGACTCCGGCTCCGACATTAAACGCAAGTTCTCGACCGAGCAGAATCCCGTCTCTTCTGGCTCCGGAAACGGGAATTTCCCCCCTGCCCAACTCCTGAAGCCAGTTGGCGTATTTTTTTTCGAGATTAAAGTCCACTCCCTTGAGTACAGCTCCCGATGCTTTATAAGGCCCCTTGAGGAGTACTGTGTCGTAGACAACGGGTGAGACCGAGATAATGCCTTTTATTCCCTGAATTTTCGAGACCAGCGGAGGATAATCCTCAAGACCTTCACCGCTGAGGTCGGAAACCATGATATGGGAGGTTGAACCCAAAATTTTATCCTGTACATCCGCCTGGAAGCCCGTGATGAGAGCTATGGCAATGATCAGAGCCATCACCCCGATAACAATGCCTAGGATCGAGATGAAGGTGATGACCGAAATGAAGGCCTGCTTCCTCTTGGCTGTCAGATAACGCTTGGCGACGAAAAGTTCGTATTTCATATAAATTTAATCCATTTATTTAGGCCGCAGAAGGGGGAAAAGAATCACTTCTCTGATCGACTTTTTGTTGGCAAAGAGCATCACGAGACGGTCGATCCCGATCCCCTCCCCAGCCGTTGGCGGGAGGCCATACTCGAGAGCTTGGACATAGTCTCTGTCTATCCAGTGAGCATCCTCGCTTCCTTTTTTCCTCTCCTCTGCCTGCTGCTCAAAACGCTCATTTTGCTCTTCGGGATCCGACAATTCACTGAAGCCGTTGGCAATTTCCATCCCTCCCATGACGAGTTCGAAACGATCGGTCTCTTCTGGGTTGTCCTTCGAGGCTTTGGCGAGAGGCGAGACTTCTTTGGGAGGATTGATGATAAAAGTCGGTTGGATGAGGTGCTGTTTCACGTTTTTATCAAAGATGATATCCAAAGCCTTGCCATGGGTCAGGGGCCCCTTATCTGGGGCCAAGGCGGAGGCCAGCTCGATTACCTCGTCTTTGTTTTCAAACCGGCTCGGAGCTAATCCACTATAATGGACCAGGGCGTCCTTAAACTTCATCCTCTTCCAAGGTCGTTTCAAGGACATCTTCTCTTCTCCGAACACAATCTCCTCGGTATTCAAAACGGACTGACTGAGAAAAACGATTAACTCCTCCGTCAGCTCCATCATATCGTTGTAATCGATGTAGGCTTGATAGAATTCGAGCATGGTGAATTCTGGATTATGTTCAGAGGAAATACCTTCATTGCGAAAATTCCGGTTGATTTCATAAATCTTCTCGAAACCCCCGATGATTAACCTCTTCAAGTACAATTCTGGAGCTATCCTCAAGTAGAGATCCAAACCAAGGGCATTATGGAATGTTTTGAAGGGCCGGGCCAGTGCTCCTCCAGGAACGACCTGCATCATCGGCGTTTCGACTTCGAGGTAACCTCTCTCGTCAAAAAAATCCCTTATATTGCTGATAATCTTACTCCTCAGCCTGAAAATCTCACTCTCGTTCGGGTTTACGATCAGGTCCAAGTATCTCTTCCGATAACGCAGTTCGACATCCTGCAGTCCATGCCATTTCTCTGGAAGTGGATGAAGGCACTTGGCCAAGAAAGTGAAGGAATCGGCAAGAATCGTCAACTCTCCTGTTTTGGTCTTGAATAGGGTCCCTTTCACGGAAAGAATATCTCCGATATCGATAAACGAGAAGAGATTGTACATCCTCTTGCCGGCATTATCTTCCCGGAGATAGACTTGAAGACGAGCCTGGCTGTCCGCGATATGAAAGAACGTCGCTCGGCCCATGCGGCGTATTGAAATCACTCTTCCGGGGACGGTGACCTTTGTTTTCTTCGCCTCGAGTTCCTGTTTGGATAATGAAGAAAATCCAGAAACAATATCCACAATAGAGTGGGTTTTGTCAGCCTTGTGGGGGAAAATATCAACGCCCTCTCGGCGAAGCTCCTCCAGCTTTTTCTCCCGGGCCATCTCCTGATCGCCCCTCTTGGTTTCCAATTCTAACTTGTCTTCTTTTGTTTTGTTTCTGCCCTCATCCATTTTTTCCTTCCTTATCCGATTTATCATCAGGCTCCAATTCTTTTCTTACGGCATCCAAAAGACCATTAACGAACATGGCCCCTTCTTCGTTGCTGTATTTCTTGGCAATCTCGATGGCCTCATTGATAATTATGGCTGGGGCGATATTCTTTTCGTACAGCAATTCAAAAACAGCTATACGCAGTATATTACGGTCGACAACGGCCATCCGAGCGAGGCGCCAATGTTCCGAAACAGACTGGATAAGAGTATCAATCTCCTCCTGATGCGAGAGAATCCCTTCCACCAACAGATCAGAATAAGACTTAATCTCCTGAGAGGCCCTTCTGTATTTCCAATATTGTTTAATCGCTTTTTCTGGTTGAGAGTTGTTGAATTCGAGTTGAAATAGAATCTGTAAAGTGCTCTCTCGGGCTTTCCTTCTCTTGCCCATGTAAAAGGATTTATCCTATTCCAGTCCAGAGTTTTTGATCAGATTGATTGTTTCCACAAGAGAAAAAGCAGCATGGGACCCTTTGTTCCCGGCCTTTGTTCCGGCTCTCTCTATGCCTTGCTCGATGGTCTCTACAGTCAGAATCCCATAGGCTATGGGCACTCCCTCATCCATTCCGATTTGGGCTAATCCCTTAGTGACCTCTGCACTCAGATAATCAAAATGTGGTGTATCCCCTCGAATCAGCGCTCCCAGACAGAGGATTCCATCTACCTCTCCTGCCCGAGCCAGTTTCTTGGCCACAAGAGGGACCTCGAACGACCCGGGAACTTTATAAACGGACAGATCTTTATCCTCAGCGCCGAGTTTATGAAGAGAATCGAGAGCTCCCTCGAGAAGTCGATCAGAAATAAACTCATTGAATCGACTCAACACGATAGCAATCTTTAATCCTTTTGCTTGAAGTTTTCCCTGGTAAATTTCCATATTCTTCTCCTTATTTACCCTGAAAGTTGGCCTTCCGTTTTTCAATAAAAGCCTGGGTTCCTTCCTTGCTGTCCTCTGTGGCACAGGCTTGACCGAAAAGATCTGCCTCAAGCAGGAGCCCTGCTTCCAAGGTCTTCTCCAATCCCCTGTTGATGGCGGTGATAGCGTATTCTAGGGCAAGAGGAGCATTGGTCACAATCTCCTTAGCCACGGCTTCACAGGTAGGCAAAAGATCTGCTTGGGGTACGACCCTGTTTACCAGCCCAATCCGCAGGGCCTCATCGGCGTCAATGATTCTGCCACTGAGAACAAGCTCCATGGCTTGCCCTTTACCCACCAGCCTAGCCAATCTTTGCGTTCCTCCGTATCCAGGGATGAGCCCTAATTTTACTTCGGGTTGACCCATTTTAGCATTCTCGGAGGCTATGCGGATGTGGCAGGCAAGGGCAATCTCTGTCCCCCCACCGAGAGCATACCCGTTCACAGCGGCGATGACAGGGTTTGGGAAGTTTTCGTTGATCTTGGTGAGCTCCTGTCCTTTCAGGACATAGTCTTTTCCTCCTGACTGATCGAGTCGGGCGAGTTCGGTTATATCCGCTCCGGCCACGAAGGCCTTTTCGCCAGATCCAGTCAATACGATGGCCTTGACCTCTGGATCCTCTTGGAAGGAGAGAAAGGCCTCCTGGAGTTCTTTGATGGTTTCACCATTCAGGGCGTTGAGCTTATCAGGACGGTTAATGATGATCCATCCCAAGTTGCTTTCTACTTTGGTTAGGAGATTTTTGAAGGCCATCCATCCTCCTTATTCATGATGATAAGTCTTTCTGATAGCTGCGATGCAGATTCTACATGATACTCTTTTCAAATATTCTGTACTTTTTATAAACTTTACCCCCAACAGACTCGATGAATTTGTTGATGGCGATATTATCTTCAAGCTGCCAAGATGTTTCCCCCCACTCGTAGCCCCTTTTGATGCTATTATCCGCCAGCTTGGTGAAAAGGAGATAACTCAGGCCCATCATCCTGTATTCTTTGAGGACTCCAAAAACAACTCCGCGCATCCCTTTGATTTTATTCTTGTAGTAAAGAAATTTAAGGATGCTTAGAGGAGTAAGCCTTCCGTTCATTCGCTTCAGCACTTCGTTGTAATTGGGCAGCCCAAAAGCAAATCCAACGGGTTTGTCATTGTCTTCGGCAAGGATGACAAGGCTGGGATCAGCAACCTGCTTGAGTTTTTTGACCATATGATTCATCTCCTTGTCGGTCCAGGGCACAAAACCCCAGTTTTTTTCCCAAGCATGATTATACACATACTTTATCTTCTTCACCTCTTCGTCAAGATTTTTCATGTTTACGACTCTGAGTTTAACCTTTAAGTCTTTTTTGGCCTTTTCAACAATACCTGCGACCTTTTCTGCTGCCTCATAGTCTCTTGTCATGAAAAACGCATACAGGTCTTTGGCCTTGACCAAGCCGCATTTCTCCATTAATTCTAAATAATAAGGAGGATTGTAGGGCATCATAATGACAGGAGGTGAATCAAAGCCCTCCAAGAGGAAGGCACATTCATCATTCATGGAAAGATTCATCGGCCCTCGAAGGACTTCCATCCCCCTTTCTCTTCCCCATTCAGCCGCTCTCTCTAACAGGGTGTTAGCCGTGTCGAAATCATTGAAACTCTCGTAAAGACCAAAAAAGATAATTTTCTCATCATGCATTCGATTATGATTCTCATCGACAATGGCCGCGATCCTTCCCACGATTTCATCTTCTCTTACGGCCAGGAAAAGATCCATATCAGCATGCTCGAAAAAGGGATTCTTTTTCTTATCCAGCTTTTCTTTGATATCCGCGACAAGAGGAGGTACCCAGTTGGGGTCTTTTTTATAAATTTTCCAGGGGAATAACATAAATTTTTTTAATTCGCTCTTTGTCTTTACCCTTTCGATTTGAATCACGCTCACTCCTCTTCCCTCATAAATTTTTCATATTTTATCAGATAAATGGTTTTTTTGCACCTATGTATATCCAGGGTGACCCCTCTTACCTTCATCCTTATCTGTTGTGCTAACGCCATTTTTATGATAAAAAATCATGATGTCAAAGTTAAAAATGGAGAAAGGAGGTTAAGATGAGGACCGCATCAGATTTTAAAGAGCTCTCAGTTGAGAAACTAAGATGGAAACTCGATCCAGAGAAAATTCCTTTCAAAACAAGTGACGATTGTAAAATATGCGAAGGAATCATCGGCCAGGAAAGGGCTGTCAAAGCCATTCAGACAGGTCTAGATGTCAAAAGCTTCGGTTATAATATTTTTATCACTGGAATGGTTGGAACCGGTCGAACAACCACCATAAAACAGCTTCTGGAAAGATTGGAGAAGGAAGAAAAAACTCCGGATGACATCCTGTATGTTAACAATTTCAAGAATTCGGATGAACCGATGCTGATCACTCTCCCTGCCGGAGAAGGCCGTCTCTTCAAGGAGGCGATGGACCACCTGATAACCATGCTCAAGACCAACATTCCTGAGCTCGTTAAGAGCAAATACTATACCGAAAGAAGAGACAGCATCATCGAAACCCAGCAGAAAATACAGAAGGAAATCCTCAAAAAATTCGAGGATGAAGTGGCCCAGGAAGGATTCTCTGTGATTCAGGTTCAGATGGGTCTCTTTGTCAAGCCCGATCTAGTGCCGTTAATCGAAGGAAAGCCGACCTCTTTCAACAACCTTGAATCGTTAGTGAGGGAAAACCGGTTTCCTAAAGAAAAATTAGAGGAGCTGAAGGACAAGTACGAAAAACTGACTGATAAATTGGAAGAGGTTTTCGAAAAGATGAAAGAGGTCGAGGACAAGACCCGTCAAATGCTCAAGGAATGGGATGAAGAATCAATCACCCCGATTATCACAGGCGCTATTGCTGAGATGAACTCTAAATTTAAGTACCCTAAAATTACCGAGTATCTGGATCATGTCGAATCCACCCTTATCAACACCATCGACCGTTTCAAGGCTCAAAAAACCGAACAAAAGGAAAAAGCTCCAATCCCTGTTGATCCTTTTCTCGAATACAGAGTCAACCTTCTCATAGATAATACAGAACAAAAGGGCTCCCCCGTCATCATGGAGACGAACCCGAACTATGTCAACCTCTTCGGAGCCATCGAATCCACTGTCAATCGGTTTGGAATATGGCAAATGGATTTCACCAAGATCAAGCCGGGCTCTTTATTAAAAGCCAACGGAGGCTTCTTGGTTATGAATGCTTTAGATGCTCTTATAGAGGCTGGCGTCTGGCCGACACTCAAGAGAACATTGCGAAACCAGCAGCTCGAAATCCAGAATTTCACCTCTCTTTACCTCATCTCGGCCAGCCGTCTCAAACCCCAACCCATCGATATCAATGTTAAGATCGTCATGATCGGAGACTCCCGTATTTACAATTTGCTCTATTTCTTGGATGAGGATTTCAAGAAAATTTTCAAGGTTAAAGCCGAATTCGACTCTGAGATGACCAAGGATGAACAGACCATAACCGAGTATGCAGGATTTATCAAAAAAATTTCTGATGAGGATGAGCTTCTGCCCTTCAACAAGGATGGAATGGCGGCGGTCATCGAACACGCCACAAGGATTGCCGGGAGACAGAAAAAGGTGTCCACTCGATTCCACATCGTAGCCGATGTTGTCCGCGAAGCCAGCTATTGGGCAAAGAAGGATAACCAGAAATTGGTCGACCGTAATCATGTGGAGAGTGCCATCCAAGAGCGGTTCGAACGGGTCAGCCTGATCGAAGACAAGATTCAAGAAATGATCGAAGAGGGAACAATCATGATCGACACCGAGGGCAAGGTTGTCGGCCAAGTGAACGGTCTCTCTGTCTACAGCATGGGCGAACTGGCCTTCGGCAAGCCAACCCGCATCACGGCTCGGACAGCGGTAGGAAGAGCCGGGGTGATCAATATCGAAAGAGAAGCGGATATGAGCGGACGCACTCACAACAAAGGAGTTCTCATCCTGGGTGGCTATCTCAGAGGAAAATACGCGAAGGATAAGCCCTTTTCTCTCTCGGCAAGCCTGGCTTTTGAACAATCCTACTCAGGTGTGGAAGGAGATAGCGCCTCCTCCACTGAAGTCTATGCCATCCTATCCAGTCTCTCGAATCTTCCCCTCAGGCAGGATATAGCTGTCACCGGCTCCCTCAACCAGAGAGGAGAGATTCAACCCATAGGCGGAGTCAACGAAAAAATCGAAGGATTCTACGAAGTCTGCAAGGCAAAGGGATTGACAGGGAGCCAGGGTGTTATCATTCCCCATCAGAACGTAGCGAATCTGATGCTCCGAGAAGAAGTCGTTAAAGCTGTGGAGGAGGGAACTTTCCATATTTATCCCGTTAAGACCATCGATGAGGGCATCGAGATCTTAACCGAAGTCAAAGCAGGAAAAATGAAAAAGGATGGGACCTTCGAAGAAGGAACAGTCAATTTTCTTGTCGATCAAGAATTAGGGAGGTTGGCCAAGAGCTGGAAGACATTCGCCGCAGAGGCAGAAAAAGAAAAGGAAAAAAATGGCTGACATAAAAGATTTTCAAGGCCGTATCTTTGCGGGTTTATTGATTGTCTTCCTGGGAATCATTTTCTTGCTCGGCAGTATGGACCGGTTGGATGTCGGGGACTTCTTCTCCGATTACTGGCCGTTGTTCCTGATATTCGTCGGACTCTGGCATATACTGGGCACCCAGCTCCGCCAGAGCAGTTTTGGCCTTCTCCTTGTTGCCGTCGGAGTCTTTTTTCTGTTGGTTAACTTAGATATCCTCGGCAAAAACATCTGGAAATTCTTTTTTCCGATCTTGATTATCGCAGTCGGCCTCTGGGTCCTGTTCAAACCAAGGTTTATAGGCATCAAAGAAAAAATCCCATCAATTAAAGAGGATGATTTGGGTATGTTTCTTCTGTTTTCAGGAATAAAGCGGCGCGTGGAATCGGATCAATTCCGTGGCGGCAAGGCCACTGTTCTGTTCGGCGGCATTGATCTGGATTTGACCAAAGCGAAACTGGCCGGAAATGAGGCCACAGTGGAACTCAACGCCATATTTGGGGGGCTGGAAATGCGCGTCCCGGAGGAGTGGAAAGTTATAGTCGACAGCAACGCCATCCTGGGGGGAATTGACGATAAGCACTGGCATCGTCCTGGCGAAGGAGCTGTGCCCACTCTGTATGTCAAAGGGACAGCCATTTTCGGAGGTATCGATATCAAGAACTGAATCATCAGGTAAAATGCCTAGAATAAATTAAAACACTGCACCACTTTCTCCGTCTCTCACTCTTCCTTTCAAAACCTGGTTTAGATAACCTGTCTGTCCTGATCCTCTCCATTTTGTCTTGCTTACACCCTGGGACAGGCCGAATGGAGTAAAATTCTGTCTGAATCACAACCACGATTCCTTCTCGGTTGACACATTCAACTCGATATTATAAGAAGATAAAAGCAAGGGAAAGCATATATCAGGTAAAAGCTTTGAAAGGACAGGACAATGCCAAAACTTAAACCTTTTATCTATCAATTTCTTGTGCTCTTCTTCGTGTCTGCCCTGATCTTGATAAGCTTACCAGGAAAAACCCGAGCTCATCTTGCCTCGGGAAAGTATGTTAAACTCGCTCCTGGTGAAGGAAACATTATAAAACAAGCCGCTAATAAGGCGGCCCGAGTCGAAATCATCACCAACCGCTTCGAACAAGAAATCAACGGAGACCAAGCTCCAGAAGGCTGGCGCTTTGCTGTGCTGGAAACCCGATGGGAAAACATCCATCCAAAGCAAAAGATTGAAAAAGATAAACTAGAAGGAAAAGCAGATCAAACCATGGGGGTGAAAACTCTCGCTCAGAAAAAAGAAAAGAAAAAAGAGGATTATGTCGAAGTCGATGTGGCTTACATGATCGAGAAGATCATCGACCACGCTTATCTCCTGGCCGACGGACTTGCCTTTTCTCTTCACAGAATGACCGAAGACATTCAGGGGGGCGCCGATCTGGAGGAGGCGTTCATGATCTCGAAATTCGGAGAGACACGCTCTGCCAATTTTGTCTATCTAATCCCTGAAGGGGCTGAGAACATCGGGTTTAGGTTCTTTGATTATGAGTATGGTCATATCGATATTCCCATCCAGGGAAACATAAAAAAGGCTCTCGGAACCGAGGGATTGGCTGGTGAAGTCATCAGCCGAGTAAAAAGCGATACCGTTGAATTGGTCGTCCATTCATTTGATTTCCGAGATGATTATGACGAAGAAGAGGCTCCTGAGGACTGGCGCTATGCCGTCATCCATCTCAGCGGTAAAAGCTTTCTTGGGCAGAGGATCAAAGATATCATCCAGATCGAACCGAAGGAATACACCTGGGTGACAACAGAAGGCGGTTATTTTTATTACTGCGAGGGTGCTACGACCACCTACGAAGGGATGATCCGATTCACACCAGAGGTCTATCAGCACCAGGAACTGGCTTTCCTTGTGCCAGCCTCTGATCAGTTGTTTCAACTGGGAATTCGCATCCAAAACGACATACTGATGATCGACTTGTCAGAAAAAAAACCGAAAGGCTTCCCAAAATCAATAGCTTCACACCAGGACGGAGATATCATGGAAGTGATGCTCTTTGGAGTACGAAAGGAAAATGGGAAAATCATCCTGGATTTGGGAATTCAATCATTGACCGAGAGTGGTCTTGAAATTCAAACAGAGCCGCAGTTCATCCTTCTCGATGGAGATAAAAAAATATACATAGACGATGAGGTTACCGAAGCCCTGCCGCATAGACCGCCATACCCCTTCATAATACCGCCGCAAACATTCATTCGTTTTGAACTTGCCTACTCCACAGACTCGGTGCCTTCTATTTTCTATTTTCGAGGGTTTGAGAGTGAGAAATACATGGAACTCCCTCATGTCACCAAATAAACAAGGAGCAACCATGCATAAAGCTAAATTGTTTTTATTCATCTTCATTTTGGTCATTCTTCATTTATCCCTCTCCTCAGGTATAAATGTACATAACGGAGATAATCAGCCCAAGCCTGCCACAAAATCTTTAACTGTTCCCATCAGCGAAAAGGATAATCTGCTAAATCCTCGCTCAAAATGGAAAGTATGGGATAACCCTAAAGCCAGGAATTATCCCAGCCAATGGAATATCAGACTAACCGAACTCTCAGGAATCAGGAGTGAGCCTAATCAAGTCTCATCCATGCTCTTAACAGGAAAAAAATCATGGAGAAATTATTCGCTTGAAGCGAGTGTTATAAGATATGGCGATTCTGGAGATGAGGGAATGATGTTCGGCTTTGTCTTTGGCTACCAGGATTCAGAACATTTTTACTGGGTAGGTTACGATTCTGACAAAGAACGCTTTCAATTGGAAGCAAGAATACCTGAGGGCCTCAATACCCTTGATTATGCTGAAATGGAATTCCCTAAATACGAGGAAATTCCCTTTCGGGTAGATTTCGTTGGCTCCCGCATCCTTTTCAGCCTAAAGGATAATGTTCTATTTGACCTGGATGATGGCCGTTACCTAAATGGACAATGTGGCCTGGCCGTGGCTGGCCTCGGATCGGAAAAGATCCTTATCGGAGAGATCAAGGTACAATCCATAGAACCTGGTACATTAGCAGTAAGACCATTGCAGGATTTATTGTCTTTTAAGAAGGGGGCAAAACTTGTTTCTCCTGCTAACGAAATGTTTTTGGGCCTTATCGACCATGAAACCTCCCTCGACACAAAAAAGATGGATCCTAAAGGTATGCTTCTTATCAATTTAAAAGAAGAAAAACTTCCGTTAGAAGCTGTCTTCTCTTCCCCCAATAATCAAGAAGCAGAGGTCCATAAGATCGGTATTCAAGTTTCTGATATGTGGTTACCAGGAAGTGTTGAGTTCCTTGTTTCCCCTGAAAGCCCCCAGAATGGTTTCCAATCCCTAGGGACATTCCAGATCAAACCCCGAAAAAATGGATATCAAGAATTCGAAATCAAACCTGTTTCTGGAAAATATCTAAAGATCAGAATTCTCTCTCCAGGACCCACAGGACTCGATCCCAGCCTGGAAAGTCAAATGCTTGAACAAACGGGCAGGATGATTTTCATCGAGGAAATATTGGTTTATGGATACCTTAAAGGTGCAACATCTGCTTCCCGCACGCAAGAGGGATCGGAAAAGGGAGAGGACCTTCAGGATATTTCCGTTGTGGAGGATTATAAATCCGGAAATCTCGACAACTGGCAGGTATGGGATGATCCTCAAGCGACTCCGCCCAAAAGCAGATGGGGAATCGTGCTGACCGAGTTTGCAGGGATTTCTAGTGACCATACCACCGAAGAACCGGCGACAATGTTACTGAACGGAGATCAAGAGTGGGAAAACTATACCTTCAGAGTCAGAGTTTACCCAACAACAACAAAAGGATCGCTCGGAAAATACATGGGACTTGTCTTCGGGTATCAGGATCCTGACCATTTTTTCCGGGTGGGATACAATAAAAGCGAAAACCGTTATGAACTCGAAGCCTTTACACCTCAAGGTTTTGAACTTCTCTCGTTTGCTGAGATGGAGATCCCTGAAAATAAAATCGGCAAATTTATGGATGTCGAGATACAATCTATCCCGAACCGCATCATCTTCATGGTCGACGATAAAGTTATCTTCGACATAGAAGACGGACGCTACTCAAAGGGGAAACTAGGTATTGAGGCCTCCGGAATTTCGCCTTTAGAAAGGGGAGCCTATCTATTCAAAGATCTAAGGGTCACTCCTATCGACCCAGAACACCCACCCACAAGACAACTTCAAGATCTGCTATCCCACAGAAGAGGAGCGGCTGTCATCTACAGGTCATCTCCACCTGTCGGTGATCAATTCCAGAGTATACTGGATCACTCACTCACACAGAAAGATTATAGAGAAAGCACATATTCTATCGATCTTTCAGAAACCAGTCTTCCAGAAGAAGCTGTTTTCTGCTTTCCTCAGGGAAGATTTGCTGAGATTCATAAAATAGGGATTCAGCTAACAGAAGAATATTTCCCCAAAGAAATCCGATTCTCTGTCTCGAACGAGACTCCTAAATCTGGTTTTAAGCCTTTAATAACGATTAAACCCAAACCAAAGGCCGAAAGTTATCAGGAATTTCCAGTTTCTCCAACGATTGCTAAGTACCTGAAAATCCAAGTAACTGAATCCTATAGCTCAGAAGAAATTGAGATCTCAGAAATTTTTGTCAAAGGATATTTTAAAGAAATAGGAGGTGTAAAAGGAGTCGAAGAAACACTGGGTGAAGTTCAACTCAAGGAGATCGAATCCAATAATGCCATACAAGAAGCTCAAAATTTACCTCTTGATACGCTTTTAGGAGGAGAAGTTTCTCAAAAGGATACGGATTATTATCATATTGCCCTAAATAACATAAAGGATGAGATGCTTAAAATATCCATCAGAAAAATCGGATTCACAACTCCTAAACTTGATCTTCAATCGAGGGAGGGGACTTCCGTATCCCCTTCCGACATTCAAATCAGCGGGGAGACCCATGTCTTCACCTATCGTTTGAAACCAGATGATTACTATCTAAAAATCATTCAACCAGAAATCTATGTCATGATTGTCTATGATGATAGCGGTAGTATGAAGGTGAGTGTTCCTGTCGTTAAGCGTGTACTCAGAGGATATCTGGATAACCTGAAAGAGGGGCTGCTCCTTGGGCTGATGAAATACACGGATAAAGTCTTCGACCTCTCGGATTTCACCCGCGATCCATCCCGATTAAAAGCGGCAGCCGAGAGTGAGGTTATAGGAGCGGGCAATACGGATACGTTCACCGGGCTTGTGAGTGCGATTGACAGAGTCAAGATAAAAGATGGCAACCGTGTCATTATTGCCATCCTGGACGATCTCGTCAGTCAAAGGAAGACTGCAGAATGGTTACAGGATTATATCGAACTTTGGGATACCATCTTAGACACTGAGGTTATTATTTCTACTATTGGAGTACAGACGGGATGGCATAAAAAATCAGATTACTTCGCCAATACTTATCAGCAGATTTTCAGTGAATTCGCCTATGCAACGGGAGGACAGTTCTATCTCTCCCCCTCTGATGAAATGATTAAACAGAGTGCAAGCACCCTGTTTGAGCAATTCACTTCACCCGTCCAGTATCATCTCAAGGCAGAACTGAAGAAAGAAACGAAACCCAAGCCAAAGCCCAAACCCGAGGTCAAAAAGAAAGTAAAAAAACAAGGCACTTTTCAAATTCTTTTTGAAGAAGGCGCAGAAAAAGAAACCACAAAAAAAGTGGAACTCATCCTGGATGCCTCTAATTCGATGTGGGGACAGATCAAGGGAGAAAGCAAAATCTCGATCGCACGGACAGTGTTGGATCAAATCATTTCCGAGCTTCCTGAGAAAATGAACGTGGGTCTTCGTGTCTACGGCCATCGCTATCCCTTAAGAGATAAACGTGCCTGTCAAGACACAGAGCTCATGGTGCCTATCGGTCCGCTTGCTAAAAAACAGATGATCGATATCATTAATCAAATCAAACCAAAGGGTAAGACGCCGTTGGTCTTTTCAGTTCTTCAAGCCGCAGAAGACTTTAAGAATATTGATAAAGGAACCATTATCCTCATCAGCGATGGCATCGAGAGCTGTGGAGGAGATATTGACAATGTGGC
This sequence comes from uncultured Eubacteriales bacterium, assembly GCA_964347035.1. Taxonomy (GTDB): domain Bacteria; phylum Acidobacteriota; class Aminicenantia; order Aminicenantales; family Aminicenantaceae; genus CAYFXE01. The sequence continues at coordinate 5,327 of CAYFXE010000029.1, read as the reverse complement.
TCCTGCTCTTAAAGAATTGGGACTCGACCTCAAGCTGTATATCGTGGGATTCGGAATCAAAGAGGCGAATGCCAGGCAAGAATTGGAGACTATTGCCTCATCAACAAAAGGAAAATACCTGGAAGCCAAGGATTCTCAGGAATTGCTCTCCTCTCTTGAAGAAACTTTACGAGTCGAATATGTCATCCTCGACGAAAAGGGAGATGTCAAAGCGAGCGGTTTTGTAGGTGGAGAGCCGGCTGAGGTCATGGAAGGAACCTACACTCTGCGTTTGCTTGTAGAACCTCATCCTCTGGAGACAAAAGTCGTTATTAAAGCCGAAGGAGAACATCGTTACTTTCTGAAAAAAGAACAAGAAGAATGGGTCATTCAGGAAAAAATAAATGACTGAGGCGGAGAAACTTTGAATAAAATCAATAAGTATATTTCGCCAATTGCTGTCCTGGTTCTTGCTCTTTTCATTCTTTCCTGTTCCCGAAGTCAAGGGAATGATAGGGATACAAGAAAAAATTTCCAGAATAGTCAAGAAAAAACCAGCGATGTGACTCTAAATCAGGAAGCATCTTTCAAAAGGGAAAACCTGCCTACTGAGGAAGATATTAGTCAGATGTTTGAGCAGCTGGAAAGTATGTTTCAGCAGCTCGAGGAGGCGGAGAGTGACTTGCTAAGAGACCGTTTTGATCCTGAGGCTATAGTCGAACAGGTCGGGGATGATTCAAAACAACTCTATGAGTGGGTGCGAGATGAGACCTTTTTGGTGCCCTATCGAGGTTCTCTTCGCGGGCCCAGAGGCGTTCTGATGGACCGGATCGGAAATAGCCTGGACCGGGCCCTGCTTCTGTATGAACTCCTGGATTTGGCCGGACATGAGGTGCGCCTGGCCAGAGCGACTCTTTCGGAAGAAAAAGCAGATGAGGTCTTTCAGGATATCCAATCCTCTTTCTCCAAATTTTTTGATCGGACTAAAGAGCTTTCACCTCAGGCTGAGGATGACTTCGTGGAACAATTTGCCACGAAATATAATCTAAACAAAGAAAATCTGCACAGCACTATCAAGAACATGAGGTTGAAACAAGAGCGCAGATCAAAAGAACTAAACGACCGTGTGAATAAACAAGTATCAGCTATTCTGGATACAATAGGCAAGTCAAAGGCCGATAAAGACTCAGAAGAAAGAAATACTGAGCGCTCGGCTCTCCAAGACCACTGGTGGGTTCAGTGGGAGAAAGAGGAAACCTGGATAGATGTTGATCCCTCTTTTAGTGATATGAAACTAGGTCAAGCCCTTGTCGAACCAGAAGCATGGTGTGACCCGGACGATCTGGATGAAGAGGACTACCATCTGGTGCATATCCGGGTTGTGATCGAGCAGTGGACAGAGGGAAGCCTCCAGGAAAAGACCGTACTGGAACATACATTGCGTCCTTCCGAGGTATTCGATGAAAGGATAGACCTGCGTCACAGTCCGATAAACTGGCCAAAGTACACAGACTTCTCTTCTGTGGAAAACCCGCTCGAGCGGCTGAAGACCGCTGTTCTTGACGAAAAAGCCTGGGTACCGACTCTATCCGTTGGATCAGATGAAATCGTTGGAACTATCTTCACAGATACGGGCGATCTTATAGAAAAGAAGAAAAGAGCCAGAGGAATTCAGGCCATTCAGAAGAGCATCCTGAGGGGCTTCCGCGAAGACAAGGCAAAAGAGGAACCTAAAAAAGGCGGACTTCTTACTGCCGAGTGGATTGAGTACGAGATCTGTTCACCAGGGCAATCCGCCCGAACAATCCGTCGTGAAATATTTGACTTTTTGGGCCCGGCCCAGCGCGAAAAAAACGATGTAACACCGCTCAAAATCACGAAAGCACTGCGAATGCGACGGAGCCTGAATATCCTGAGTCGTGCCGAGATTTTATTCATCAATAGCCAGATACCAACAGATTTCATCGAGTACCTGACCATCAAGAACATGTTGGCCAACCGGGAAATTCTACTCGAATTGATTCAAAATGCGAACGAAGCAAACCCCGAAGAATTTCTAAGTCAGATGGCCCAGCTCATGCCACTCCCGGGTTCAATATACGACTTGGCGTTAGTCCGCGGCAAACTCGGCCCCTTGCACCGAGAAGCCTACCTGGATCAACCGAATATACTAAGCCACCATATCGGTCTGAAGCCGAATCCGCAAGGAGAACTTGTCCAATACAGATGTCTGGACATCGTTGCCAACGATATAGCCGTCCACCCAGGGAGAGAGGAGAATTCCTTCCTCAGCCGCCTGAAGCAGGGTGTCGTGGATACAAACATCGAGGCTTTTTTACTCGGACCGAGTGAAAAAGTGGAAAATACGAGTGAACTGTTTGCTCAAGGTTTTGATTGGCTGACGATTCGCGATCCAGATGAAGAAGCGTTCACCAGTCTGGACCTCAGCCAGGATGCCCGGACCCGGATCAAGCACGATTTAGATGCAGGATTTATCATCCTCACACCTAAACAGGCCGTTAAAAAGAATGGCCACGAATATGTGGCTTGGTGGCGGATACACCCCCAAACCGGTTATACCATCGGTGTCGGAGAACATGGCTGGGGGCAGGCAATCGTCGAGTATGTAGAGCTTGCGCAGACCGTCATCCAATTGAAGCTTCAGATAGAATCATACATGGGAATAATGGAATGCATAGTGAACACAGCTGCCCTTGCCGTCGCCGGAGCAGACCTCAAGACAGTATCTGCATACGCCGTAAAAAAATGCATCTGGGATACTATTTGCAACTATTTATTGGGCCTTATCACTGAACGTTTTTTAGCCGATAGAGTCTGGTCAAACTTCATTATTGATAAGACAGCGGATTGGATGTCTGGGGAAATATGCGGGGCAGCGATGGATTAAATCCACGCCTAGATTCATAAAATTTTACTCCAATCGCATCAGGTTTCTCAGCCTGCCAATTCCATCGCGGTACACTTTTGGAAAGGGGGCCTGGTACCACAGCTTGTTGCAGCCAGAGAAAATTGGGTCGTTGAGGCCTCTTTCTTCGTTCTGGCCCGTTTCTTGAATCATCCCTCCTACCATGGCGGGGATTTATCACCAGCATCATCCGGAACGCACGATTTTTTATCGTGTGTTTTTTCACAATTTCGAGCGCTTTCTTCGAGAATATGAAGATCGCTTCGAGAAAAAGTATGGATATTTCCGGCCTGTGATCCAAGATGTTGTCGAGCACTATCTCGACTGCGGAAATCCAATGTGCGGATTTGCCCGCATCCGGTGTCCAGATTGCAGGGAGGAGCGGCTCCTGATGTTTTCCTGCAAGACACGTGGATTCTGCCCCTCCTGCCACGCCAAAAGAAGTGAGGAGTGGGGCGAGTGGATGAGGGAGAAACTCCTGCTGGATGTCCCTCACCGTCAGGTTGTCTTCACCCTTGAGGTCCTCTCTCTGCTTCTCCGGAAAAAGCTCATCAGCCTTCCTCTGGTCGAGAAGATCCTCCGCTGGCGCCACACAGTTTCCACGTCCACAGCCAGGTCAGGGCGCAGACCAAGAGCGAGGCTGAGAGAGTTGGTAAATACATGATTCGGCCTCTTCTGTCTCCCGGGCCTCTCTCCTTTGATGAAGGCACAGGCAAAGTTTCCTACCAGCTTGATTCGTTACTCATCTTGAGTCATCGACCATGTTGTATTAGGTGTTATATTGTTATTTTTGGATGTTAGTAGGTGGTAACAGGGAAAATTGCGAGGGATTCACCGCAAGCACAAAAAGCAAATTCCTTTTTTTAATATCAGCCTAATTTCAATTCATCCCCGTTTGAATTGACCATGTCTATTATGATGTGT
>CAYFXE010000029.1:0-1488 GCA_964347035.1 uncultured Eubacteriales bacterium | reverse complement strand
TGTTAAGTTTAATCTGGGCAAAACATAAAAAAATGCTAAAATTGAGATAAAAAATGACCGGCAAGAAATTCCTGAACGCTGTTGTTAACGGAAAAGAGGATATTCTCCAGCTTTTCCTGGATATCCTAAAAAAGACTCGAGCCGATTATTGTGTGGTTGGAGGACTTGCTGTGAATGCTTACGTAGAACCTGTTGTCAGCCTTGACCTTGATGTCGTTGTCGATATGAAGGACATTGACCTTGTATGCAGAGAGTCTAACAGCAAGAATCTGAAGGTTGAAAGATTTGAACATAGTGTGAATTTAACCAGCTCCAAATCAGACTTAAGGATCCAGATTCAACTGGATTCACGCTATCAGGAATTCATATCTCGTTCAGCCTCGAAAGAAATCCTTGGCTATGAAATGAGAGTCGCTTGCATAGAGGATGTTCTCCAAGGAAAACTGTGGGCCTATCTGGATGAGCAGCGCCGAAAAAGCAAACGGCAGAAAGACCTGACTGATATCATGCGTTTATTAGAAGCTCATCCTTCACTCGAAAGTCACATTCCAGCCTTTGTTTTAGAAAAATTAAGATAGTATTCCTTCCCATCGGAATCCCTTAATTACCTGGCCGAGCAAACTTTTCTATTCTTTGGACATTGCTTGACTTTTACTAGCCTAATTAGTATTAATGAAACAGCTAGGCAGTAAACGGCGGACAACCATGGAATGCCCCAAGTGTCAGACGGATAACACTCCGGATTCCGTCTTCAGTAAGAAGTGTGCTACCCAACTTCGTCCCTCCGCAGGGATCGAAATCTCTCAAACTAGAACAATCCTAAAGCCTGAAGATAAATTGCATCTAGGAAGCACATTCGCCAAAAAATACAGAATCATCGAAGAACTGGGAAGAAGAGGAATGGGGGTTGTCTATAAGGCCGAGGACAGCTAGCTCAAGCGTCCTGCCGCTCTTAAATTCCTGGCCCAGGAGCTGATCGACGACCCGGAAGCCAAAGTGCGGTTCCTCCGGGAAGCCCAGGCTGCCGCTGCCCTCTCCCATCCCAATATCTGCACCATCCATGAGGTCGAAGAAGATAGGGGCAAAATCTTCATCGCCATGGAATATATCGAGGGCGAGCGCCTGAGAGAGGACTGGGGAATATTTCACCTAATTATCCAGATTGCTTTTGGCTGACTTGAGGACCGAGTCTATCCTAAACCTGCGGATTTGAAGAACTCGGTTGATTCGTTACTCATCTTGAGTCATCGACCTTGTTGTATTAGGTGTTAACTGTTATTTCTGGATGTTAGTAGGTGGTAATAGGGAAAATTGCGAGGGATTTGCCGCAAGCACAAAAAGCAAATTCCTATCTTTCTTGCAGATAAAAGATTCTAGGTTATCTCACAATTTCAAAGAAAGCTTCAGCGATTTTTTGACCTTCTATAAAGAGCTCGATCCTGTATGTTCCCGGCTTCCAGTTCCCTGGCTCACGCCATCCCCACGATC
>CAYFXE010000028.1:0-37167 GCA_964347035.1 uncultured Eubacteriales bacterium | reverse complement strand
AGATACCCTTAGGCTGGTCCCATTGTGGATTGGATTGATCTTTTTGATCGAGGTTGTGCTCCAGTATAGGAAAAGATTCATGAGAAAAGAAGAAGCCTGATTACGATCGATGATATTAGTGTGATTTGACTCATTAAAATGAAGTTGGGATGTTGCTCTTGGAAAAAAATGGTGCTGGCTGTTGAGGAATCCAAGCAGAGTCAAGTGCGAGACTCACATGAATCGCTGGCACCTTGCCCAGCCAGCCAAACAAGGCACTTTCAGCTTGACAAAAACGACAGCATGATTCAATCCTCTTTAAGGATGATTTGAGGGGTGAATTTTATGTATATAAGAAAGCTGGCTGTGGGATCCTAAGCAAAAGAGGAGGATTGACAGGAATGGAGCCAAGCCCAGCCAGCTCAGCAGGCCCGTAGAGTGAGTCGGATGAACATCAGAGATATACAGAATTTGATGTTGAAAAACTCACAAAAAGAATTTAAGCTAAAGACACATTGTGAATGGAATACAACTCAGGAGTTTTTCCTGAATGAGCGAAAAACTAAAACAATGCAAGGAAACCCAAAAAGAGCTGAATAAATCCATCGAACGGATTGCGAACTGCCTTGAAGAGGCTATGAGAAGCCTAAAAAAAGGTAAGGAGGTGTGCCTGGCCGAGGATTGGGAGCTACTCCCGCCTGATGAGATCGAAGCATTCATCAACAAACTCAGCCAGATGGTCCTCGAACTGAGATTGAAAATTTCCTAACGGAGTAAAGCAGGTATGAATCAGAAGAAATTCATCCAGAGAAAACTTCTGTGCTCCCTCACGGTTTTGGTCACTGTCTTGGCCTTTGCAACCTATATAAATATAGGATGTAAAGCTAAGGCGACGGAAGACTTCAGGTTTGTCTTTGCCACCGATATCCATCTCCAGCCAACAAAGGGAGCGATAGAAGGGTTCAATCAAGCCATCGCTCATATCAACGGTCTAAAAACGAAACCTCACTTTGTTATTACAGGAGGAGATCTTATCGAAGATACCTATGTGAAAGATTTTGATAGTGCCGTGAGTCAGTATGACCTATACCAAAAGGCTGTGCAGAAGCTAGACATGCCTGTCTATAACATCATCGGAAACAATGATTATGTCGAATGGGACAAAAAAAGCCATCTGGATTCATCTCATCCAGGTTATGGAAAAGAAATGTTTGAGAGTCGACTGGGAAAAGGCAAGACTTACAGCTCCTTTGATTATGGTGGTTGGTGCTTTATCTTGTTGGACTCCATAGAAGTCAGAGAAGATGGCAAATTACGGGGTTTTATAGATGGCCATCAGATGAAATGGCTCAAGGATAAACTCGAAAACACGGGAAGAATGAAACCTGTATGCATTGTCCTCCATATTCCTCTCGTCTCTTTATTTACACAGCTGTATAAAGGCACTTTGGTCGAACCGCCTGAATTCTTCCTGGTCAAAAATAGCCCAAAGGTTATCGATCTCTTGTCTGCCTATAATGTCAAGCTTGTCCTGCAGGGCCATCTTCATCTCGTGGAAGAATTAAAATACAAGAATATCACCTACGTCACAGGGGGTTCCGTAAGCGGCTTCAAATGGCGGGGCCCCAGTTTTGGACATCCGGAGGGATTTGTCATCGTGGATGTCAAAGGCGACGATTTCACCTGGAAATACGAGCCCTACGGATGGACAGCAAAAGTCAACAACTAAAGGTTTTTGATTACAAAGCATAGAAATCTCATAGCTATATTAATCCTCCCTGGGTTAGTTACTTTAATCATTCCATTCTGCGGACTACTCATCTTCCTCTTTTTTAATCTTGACTGGTCATTCATGTATTCGATTAATATTCTTTCTTTAGTCATAGGAGCTGTCTTTATAGGATCTGGGCTTTTTTTATTTATTAAGACGAATCTGCTCTTCGCCAGGTTTGGCCAAGGAACTCTGGCTCCCTGGGATCCGCCTACAAATCTTGTCGTTCGAGGAATCTACAGACATGCAAGAAATCCGATGATTCTAGGCGTATTATGTGTTCTTTTTGGCGAAGCCTAGATTTTTGGATCGATCCTCCTCTTCTTCTGGTTCATCCTGTTTTTTTTCGGCAATCACTTCTATTTTAATTATTCAGAGGAACCAGGCCTTCTACGCAGATTCGAGGATGATTATTTAATTTACATGAACAATGTCCCTAGGTGGATTCCCAGGATTAAGCCTTGGATGGGATTGACTGACAAAACTGACAGAGATGACTGCTGATATTCTTATGAATATTGTTTAGGAAATTTTCCTCGCTTCCAAATTTAGTTTCCCCAGATCAATTAATATTAATCTAAATTGGTTGGATCTAATCCAATCGAACTACTCAAACCACACCTTGAGTGTCACTTCATCTTCATAGATTTCGATGACCGACATCGGGCCGAGTTTCTTGAGGTCCTCGAAAAGTTCTTTAAGGTCGACCTCGCATTCCTCGCGGTCAATCTTGAGCTTTTTGGTTTCGGTGCAATCAATTAGGTATTCGATCAAAACCACAGGCAGTGTCATCCTGAGCTTAGTCTTATCTGTCTTGTTATCGGTGACGAGGAACTTAAACCACTTTACTTCCTGGCCAGGCTTGAAAGTTTCGTTCTTCTTGACAGCCCTCTTGATCGCTTGAATATCATCCCGGCTTTCTGCCAGGACGGCCACGGCAAAAAATAGACTCAGGACTATGATGACTATGACTAATATCGCGACTTTCTTCATCGCTGACCTCCTTTTATATATATTAATCTATCCACATTTTAATGATGGTCGATTCTCCCTCGATCATCAGGATATGTCCTCTTTCACTCATCAGCTCATCTCTGATCCGATCTAGATCATAACCCTTCCTCTTGATTAACGTCTTCTCCTCCTCTGGGATGGCTCCGAAAACAAGATCGACCAAGGCCCAGGGGATGTTTAAGGAAAATTTTGTCCTGTCCGTGGCCTTTTCATAAACTCTGATTTTAAAGATGACTGCTCTTCTCTCGTAGCGTTCCTCCTCAAACTCCTGCAGGGCATCGGGGTCGATTCGGAGCAGGGCTATCCTGGCCCTGTCCCGGAGCTCGTCGTCTTTTTCCACATCTATAATCCTCTTTAGGACAGGAATTCCCTTGGAAGCCACTTTCTTATCCTTCACATAACTCAGCTTGACCGCCGCATAGTATTTAATCACCTTGTTAAGGCTGGAAAGTCTCTTTTCGATTTCCCGGCTAAAAGACTTCTTTTTCCTGTTATAGAGGTCATAGGCAAGATCGATAATGGAAATCTCTGCCTCTTCGGCTAGGTTCTTGTTCCTGTCCTTGAGCTCAGTGTAATCCTCGTAGACGCGCAACGCCTCTTCTTCTTTTCCTGTTTGTTCCTGCAGGCATTTGGCCTTGTAGAAAAGGGCCAGTGAGTACAATCGACTCTGCGGGTACCTGCGGAGGAGTTCTTCCAATTTTTCTTGGGCATCTTTCCACTTTTTATCGAAAAGATATATCTTAGCCTCCTGGAAGAGCTCTTTATCCGAGTCTTCGGCGTAGACCTGGAGTGAAAAAGAGGCAAAAACAAGAAGTAAAAGTGGGATTACGGCAATTTTTCTCATTTTACACCTCACTCTCTTTCAATTCTTTTTTCAATAGATTTATCTTAAGCAGAAGCTGCTTTTCCTCGATCAACCTCTGGAGTCTCTCGAGATCTTCCCTTGTCAGCTCATCCTTAACCTGGGTTAACTCGTAGAAAAGGAATTCGATCTGGTCGCAGATGGCCTTGGCCTTGGCCATCCGGAGTTTCTTCAATTGGGGATTGATGTACTTTTTCTTCGAAAGGAGATCTCTGGCTTGGTTGACGGCAAATTCATCCTTCCAGAGCTCAGTCTCGACCTCTGGAGAATACCGGACGAAATCCAGGATCAGGTACTGACTCTTGTCCAGATAGTCTAATGTCTCTCTCCTGGCCATCTCTAGGTCTACCTTCTCCAGGAAATCCTGGGAGACCGAGAATCCCGGTTCACCAGCTTTCTTCAGCCAGGGAGACTGAAATACCACGATCGTGGCCAGAGAACCGACCAGAACCCCGACCAGGATTCCGGCAAAAACTGGCCGCAGCTTGGGTTGGGAAATCCATCCTAAAAAACCAGCCAGCCATCCCTTCCTGGATGGCACCTCTTCTTCCTGGAAGACGGTCTTCGTGATCTTGGCGGGAAGTGTTTCCCAATCGACAGAGGCTATGGCCTGGTCGACGTCTGCCTGGAGAGAATCAGCGCTTTTCACGACATTTTCTGTTTCCTGGAGTTCTTTCTGACAATTAGGGCATGTATCAAGATGAGACATGAAATTTTCTTTCTCCTCTCCTGCGAGCTCTCCAGAGAGGAAAGCCACGATATTCCTTTTAAAATCTTTACATGCTCTCATTTTTATCTCCCTAAATAAGGGGCCACAGCGACCCTTAAGTTTTGGACAGCCTTAAAATGAAGGGATTTGACTGTCCCGACGGAAATTTCCAGGATCTGAGCGATTTCTGTGTACTTGAGCTGGTTGTACTGTTTCATGACAAAAATCATCCTTTGCTTTTCCGTCAATTTTTTGAGAGACTGGGAAAATATCAGTTTTAAATCAACCGATTTGAATGCACCCTCATTATCTCGAGGATGAGCCACATTCTCGACATCCCCGCCGCTTTCATATTCACTCTGTTTGCTGTGATGTTTCCGGTAATGATCAATGCAGAGGTTCTTGGCTATCTGAAGAAGCCAATTCTGAAAATTCTTCCCTTTCTGAAACATATGAACCTTCTGGTAAAACCTGAGAAAGGTCTCCTGGACGATATCCAGGGCATCTTCCCTGTTGTGGAAGAAGGAAAAGGCCAGCAGGAACACTTTTTTCTGGTACAGTATGGTCACAGTCATGAACGCCTCTCTATCTCCTTCTTTGATTCTTTCCACAAGGGTATAAATATCTTCATTCTTGAAAACTCGCTCTTCTGACATAGAATATCTGCCGATTTTCTCTAGGGGAAGAACCCGCGTCGGCCCGTTCATTCTAACCAGATCAATATCCTGCTCTTCTCGTCGTCGAGCTCAAAGAGTAGCCCGGGACCGAACTGGTCCAAATCTTTAATCCCATCCCAATCAATATCATACTTTTCCTCAAAATCAAACTCTTGGTCCACTCTATCTGTATCCACTCCAGAATCCATGACATGGTTGACGATCAGAATAGGTGCCGAAGCCCGAATGAGTTTCCGGCCTTTCCCATCATAAATCCAAACATGAAGGGTATGAGCTTGTCCGTTTCTGCGGGGATATTTCTTATGGATTTCCTCAATCTGCCGGTAAGCTTTCCGGAAGTATTTATCAGGACTTTTCACATTCTTGATGATATTCAGATTAAAACACGAACACAAAAATACGAGCATGAACAACAGAAGAACTGTCTGATAAATTATTCGTTTCGTATCCATCGTTTTCCTCATATGAAATCCTCAAAGTGTATTACGGAGGGTTTTGAGAAAAGGTTCACGCTCATAGAAAAAATAGAAGGGGGTCAGGCTTCATCTCGCCCATTAGGCAAAAATCGTAATTTTGCCCGAGGCATCATAAGATAACGAAGCCTGACCCCCTTCTATTTTTTCTTAAAAAGTACCCTGTCCCCTTTTTTCAGTTGTCAGTTATCAGATTTCAGTTCTCAGTCTTAATTTATCAGGAAAGAAATCTTATCTTAAACTGAAAACTGAGAACTGTGAACTGATAACTGATTCATTTATACTGGATCCACTTGAAGATTTCCTTGAATCGAGGGGGCTTGCCGTACATCAGAATTCCCACGCGGTATATCTTCGCGGTGAGCCAAATCATTAGAAGAATAGTCACAACGAGAATCACGATAGATCCAGCCACCTGGATAAAAGGCGGCGTGAGAACACAGATGCGGAGGAGCATCAAGATCGGGGTAAAGAACGGAATCATAGACAGAACCACAGACAGAGTACTATTGGGAGCCCGGATCACAAACATCATCAGCAGCATCGGGACGACCAAAAACATGGTCACGGGGAAAAGGAGCTGTTGGGCCTCTTTCTCGGTGTTGACCATCGAACCTATGGCCGCGTACAAGGTCCCATACAGAAAATAGCCGAGGATGAAGAAGAACACGAAATAGATAAAGACATAGACCGGAATGCTGGGAAGACTGAAATCACTCGCAGGAATATTAGAGGAGAGGTAGGTTTTACTGTATCGGGATGCGCCCAGGCCAAAAAGAGCCCAGATTGTGTACTGGGTAAATCCCACAGCGGCAATCCCTAAGATTTTACCCACCATGAGCTGGAACGGCCTGAGAGAGGAAAGGACGATCTCGACGACCCGGGAACTCTTCTCCTCGATGACTCCTCTCATGATGATCGCCCCGTAGAAGAAAAGCGTTATGTAGAGAATTAAGACGAGAAGATAGGAATAAATAAAGGTTCCACCAGTATCCTCCTCAGCTCCCCGCTTGGTCATTTTGATCGTTCTCAGCCCCACCCGGCGGATGTACGCGGCGATTTTCGCTGGATCCAGTCCTTCTGTGCGCAGCCTCTTCTCGATGATGACCCTGTTTAGCACTCCCCTGATATCCTCTATTTTATTGAAATCAGAAACATGTTGTGACACATACTCCGCCTCTCCTCCATCTAAAATCTCCTTGGGAATGTATAGATAGGCGGTGATAGAATTGCTCAGGACTTTTTGATTCAGCTCTTCCTTCAGCACTTCTGTGTCTGCCTTTATCTCATATTTCTCGAGGAGGTAGCGCCGACGGCCGTCTTTCAGCTTACGGTCCAATCTTTTATCCAAATCCAAAAAGATTTCTTGAGTTTCATCCACTACAGCGATGCGCTCCTGCTCCCCTACGGAAAGCACGGAAACCAAAATAGGTACTAAGATGAGAGCCGCCATGAGCACTGGCCCTAGGATCGTCCCGATGATAAAGCCCTTGGTTCGGACGATCTGGATGTATTCTCTCTTAATGACTGATAGTATCTTCTTCATCACTGACTCCAACTTTATCGATGAAAATGGCGTTGAGAGTGGGTTCCTGGACTTCGTATTTATTGATCCTGATTTTTCCCACCGTTTTCTCGAGTAAAACTTGATGATCCGTTCCCTCCTTCAGCCGAATTTCCATAAATTTTCCATAATCATCGATCTTATCTATCTCGGGCAAATTTTTTATAAAATCGGCATCTCCATCATAATCCAAGATGATGGTGTTTTTCCCGTATTGCTTCTTGATATTGCTCAGGTTCCCCTCCAAGACTCTCTCGGCCTTGTTGATGAGACAGATGTTATCGCAGATCATCTCTACCTGCTCCATACGGTGGGTGGAGAAAATAACAGTCTTTCCTTCATCCTTCATTTCGAGCATGATATCCTTTAATAATTTGGTGTTGACCGGGTCCAGTCCGGAAAAGGGCTCATCGAGTATGATCAACTCTGGTTGATGGATCACTGTGGCGATAAACTGGAGTTTCTGCTGCATCCCCCGGGACAGCTCTTCCACTTTTTTCAATTTCCAGTCGGCAAGGTCAAACCTCTTCAACCAAATATCCGTTCTCTTCCGGGCCAGGTCCTTGGACATTCCTTTCAACTCGGCCAAAAACAGGAGAAGTTCTCCCACTTTCATCTTGGGGTAAAGTCCCCGGTCTTCGGGAAGGTAGCCGATTCTCTCCTTCATTTTCTCATCCAGCTTATGGTCGAGGATTTTGATTCGTCCCTGATCAGGAATGATGATATTCATCACCATCCGGATCGTAGTCGTCTTCCCGGCTCCGTTCGGCCCCAGAAGGCCATAGACCGTCCCTTCAGGGATATCGAAGGAGAGATTTTTGACAGCATAAAAATCTCCAAACTTTTTCGTTATGCTTTCAATCTCAAGAGCGTTCATCTTATCATCCTTTTAATATTTATCAGATAGATGCCGTGAATCTTATTCTATTTGCTTTTTCTATATCAATAAATACGTCCAGAATGTTTAAAAGTTGTACAGGAGAGAAATTATATGAAATAGAGACAAGTGTGGTCAAATTTTCATTGAACATAACTCATAGCTTCTGTATTTCGTATTAATTATCTCAGATTAAGATTTAATCCTTAACTGTTTTTTGCTATATTTAAATCGACCTTTTCAAGCACAAAGCGTCTAATAGATTAGAGGAGGAAAAAATGAAAAAAGGAAAATATATTCTGATCATCTTCTTGATCTTCTTCTTCCTGATCATCATCACTTTAGCCCTTTTCTTCTACCAGGAATTCAGAAGGCCACCGGCCGTGAAGGCCAACTCCTACCTCGAGTTGAAGCTTTCCGGTGAGATCGTGGAGCGAGCCATGCCCAACATGTGGATGATGCTCGCTAGAGTCGAACCGCTCACAATGCATGATATCTGGATGAACATTCGAAAGGCAAAAAAAGACCATCGCATCAAGGGCCTTCTCCTCCGCCTGGGATATATCCAATCCAACTGGGCCAAAATCAACGAGATAAGAGAAGCTGTCCTGGATTTTCGGAAATCAGGGAAGAAAACTTATGCCTACATAGAGGAGGCTCCCGAATTCGATAAAGAATATTATCTAGCTACGGCCTGCGATCAAATCATCCTCCATCCTTTGGGATTTTTGGGTATCAACGGCATAGGCGGTCACATTCCCTTCCTCAAGAATACCTTGGAAAAACTCGGCATCGAGGCTGAGTTCGAACATGTAGAAGAATATAAGACGGCATACAACATGTTTACCGAAGAAGGTTTCACACCGGCTCACCAAGAAATGATAGAGTCCATTTACAGCAATCTCTTTACTCATTACGTAAAGACTGTGGCCGATGCTAGGAAAAAGAGCATAGGGGAAATAAAAGCGCTGATTGACCGCGGCTTTTACCAAGGCGAGAAGGCTCTAGAAGCAGGGCTGATCGACCGGCTTCTCTTCGACGATGAATTAGAGGCTGAGTTCAACGAAAAAGGAAAGAAACTTCACAAAATCAGCCACAACCAGTACTTGAAAGTAAAACCTTCCTCTGTAGGACTGAATAAGGGAAATAAAATTGCCCTCATCTATGGCATGGGAATCATCCATACCGGTGACAGCGGTGCCCAATCCATGGGCAGTGCCACCGTGGCCCGCTGGATCAGAAGAGCCCGGAAAGACAACTCGATCAAAGGTGTTGTCTTCCGAGTGGACAGCCCCGGGGGTTCGGCTGTGGCCTCTGATATTATATGGAGAGAGGTGACTCTTACCAAGCAAGAAAAACCCATCGTGGTCTCGATGTCTGATGTGGCCGGTTCTGGAGGCTACTGGGTCTCGATGGCCGCTTCCAAGATCGTGGCCCAGCCTCAGACCTTAACTGGATCCATCGGGATCATAGCAGGCAAATTCAATATGGCCAATCTCTATGATAAGCTTGGTGTAACCTCAGAAAAACTTATCTACGGAAAAAAAGCTGACATCTTTTCTTCCTTTAGAGCTCTCACCGATGAAGAAAGAGATTTCCTCAAAAAAGAAATCCTATGGATCTACGATCGCTTCTTGGCCAAAGTTGCTGAGGGCCGAAATATGGAGAGCGCTGAGGTGGACAAGGTCGGAAAAGGTAGGGTGTGGACGGGAAGTCAAGCCCAAGAGATCGGTTTGGTCGATGGCCTTGGCGGACTCTCGACTGCTATCCAGTGGGTTAAACAACTTGCAGAGATTCCGGATGAGGAGGAAGTCAAGCTTGTGATCTGGCCCAAAAAGGTTTCCCTCTTCCAGGCATTGTTCGGCCGGAGACAAGCCCGTTCTCAGATCGATCTCCCGCATCGACTCCACAAGATTATCTCGACAATCCAGCTGTTGGATAAAGAAAAGCCCTGGGCCTTAATGCCATTCTGGATTTTCTCTGAATAAAGAAAAATTTCTCAGTACGCGTAGGATGAAGGGCAGATAGTCCTGAATTCACAGATTTTGCAGTTATGCCAATCGGGACGAGCCTCGAAATACTGGCTACGGATTCCCTGTTCGGCTTCCCCTATCCTTTCTAACGCCCGCTCGAGTTCCAGCTCTCCCTTTTGGGCATGGCCAACCATATCGGATTCGAGGAAATGAAGCCGTGTCTCGAGAAGAGGAGTTTTCTGAGTTTTTATATATGAGAGAGCATACACATCCATCTGAAGGCTGTCTTTGGTCCTCCTGTCGGCTTCTTTCTGGTCTTTGACTTCTGTGGCTTTGTAATCGATGATCACACCTCCCTGCTTGTTCACGTCAATCCTATCCCATCGCCCGCTGAATTTTACGTCCTCTGTATACCATTTGAAACTCTTCTCGATAAAACGAGGGACTGTTCGAGAACGTTTCTCGCGGCGGTAAAACCGCCGAAGAGCCTTCTCTCCAGCCATTTTTCTCATCTCTTCATGTTCTCGACTGAGAAAACCCTCGTTGATCCATCTTTTTTCGTATTCTCTGATAAGCTCGTTTACAGTTATCACCTCCCGGGCCATTCTTTTTTTCAGGAAGAAATGGATCGTGTTGTGGAGGACTCGACCAAAAACGAGGGTGTGATGGGGAAGAACAGGGATTTTCGTGATATGTCTGAATTTGTACTTGAGTGGACAGGTTAGATAATCCTCAACCCGAAAATAACTGAGCGCAAGTATGTCTTTCTTCTTGATGCAGGGAACGACGCGCCCCCGGGTGACCAGAGGGGCATACCTCTTGATTTCTTCGACCGGTGAGATCCGCAGCACATCATCTGGTGTGGCCCGGAGATCTAAAGCCTCCAGAACAAAAGGGCTCACCTTTTTGAGCCGTTTCAGACCATAATCCCTGGCCCAGGTCAAGTAAAGTTCATTCTTGGTCCTTGTCATCCCAACATAGAATAGACGACGCTCTTCTTGGAGGATGTTATCCCCCTCTGGAATGTCCTCCTTCAAAATCTCATCTGGTACCGGAATTTTCTCCTTCCTTCCTCGGCCAGGAAACCGATCAACGATCAGACTGACCAAAAACACGACAGGAAACTCGAGACCCTTGGCCTTGTGAACGGTCAAGACTTGGACGGCTTCCTCTTCCAACTCAGCCTCTGCTGTGGCCGGATTGTCGCCGACTTCCTGGAGAAGATCCAGATGTTCGGCAAAGGAATGGATAGAATCATCTTGAGAGATCTCCGAAAAATCTTTCACCTTATCGAAAAAAAGGCGGATATTCTTAATCTTCAACTCGCTCTCGAGAGTTCGGGTTTCTACCAGAGTTTTTAGATACCCAGTTTTCTCGAGAAAAGCGTACAGGACCCGACCGGCATTCTGTGAGCTGCCAAGTTCGACAAAATACAAGAGGTCTTCAAAAAATTTCTGGAGTTTTTTCTCCGTACGGGAAGAAATCCTGACTGGACGTTTCCCTTTATAGATTTCTTGAAATACCTTATGTAGAGGAAAATTCTTCTTGTGCGCAAAATTTGAAATCAGTGTGAGATCATAGACATCAATCTGGTAGGCCTCAGACAGGGCCAGGTTGAACAGGCTTCGGCTGTCTTCAAAATCTGTGACGGCCTTGATGAACGAAATCAACATCTTCACCTCTTCTTGGGCATATAGACCTCGACTTCCTGAGAATCGGAAAGGAATCTCCTTCATGTTAAGAGCTCTGAGGAAAGGATCCGCATCAGCGTTTCTCCTGACTAAAATAGCGATGTCGTCATAACGGTATCCCTGTTTCACTTTTTCTTGAATGATTTCAGCTACTCTGTCGGCTTCGTGGGAGAGGTTGTCGAACTGGAGGAGATAAATGCTCTTCTCTTCACTCTCTACGGTCGACTCGAGCACTTTCTTAATTTTAGACTTAATTTCCAGTCTGTTGGGATTATTCTGCTTGATAAGCTGGTAGGCTGAATCAAGGATGGCTTGGGTGGACCGGTAATTTTTGTTTAGAACGATTTTCTTGGTGTCGGGATAATAATCTTCAAAATTGAGTATATTGGCCAAGGAAGCTCCACGGAACCGGAAAATACTTTGATCATCGTCCCCACACACAGTCAGGTTGTTGTTATTGGCGGCCAGCAGTTTCAGCAGCTCAAACTGGATGTAGTTTGTGTCTTGAAATTCGTCGACAAGGATGTATTTGTATTTATATTGAAACTCCTCGAGGATGGACGGCCTCTGGCGAAAAAGATCGAGAGCCAGCCACACTTGGTCCTCGAAATCAATTTTACTCTCCCTCCGTAAAATCTCTTGATAGGTTTTGAAAACTTTAGCTATCTCAAGGTGTTTTAAGGCCTGCTCTTTCTCAGCTTTTCCAGACGCTTTGCTCACCAGTTTTTTGGAGTATACGATATACTCGTCAGGCCAAATATCTTCTTGCTTCAACCTCTTTATGGCGGACAGCAGATCCAGAATATACTTCGTGGGTGTACTCAACGGGCGGTAATAATCAAGCGGAAACTGGAAAAGATTCTTTCTAAAGAAAATGGCCTGCTCCACATCATCCAGCAGCTTGAAATCAGGTGGAAGCCCCAATTCAATCCCAAAATTGCGGAGAACTCTCTCTCCGAAGGAGTTAAACGTGCTGATCTCCACGAAAGAATAGCTGTAGGGGATGAGAAGGTCGACTCGCTCCTCCATCTCGTTGGCTGCCTTCTCGGTGAAGGTTACGGCCAGGATTTCCTCTGGCCTTGCCTTCTTGGCAGAAATGAGATAGGCGATACGATGTGTGATGACTTTGGTTTTTCCGGTCCCGGCTCCGGCGATGATGAGAAGAGGCCCATTCCCATGGGTAACAGCCTTTTTTTGGGCAGGATTCAAGTCCTTCAGGAGGTGAAGAAATTTTTTCCTTCCAGGTGAATGATGCATGGGATGAGAGTTGACCTATTTATCCGGATTTTTATCTTTGAGGTTCTTATTTTTCTTTTCTTCTTTGTCCTTTTTTATGATGACGAATTCGTCAGGCTCCATCAGCCAGAGTTTCTCCCGAGCCGTCTTCTCGACAGCTCTGGGATTATTCTCGAGCTCCTCGATTTCCCGTTCTAATTTAGCCCTTTCCTTCTTGAGTTGTTCGACTTCCATAACCAGTATGTCATGTTTCTTCTTAGATCGATACATATCGATCAAACCGTTCTTTCCGAAGAAAGAGGCGATAAACAAGATAAAAAACAGAAAACTCAAAGCGACGATAATCAGCCGTTTTCGAAAATGAGCTTTTCCTTTCTTTTCCTTGCGCTTCAAGAGATGGCCTCCAACCCTGACTTCATGAGGTTATCTAAGTCTTGCTTGGAGGTGGCTTCGCCATAGCACCGGATGAGAGGTTCAGTGCCCGAGAACCGGAGAAGAATCCAGTCATCGTCGGTTAAATCCAGTTTTAAGCCGTCGATAGTCTCGACGTTGAGGACATTTCGGCCCGCAAACTGGGAAGGAGGATTCTTTATCAGTTTCCTGAGTTTTTTCCTGTTCTCAGCGGTTATGGGGATGCTTTGCTGGTCACCTATTCTTTTTCCGTATTTCTGGAAAAGACTCTTGATCAGCTCAGAAAGGCTTTTTCCGGTAGCCGCCATCATCTCGGCCACTAATAGTCCAGCATATATACCATCTTTTTCCGGAAGATGATCCTTTATAGCTATGCAGGCGCTCTCTTCCCCCCCAAAAATGATTTTTTTCCTCAAAAACAAATCTGCTAAATACTTAAACCCGACTGGAGTCTTGTACAGGGGAAGCTCATATTCCCGAGCGATCCTGTCTACAAAATGAGTCGTGGCCACCGATCGAGCCACTCCCCCTCTCCATTCCTTCATCGAGACTAGGTAATCCAGGATGACGGATAGGATGAGGTTCTGAACGATGAACCTTCCCTTCTCGTCCACGACACCGAATCGGTCTCCGTCTGCGTCCGTGGCAATGCCCAAATGACATTTTTTCTTCCGGACAAGTTTTTTAAGCTCCTCGAGGTTCTCCTCGGAGCAGGAGGGTGTTATCCCGCCGAAGTAAGGATCGATATATCCGTGTATTTCCTCGACAGGGATGTTATTTTCTTCGAGAATTTCATCTAGGTATTCCCGGCTCGTGCCGTAAAGCAAATCAACAGCGATTCTGATCTTGGACTTTCTTATCAACTTGAAGTCTATTTTATTCTGGATGAAATTGAGATAATCATTTTGAAGATCGATTTTCTCGATGTACTCTGATTTAGGGTAATACGGACAGCAGGAATAATCTTTGGCTAAGAGCCTGATCTCTTCTTCTATTCTATCTGTTTCTTGAGGAAGAGCCGGCGCTCCTTCTTCGGTGTTGAATTTGAGCCCGTTGTATTCAGGAGGATTGAAGGAGGCAGTAAAGTTTATTCCGCCCTGAGATTTCCTCTTGATGAGCTGGTAGGCTTGAGCTTGGGAAGGAGCATCCCTGTCTGACATCAAGACATGGATTTTATTATGGGACAGAACCTTGGCCGCTTCTAAGGCGTATCTTTCGGAAAGAAATCGCGTATCATAATTGACGATAACTGACATTTCCTTATGAGGGAATTTCTTCTTAAGATACTTCGCGATGGCCTGAACCACCAGTCTGACATTCTTGAAAGTGAACTCTTCCCCCATGACGGCTCGCCATCCAGAGGTCCCGAATCTAATCATCTTTTTTTTCCAAAATTATCACAAGAATCGAGGAAAAGCAATATCAGTGACTCAGGCACTCCGTAAGCTGGGGTCAGGCTTCATCGTGAAGAATGTATGAAGGACAAAGCATTAAGTTAAGGGGCCAACAAGATAACGAAGCCTAACCCCGAGCGAACTGATCGACTGAGTCACTGTGTTACTGTGTCACTAGTTGTCCATACTCATTTGACTTTCCACTCCTTCAAGTTTAATGTATTTTCGATGGCATGAAATACCGAACGCTTGCGGGAATATTCCTGATCTCACTCGCCACCCTTTCCCTGGAGATATCTCTGACTCGATATTTCTCCGTATCCCAGCAATATCACTTTTCCTTTTGGGTCGTAAGTATTGCCTTTCTCGGCTACGGCGCCAGCGGATCATTCTTGGCTATGTTTAGAAGGATTGGGTCGTTTGATCGGGATAATGTTCTCTCAACAAGCGCTCTCCTCCTCTCCCTTTCCATCCTTTCGAGCTTTTTCCTCTGTAATTCAATTCCGTTTGACTTCATCAAAATTTCCTGGGATAAAGACCAAATTTTCTTTGTTTTTTTGTTTTATTTTTTACTCTGTCTTCCTTTTTTCTTTTCAGGTTTGACCATATCCTTTGCGATCGCCTCGAGCGCCACCCTTGTCAACAAGATCTATTTCTCGGATCTCTTCGGCGCCGGAGTCGGCACACTCTTTGCGGCCATTATCTTTTTGCCAAAGGGTGATAAGGGGGTCATCGTTATCATCTCCCTTCTGGCCCTTCTCGCCTCTTATCTCTTCAGTCTCAAGCGATCTTTTCTTTTCAAATCCATCCTCATTTTATTCATCGGAGCCGAAGCGATTCTTCTTATCATCTCTCCTTCCTGGATGAGTTTTCGGATATCTCCGTTTAAGGCTCTCCCAACGGCCTTGAAATATCCTAAAGCCAAGCATCTCTCCACAAAATGGAATTCTTACTCCCGAATAGATGTTATCGATTCTCCGGCAGCCCGATACGCTCCTGGCCTAAGTCTTCTGTATGAAAAAACACTTCCTCCTCAACTCGGAGTCTCGATCGACGGTGAAGAACTGACTGCCATCACTCACTATGCTGGCCCTCATGAACCTAGCCCAGAATTCCTCTCATTCCTTCCTTCCTCTTTAGCCTACTCCTTTATCCGGTCTCCCCGAACTCTCATCATCGAACCACGAGGAGGCTTGGATGTTTTAGCCGCTGTCTTCTTCAAGGCCCCTTCGATCAAGGTCATAGAAAACAATCCCTTGATCACAGGGCTTCTCACCCGAGACTTGGCCTCCTTCAGCGGAAATCTCTACAAAAGAGACGATGTTCAGATCACTTCTGCCTCCAGCCGAGCAGCCTTGTTTGCAGAAAATGGCGAATACGACCTGATCGTGTTTTCCCTGACTGATGTTTTTGGCTCTTCCAGCTCTGGTCTGTACGGTTTTGGGGAACATTACCTCTATACTCTCGACTCCTTCCAACAGGTTCTTGATTTGCTATCTCCTCAAGGGATGGTGAGTATGAGTCTGTATCTACTGCCCCCTCCAAGACAGGAAATCAGGGTGTTAGCCACGTGGATAGAAGCCCTGGAGAGGGATGAACAGGACCCGATGACTCAAATCGTAGCCATCCGAAGTTGGGGGACGATTAGTTATTTCATCAAAAAGAGTCCATTCCAGAGTGACCAGATCGAGACATTAAAAAATTTTTCGGAGAAATGTCTTTTCGATCTCGTTTATTACCCAGGAATTCAGAAAGAAGAAGCCAACAATCATAATGTCTTCGAGAAGCCTGTTTATTTCGATCTGACACAAAAGCTTCTCGATCCTAGGAGCCGGGATGAGCTGTATGACAGCTATCTATTCGAGATTGAGCCTGTCTCGGATGACAGGCCATTCTTCTATAACTTCCTCAAGCTCACCAAGCTGAATTTAACCTATAAAGCCCTCGGCAAGAAGTGGCTTCCTCTTCTTCAGGGCGAATTCCTCGTCCCTCTCCTCTTCTTCCAGGCTGTTCTCATCGCGTTTATCCTCATTCTCCTTCCACCTATCGTTTTGCGGAAGAGAAAAGGTCCTCAAGAGGCAATACTGTGGAAAATTTTTCTCTATTTTGGCCTTATCGGGACAGCGTTCATGTTTGTCGAAATAACCCTAATCCAGAAATTTATTCTTTTCTTAGGCCATCCTCTTTACTCCATCGCCATTATTTTATTCTCTCTCCTCTTCTCTGCTGGTGTGGGAAGCTATCTCTCCAAACGCGTCCTCGGTCAATCCCTGGAAAAGAATCTGAGGAAGAGTCTCTTTCTCTGTGCTGGACTGATATTTCTCTATCTTCTTTTGCTTCCTCTCTTCTTTAGAGCCTGTCTTGGAATCCCTCTCCCCCTGAAAATTCTCCTGACCTTCCTTGTTATTTTTCCCCTTGGGGTTCTGATGGGCTTCCCGTTTCCGACAGGAATACGGTTACTTATGAAAACGGATCAGGGCACAATCCCCTGGGCTTGGGCCACAAACGCCTTTTCTTCTGTCGTGAACTCCATATCGGCTTTGATGCTAGCCTTCTGGGCAGGTTATAATCTGGTTCTCTTCCTGGCAGCAGGAGCTTATCTACTGACGCTTCCTTTTCTGGGCTTCTCCAACCATGGGCACGAAGCGAACGCCTAAGATGTGTTTCACTTTTGGTTTGCCCTTTATCTTGGTGATAAGGGTTAGTGTCTGAAAATAAAGGGTGCTCCCGACAGGAATGATGAGTCGTCCTCCCTCTTTAAGCTGCTTAAGAAGTGAGGGAGGCACGTGATTGGCCGCACAGGTGACGATGATGGCATCAAACGGCGCCTGCTCTTCCCAACCGAAATAGCCATCTCCCCATTTCACCTTGACCTGCTTGTAGCCGAGCTTTTCCAGGACGTCGGCGGCTTTCTCAGCGAGTTTCTCCCTGATTTCAACCGAATAGACGTGGTCTGTCAGATGAGCTAGCACAGCCGCCTGATAACCAGAGCCCGTGCCAATCTCCAGGACCTTTTCCCCTTTTTTCAGCTGCAAATGCTGGGTCATCAAAGCCACAATATATGGCTGAGAGATGGTCTGCCCCTCATCGATGGGTAAGGGGTAATCCTCGTAAGCCTGGCGGCGATACCTCGGAGCGACAAAAAGATGTCGGGGCACTTTGCCCATGACCTCCAAGACTTCTTTATCGGCTATGTCACGAGACTCGAGCTGTGTTCGAACCATTTTTTTTCTGAGTTGTGGATAGGTATCATCCTCCTCTGCTGAAGTCAAATTGACAGAGACGGCCATCAGGAAGAAAATTCCGAGAACTCTTACCTTTCTCATTGCCCCTCCTCCTTATTTTCCTCTAAAAAATGAGAGAAATCAATCTCCACGATGCAAATGTAAGCATTTCCACATCCATAATAAGAAAAGCTGCTCGGATTCAGGCCTCACTCTTCTCTCCCGCAGAGAGGAACCATGCCCGCTCTACCTTGCTCACGGTTTTTTCCATTCACTCGCCTTCGCTAGAGCTAACTGTTTATTGACATTTCGGAAATTCCGCGTGTTTTCGAGGCACTCAGCCTGACCATATGAGTCTCTTCCATCACGGATTTTGAAAGGAATGTTCCCTAGTCTTTTGAGGTGAGAAGAGCTTATTAAAATTAACCTTAGGAATCCTCCATATCGGTGATTGACGGCTATCAGCCTATATGTAAATTTAAGAACATAATTAAAGGAGAATTACAATGTCTTCGTTATTACCAACAGTCATTCCGTTTGGACAAGCTTCAACAAGACATTATTCCATTAACAGAGTAAATTTCTTTCCAATATTTAGTAGTTTAGACTTGACATTTCACAATATATGGTATATCTTTTCAAAAACTATAGGTAAGCCGGGTAAAGTGCGAGACATCACTACCCCAAGGGTAGATAACCCAATCAGCCAGCCTTGTACTCTCCTAAGTCTTAGATCTCCGAGAAAGATCCCAACTCCTGACATCCACGGTATTTACTCGGAAAATAACTTTTTTCAAAAAAATCTGGATTGTGCGGTGAGAGATTTTGACCATCTTAACCGTCATAGGTTTAAAAAAGCCCTACGATGAAGAGTAAAGCGGTTTATCCTGGCTCTTTCGACCCGATTACAAACGGGCATGTGGATATCATCCGCAGAGGGCTAAAAATATTCGATAAAATGATCGTGGCTGTCCTAGAAAACCCAGAAAAAAGCCCTCTTTTCACGACTAAAGAGAGGATGGACATGATCCATGTCGTATTCAGTAAAGAGAAAAATATACAGGTTCTAGCATTCCATGGCCTCCTCGTTGACTTCGCAAAAAAGAACAACGCAAAAATTGTTATCAGAGGGCTAAGAGCCATATCAGATTTCGAATATGAATTTCAAATGGCCCTGATGAACAGGAAATTGAACCCGGAAATCGAAACGTTCTTCATGATGCCTAACGTGAGTTACACCTACCTTAGCTCAAAATTAGTCAAGGAAATTTTCATGCTTGGCGGATGTCTCAAGGATTTGGTGCCCAAATATGTAGAGAAACAGATAAGAGAAAAACTTAAAAAGAAGAATTTTAACTAAATCTATAAAAGGAAGAGAGTAAAATGTTCGGTTTAGGCCGAGAAAAAGGATTAGTTGGGTTAGACATTGGATCTAATTCCATTAAGGCCATCGAGCTTAGCCCAAAGAAAAAAGAAACCCTGTATGCCTACGAAGTCAAAAAAATAGGCTATGAACTCCTCCCCCGAGACGCTATCGTTGAAGGAACCATCATCGATTCCTCTGCAGTAGTGGAAAAAATCAAGATGATCTTTGATGAGAACAAGATTATCAACAAAAATGTGGCGATTGCCGTCTCTGGTAACTCAGTGATCATCAAAAAGATCTCCCTGCCCGACATGGAAACAGAAGAATTGGCTGAGTCCATTATCTGGGAAGCTAAGCATAATATACCTTATCCCTACGAAGAGACGAATGTAGATTATGCCATCCTGAAATCATCGCCTGAATCCACGGAAAAGAACTTGGATATCTTACTGGTCGCAGCTAAGAAAGATAAGATTTCCAACTACAGCAACGTTGTCCACCAAGCCCGCAAGAATTTGGAAGCCATCGAAGTAGACGTTTTTGCACTTCAGAATTCCATGGAGATAAACTATCCGGAAATTCTTAGAGAAAAAACTGTGGTCATCATAAACATAGGCGCGAACATCACAAACCTCATTATCATAGAAAAAGGCATCCCTCAGTTATTCCGTGATCTGTCCTTGGGAGGATACTTTTTTGCTGAAAACCTGAGCAAGGATTTAAACATTAATTTTGACGATGCCGAGAAGGCTATAAAAGGCCTTCCGCTCCAAAACATCTCCAAAGAGCAGCTGGACACTTCCCTTCACACGAACATCGAGAATCTCCTCGAGGAAATTGAAAAAACGTTCACGTTCTACGAAGCCGGTGAAAAGCAAGAAAGAAAAATCGAGCAAATATTCCTAAGCGGAGGTCTCTCTAAGTTGAAAGACTTTGCTCTTTATTTTGAAAGAAAATTCAACATAAAAACAGAAATTTTCAATCCTTTCCAGAAAATCTACCTTGACGAAAAGAGATTTGACCCTATGTTTAACCAAGAGTTGGCTGCTCTGTTTGGGGTGGCCACGGGATTAGCAACACGAAAAATAGAGAAATAAGCCATGATCAGAGTCAATCTTTTAAAACCGGAAAAGAAAGAATTAAAAGAAACAAAGGCCATCCGCACAACAAAAATTAAAAAGGAAAGAAAAATCCCATTTTCCTATCTCATTTTTCTCGTTTCCATCATTGCCATAGCCGCCCTCTATCTGACTCAGAGAAATTCTATTAATAGAGAGAAAAATCTTCTACAAGCGGCTCAGGAAAAAAAGAGGAGTCTTGAATATGTGACACAAAAGCTAGAACAGTTAGAGGAACAGAAGCAAACACTTGAGAGAAAGATCGGTCTTATCAACTACCTTAAGGCCCAACAACCCATCGCGGTTAGAATCATGGACGAGCTCAGCAAGCACATCCCCGAGTGGGTTTGGCTTATCGAGACAAAGTACGAAGAGCAATTACTGGAGATAAAGGGAAGAGCTCTGTCAAATAGTCTAATTGCCGATTATATCTTCAACTTGGAAAACAGCCCTTATTTTACGGAGTTGAATCTCATCTCTTCGACTCAGAAATCAGAGAGAAACACCCAGTACTTAGAGTTTACGTTGACAGCGCAGTATGCTTTACCCTTAGATGTATTGCCTCCCGAAGAATCCGCCCGAAAGGAAAGACAATGAAAAACTGGCCTTGGTATGGATATTTAGCATTGGCTCTCATCATCTTTGGATTCTTCTACATGTTCTTCTACAGAGGAAAAAACGATGAGCTGAAAAACATAAAGAATGAAAGGATTCAAATCGAAGATGAAGTTGCGCAATTACGGGTTAAGAAACAGGAACTCGATAAGATCGAGGCCGAGATCAAGCAAATGGACCTCCTGCTGAAAGATCTGGAGGCGATCATTCCTAAAAAGAGAGAGATATCGACAATACTCAGAAGAATCCAGCAGTTGGCAAATGATTCACGTCTCAACGTCATCAATTTTGCTCCCCAGGGCGAGGTCCTAAAGGAATTTTATTCGGAATGGCCAATCCCTATCGAAATCACAGGGAGCTATCACAATCTGGGCCTGTTCTTCGACCGACTCAGACTCTTTTCCCGCATCTTCAATGTCGAAGATTTCAGCATCCAGGCTCTCGACAGGCAGACTCAGGGCGCCACCATATCCGCCAAGTTTACAGCTAAAACCTATATCTTTCGTGAAGAGGAAATCACTACAGAGAAAGAAAACAAAGAATCAGGGGGGAAGAAATGAAAAAGATAGGAATTTTTCTTCTTTGTATCGGTTTAATCGCTATAGGCACCTTCCCTCTTTTCTCCCAAGAAGAGAAAAAAGAAACAGACGAAACAGTGAGTACTGAATCGGTAGAGCAGGTTCACCCCCCTTATAATCCAAGAGGAAGAAGAGATCCTTTCCGAAACCTGATCGCTGGCCGGGATGTAAGTGAGAAACCCATAGTGAGGGGGATAGCCCAAATGTACATCAATGATGTCAGCCTCATCGGTATCGTCAAAGCCAGAGGAAAATATACTGCCATCGTCAACGGGCCTCAGGGATTTCCGTATAACATCAAAGTTGGCCAGAAGTTTGCTGACGGTTTTGTTCTGTCCATCGAGGCCTCCATGGTGGTCTTCCGCATGACGGAAGAAAGAGGCATTCCCTTAAGGAGACCAAAAGATATCATCAAAGAAATAAAACCAGAGGAGCGATAGCATGAAAAAGAATAATATCTGGCAAATCTTTACGCTTTTTTGTTTCCTCCTTTTATTGATAAGCGGGTATGCCTACGAAGATGAGGCTTTAATCAACATAAATAAAATCTCCGTCCTTAACGGAAACCTGAATACAAAAATCCTTATTGAATCCAACTCTCCTCTTCCTTCTCCTCGGTCGTATTTCTCCCCAGAATCACCTTCAACTCTCGTCCTTGAATTGGACAGAGTCCAAATAGTACCTAAATCCTTGACTGCAAAGGAAAAATCTCCCTTGATAGAGGATATTAGCCTGGAGGACGAGGAGTCAAACACAACTCGTCTTTCTGTTCGCCTTAAAGAAAAAGTCCCGTATTGCATCCGATCCAACGGAAACCAAACAGTCGTCGAGCTGAATAACATTCAGAAAAAACTCAACCATTATTCTTTGGAGAACGAAAAAATCCAAGAGCTTGAAAGGAGATCTGAGAGGAGAGTGTTCCTCAAAAATATCGCTATTTCAGAAAAAAGTGACCGCATCGACATAAAGGCCGACCTCACCGGTAAAGTTGTTTCTCAAGTGTTTGCCCTCGATAATCCGTTGCGTTTAGTGGTCGACCTCTTTAACACGATCTTTACTGAGCCTTACTCTCTCCACTCAGTAGAAAAACTCGGAGTTCAAAGAGTGAGAGCATCTCAGTTTCAACTCGCAAATCCCTACACGATCACCCGTATAGTCTTTGATCTCTCCGAACCCAAATTCTATACATTGGAAACAGGAAAAAATAGTGTGTCCGTAACCTTTTTCAAGACGGCTCCTGAAAAGACCCTCCTTCCTTCTGCTCCGCCGTTACCTAAGTTAGAGGATCCTATCTCTTCTCCATCAGAGGAAATAACTCAAGCTCCCGACAAGACCGAGGAAGAACAGGAGGAAATCAAACAGGAACCGGTTAAACAACCTCAAGAAGCAGACCCACCCCAAACAGATCCGAAAGACGACACAAAGGCCGAGGATGAATCCGAAAAAGAACCTGAGATAACCAAACAGGAACCGACTCCTTCTCCGCAAAAAGAGAAGGTCAATCCACCCCCTCCTGCAGCGAGTCCCCCCAAATCTCCCCCTGCCGCCAGCGACGGGGAAGGCTCTGAGCAAGAAAAACTCCGTCAAGAACAGTTCCAGCCTCAAACCCTCGCCGAACCTGAAGAGACATATTCGGGCGATATCCTGAGCTGTAAGTTTAAGGATGCGGACCTGCGCGATGTTATTCTCTATCTTGGAGATTTCGCAGGTTTGAACGTCGTCTTTGATCCAGAAGTGAGAGGGACAGTCACTGTTGACCTAAAGGATGTACCCTGGGATCAAGCTCTTGATGTTATCCTTAAAATTAACAAGATGGGAAAATCACTCGAGGGCAACATCCTCAGGATTGCGCCTATCAATATTTTGACTCAAGAGGATGAACAACAAAGAAGACTGGCCGAGAGCAAAGAATTGGCCGGACCCGTCGTAGTCAGAACATTTACCCTCTCTTATTCAAGAGCTGAGGAAGTACAAGGTTTACTCAGGAACAAACTTTCTGAGAGAGGAGAAATCATAATCGATAGCCGAACAAACACGTTGATCGTCTCCGACGTAAAAGACAGAATAGAGCTCATCGAGAAGCTCATTTTGGTTTTCGATACAGCCACTCCCCAGGTTTCGATCGAGGCCAGAATCGTGGAGGCCACATCTAACTTTGTCCGCAATCTGGGGATTCAATGGGGTTTTAAAGGGATTGCAGATCCATTCTTCGGTAATCAGACATCGCTCGAGTTTCCGAATAAGGTTCTGGTGGATGGAGCCCTTATCCCCGAGGGTATTGTGACCAAAGGGATCGGAGGCCCGTTGGGTGGGTATGCCATCAATTTGCCCGCACCTGCCTTCTCTTCTGCAATCGGCCTTTCCTTTGCCAATATCCTGGATACTTTTCGACTGGATATGGCTATATCCGCCTTGGAAACATCTGGTGAAGGCCGCATCATTTCTGCCCCGCAAGTGACAACCCAAAACAACCAAGAAGCAGAAATCCTTCAAGGAAGACAGATTCCGGTCCAGACAGTGGCCAATTTCACAGTGACCACCCAATACGTCAATGCCGCCCTGGAACTCAGGGCTACACCTCAAATCACGGCTGAGGGAACAATCATCATGTACATCGAGATTAGAAACAACGCCGCTGACTTTGCCAATCTCGTCAACGGAATCCCTCCGATCATCACCCAAAGCGCCAAGACCACGGTCATGGTTTCAGATGGCGGAACGACTGTCATCGGAGGCATATACAGAACAGAAGATTCCATTACCAGGGAAAGAGTTCCCTTTTTCCATAAAATCCCGATTCTGGGAAATCTCTTCAAGTCTTTTGCTCGAACGAAACAAAATCGGGAACTACTCATTTTTATCACTCCCAGAATAATCAAATAATAGGGTGCGAAAAATGAAAAAGTTTAAAAATGTACTAAAAATGACGATTATCCTAACGGCTCTATACTTTCTTATTTCCTGTAATCCCATCGCTGACGATACGCAATCCAGCTCTCTTCTTATAATCGTGAACTTGACCGGAACGGATATCGAGGAAAACGATGTGAACTTCCTCCAATCCGATGTCGTTAGAATTAACAAAGATACAGGAGAGCCTTATGTGACGGGCGATACTGCTGCTGTCACCTTTACCGCAAAACTCATGGATCCCAACACTGAAGTAACCCCTTCACAATATAATGATATTCAGGTGACACAGTACTCTGTTCAGTATTTCCGCACCGATGGGAATAACATCGAAGGCGTCCATGTCCCTTATGCCTTTACCGGTTCTCTCTCAGCACTTGTGGCTATTGATACTTCAGTGCAAGTGCCCTTCATTATCGTTAGAGAAGTCGCCAAGCTTGAATCTCCGCTCATCGAGCTGAGGGATGGAACAGAGGAAGTGGCTATAACAGTGACCGCCAAAGTCGAGTTTTTTGGGCATGATCTAGCAAACAACAAGGTCAAGGCCACCGGCTACTTGACCATAACCTTTGCCAACTTTATTGATCCATAAGGGTGAGAACAATGAAGACGTCGAAATTTAAATTATTAATAACTCTAGGTTTGGTCCTGAGTTTTGTCATTTTTCCTGTCTGCAAAAGAAAGCAAACAGACGAACTTACACCATTTGGGCCATCCACACTGTCAATCGTCCTCAAGTTATCGGCAAGCCCCAATGTTATCGCGGCTGGCGCCAATAGAGAATCAACCACCATCACAGCCAGTTTACAGAAATATAATAACAGTCCTGTTGCTGGGAAGACTGTCCATTTTGAAATACGGGATGAATCTGGAAACAAGCTTTACCTCGGTCATTTTGAGGGAAACACATCCGTCGCTTCTAGGACAACGAACGAGAATGGAGAAGCAAAAATAATCTACCATGGGCCCCTCGGAGAAGAACTGCTTGACACAATCTTTGTGTATATATTCGCCAGTGTCTCCTGGGATGGGAAAGAGTTCATCACTGACCTGACTCCAATCAAGGTTGTGCAAGATGCTGAACAAATCATGATCGAGTTAGTGGCAAGTCCCAGTGTATTGATCGCCGATACCTACCGTGAGATCTCGACTATAAAAGCCACTGTCATGCACACTGGTGGAGGGTACCTTGTAAAGGAACCTATTCTGTTCGAAATCACCGATGCCGCTGGGGCCCAACTTAGCCTGGGTTACTTCGAAGGTTCCAAAGCTGTCATCGAAAAAACGACAAACAAGAACGGTGTGGCCAGAGTCGATTATTTCGGTCCTATATCTCAGGAGATCACGGCGGATACGACCGTTTACATCAAAGCCTGGCTTCCCGGACAAGCAGGTGCTCCCTCAACCTCGGCCCCTATTAGTGTAGTTCGCGAATCAAAGGACGTGAGTATCGAACTTTTCGCCGAACCTAATGTACTCGTGGTCTCGAGTGAACCAGGCTCCTCAATCCTGAAGGCCTATGTTAAGAAAGGCACCATGCCTCTTCCAGATAGAAGAGTCGTCTTCACTATCTCTTCGGGATCTGGAACGTTCACGAATGATAAAGATAATATTTTCGCCGATACAAACGAGTTCGGTATTGCTACGGTAGAATACCGCAGCCCAACAGAAGACGATATCACCGCTGACGAGGTTGTCACCATCCAAGCTCAGGTTGCAGCCTCAGGAAGCTTTGTCACCACTACAGCTCAGATTCAGCTTGTTCGAGATGCGGCAGATCTCAGCTTAGAACTCACGGCTAATCCGAACATCTTGTGGGTAGACGATGATAATCCCACATCGCATGTAAGCGCTGTCTTCAAAGAAGGAAACTCACCTCTCGCTGATGAAAATATCTTCTTTACCATAACGACAGGCTCGGGTGAATTCTCCAACGGCTTAACAAGTGCCTTAGTCAGGACGAACTCTGAAGGCATCGCTACTGTCACCTATGTCGGACCGACCAAGCACGAAATTACCCAAGATGAAACGGTCACCATTACAGCTCAGGCATCAACAGACACCTCAACTCCTGTAACCGCCACCGTGGATATCGAGCTCATCCTGGCAGCCCCAGCTCTCACCCTGGAGCTCACTGCTGACCCCAATGTCCTCATGGTCACGACAGAAAGACCGATCTCGCTGATTACGGCCAACCTAAAGCAGGGCAACACGGCCATAGGCAACAGAAACATCATCTTCCCTCTCCCTGACGGACTCGGAGAGTTCGCGAACGGCTACAAAACCATTACAGCCTCTACTAACTCGCTGGGAATCGTTACTCTTAATTATTATGGGCCGACCACGGCCGAACTCGCCGCGGATCAGCTCATAACGGTCCAAGCCCAAGCCGCAACAACAGGCTCTGAAGGATTTGTTACGGCGACAGTCCAGATTCAGCTCATCGTGCTACAATAAAATAAGGACAAATTTAATTATAGATCCAGACTGACTTTCTGACCTTGAGGGGCTGGAGAAACTTCCTGATCACATCATCCAACCGCTTCCTTCGCTTGGCCTTCAGGATCAGCTGAATTCCTTTTCTCCCTCTCAACCTAGGGCCAGAAGCAAGGGCTGGCCCAAGGACCTCGACTTCCTCGGCTCGACTCTTGACTCGGGAAAAAAATTCTCTCGATTTCTTGGCTAATGTCTTTAAGTTTTCTCCTAGAAACAGGATTTCTCCCATAGTACAGAAAGGGGGATAATTCATGAGGCGGCGAAATTTAATCTCTTGGTTGTAAAACGAGAGGTAATCATCGTCAACCGCAGAGAGAATGGAGAAATGTAGGGGAAAAGATGTTTGAATCAGAACTTCTCCCTTCTCGTTGTTAACGAAACTCATCATTTGCCTCAAATTATGATAGGTCTTATGGGTGGCTCTAAAATCAGAGAGGGATAGCGTTATTTCCGGATAAAGAATCGCAACCAAAGAAGCCGGAGACAAATCCATCTGACGAGCGAGAAGTTGAGTTCCGATCAAAATATCGATCTTGCCTCTAGAATATGCCTTCAGAATCCTCTCCTGGTCTGTCTTGGTCCTGGCTACGTCCTTGTCAAAACAGACGACGCGGCTCTGCGGGAAGCTCACTTTTAACTCTTCCTCGATGACTTCGATCCCAGGACCTCTTCTACGGATTATCTTCGACCCACATCGAGTACACTCGTCGATCCTCGACGAGGAATAATCACAATAGTGACAAACGAGTTTATCCTCTCTCTTATGATAGGTTAAAGAGATGTCACATCGGGGACAGCGCGGGATAAAATTACACCGAGAGCAGTAGAGAAAGGAGGCATACCCCCGTCGATTGATAAAAATCAAAACAGGCTCCTTCTTCCTCAATCTCTCCTCGATTCCCTCCCTCATCCTCGAGGGTATGATCCCTCTTGACTTCCGATCATCCAACACCTCAACTCTTATCTTTCCAGTCCTCTCCCTGACACTCTGAAGATAGCCTCCCTTTTTTGCCCGATAAAACATCTCAACCGAAGGAGTCGCTGAGCCATAGATCAGAACACACTCCTCTTCTTGGGCTTTAAGCCAAGCCCCCCTTCTGGCATCGTAGGAGGGTGACTCCAGCTGATAATAGGATTCATCATGTTCTTCATCAACGATAACCAGGCCAGTCATTTCGATCGGTGAGAAAAGGGCAGAACGCGGCCCGATGATCACATCCACCTCACTCTCTTTTATCCTTTCCCACTCAGAGACTCTCCTCTTCTCGGACAATCGACTATGAAGACAAGCCACTTTTTTTCCCAGTCTCCTCTCGAATTTTCCGATAAAATCCTCCGTCAGAGAGATTTCGGGAACGAGAAACAGAACTCGCTTCTTCTTCTCCAGACATTTCCTGATAAAATGGAAATAGACGGCCTGTCTCTTTTCTCGAGAGGAGTGGAGTAAAAAAGGCGAAAACCGATCTTCCTTCATTTTCTGGGCCATCATATCGGCCGCATGTCGGGAAGCTCGATCCATGGAAAAATCGATTTCGAGCTGTTTGGGCTCCTTCATCCGCTTTGGTTCTTTTCTGATCTTTCCCTGTTTGACAGTTTTCTGAATATGAATAAAGCCTTTCCTTTCCAATCGCCGGAGCAAGAAAGAGAGATTTTTGATCTTCAATTTTCTCCTTATGAAGAAAACACTATATTCTTTTTTCTGGAGTATGGACAAAACTTTCTTATCATCCTTGCTCAAATCCTCTTGTTCGAGAGCTCTCTTCCCTTCCTCTCTGAGCGAAACCCTCGTTTCTGTTTTTAGAAGAAGAGAAGGAGGGAGTGAAGCTTGAAGGATTTCTCCCCAGGAGGAATGATGGTAGGAGCTTAGCTTTCGGGTATAGGAGAGAAAAGAGGAAGAAAAAACCGGATCCTCATCCAAGATCTCAAGAATATCTCGAAGTTCAAGTCCTTTGCTCGGCTTTCTTCGTCTGAAGTTGACGATAAATCCGGTAAGTGTTCGCTCTTTGAAAGGAACAAGTGCTCTCGATCCTATTTTTGCCTTGTCTTGCAGAGAGGGGGGAATTCTGTAAGTGAACATGTGATCGAAAGGAAGAGAGAGGATGACTTCGGCATACAGGGTCATTTTTTGCCCAAGAAGGCCATGACTTTTTTCATATCCTCCCAAACCATCTTCTTTATCGCTCTGTTATTTTCATTCCGGATGATATAGGAAGGATGGAAGGTGGGCATGATCTGGATCGAGCCAAAATCGTGAAATTCCCCTCTCAAAGAGGTCATGCTCAACCGACTTTTGATAAAAAAATCAGTGGCGACCCTTCCTAAGGTGACGATCACCCGCGGGCTGATCATCTTGATCTGTTCGATGAGGTAAACTTGACACTCTTCAATCTCTGGTTTTTGAGGGGTTCTATTGTTCGGTGGCCGACATTTCACCACGTTGGTGATGTAGACCTCTTCCCTTTGAAGACTCATGGCCTGGATGATCTTGGTGAGAAGTTGACCGGCTTTTCCTACAAAAGGTTTTCCTTGTATGTCTTCATCGCGACCGGGAGCCTCACCGACGAACATAAGCTCAGCCTCGAGATTCCCCTCTCCAGGCACAGCTTTTATCCGTTCTCGAGAGAGAGGGCATTTTTGACATTCTAGAATTCTATTCCTCAACGATTGATAAGAGGAATCATCCGAGCACACCCGGGATGATATAAATTCAACTCCTAGTTGCGAGAAAAGTTTGACTCGTTCCTCAAGATCGGAGATGAGTTTTTCAGCCTCTTTTTCCAATGATCTCCTCAACTTTATCGAGAATGATTCTGCTTATCTCCAGCTTGCTTCTCTTCCCGGTCTGGATCGACTTTCCTTCAAGCGAAACAAGGCTCACCTGGTTATAATCGGACTCAAAGCCAACTCCTTCCTCCGAAACATTGTTAGCAACAATCAAATCAAGGTTCTTCTCTCTGAGTTTTCTTCGAGCATTCTTCACGATGTTTTCTGTTTCAGCGGCGAAACCAACAAGAATCTTTCCTGCTTTTTTCTTTGCTAGGCCTTTTAAGATGTCTTTTGTCTGGACAAGATCTATGCTCTTTCCCAAGTCTTTCTTTTTAACCTTTCTTGCTGCGGTCTCCGCAAACTTAAAATCCGATACCGCCGCGGCCATGATCAAGATATCCGCTGAGGCGAAATGACGGCTCACCTCCTTGTCCATCTCTTCTGCCGTCTCTACTCGCTTAAAGTCGACTCCTGGAGGCGGGAAAATATGGGTTGGTCCAGAAACAAGCACCACCGAAGCACCTCGCCTCCACGCCTCTTCTGCCAGCTCATACCCCATCTTGCCTGAAGACCGGTTGGTCAGATACCGGACCGAGTCGAGGAATTCGCGCGTCGGCCCAGCAGTCACCAGTACCTTTTTGCCTTTGAGACTCTTTGTCTTCTTGATCAACCTCAGTCCTTCTTTTACTATTTTCTCTACAGAAGCCAACCTCCCCCATCCCTCATCCCGGCAGGCCAAATATCCCTTTTCAGGCTCTACGAATCTAACGCCACTCTCTTTGAGTTTTCGGATGTTCTGTTGGGTTTGACGATGAAGGTACATCTCCTGATTCATAGCAGGAGCCACAAGCACTGGACAGTGGACGGCATTGAAGAATGTAGACAAGAAATCATCGGCCACTCCAGAGGCGAATTTTCCGATGATGTTGGCCGTGGCTGGAGCTACACAGAGAAGATCGGCGTCTTCGGTCAGAGCGACATGATCGATGGTCTCGGATCGATCATCCCCCAAAGCATCGATGAAGACCTTTTGACCGGATAGGGCTGAGAAAAGCAACGGGGAGATCATTCGGGAAGCATTTTTGGTCATGATAACCTGAACTGGATGATTCTCTTTCTGGAACAGGCGAATGATCTCGCACGATTTGTAGATACTGATAGAAGAGCTAACTCCTAAAATGACTTTCCCCAACTTATTCTCCTTCAATCTTCGATAAAACTCCTGAGGATGGGTAGAATATCCTTTTGACGCACATCGAGTTTGCATCTCGTGCTCAAGATGACCGAAACCAGCTCTTTGATGGCTTTTTTTAGAGAGTCGTTAATCACGATATAATCGAACTCAGGATAAGACCTGATTTCTTTTTTGGCCGTCTCGAGCCTTTTCCCGATTGCCCCCAGCGATTCATCTCCTCTTTTCTCCAGCCTTGCCTTGAGTTCTTTATAGACAGGTGGCAGGATGAACACGAAGATGGCTTTCTTGTACTTTTCCTTTATCTGTCGAGCTCCCTGAACATCGATATCCAGAAGAAGATCCTTTTTTGCCCCCTTAGTCTCGATTTCTCTTTTTGATGTTCCGTAATAATGTCCGTGAACTTTAGCCCATTCCGCGAATCTATCTGTCTCGATCATCTCTTCGAATTCGGCTTTAGAGACAAAATAATAATCCTTCTTGTCCTGTTCAAACCTGCGCTTCTTACGCGTCGTATGGGAGATAGAGAAATCCACGTTGTTCATTTCTGACATAGCCCTTTTAACGAGCGTAGATTTCCCGCAACCAGAAGGACCGCTGATCACAAAAAGCATCTATCCCCTCTCTTTCGCATTTCTTGGATTTTACTCGATATTCTGGACCTGCTGTCTGATGCTTTCGATTTCACTCTTGATGGTTAGGCTCTCTTTAATGATTTCAATATCTTGGGCTTTGGAATTTATAGTATTCGTCTCCCTGAATAACTCCTGAGCGACGAAATCAAGTTTCTTGCCTACAGCTTCCTTTGTCTCGAGAGTGAGGAGCTCCTCTAGATGATTCAAATGGTACTTGAGCCGCGTGACCTCTTCGGTCAAATCGTACCGCTGAGCGAGGTAGGCGGTTTCCTCGGCAATTCTCTCTTCTGAAAGCGCGGCCTCAGATTTGAGCTCTTTTAATCTCTGTTCTAATTTCTTCCGTATGGTTAAGGGATGTCTTCTGGCTTGCCTATCCAGCCTTCTTATGACCTGGTTGATCCGTCGAACACAGGCTTGAATTGCCCGTTTGAGTTGGCGACCTTCTCTTAGCCGAGACTTTATAAGATCCCCGAGCGTCATCTCAAAATGTCTTTCTAAGAATGACACCTCTTCCCTGGTGAGATCCTTCCTTTTTATCTCCACCGCATGAGGGATAGAGAAGATATTATCGATCGAAAAGGTGAACGAGCTTTCTTTCTCCGAGTGAATTCTCCCGAGGGAGGAGAGTATTCTTTTCAATAGATCCTCGTTGAACGAAACCTCCCACCTCGAGGGGTCCAGAAAGTGTAGCTCTAAAGAGACCTCTACCCTTCCCCTGTAAAGCTTTTTCTGGCAGATTGTTCTGAGCTTATTCTCGATGCTTCCTATCTGAGTGCCCCTATAGTGCCAGTCGAGGAAGCGATGATTGAGAGTTTTGATACTCATTTTAGCGGAAAGATGTTGATATCCGATCTTCCTCTCCGCATAACCAGTCATACTCTGGATCAAAGCATCTCCTCCTTCTCTTCAGGAAACTGAAGATCATACAGCTTTTTGTAGATGCCGTTTTTCTGACACAGCTGCTCGTGCGAGCCGATTTCGGCAATCCGGCCTTTATCCACCACCAGGATTGTATCCGCGTTTCGGATTGTGGAGAGGCGGTGAGCGATGACGAATGTCGTTCTATTCTTCATCAGGTTAGCCACAGCCACCTGGATGAGCCTCTCTGACTCCGAATCCAGAGCAGATGTGGCCTCATCGAGGATGAGAATCGGGGGGTCCTTGAGCAAAGCTCGAGCAATCGCTAATCGCTGTCTCTGTCCGCTGGAGAGCAGAGCCCCTTTTTCTCCGATCCGTGTCTCATATCCCAGAGGAAGCTGTTCGATAAAATCATGAGCCTTGGCCGCTTTGGCGGCTCGTTTGATCTTCTCGAGTGGAATATCTTCCAGCCCATAAGCAATGTTGTTACGGACAGTGTCGTTGAACAGGATGAGCTCCTGGGTCACCAGGCCGATCTGAGACCGCAGAGAGTCCAGGTTGACCTGTCGGATATCGATATCATCAATGGTGATTCTTCCTGAAGTTGGGTCGTAAAAACGGGAAATGAGATTTATGATGGTGGTCTTGCCTGCGCCGCTTAGCCCGACGAGAGCCATGGTTTTACAAGCCTTGGCCTCAAAATTGACGCCATGTAGGACAGGCCGTGCCTCGTTATAGCTGAAGGAGACGTTTTCGAAATTAACCCTTCCTTTGATAGGAGGAAGCGGAAAAGCAAAGGGATGGTCCTGGATCTGAGGAGTATCCTCCAGAATCTCTTTAATCCTTTCATAACAGGCGACACCCTGCTGGATTGTGTTGTTGGCTCGGCTTAACCTCTTGATAGGCGTGTACATCATGAAGATGGCCATGACAAAGGAGCCAAAATCCCCTGGGCTAATGTATCCTTGAGCAATCCTCGTGGTCCCGACCACGAGGATGAACGCTCCAACGACTCCGCCCATAAACTCCATGAACGGCGACGAAAGGCTCCCGATCCAGGCCAGTTTGAGGCTTGTTTTGAAGTAGTTGAGGGTGGCCTGGAAGAACTTTCTGATCTCGAACTTCTCCATGGTGAAGGCCTTGACGATCTTGTTCCCGGTTATGCTTTCATGAAGAAGATTGTATATTTCGGACATCCTGATTTGATTCAGCTTGCCCTTTTTCTTGAGCTGTCGGCTGAAGGCGACCAGGGGAATCACGGCCAGGGGCGTTATGACAAAAGAGGCCAGAGCCAACCGCCAATCTGTGACAAAGATATAGATGACAAGGGCAAACAGGATGAAGATTTCTTGGATTAAATCTCCCATGCTGCCCGAGACAGCCTGTTGTAATTTATCCACATCGCTTGTCAAACGCGACATCAACTCGCCCGTGGGCTTGCGATCGAAGAAATTCGTGGACTGGTATACCAGGTGTTCATAAAGATCATTCCTCACTTTTCTGACGACTTTATGCCCGACGGATTTCATAAAATAGGAGGAGAGGAATGTGAACAGCCCCTTCCCGAAAATCACGATGACGAGGATAAGAGGGATGAGCCACATGAGTTGCTCTTTCGTCACCTGCAATGTCTTGAAGACGAAGGCCAGCAGACTCGTCTTTCCAGAAACAGATTGAGGCGCTAGTTGAAGCATTTCGTCGATAATGGGTTGTACCAGGTTCACAAAGATATAGGTAAAAAAGGAGACGACTATGGTAAAGACAAAGGAAAGGATAAGAATCTTTTTCTCTTGGAGGGTGAGCTTGAGCAGCTGGAGTATTTCTTTCATTCCCTAAGCCCTTCGAGCCGATAAAATCTGCTCGGCAATCTCGAAGGCATTCAAGGCAGATCCCCGGGTCAAATTATCCGCAACAGCCCAGAGCCAGAAACTGTTGGGGAGTGTATTAACCTTCTTAATCTGACCGATGTAAATTTCATCCTTACCTGCAACCGAAACACAAGAGGCCAGGGAGGAAAGAGTCGGAGAAGCCAATTTGAAATAGGGTGATCCTTTGAAGAGATTTTTCATCGCTTGGAGGTTTACTCTCTTTTTGAGCTCAAGATAGATCATGATGGAATAGGTGTGAAACACAGGAGCTTGGATGATGGATAGGGTGAGAGGCAATTCCTTAATTCCTAGAACCCTCTTGACCTCGGACATGACTTGCTTCTCAACCGTGTCAAAGCCATCTTCGTCCAGTGATTCTGTATGGGAGAGGAGGTTGAAGGCGATCTGGGCTTTGAAGACCTTCTTGGTAAGGGCCGAACTGTTTAAGATAGCAAAGCTTTGGCTGGCCAGTTCTTCGATACCGGACTTATCGAAAGCAGAAACAGGCTGCAGGACGAACGTGACGGCTTTCTCTAATTTAAACTCTCGGTGGATCGCATCAAAGACATGGGAAAGCATGATCGTCACAGGATGGGGATTGGCCACGATTCCTGGTTTTTCTCTGAGAATAGACCTGTCATTGATCCCAGCCACCACGATGGGAATCTCTTTCTCGGTATTAAACGTCCCGCTGAGATCGATCGCTTGAAAGTCTTGTTTCTCGGCGAAACTTCCGAACTCTCTGTTTGTCTCATGATCTGCGGCTAAGAAGACTAGGTCTGAATCGAGTAGAGAATCTCTCTTGATATGGTGGATGACTTTTGGCTCTCCTCGAAATTCAGTAAGCTTGCTGTATTCTTCTTTCACATCGGTGTCGAAGAAATCTATGCTGTCAAAAAACAGTCTATTAGCGTTTAGAACATCCTTCATTTCTTTACCGCACAGAGAATCTGTTCCCACTAAGGCCAATCTGATCTTTTTCTTAACTTTCATGACAAACGAATTACCGGAGAGATTTCCTGTATTCTGTCATCAGATAATACATCTTATCTTTGAGAACGAGCTTTTTTTTCTTCAGTTCTTTCACCTTGAGCTTCTCCGCTTCAGAGAGAAAGCCTCTCTTCTTGAATGCCTCGATTTTCTTTTCAAATCCTTGGTGCTGCCGGAATGCTTTCTTGAATTCTTCATTTTCCTTCAGCAAAACTTCTTTAATTTCATTCTCTTGCATGTGGCTAATTCCTCTATTGGAAAAGAATATCACAACCCCTCTCCTATTTCAATTTAACCACCCGAAACTCATTTACCCAGTAACTCAGAAAGCGTCATTTTTTTTTGATTAAAGAAGAGCCGGAGTGACTGAGTCACTGACTCACTGATTAGATCTTCTTTTAAATATATCCTCTAATCTTTCAGCCAAGGCACTCCAGGTAAAAGCCAGGATTCCCCTGTAGCCTTCCAGAGCCAGGCGTTGTCGGAGCTCGTCATCCTGGATAAGCTTCTTCAGCTGATAATATAGAAAGACAGAGAGGGGAAAAGGAGCCACCAGAGCTGTCCGCTCATGAAAAGCAAAATCCCTGGTACCACTCGGTGTGCAGACCACGGGTATTCGACAGGCCATGGCTTCGGCTGTTGTGTTTGACCACCCCGCCCTCCTCTCAGCACTGACAAATACATCGGCCTGAGAGTACAGCCAGGCCATCTTAGATTGAGGCAAATTGAGATAAAATTCATGAGGCACCCTGGTCTGGACGATCTGACGAGGATCCTGTTTTTCCCTTCCTACAAGACTGTCGAAGAGGAGAAGCTTTAGATAGGAAAACCTCCTGTAAAGTTTCTCGACCGCCCGAATCACCTGGTGGATGCCCTTTCTCTTCCGATAAAGCCTCCCATAACAGAGTATCCGAAATTCTTTTGTCCTCTTTTCTTTCTCTAGTGGATAAAAAATCTCGGTGTTCACCCCACCCGTAGCTCTAAGACAACTCACCCTGTATTTTTTCTCAATCCGGCGGCACATGCCTTCAGAATTTCCGAGAAAAAAGTAGCCCTGCCGGATGACCTCTTTTTCTCTTTTGTGCCCTTCCAGTAAGAAATAGAAATACTTGGTTCGGGCATTGAGTCGCTCAAACTGGGATAAAATGGAATACTCGCTGCAGAGGCCGAAATCAAAGGTCTCCTTCGTCAGGGATGAGAAAGACTCTGTCCGACCGTTGAAGGTCAGCCATTCTGGGGGGGTCCCCGTAGGATGAAAAAGCACGAATTCATGGCCTCGGCGAGAGAGGGCGTTACCGATTTCGATATATCGCCTCACGCCCCCAAATATCTCAACGTGAGGAAGGAGAGCGGCAATCTTCATCTGAAATTGAACGTAACATGAGCTCCAGGATTAGTCAAGATCGGGGTCAGACTTTGAAAATTTGAGTTAACAGCTGTTGCAAAAATCTTTTTTCTGATCTACAGGAGTACTCAATTTTTCAAAGTCTGACTCCATTGACAGTATCAACGATCATGGTTTCAGAGGCGATAGGAAAGAGCGTTGCCTGGCAGATATCATGAAGGTTCTTGGCTACAGCCAAGTGGAGACGACGTTGAAATATCTTCACGCTGATTTTGGTCGCATGAAAATGGCGATGGAGGCCCCGGAGAATAAGATGAAGAAAGAGGATTGACTTTAAAGAAAAGATGAGATATTTTTTTAGGGCAGATGACAACTGAATTAGATATCTACAGAAAAATTTTCAGTTCCTTTTCTCAAAAAGTATTGGATGTTTTTTCACGTCTGAAAACAAAATTAAAGTCTTATTTTATTCAAGATATAAAAAATAGAAATTGTAATTTATTATAATTAATATAATAAAAAAGAATAATCACCTGGCGAGGTAGCTCAGTCGGTAGAGCGAGAGACTGAAAATC
>CAYFXE010000027.1:28857-38211 GCA_964347035.1 uncultured Eubacteriales bacterium | reverse complement strand
CTACAACCTAGTGGTTAACAGCCACCCGCTCTGCCGATTGAGCTACCGAGGAGCAGGTTGATCCTAATTTAGCAGAATTCAGGGAGAATATCAACGTGAAGATAAAAGGGGAAATCGCGAGTATATCCTTACGAAGATTTATTTTATTACTAGATTCCTGCCTCCGCAGGAATGACGAAGAAGAGAGGGAATGATGGTATGTTCTTTTTAAAAGCGGTAGCTGGCTTGTTTGATTTTCTTGCGGTAGTCGTCTCCTTCCATCTCGACAACTTTGCACATCTCATATAGCCTGGACCTGAGGCGGATACCAATTCTCTCAACAAGAGAATCATCCCTCTTCTTGTAGAACGAATCGTGGTTATCCTCCTCCTCTCCCTCACGATCGAGAAAGTTAGAGGTGAAAACTGTCAATTTCTTGTTATTGTACCTGTTGTTGATGATGTAAAAAACCGTCTCATCCACCCAGGCTGAGGCCCTCTTGGCTCCCAGCTCATCCAAGACAAGGACATTCTTTTGAAATACAGGAGCGAGCACATCCGATTCGCTTATTGAAGAATCAGGAGTGTAAGTGCTCTGGATATTTTTTATAAGCTCTCTAAAATCGCAAAAATAGCAGGAAACATTCTTCTTCTGGATGAGCTCTTGGATGAGAGCAACAACAAGATGTGTTTTGCCAACACCACAGGGGCCAATAAACAGAAGGCCAACCTCCTGGACAGGATAATTCTTGACAAACTGTTTGGAGATTTTCAGAGCGTGACGGTGAGAATCATTATGAATCTCAAAGTTTTTAAACGTACAATTCTCATACCGCTTCGGGATGTGAGCCTGCTCGAACAGGATCTTTGTCTTCTGCTCTTTGAAACATCGGCACCGCTTCGCAATGGCCTGGTCTTCGGATACGTCAAGCACCCATCCTGTGCCTTGGCATTCAGAACATACGGTCTCTGCCATTAGTTTAGATATCCTCTCAACTGTTGGAGTCTATGGGAACGGGCCAGTTTTCTCATAGCTTTCTGTTCAATCTGCCTGATTCTTTCTCTCGTGAGGTCTAACATATCTCCGATTTCCTGAAGAGTCCTGGGCTCGTTGTCGTCTAGCCCGAATCTCAATTTTAGCACAAGTGCTTCTTTTTCATCCAGTTCCGCTAAGAGCTGCCTGATCTGGTCCTGGATAGAATTCTTTATGATTTGATATTCCACAGAGGGAGATAGAGTATCTTTTATCCTGTCTCCCACTTCTATATCCTCGTCATAATACTTATCGCTCAGAGAGACGTTTTTCTCCTCGATGAGTTCCATATCCTCGACGTCTTCCCGAGTGATTGCCATACGTTCGGCTATTTCATCTCTTGTCGGTTCCCTTCCCAGCTCTTTTTTGAGCCTGGCTGATATCCTTTTCATCTCTGATATTTGATCGGACAGCTTTTGCGGAATATGATAGATCCTCGAATACTGAGTTAAGGCGTGAATGATGGCTTGTCTTATCCACCAGACTGCATAGGAGATGAACTTGACATTCCTTTTGGGATCGAACCTCTTGGCTGCTTCGATTAACCCTAGATTCCCCTCATTGATCAGATCGGGAAAACCTAAGCCCATGCCCCTGTACTTCTTCACGTAGGAAACAACAAACCTGAGATTGGCCTCGATTAAATTCCGCAACGCTTCCTTATCTCCTTTTTGGATGAGTGTCCCTAATCTTTTCTCTTCTTTTTGAGAGAGCACCGGGAAGTGGGAGATTTGATCCAGGTAGAGCTTCAGATTCTTGGAATCAAGATAATCATCTTTTGTGCGTTTCATTAGTCCTCTCTCTCAATTTTTACGATCTTGGCCGGGCTTATCCGAATCAAGGTTTTTTTCCGGAACTCGAATTCCTCCTCTCTCCCCTCAAAAAATTCCTTGCGAACGTACTCGAGAAACTCATTGACTTCCGCTTCAATTTGCTCCATCTTCTGACGCATATTCAAGATTACTTCCACTCCGGCAAGATTGACGCCTAAATCTCGCGTCAGACTCAGTATAAATTCCAATCGTTTTAGATCTTCATCTGTATAGCAGCGGGTGTTTCCCTCGCTCCTGGAGGGCATTAACAGCCCTTCCCGCTCATACAAACGCAGTGTCTGAGGGTGGATGTTGTACATCCGGGAGACACTGCTTATATGATAATAATTCTTGGGTCCTTTTTTCTTTTCCATTTCAA
The DNA here is from genome assembly GCA_964347035.1 of uncultured Eubacteriales bacterium. Classification (GTDB taxonomy): domain Bacteria; phylum Acidobacteriota; class Aminicenantia; order Aminicenantales; family Aminicenantaceae; genus CAYFXE01. Next base: position 36,009 of record CAYFXE010000027.1, on the reverse strand, counting down.
TGAGTCCCCATTTTTTCTCTTGGTTTTTGACCTGATATTTTTTCCAGTTCCCGCATCAATTCCCTGATTCTTTCGTCGTTGAACGGAGGCGGTACGATCGAAACCTCGACGAATTGGTCTCCTTTAGTCCTCCTTCCCGGGCTAGGCGCCCCCTTATCTTTCAGCCGGAATTTCTGACCGGACTTTGTTCCAGGAGGTATCTTGATCGTTGTCTTTCCGTAGAGAGTGGGAACTTCAATCTTCGCTCCAAGAGTGGCTTCTGTCACCGTGATCGGCAGCTTTACGTAAACATTCGAACCTTCCCTCTTAAACAGAGGATGGGAATCGACTTCAATGGTGATAAACAAATCACCTGGAGGGCCTCCCCGTCTTCCGGCGTTTCCTTTGCCAGCTATCCGAACCTTAGAACCTGTGTCAACACCTCCTGGAATCCTGACACTGATGAGTTCTGTCTTCGCAACCAGGCCGCTTCCATGACAGATGCTACATTCTTGACCAGGGGCTCTTCCCGTCCCACCGCAGGAAGGGCAGGTGGTTGCAAATTTCATGAAGCCTCTCTGAAGGCTTGTCTGACCACTTCCCCCACACACAGGACAGACCTGATCCCCACCTCGAGATGCGTATCCTTTTCCTTGGCAGGCAGAACAAGTAACCAGCCGTGTCAGCTGGATTCTTGTTTTTAGGCCCTGGATGGCATCCATGAAGTTTACTCTCATGGTGTAATGGAGATCTTCTCCTCTTTCGGTTCTCTGTTGGGCTCGGGCAGCTGTCTGGCCAAAAATATTCTCGAAGAAATCACTGAAAGAAGAGGACCCAAAACTGGAAAAATCAAATCCCTCGAAGCCAGATGTGTAGGCCTGCTGGCCTGGGCCACCAGGGGGGACATCTCCAACAAAACCGAATTGGTCGTACTGTTTTTTCCTCTTCGGATCGCTCAATACAGAGTAGGCCTCTTGGATATCTTTGAACTTCGCCTCTGTGATCTTATCCCCTGGATTGAGGTCAGGATGATACTTCCGAGCCAGTTTTCTGTAGGCTTTTTTAATCTCAGTTAAGGACGCTTTCTTTTCGACTCCCAGGATCTTGTAATAGTCCTTGTTCATATTTAGCCTTGCAGACGTCTATAAATAACTACGGCTAGACGACGGATCTAGTTCAGCTGGGCTTATTTCTTTTCTTCATCCACGACTTCGGCGTCGATGACTTCCTCTTCGGATGATTCTTTTGTTGAGGCTTGACTCTCGGCTTGACTCTCAGCTGCTTGTTCCTGCTGTGGGCCTTGCTGTGCTTGCTGTTGCTGGGTGGCTTGCTGGTACATCATCTCGGTCAGTTTGTGAGAAGCCTGAGAGAGAGCTTCCATAGCCTTCTTGATCTCGTCGACATTCTCACTCTCAATAGCTTTCTTTGTGTTTTCGATCTCTGCTTGGATATTCTTGGCCTCTTCCTCTGGTATCTTGTCCTTGTTCTCTCGCATCAACTTCTCGAGACCGTAGACCATCTGGTCTGCCTGATTCTTGGCATCGATGAGCTCTCTTCGCTTTTTATCTTCCTCAGCATGGGCTTCAGCATCCTTCACCATCTGATCGATTTCTCCCTCATCCAAGCCGCTGTGACCAGTAATTGTGATCGCTTGCTGTTTTCCTGTCCCCATATCCTTAGCAGACACGTGCAGGATTCCGTTGGCATCGATATCAAAAGTGACTTCAATCTTCGGTATTCCCCGCGGAGCTGGCGGTATTCCATCCAAGTGAAATCGACCCAATGTCCGGTTATTCGCCGCCATCTCTCTTTCGCCCTGTAGAACATGAATCTCAACGCTGGGCTGGTTATCGGAGGCGGTCGAGAAAATCTCTGTCTTCTTGGTTGGTATGGTGGTGTTTCGAGGGATCATCTTGGTGAACACACCGCCTAGAGTCTCTATTCCTAGAGTCAATGGAGTCACATCCAAGAGAAGGACATCCTTTACATCTCCTGCTAACACGGCTCCCTGGATAGCTGCGCCAGCAGCTACGACTTCATCAGGATTGACCCCTTTATGGGGCTCTCTCTTGAAGAGGTCTTTAACAATCTCCTGAACCTTAGGAATCCGTGTCGATCCTCCCACGAGAATAACTTCGTGAATATCTTCAGCTTTGAGATTGGCATCGGCCAGGGCCTGTTTACAGGGCTCTACTGTCCTTTGGATCAGATCATCCATCAACTGCTCTAGTTTTGCCCTCGAGAGCTTCATCAAGAGGTGCTTTGGTCCAGAGGCATCGGCCGTGACAAACGGAAGATTTATTTCTGTTTCCATCGTAGTCGAGAGCTCGATTTTGGCTTTTTCTGCAGCTTCCTTCAGCCTCTGAAGGGCCATCTTGTCCTTGGAAATATCGATTCCTGATTCTTTCTTAAATTCAGCCACCAGCCAGTCCTGGACTCTTTGGTCGATATCATCACCACCCAGATGAGTGTCTCCGTTGGTGGCCTTGACCTCGACGACTCCCTCGCCGACTTCTAGGATGGAAATATCAAACGTTCCACCACCAAAGTCATAGACAGCAATCGTCTCATCTTTTTTCTTCTCCATCCCGTAGGCAAGAGAGGCTGCTGTCGGCTCATTGATGATTCTCACCACATCCAGCCCGGCAATCGTCCCTGCATCCTTGGTGGCCTTTCGCTGACTGTCGTTAAAGTAAGCAGGCACTGTAATAACGGCCTTTTCCACTTTCTCCCCGAGATAATCCTCTGCTGCCTTTTTCAACTTCTGGATAATCATGGCTGAAATTTCAGGCGGGGCATATTTTTTTCCAAGAGCTTCGACGCGCACATCACCATTTTTCTCTTCAGCGACCTTAAACGGGACCTGAGATATCTCATCAGGGACCTCTTTAAACCGACGACCCATGAATCTCTTTATGGAATAGATCGTATTTTCTGGATTCGTGATTCTCTGTCTCTTGGCTGCTTGACCGACCAGACGTTCACCTTTTTCCGTAAAGGCGACAACAGAAGGAGTTGTCCGTCCACCTTCTTCGTTGGGAATAATCACAGGCTTATCGGCTTCAGTCACGGCAACGACGGAGTTTGTCGTTCCGAGATCGATTCCTATAATCTTTGCCATCTATTTCCTCCTATTTTAGTCTATATTTAATATAAAACTTGAGTGATTATTTGTCAAGTTTTTTTATTATTTTTTTTGTTTCTAAATCAGGGGAAAACTAATTGATAGGGTTTGAAATCAACAACTTTAACTCGGCGTCTTGATGCCTTTTCTATTCTGTGATGTGTGGCAGCCTCTCTTGAGAATTACTGCTGATTCTTTTTAGTCGACAATATGACCGGCTCTCTTAAGGATTCTGACAGGCTGTCAAGCTTTATTTTCTTTCATCAGGATCGACGATGAAGGACTCCTTCATCATCAATTGGACTTCTTCACGGGCTCTTTTGATGATTGTCTCGGCACGTTTGAATCTCTCTTCAGCCGGGGCCTTCACTCGAGCCACACCTTGCTCAATCCCTTTGGATCCGACAGCCACAGCTTCTCTCGGAAAGACTTCCCACTCGTCCATGTTGGGAATGATGTAATCTTCATGAATACCGTTATCCTCAGCTACCTTGGCCAATTCCTTGGCCGCCTCGATGCACATCTCATCAGTGATTTTGGTTGCTCTGATGTCCAAAGATCCTCTGAAAATTCCAGGGAAACCAAGGGAATTATTGACCTGGTTCGGAAAATCCGATCGCCCTGTGGCTACAATCTTTGCTCCAGCTTCTTTGGCTTCCCAGGGCCAGATCTCAGGGACCGGATTCGCTTCGGCAAAGACAATCGGATCCTCGGCCATGCTCTGGACCCATTCCTTCTTGATCACTCCCGGTCCAGGCTTCGAGGCGGAGATGACCACATCAGCCCCTTCCATGGATTCTTTGATATCACCTTTGATCCCTTTAGGATTGGTGGTCTCGCAGAGGTGCCACTTTTCCTTGTACTTGGTTTCTAGTAGGTCCCTGTCTCCTCTATCTCGGTGCAGGATGCCTTTAGAATCCACGGCAATCATATTCTCGGGCCTAACTCCTGCCGTAACGATCAGCCTGGCTATGGCGATATTAGCCGCACCAGCCCCGATAAGAGCCACCTTGATGTCTTCCAGCTTCTTCCCAACAATCTTAACCGCATTCAACAGTCCGGCAACTGTAACGCAGGCTGTGCCCTGCTGGTCATCATGCCAGACAGGAATCTCCATCTCCTTCCTCAATCTATCTAAGACGTAGAAACATTTGGGATGGGATATATCCTCCAGGTTAATTCCACCAAACGTCGGCTGAATCCATTTGACAGCCTGGATGATTTCATCCGGATCCTTGGTGTCGATGCAAATCGGGAAGGCATCCACACCCCCTAAGTACTTGTAGAGCAGAGCTTTCCCTTCCATAACCGGTAATCCTGCCTCTGGCCCGATGTCCCCCAATCCGAGGACTCGAGATCCATCCGAGACGACTGCTACAAAATTCCATTTGTTGGTCATCTCATAGGCCTCTTCTTTTTCGGCCTGGATCTTCTTGCAGGGAGCAGCCACTCCGGGAGTGTACCAGATGGCAAAGTCTTCAAAACTGGTGATCCGGCATTTGGGTATGACTTCGATTTTTCCTTTATAATACGGATGAAGCCTGAGGGCATCTTTGGAGGGTTGTTCAGCCTTGGCCAACAACTCTTCCACTGTCACTTGTTTCATTTATGACCTCCTCTTTCTACAAAATAAAAATATGAATTATTAATTCCTTAACTAATAGATTTTCATAGAATAGTTGAAACAGTTTATTATAATCCTCTCCCTCACCAAGTCAAGCAAAGATTCATGGTTCCAGGAAAAAACTAATGATGGGACACAACCCATTGAAAATGGGGTATGTTTGATTTGAAATCTACCGATGAAGGAAAGCCCTCTCGCTGTCTGCTTCACCTGGCTTTTTGGTGACGATCATGGCCAGGTTAAACTCGTTGGCCTTGTCGATTACCTCTTGATCTCGGATGGAACCCAACGGGTAGATGATAGCTGTGATGCCATTCTGAGCCGCGATCTCGACCACATCTGTAAACGGCATGAAAGCGTCCGAAGCCATGACACATCCCTGAGGGCCATATCCTCGTCTCGAGTATTTGATGGCGTTCTCGGCGGCATCAACCCGGCTCCGCTGCCCAGATCCTATGCCGTGTACCTTATCCTTCTGACCGATGATCACAGCGTTAGAACGGGTGAAACAGGCTACGATCCAGTTAAAAATGGCCGCTTCCAGCTCATCAGAGGTGGGTTTGCGTCTAGAAACGATATCGACTGATTCTGGAGAGATAATTTTCGAGTTGAAACGTTTCTGGACCAAAAGTCCCCCGCTGACTCTTTTAAATTCCAACCCGCTGTCCACTGTCTTTTCATCAAGAAATCCCCCCATCTTGACAACCCTTAGAGGTTTTCGCTGGCCGAAAACCTCCAGCGATTCGGGTGTGAAGTCGGGAGCATAGACCACTTCGATATTCCGCTGGCTTTCAACTAAAATTTCAGCTAAGCCTTTGTCAATCCTGTAGTTTAATATATTCACACTCCCAAAATTGGAGAGCGAATCGCATTTCCAGGCTTTTTCAAACACTTCTTCAGGGGAATCGCCCCTGGCAACCCCACTGGGCATTTCGTGTTTGATGAGAGCGCAGATATGCTTCTGTTCATGAATTTCGGTTAATTTCTTGGCGAGCCTCTGACCGAGATCCATGTCGGCAACATTGATATAACTTAACCCTTTAGTTCCTTCTTTAAGGACCTCCATTGTCGCCATATTCGGGCCCGAGGCACCAACCTCTTTGTAAAAAGCGGCCGGGTATCCAGGGTTCTCTCCGTATCTCATCGATAATAATTTCTGGAATTTGTGCTTACCAAGGGAAAGAGAGCCAGGGAAATCCTCCTCGATTTTTCTTCGGTATTGTTTTCGTGTTTCTTTTCCGATTTTTTCCATAGGCGTTTTAAATCCTTTCACATCTATTAATGATCGAAATCACATAATCACCTTTCTCTAAACTCGAAGAAAACACACAGGAGACCGCCACCCGAAAATCTTGCGCCTTCTCGGCTGGTCCCAGAGCATCCAGGCAACTTTTTCCCCTTTTACGTCATTCCAGCGAAACCTGTGCCCGCGAAGCTTGTGCCTGCGGAAGCAGGTAGCGGAAATCCAATATACCTCCCTATCGGTTCCGAGGAATGGGGGTAGCGGAAATCTAGTATGCTTCCCTGTCATTCCCGCGGAAGCGGGAATCCAGAACTAAAAAAAATTCCTATCTAGATAAGCCTGGATTCCCGCTTCCGCGGGGATGACATCTTTTTTTTCTAGTTTCTCGCATACGCGGGAACAAGTCCGGGTTCCTGTTTCTGCGGGAATGACGGATAGGAGCTGGATCCCTGCTCCCGCAGGAAAGAGGAAAAGAAGGGAAATGATGAAAATCTTGTCTTCCTTTCTTGTATAGGATAGAATTTTCTTTCTTTTTCCTAGGAGGAAGCTATGCAAGGAAAATCCTCACCCAAAAAGGCTTACAACAACGTAGATTTCTTAAAATCTCCATCTGCTCGAACGGTCAGGATTCTTAGTGAGTATCTGGAGCCTTTATCCCGATTGCGGGAATTAAAAGTGAACAACAGTGTCCTCTTTCTGGGTTCACACAAGGCCGATCCTGAGGATAAGGATTCTGTCTTATCAAAATATTATTGGGAAGCCGAGGAACTGGCCAATCACCTTGTCACCTGGGCCATCAAACTAAAACCCAAGGGCAAAAACTTTGTCATCTGCACCGGAGGTGGGCCCGGTATAATGGAAGCGGCCAATCGGGGAGCCCACCGTGCTGGAGGAAAATCTATCGGGATGAACATCTCGATTCCGGCAGAACAACTTCCAAATCCGTATGTCTCTCCAGAGCTGTCCTTCGTATTCCACTATTTTTTCATGCGCAAATTTTGGTTCGCGTATCTTGCCAAGGCTGTTATCCTGTTTCCGGGCGGCTTCGGGACCCTCGATGAATTATTTGAGATCCTTACGCTGCTGCAGACGCGCAAGATCCGTAAGCACCTGCCATGCATACTGTTTGGCAATGACTATTGGAACGATATTATCGACTTGGATGCGCTGGTGCGTTACGGG
>CAYFXE010000027.1:19764-28847 GCA_964347035.1 uncultured Eubacteriales bacterium | reverse complement strand
CCAGAGCTGTCCTTCGTATTCCACTATTTTTTCATGCGCAAATTCTGGTTGATCAACAAGGCAAAAGCCGTGGTGGCCTTTCCTGGAGGCTTTGGAACTTTGGATGAAGTCTTCGAAATATTAACATTGACTCAAACAGATAAAATCCACCGAGATCACATCATCATCCTTCTCTACGGGGAAGAATACTGGCGAGAGATCATAAACTTCGATGCCCTGCTCAAACACAAGGCCATCTATTCCGAAGACTTGGAGCTCTTCCATTTCTGTTCCGATCCGAAGGAAGCCTTTCAATATCTCAAACAGAGTCTGGTCAAGTTTCTCTGAAATATCGAAATCTTCGAATAAGCACCATATAGACAAACAGACCGATCATTATCCCGACTCCATCAGCAATCATATCCAGGATTTCTAATTCCCGGTCGGGGACAAAGGACTGATGGACCTCATCCATGATGCCCAAGAAAAGACCGCTCAGCAGAACCAAGAATCCTTTTATCAGGAAAGAGGATTTCAGGGCTTTAAAAAAACCGAGGGAAAGAAGTAAGCCTAAGACCGCAAATTCGAGGATGTGGGCCAACTTATCAAACAATCGAAATTCAACTTCTACGTCGAAGGATTGAGAGGACATAACAAAAATGAATCCGTAGAATATGACAGCTGGCAGAAAGTAGATGAAATTCTTCATATTCTCTGAAAGATCTCTTGAATTATGGAAGCATTATACTAGTGGAATATATCTCATTTATCCAGAGGATTATCAAGTCCCTTTTCAAACATACAACTCATATCATTGATCATAATAAGGATTGAAAAATTGCTCCGTATAAGGCATGCTTGGGGAAGGCTGAGTCATCTTAAAATGTGAGACCGCATTGCGCAGAAATTTAGTCGGCCGCCCTGGATAAGAATGTTTCATAAAAATCCCAAGCTCCCGACAATTTTCCTTTTTGTCGTTTTCATCCTTTTTTTGAACTCATGTGTCCGACGACAAATCCTGCCTCCGGAGAACGTCCAGACTGGCCTCGCGTCCTGGTATGGACCGAACTTTCACGGGAAACCCACCTCAAGCCAAGAAATCTACGACATGTACGATATGACGGCTGCTCATCGGAGCCTTCCCTTCGGAACTCAGGTGATGGTAACCAACATGAAAAACGGAAAGTCCGTGATCGTCAGGATTAACGATAGAGGTCCGTTTATCAAGGGACGGATCATCGATCTTTCCTATGCTGCAGCTCAGATGCTGGATATGACTGGAGAAGGTGTTGTCCCGGTCAAAATCGAAGTTCTATGGAATGTATCACCAGAAAAAACCGAGCAGAATTTCTTTGTCCAAGTCGGAGCTTTCGTGCACAAAGATAATGCTCTTGCTCTGAAGAAAAAGCTTGAAAATACATACAGTGACGTCTTCGTTTCCATCTTTAAAACATCCAACCAATCCTATTACAGGGTTCGCATCAAGGCGCCCAACCGAAAACGAGCTCAAGAAATCGCTCGGAAACTCATGAAAGAAGGACACAAGGTATTCATCATCGAGGCCAACAGCTGACAGCATTTCGGGGAGAACCTAGTGTCCTCCCTATGTCATTCCCGCAGAGCTTGTGCCTGCAGAAGCAGGTAGCGAGAATCCAGGCTTTTTCGCACTTAGGCGGGACTGACAGGCTTGGAAATAAAGCAGGCTAGCTCAAGGGCCTCAGGAAGAAGAGATAATTCTTTTTTATTCTTCCTTTTTCTTGTAGAGGAAGGCCTGGTCCTTTTTGAGATTGACTTTTCCGTCGTGGACAACATAATGTTCTCCGCTCCACATAGAGGCTGCCCCGTGTTCCCCTTTTTTGTTGATGGCATAAAATTCCAGGTTGAAGCGGGGAACACCGTCTTCATTCAAAAGATATGGCTGAAGCTTCGACTTCTCGGCAATCCTTTCCAGCGTTTTCAGACAGGCTTCCTCGGGCGATAATCCGCTTCTCATGAATTCGACGACTTTGTAGGTACCGAGATTGATAATATTGGCCTCTCCCCTACCGGTTGATCCGGCGGCTCCGACACCGTTATCTACGTATAGGCCGGCACCTATTATCGGCGAATCTCCTACCCTGCCCGGTATCTTAAAGAAATGACCGCTGGTCGTGGTCACGCCAGCCAGGTCTCCTTTGGCATCAAGAGCAATACAAGTGACTGTCCCATCATCTCCCCAACGGGAATGAGATTCGGATCTGTCCTCCTCAGATTCTCGATAAAGCCAGAAATCTCTGTCTGATAACTTTTCTTTACGTTCCAGCCACCGCTTCCTGGCCTTCTCCGTGATGAGATTTTCCTGTTGAAAACCGTGAGCTTTGGCAAACCTCAAGGCCCCTGGGCCAACAAGAATGGCATGGTCTGTCCGCTCCATAACGAGTTTGGCTACCCGGGATGGATTTTTTATATTCCTCAAACTGGCCACAGCCCCGGTATTGTGTGTGGGCCCATGCATGACTGAGGCATCGAGCTCCACGACACCGTCTTCGTTCGGGAGACCGCCATAGCCGACCGAGGTGTCATCAGGATTATCTTCAACGAGATTGACACCGGCAATCACTGCCTCCAATGGATCTTCTCCTTTTTTCAAAAGTTCCATGGCTTTTTCTGTGGCATACAACCGCTCAGAACCACTCGCAACCACACACAGCTTTCCAACTTGCTGATCATCTCCGAGAAGGTTTTTGCCACCTGTCAGCATGGCAGCTGCACTTAAACCCATTCCAGTCCTGAGAAAATCTCGCCGCGAAAATTTATTTTTCATCGAACCTCCTTTTTCATTCAAATATTCCCTATAACTTACTCAATTTGTCTTTAAGAAGCAAATTCACGGGATCAGACCTTCATAACTTTTATAATTACAGAGAAATGAATTTAGCATATTGCATAGTATAAGTTGAGATAGTAAAGTTATGAAGGTCTGACCCCAATGCAAATTGACAAGATGGGGAAGGTTTAGTATAAAAACCATTTCCTCGAATCATATGAAGAAACGAATTCTTCTTTCGGCATCTCTCTTTCATGCTTTAAACGATTCCGCTTCTGTGACAGTCCCTATGATTTTTCCTCTACTTTACAGTCAACAATATATCATCACCAAATATTCACACATCGGGATTCTTTCCAATCTAGGATTCCTGACAACGCTCATTTTTCATATCATCCTTGCCAATATATCCCATAAAGTGGAATACAAGCATCTGCTGCTCCTAAGTATCGTAGGCTTATCTCTCTCTCTCTTTCTCATCACAACATCATCAGTTTTCATTTTCCTCCTTCTTCTGTATGTTTTAATGAGAATCTTTACCAGCTTCTACCATTCGGTCGGTATAGCCTGGGTTTCCAAAACACATCCAAACCAAAGCCTCGATTTCGCCATGGGTATTCAGAGTGGATCTGGAAATATCGGGGTCTTCATCGCCTTCATTTCCGCTGGATACCTGGCTCAGACATTTAGCTGGAAAACGCCACTTTCGGTCTGGGCTGTTCTCATATTCGTTTTAGGGGTGATAAGCTTCCTATTAGTCCTCAAAACCTCCACTAAGAGAAAAAAGAAGATCGAATCCAATCTCAGTGTCTGGATCGAGACCACAAAAACAATCAAACCCTACATAGCTGGATTTATCTTTGGCGGAGCGTGTTGGACCGCGACGGTCTTTTACGCTCCTTCCCTTTTTAATCACAAATTCCATGTTCCCTTGGACAAGACAGGAATTTTACTGGCGATCTGGATTGGAATCGGAAGTCTTATGACTTACATATATGGTTACCTGAGCCGGAGGTTTGGCCGCTGGAAAGTATCTCTCTTTGGGTTTATCGGATCTACTCTCTGCCTTTTTCTGTTAGGGACAGCAAGCAAATTGGAGATCGCACAGGTGAGCCTATTCTTGTTTGGAGTTTTCCTCTTCCTGATCTACCCCGCTTTCCAAACTTTTGTGGGTACAGAAGTCCCCTTTAGGGACCAGGCACAGGCTTTCGGCCTTGTCGCCAACATTCAGATGCTGACCGGTGCTGTCGTTGTCCTCATCGCTGGATTTCTCTCTGATAAGTTTGGGATCAACTACCCCTTCATCCTGATGGGAATACTCGGCGTTTTCATCTCGGTTTTTTACCTTGTGATGCATCGGAATAATAATCGGGGTCAGACTTTGAAAAATTGAAGAAAAATGTCATTCCCGCGGAGGCGGGAATCCAGGCTTGTTCCCCCAGAAGCTGGAAACCAGAAATATGAAAAAATCTTATTCAGATAGACCTGGATTCCTGCTTACGCAGGAATGACGGAATAATGAAGCTAGACTCTTGATACCCGCTACCCGCTTCCGCAGGCACAAGCTTCGTGGGCACAGGTTCCGCGGGAATGACGGCTTAATTATAAGTCTCTTATATTATTTCGACAGCTTTGTGGAAGATGATGAGCTATGTTTTCAGCTTTAGGACTTTGCCTGGAAGCTTTCCGCTATACTTACCGTTAAACAGAACAATCTCGCCGTTTATGAGCAGGTGTTTCACTCCCTCACTGTACTGATGGGGATTATGGATAGTTGTCGGAGTTTTGATATCCTTCAGGTCGAGAACAACGACATCTGCTTTATATCCTTCCCTAATCCAGCCTCGATCATCCCAGTTCATGATCTCAGCCGGGAGAGATGTCTGTGAGCGGATCACATGAGAAACGGAAACTGTCTTTCTCTGGAGGGCATATTTTTTAATTTTGTGGAGGAAGGTGGAATAGGAGCGGATATGGGTAAGGCCGATGCCGTAAAACGGAGTCGTCCCGTCGCTTCCTGTGCCCACATAATCTTTCTTCATGATGTACTCGATATCCTCTTCACACATCTGGAGAGGGATACACTTAGCTCCCATGAGCTCGAGTTCAATCGCTGCGTCAGCTATGGATTTTCTTTTCATCGCCGCAACCTGTTTTAGGGATTTACCCTCTAAATTTTTCTCGACACAGATCCCGACAATGATATTCTCGGGTCCGACAAGATTATCGATAGAGGTTTCCACCGCCTTCCGGATCTGACCTGCCTGTTCAGGATCCTTCATTCGTTCCAGGAAGAGCACTCGATCCCTCGCATTCCCAGGACCCTGAAAATTCCCGGGGCTTATGAAAGTCCGACCGACAAACTGCACGAGCCACTTTCGGGGAAGCTCCTCGAGGAACTGCTGATGATGTTCAGTAAGCTCATAAGGTGTTACCTTTTTATATAGATCTATGAGCTGGGCATCTCTCAGATGATCGAAAATCATTTCAATATCCGTCCGATTCAGCCTGTTCTTGGCTTCCTTCCCGATCCAAGCCTCATTCGGGATGAGACTCCGGTAGGGGTAGCCACTGGAAAACTCATAAGGATACTGGTCGGCTGTGATTTTTAGGTCTCTGGTTCTCGCCTCCTCGATAAGGGCACAGGCTTCCTTGACCAACCCCCAATTCGTTTTTCCCATCACTTTAAAATGAGAAATATGAGTTGGAGCGCCCGTCTTTTCAGAGATCTCAATTGCCTCTTCGACCGCCTCCAACAACTTATCCCGTTCATCACGGACATGAGTATGATAAATGCCTCCATAAGGAGCGATGATCTTCACCAGCTCGATGACTTCGTCTGTCTTGGCATACCGACCAGGGAGATAGATTAATCCCGTGGAGAGGCCGTAAGCACCCTGCTCCATCGCCTCCTGAACCAACTCCTTCATCTTTTCCAGCTCTTCTGGAGTCGGAGCTCTATCTTCCATGCCCAGGACGAGATTTCTGACGTCGCCGTGTCCGACTAGGAGGGCGGCGTTGGGGCCGATCCCGCTTTCCTCCCACCGTTTTATCTGGTCTTCTGCTTTCTCGAATAAAGGCCAGCCACCCCCTCCGCATTGACCGACGATGACCGAAGTTGTTCCTTGCTTGAGATAATTCAGGCAGGCTCGATTTTCGGAAAAATACATACCGCCATCGACATGGGTATGGAGATCGATGAATCCAGGTGTGACATACAGACCTTTGGCATCTATCACCTTCCCTGCGCTTCCTTTAATCGATCTGGCCACCTTGACAATCTTATCCCCTTTGACAGCCACATCGGCTCGAAAGGCCTGCTTGAGAGAGCCATCGAAGACTTTCCCGTTTTTGATGAGCACATCATAGGCAACCGCACTCTCCTTCTCATTCGTCTGGATGAATCCGACAAGAACAACACTTAAGAACAACGTGAGAATGCTTAAAATAATGATTTTTCTTTTCATATTTCCTCCTTCCTTAGAATATCTATTATTTTTTATATCTCTCGAGCAATTCCTCGTAGCGGGTCTTAAGATCGGCTTCCACTCCTTCGATAAAGACATGCTTGATATGAGTTCGAAGTTCGAGGATATCTCCATCGGCGACGACGATGTTAGCCAGCTTTCCTTTCTCCAGACTTCCCATATGATCCTCAACGCCAAAAATTTGAGCCGGGTAGATGGTCACGGCTTTCAAAGCCTCTCTTTTGTCCAATCCGAAGGCAGCCGCTTTGGCGGCATGGTAAGGTAAGTCCTTAGCCAGGGTGGCACTCGACGAGGAAAAGGCGATCTTCACACCTGCATGGCTGAGCACAGAAGGATTACGGAATATGGCATCATAGCCGTCCTCCCACTTAGGCGGCATAGAATACATCGATCCAAAAACGACAGGAATCCCAGATTTTTTGATTTCTTCGGCGACCTTCCATGCTTCTGTGACTCCATAGAAAATCGCTTTCAGTTTCTCTTCCTGAACAAACTTGATGGCATCGAGAATATCTTTCTCCCCGTGAACTGAAATCATGACCGGCAGCTCTCCGCGGACGACAGGAATCAGGAACTCGAGTCTTTCATCAAATTCGGGTGACAGAAGGAGTTCATTCTTTTCTGCAGCGTTTTTCAGTTTTTGGTAGAGACGCACCTCATTAAAGAGCTCCTTTATCTCCTGGAGCTGCTTGGAGGCTTCTTCCCTCTGAGGCTGTGTTGTCCTTCGAAACCTCGGTCGAGCTATGGTGGGCAGGTTAATGTGCATGGCGACGGGATTCTTGATAATCATCTCTTTGGGTCTCCGACCAGTGAGCCGAATGAGTCCACTCTGCCCCGATATCAATCCTCCTGAGGGAGCAATAAGGGCTGCTGTTATACCATTAGCCCGGGAGATGGGGATATGGATGGAATCAGGCCTTAGAGCCTCGACACACACGGCTTGAGGATTGAACTTTCCTGTTTCTCTATAATCGATCGTGGCCCGCAGTGAGCCTATCTCCTGGAGACCTAATCGGCTCAGGCCATCGATCATCCCCGGATAGACGAAAAGTCCCTTAGCGTCAAAAATTCTGGCGCCTTCTGGAATAGTGACATCCTTGCCTAAAGCTTCGATGAGATTGTCTCTGATAAGAACGATTCCTTCTTCTATATCATCGCCAACGACAGGAATGATTTTCGCTCCTTTGACGGCCACAAAACGCGGAGCTTGGTTTTCTGCCATGATCGTAAATATACCAAGAAAAACAAAGATTAGGATGAAGATAAACGTCTTTTTCATTTCGGACCTCCAGTTTTCTTCTTTTTTTCTTCTTTCTTCTTCTTTTCCAACTCTGCCCTCTCCCGGAGATACTGGGCCCTGTCAAAATAGACTTCGCCCTCTATGATTGTCATCTCGCACAGGGTGTAAGCACTCATGGGGTGCTTGTGGAAGATAGCAATATCGCCGTGTTTTCCCTCCTCCAAACTGCCCACGATTTTATCCACGCCAAGCTGGATGGCTGGATTGATGGTCACGAGTTTCAACGCCTCTTCCTCGCTCAGGTCTCCATACTTCATGGCTTTGGCTGCATCGTTAAACAGACGCCTGATTCTCTCCCCGCTATCAGAATTGATGGACACCAGAACACCGTTCTTAGTGCAGTAGGCGGCATTGTAGGCAATCCCTTCGGAAGCCTCGATTTTATAAGCCCAGTTATCCAGAAAGATGGAAATCCCGATATTTTCCTCGGCCAATTCCTTGGCGATCTTGAAGGCCTCAGAGGCATGTTCAAAGGCGGCGATTTTAAACCCGAATTCTTTTGAAAGTTTGATGAACTCCAATGTCTCATCAGCCCGGTAACTATGACACCGGGCGACCATATCACCGCGGAGCATGTCGGCCAAAGCCTCCATCTTCAAATCTTTTTTCGGGGGAAGGAAGTTTTTAGCTGCTTTCTTGTTTTTCTTAGCCTTCTCGTAGCGATCCCACTTTTCAATGTAATCCTTGGCTCTCAAGAATTCTCGTCGGATGATGGCGTTCACGCCCATCCGCGTCTGCGGATACCTCGGTGTCCCCGTACTCATCCGGTTGGCCTGTTTCGGGTTTTCGCCGAGAGCGAATTTCAGAGTCCTAGTGGCTTCAGGGACGAGCATCTCTTCAGAGGTTTTTCCGCGCTTGAGTTTGATGACGATGTTCTCCCCTCCTATGGGGTTTCCGCTACCATGCATGGTGTGAACCATGGTCACACCGCCTGTCAAACCAGTGTAAATAGAGGGATCCTCGGCGTTTATGACATCGCGCATCTTCACTCCGCTGGATATCGTCTCGCCACTTTCATTCGTGCCAGATAGAGCTATATGGGTATGAGAGTCGATGATACCAGGTATGACATATTTTCCCGTGGCGTCGATCACTCTAATTCCTTCGGGGGGTTCGATGTTCTGACCAATCTTCTCAATTATCCCTTTGAGGATAAGGATGTCCCCGTTCGCGATGGTTCCGTTGGTGACGGTTAAGATCGTTCCATTCTTTATCAAAAGGTCTTGGCTGGATAAAAGCCTGGGGAAAAGAGATAATCCGAGCACGATAACAAATCCAATTAATCTTTTTCTCATGATCATCTCCTCCTATTCTGATGCCCCAGGGCTTCGAGTGGCTCTCAGCTCTGCAGGGCTTCCCATGATGGTAATGGCCCCTTCAATCAAGTCTTCCTCTGCCTTTCCGCTGAAGGCTAAATCTACAGTACGGCCCATAGCCTCACCAGTGATGGTGAATGCGATTTCATTGCCGGATAAGACCCCGTCGCTTATCGTCCATTCTCCAAAATCGG
>CAYFXE010000027.1:14889-19754 GCA_964347035.1 uncultured Eubacteriales bacterium | reverse complement strand
CGGAGACCATTTTTCCGCTGATCTCGTTTCCATCTTGCTCTATTTCCATCGTGAATTCCATCTTGCCCATCGGGCCTGTCAGAGTAGCGTCCCATCGTCCGGAAAGATTCAAAGTGGCTGGTTCTTCTTTTTTGGGAGGCTGTCTAATTTCAAACGACAGGCCATCGACAAAAACTCTCCGGACTTGAGCTTTTTCAGAAAAGATCTCATCGGAAGTCAGGACGATATTGGCAATTTTCCCCGCTTCCAGACTTCCCAGGATGTTGTCGACACCGAGGTACTGAGCCGGAGTAAGGGTCATCGCCTTAAGGGCTTCTTCTTTGGGCAGGCCTTTTTCGATGGCTTTCTGGAGATTTTTCACAATGTCAGCCGGTTTCGTGATACCGCTTGAGGTCAGAGCGAATTTAATGCCTTGCTTGTAAAGGTTGGCCGCATTAGCTGGGTAGATTTCTTTTTCGGCTTTCTCTTTCAAATCATCCCCCTGAGTAGCGTAGCTGCTGGTAAACGGAGGTTTGAAATCGAGAGAAACGAGAAGAGGGACTTTGGCCTGTTTGACCATTTCTGCCACCCGCCAGGCTTCATTCGCTCCGGTGATATACCCATTAAGTTTGAATTCCTTGGTGAGGCGGAGAGCACGTTTAATGTCTTCTTGATTGGCGCAGTTGAAGACTACAGGTTTTTTCTTAACAACATAAGGAATAAGAGCCTCTAGAAAAGGATCATACTCGGGTCTTTTCAGCCCCTTCGACGACTCTGCAAAGAGTGATTTGTGCTGAGCATAATGCTGAGTATCTAGGAAAGATTGCTGGAGATAGGACATGGTTCCCATAACACTCGACGGATATCCCCCCCGCACTGTGGTGAAGTTCACATGGAGGGCGAAGGGATGGACAACGACCATGGATTCAACTTTGTCTCCATTGAGGTTCAGAAGAACACTCTGTCCAGCATAGATACCCGTCTGGGGCACGACGAGGATGGTGGTGATACCGATCTTGTGCAGGTTTTCCATGGTTGTTTTCTTGGGTTTTAGCTTTTCAATGGCTTCTAATTCAGGGTGCTGTTTGACCGCTGGCTGGGGTGTTGTTCTTACTCCCGGCGTGCGTGTTTCTGGCCTTTTCACCTCGAGGAAAAAACTCGTGTGCGCATCAACGAGTCCCGGGTAGGCGAAGAATCCCTCGGCTTCGACCACCTCAGCGTCCTCAGGAACGGTGACTTTCTCCAGGGAGCCTAGGGCCTGGATGAGCCCGTCTCGGACAACAATGATACCTTTTTCAATCGGGGGACCGGAAACAGGAAAGATCTTACAGTTGACGATGGCATAGGTGGGCTGGACCCGGGCTGTGGAAAGAGAGGTAAGTCCAATAAGAAAGATTAATGTCGTGAGTACAATGAATTTTTGTGTTTTCATGTTCCTCCTTTGCAAAAGTTATTATTTATATCAATCATCCCCTCAAATGAGCAAAGTATTTTAACAAAAAATATCGAGTGTAGTCTACAAGTTCGTTAAATGTAAATTATTGTGGCAAGATCGCCGAGACTTTTATACAATCTAAAATTCATCATGATCAAAGGTGTGCGTAAAATATACTCTGAGGTTGCCAATACCTATGAACTCGTCAATCACGTGCTCACCTTCGGTTTGGATATTTATTGGCGGAAAAAGGCCGCCCGCATAGCGGCCAGCAAAGCTGGACGATACTGGCTTGATGTCTGCAGCGGTACGGGTGAGATGGCCCAAAACCTCTCTCACTTCGCTAAAGATGATGTAAAGATCATTTCTGTTGACTTCAGCGCCACGATGTTGTCTAAGGCCCAGAAAAAAAAGAATAACGCTAATATATATTTTGCCGAGGCCGAAGCCAAGTGTCTTCCTTTCCCTGATGACACCTTTGACCTGGTGACCATATCCTTTGCCACAAGAAATATAAGTCCTAACAAGGACTATCTAGTTTCTCATCTGCATGAATTCTACCGGGTGCTTAGACCAGAAGGACGATTCGTTAACCTGGAGACGAGTCAGCCATCTTCGAAATTTATCCGTCAACTTTTCCACTTCTACATACATCTTTTCGTCAAACCCATCGGAACATTCATCTCAGGGTCAAAATCAGGCTATAGTTATCTTTCCTTTACCATCCCCCGGTTTTATCCCGCTGATGAGTTTTCTTCTATAATTCACCAGGCAGGGTTCAGAAAAGTCAAGTACAGGAAGCTTTTCTTCGGTGCCTCGGCCATCCACATCGCCGAAAAATAAATTCAGTTATCAGTAATCCGTTGTCAGTTCTCAGTCCAGGAAAAGATTTCTTTACTAATCAACTAAAAACCGATTACCGAGAACTGATTACTGAAAACTGGTCCCCTTTTTATTGTCGGCGTTGGTGATATCGTGTATCATATACCATCCTGAGAAAATAGAGGAATCAAGCATTGATCCACAAAGCCGTCAAGATTTTAAATGCTACGATTGGCCTTTCTGCGAATCGAGAAGAGCTCCTGCCTCTGCTTCCTTTTCCGCTCGAGGTAAAATCTCTCCTGACAGCTTTCAGGCAGCTCACAGAAATTCCGTATTCAGACAGTCTCGATGGCTACTTAACTGTTGAGGACGCAGAAGGAACACCCTCTTACGATAAAGAAGGTGATCACGTGAGGTTCAAAGGTCCTTTCCTCAGGCTGACTCGAGAAGCCTCTGATCTTCGGTACAGTCTCTGGGGAAACCTGGGCGCCCTCTACAGATTCACTCTACACTTGCTGGAGAAAAAGCATCAAATATACAATTTCCATGCCTGTGCTCTTTACGATGAGCCAAGAAACAAGCTATTCCTGATCATCGGAGGCGCCGGAAGTGGCAAAACGGTCTACCTCTTGAGCGGGCTGGAGAAGGGATTAAAACTCTTTTCGACAGAAACTGTCCATTTCCGGATTAGTGATAACGAGGTCACTTGGTTCATGGGATCTCTTGTGGACAACGTCCGATGGGGAACATTGATCCATGACTTCCCCTCCTTTCTTCCGGATGAGACACTTCCAAACAAAGACAAAGAATGGCAGACAAAAATCGCTCTTGATCTTTCCACCTATAAATCCGATCTTGATGAGCTATCCAACCTGGAGTCTGTGGTCATCCTATTTCCGCACATCGAAGAAGGGCGGAAGGGTTTTCATCTCAGTCATACAAAAGATTCCAAGAAATTCACACAAGCCCTTTTTAACAATGTGTCTCAGAAAATGACGGAGACAGTCATACTCTACGATCATATTCCCCTTTTAGGATTTGAGGAAAGAGCGCTATCCGAGGCCCGACACAATACACTCCATCAGCTGGTGCATCATGAAACCATCTTGCAGATTGCTTCGGTCCTGTCCAATCCTCAAGACTGCTGGGGAGATCTTTTGAAATAGAAAAAGGAGAAGTAAGATGGGCAAAGCTTGGGACAACGTCGTTAAAATGCCTTTAGAAGGAAGATCTGAGAAACCTCGAACATCGGGTCTGACCATGGTCATCGATAAAGGAATAGGAATTCACCACCTTGAGGATCTGATTCAGACGTCCGGTGACTATATCGACATCATAAAACTCACGTTTGGAACCTCGGCTTTCTATGACGAAAGTTTACTCAAAGAAAAGAACGAAATGATCACATCTTCCCAAATAGATGTCATGCCAGGAGGAACTTTCCTCGAAGTCGCTGTCTGGCAAAATACACTTGATGGTTATCTCGAGAAAGCCAAAGAATTGGGATTTTCTACCATAGAAATCTCGGATGGTACGATCGAAATGAACCTCGAGATAAGGAGAAGAACTATCAAAAAATCCCTTGATAAAAATTTTAAAGTCATTACCGAAGTGGGAAAAAAGGATCCGAAAGATGTTTTACCTATTTCTCTGGTTCATGAAATCATCGGAGAGGATGTCGAAAACGGAGCCTTCAAAGTCATCGTAGAAGCCCGAGAGGCTGGTAAAGGTGTGGGGATCTTCGATCAAGAGGGAAAAATAAAAGACGAAGAAATCGATAATATTTTGGCGGGCGTTAAGGATGTGAACTCTCTTCTCTGGGAAGCCCCGTTGAAGAATCAACAGCAGGCTCTCATCCTCCGCTTTGGACTCAACGTGAATCTGGGCAACATCCCTCCTGATGAAGTTTTGGCTCTTGAGGCCTTAAGAGAGGGAGTACGTGGTGATACCTTGAAGAGAGCTTATCTTAAAAACAAAGAATGGAAAAAATCTGAAGGATCCGGCTGATTACAGGCGATCCAAGAGCAGAATCAAGATTGAGTGTTCTCCATCAGGGACTTTAAATTTCAGAGAATTTCCCTTGAAGATCTCTTTAATCTGGTCATCGACTCTGAGTTGATACCTTCCATTGGTCAAGAATTGAATCCTAATATCTCTCTTTTCCAGGGACTTGATCTCGAAAGAGATTTCCTCCTCAGAATAGAAAAAATGGCGAAAAACGGCTCCTCCGTTCACCTTGATGATTTCTTTTCCTTCCTCCTTTAATTTGATCTCAGAAGGCGATATCTCTACGTCATAGTGTCTGCCTTGGAAAGAAATCCGCTTCAACTTTCCCTTTTTTTCTGGTTGGATCATCCCAAACCGGAATCCCTCCCAAGGATTGATATCCAGATAATCCTCCACAGCAATTAGGGCAAAAAGAGGTCCCCAGCTTTGATGCCGTCTGCCTTTTGGCTCACCGGTACGGGAATCAAAATTTTCCGGGCAAAGTTGAAAGTTTTTCCAGGTCCGGAGGAAGAGGTCCAGACTTTTCCGCGCGAATTCAGAGGCGATGGCGTCAAACCCGTAGGCTTTGAGTCCCTGGTAAAGAAGATAGTTTGTGGGAGGCCACACCGTTCCTCTCCAGTAT
>CAYFXE010000027.1:0-14879 GCA_964347035.1 uncultured Eubacteriales bacterium | reverse complement strand
GATCCTTGAAGGCTGGGTCATCGCGAGAAATCGTCGGGATGACATACTCACCCCAGAACTCCTTGCTATTCAGAAGACGCTTGATCATCAGCAAGGCTCTATCCTCATCAGGAATTCGAGCCAGTAGAGGGTAGAAATTGGATGAGGCTTTCCGTGTTGAAAACCGGCCATCCCAGTGGCGGTCAAAATAGAATGCCTCCTTCTCATCCCACAACGTGTTGTTTATGAGTTCTTTCATATGCTCGTATTCGGCAATATAAGCTTCGTATTCTTCTCTTTTATCCAGGATTCTGGCAATTTGGGAAAGGCACCAAGCATCGAGGGTATACAAAGAATTGAGATCGACACAATTCATGGTCAGGGTGCCCGCGAAATCATCAAAACCCGCCTCATCCCAGGTTGGTAGGTCATCCTGCCCAGATTCCCACATGGCTCTCTGTTTACCGTCGGCGTTTTCCTCCCATTCAGGCTTGGCCTCTGCCACAAGATCCTCATCCGAACCCCACTCAAGAAGTCCATCCCTGTTTCCATCTCGGCAAGGCAAGCCGTTTGTTCCCTCTTCTTTCCAGAAGGCATGCCAGCGGCGAAGATAAGGATAGGCATGCTCCAAGATCTCTATGTCTCCCAGCCTTTGGAAGAGCTTCAGCACGACATAGGAACCTACAGGCGGTTGAGACCGGTCAGACGCACCGCTGAAGCGCCCACGCCAGTTGGGTATATTGCCGTTGGCATATTGGGTTTCCAGGACAGCCTTGAGAATGTCTTTGGCATGCTTCGGGCTTTCGATGACGACTTCCAAGGCGTTAAAAAAGGAATCCCATTCGAATATCGTCCAGTGATCGGGTGTTCCATCGGGTTTTGGGAAAATCCAGCGACGGCCTGCAGGAGTGTAGAGCCGGTGCTCTCCAGGTTGATAAAGCACCATCCAGAAAAGATTATTGGTGATTGCCTCTGTGGCTCCTTCATAAAGCCCTTCGATCTTCACTCTCTTCTTGTTGTATCTCTGTTCTTCTTCATTCAGGATCGAATCGATCAAGCGCTCATTCTTGTACCGATAAATGTGGTTATTCAGGATGCGGGCATCTTCTCCGACCCCCACCACAAAATAAAGATTTCTGCTCTTTTCCGTTGAGAAATATTGAGTCAGCTCTTCTGTTTCTTCTCCTTGACTGCTCGATACCGCATCGGCCATCCGATTCGTCCAGACAAGATAATTATGTTGGTTTGAGGCTGTACTCAATCCTGCCACTTGTCCGTCTGGAAGTAAGCTGAAGGCACCTTTTAAGTCCCATGGAAAGTAATGAATGAGATGGATCTCAATGTCCTTGGGTGATTTAATTCTTCCCACGACCGTTCTTTCATCCTGGCGAGACCATTCTATGATCAGAGTATCGGAACCGCGTGATGGTTTTTTCAGGATGGGTGTGTCGACTCCCATGTTGAACGGGAGTCCTAGATCGAGCTTTATTCGGGCATACCCACCATCGGGAGCATGAGGCCCGACCTCAGAAATGAGATAGAATAAATCCTGCTCTTCGGCTGTCTGATCCCCTCTCTTTATTCTTAGTTTAAAAGCAAAAACACTTTCTGAACTAGGCGCAAAGACAAGACCAGCCCATGATTTAGCTTCCAAGGCCCCGATATACACGTCCCGCCATGGGTAATAGATTTCCGGGTGACTACCTTGAACAATGAGTAAGAGGAAAAAGATCAAAGGGATGAATTTTCTAACCTTCAACATTTCTTTCAACAAGTATCTTCTTCAAATCCCGGCCTTCATTTGTCTAATCGCGTCAGACCATATTTTTTGGCCCATTTGAGGGCCTCAGTGTATTCGCTTCTCTTCAGTCTGCGCGCTATCTTGGGATACTCGAAGGCTTTGTGTTCTGGCCGGTACTGAGCCATCAGGTTCAAGTAAGTGTCCTTTGATAGCTCTCTCGCGACGAATTTCAAGAACTCCTCTGTGCCAGAAATTCTATTGGGAAGGATCAAGTGTCTTAAGATGATGCCTCTCACTGCTACTCCTCTTCTATCGACCTGCAGAATCCCAACCTGGCGATGCATTTCTTTGAGGGCAATCTGCGCATAGTAGGGATAATTGTAGGCACCATCTGAGTATTTGGCCGCGTGCTTGGCATCTATGTACTTACAGTCCGGGAGGTAGATATCAACAATTCCGTCCAGGAGCTGGAGGACATCCAACTTCTCGTAGCCGCTGGTATTGTAAACCAGTGGAATTTTAAGCCCCATGGGAATGGCCAACTCGACAGCTTTAACAATACTCGGCACGTAATGGGTTGGAGTCACAAGATTGATGTTATGGCATCCCATTTTCTGAACCTTGATCATCGTCTCGGCCAACCGTCGATCCGGTATCTCCACTCCTTCCCCTTCGATACTAATCTCATAGTTCTGACAGAAGATGCACCGTAAACCACAATTGGAAAAAAATATAGTCCCTGAACCCTTCTGTCCGACCAACGGGCGTTCTTCGCCAAAATGGGGAAACGCACTGGAAATTTTCACCTTAGCCGAGGCTTGACATCTCCCTGTTTGCCCTTCTTTTCTGTTCACCCGGCAGTCTCTTGGACACAGATGGCAGCTCTCGTAGTAGGCGTCTAATTTTTCGATGCGCTTGGAAAGGAGACCTTTTTGTTCAAGATCAAGATAAGATGGATAGGCTTTGGAGCTTGCTTGGCTTTCTAAAACAAAATCCTTCCTAACCCCGAACAGTAGAGAGGGAAATAAAAGAGCCGAACTCGTCACAAGGATTGAATCAGCCAGGAAGTCTCGTCTGGAGATTTTGCTCATCTATCTATCCATTTTTAATATTACTTCATCCTCAGGGGCTTGTAAATAGGATAGACAGAGATATTGACTCAGTTCCTCTGTTATTATCATTATAGAATCATCGCTTCTCTTAATCATACCCGCCGAACCTATACCCACCCAGACGGATAACCGAAATCCAATCCTCTTCGTTATTCCTGCGGAACCTGTGTCTGCCATTCTTTACAAAGAAGTGGGAATTGAACCATTAATCTTAAGTAGAGTTTTCTGAATTACAGGGCCCCGGAGTTATAGACTTTCTGACTCAAGTGACTTGATCTAAATCTTCAGGATATTGTTTATACTCTTCAGAAGTGTAAATCTCATCGATGGCTCTGAAAAAGGCCTCGATCTCTTCCTCTGTGTTGTAAAAATGTGGGCCCACTCTGATAATGTCAGGTTCCCCGGCCTTCCCCTTCCGGAAATCAACCCTGATTTTCCTTTTTCCCAGGGCTATCCTCACTGCGTAGGAGTGAGGCAGATGGATGGAGACCGACCCGGCCCGGTGGTCATCTTGCTCAGGAGTAAAAAGCTGAAATCCTTTCTGCTTCACTCTCTCGATGATTTTCCGGGTGAGGGCAAGTGACTTACTCCGAATTTGAGAAAGGCCAACCTTATCAATGATTTCGAGGCCTGCTAAGGCAGTGTACAGACTCGGAATCGGAGGTGTCCCAGACATATACTTATAGGAGCCCCTTGTGAACTCCATCTCTGGTGAGAAAGCGAAGGGCTTTTTATGAGCCAACCACCCTGTGAGTTGAGGCTGTAGCCGGGAGGCAAGTTCTGGCCTGACATACATGAACGAACTGCCCGGCCCTCCACAAAGCCATTTTAAACACCCCCCGATATAAAAATCCACATCCAGCTTTTTGACATCCACAGGAATGACTCCGGGTGCATGGTAGCCATCGATGACTGTCAGGGCGCCAACTTCTCTGGCTCGGGCTGTGAGGCGAGAGATATCTTGGATATGGGCTGACTTGAAATAGACATGAGAGGTCGTGACGAAAAGGGTTCTCTCATCAATCTTCTCCACTATCGACTCCGCATCAATTCCGGGCTGACCTGCACTCTTTACCAGGTCGAGTTTCCAGCCCATAAATTCGGCTATTCCTGAGGCTGCATAAAGAGAAGAAGGAAAATCATGGTCTGTGGCAATGATTTTGATTCTGTTCTTCTCTCTATCTATGAATTTGGTCGAGAGAGCCACCCAATGGCACACAGTGGCGTTGGGCAGCATCGTCACCTCATCCTCACCTGCCCCCAGGATAACGGCCACTCGATCTCCAACCTTTCTGGCAAGATCCCACCACTCCCCTTTCCAGGCTTCCACACCCTCCTCAGCCCAAATCCGGTAATAATTTTTGAGATACTCTTGGGCCTTCCGTGGAACAGCGCCTAAAGAATTGTTGATGAGATAAACACAGCTTTTGAGGATCGGAAATTCTTCTCTGATTGTTTCCAAGTTTTGCTCTAAATTCCAGAGCTTATCTGTCATGAAATCCCTCTAAGTTTAGTCACCCCAAAATCAAATTAATATCTCGTCAGCTTGGAAGGCCATTCTTTATGTAATGAGAGGCCGCTTCCACGAAAATGTCGAGTTCCCGCAGTGTGGTATAGACACTGGGGGTGACGCGCATTCCGATCACATCCTCGGGAACCTGGACAGTGATCGTGTAGATTTTGTGCTTATCGAAAAGGACCTGTTGGAGCTTGGCCATGTCGAAGTTTTCCACGGTGTAGGTGCCGATGCCGCAGGATTGTTCAGGAGCATAGGACGTGAGAATCTTGACACCTGGGAGTTTTTCAAGCTTCTTGGACCAGTAATTTCTTAGGTAGCGCAGTCGCTCTTCTTTATTTTTTTCCCCTATTCCGTGATGAAAGGTCAGGGCTTCGTTTATCGCCAACTCCAGATACTCGGGGCAAGTTCCGATGTGTTCAAACTTTCGGATATCGTCACTCAAGGGATCGGGCGCCGGAAAAAGAGGCCAGATCTTTTTAATTTTTTCTTTTTTCACATACAGAAAGCCTGTCCCGATCGGAGCCATCATCCACTTGTGGAGGTTCGCACCGTAGATATCGCAGTCTAAATCCTTCTGCTTGTAGACGAAATGACCGAAGGAATGGGCACCGTCGATGACCACTTCAATCTCCCGCTGACGAGCCATCTGGCAGATGTCATTAATCGGGAAAATCTGCCCGGTGAGGTTGGTGATGTGGCAGACGAGGATCATCTTTGTTTTGGGTGTTATGTTTTTCTCGAAAAGTTCTGCCAGCACATCCAAGTTTGAAGGAGGATAGGGAAAATTAAAGGTCTTGACCACAATACCCTCTCTCTTCTGTCTTTGAAACAGGGCATTTTTCATCGATGGGTAATCGTGCAGGGTTGTCAGCACCTCATCGCCTGGTTTCAGTTCTAACCCAAGTAGGGCAATCTGCATGGACTCGGTCACATTCCGGGTGATGGCAATTTCTTCGGGGGAGCAGCCAAAGGTATTGGCTAGTCTTTTACGAACGAGCTCTCTTCTATGGCGCAGAACCCGCCACAAGTTGAAGGGAGGTGCCCCATTCGAGAAATCAAGGTAGCGGTGGACAGCATCCATCACAATCTTGGGAGCCGGATGAACGCCACCGTTGTTGAGGTTGATGATGTTCCGGTCAATATTGAAAGCCTGCTGAATGTAGAACCAGAAGCTTTCGTCGCGGGCCACCTCAAAAGGGGATAGACCTTTAACTTTTTTTAATTTCTGTTCAAAAGCTGCCTGAGCTTCTTGGGAAGAAAGACCAAAAAGACCCAAGCTGCCTACACCTATACCGAGGCTCTTGAGAAATTTTCGACGACTGGTCACCATCCAAATCCTCCTTTCCGTGTAAGTTTGTCTTACCATATCTTATTGGCCAATAGACTGTCAAACCAGTAGAAAGAGGAACAGAGTACTTCTTTGGGACTGGCTCCTTTTTTCTGTAAGAAAGAATGGCACTTTTTTGCCATAAATTAAAATTTTAAATATAATGAAAAAAATTTGTTTTTTTTCAAGGAGGGCATCATGAAAAAAATCATCACATTCATATGTTCTGTTTTATTGATTGCTCCCCTCACCTTGGCTAAAGTCGGTGATATTCTCCAGGTGATAAAAACTCCAGGTCCTTGTCCAACGGGGATGACTTTTGACGGACAGAATCTTTGGCTTGCTGACAATTTCACTGATAAAATCTACAAGATCGATCCCGAAAGCGGAGAAATCCTCAAAAGCTTCGACTCACCGGGCCATCGTCCTGAAGGTTTGGCCTGGGATGGCAAAAATCTGTGGCACATAGATCAGGGTGAGCGTTGTATGTACGTGATAGACCCAGAATCAGGAAGGGCTCTCTCCATACTGGAATCGAACAGCAACAACCCTCGTGACCTTGCTTGGGATGGCGAGTATGTCTGGATCGCCGATTACCGAAGAGACATTCTGCTCAAAGTCTCCACTGTGGACGGGATGATGGTCCAGAACTTCCCTTCTCCGGCTAACGAACCGGCTGGGCTGGCCTTTGACGGCAAATATCTTTGGGTCACAGACCGAGCCGAGGATAGAGTTTACTTGGTGAACCCGGCCGATGGTCTCACCATTTCTTCCTTCCGCTCTTACGGCCCGTTCCCATACGGTTTGGCCTGGGGAGATCAAGTTCTCTGGAACGTGGATTATGAGAATGACGAGATCTACAAGATTAAGGTTTTCTGCAAGGATATTCTCTCCAAGTGGGATGAGCGGTTGATGTCTCTGTCCTTTGTCAAAGAGTTCCGCAACTACGGACCGGGGACGGTTAAAACCCTAGATATCTTCCTCCCGATTCCAGAAAACCGGGATAACCAGGATCTTGTTGAAAAAGTGGAATTCGATCCAGATCCCAACAAGATCATCGAGGACAGCTGGGGCCAAAAAATCGCCCATTTTCATTTTGATGATCTCGAGGGGTACGGGGTGGTCAAACCGGGCTGGAAAGTGAAAGCCAAGATATATGCTGTGGAATATTTCATCTACCCCGACAAAGTGGGTAGCTTAGAAGACATCCCCACAGAGATTAGAGAAAAATACACCCAAGATGGTGATAAATACAGAGTCAGCGATCCTTACATCCAGAATCTGGCTCAAAAGATCGCCGGCAA
Source organism: uncultured Eubacteriales bacterium (assembly GCA_964347035.1). GTDB lineage: Bacteria > Acidobacteriota > Aminicenantia > Aminicenantales > Aminicenantaceae > CAYFXE01. The sequence continues at coordinate 7,897 of CAYFXE010000027.1, read as the reverse complement.
TGAAAAAAATCCTTACTGGATTGTTCGTCGCATCTATGATTTTCTCGGAAAACACTTGAGTTACAACCTCAAGCCACTCGGAGGATGGAATCCAGCGCCTACAGTTCTTAAACGCGGGACCGCCTCCTGTTCGGAATATTCCTACTCGATGATAGCCCTCTGCCGGGCCCGCGGAGTCCCGATCAGATACGTGGGGGCAGTCAGTCGTCGCGGCGACGATGCTTGCATTGATGAGGTCTATCATCGCTGGACAGAAGTCTATCTTCCTCCCTACGGTTGGATTCCTTTTGATGCCAATAAAGGCGATACCGATCGTCCCGGAAGAGGGGTTTTAGGAATCGGGAATGTGGATGCCCGGTATATCATCACAACCGAGAATGGCGGGGGAGATGAATATCTGTGGTTCGGTTACAATTATGGGTTTAAATGGACATCCGAGGGCAAATGCCGCATTCACGAGGAAACATACGGGCTCTATTCTCCATGGGGAGAAAAGAAATACCACAAGCCCTTAAAGAAGTGACTCTAACTCTGTTACTCAGTTATTCAGGGACTCAGTCTCGGTAGAATGGGCGAGAATGGGGTTTAGATTTCCCTATGAACAGCGAAGAATGTCATTCCTTCGTAGGCAGGAATGACACTTTTTATGGTACTGGACTCTCACTCAATCTAAATAATTTCCTGAGTTACTGTGTTACACGGAGTTACAGACTCAAAAGTCGAGAGGGGATTTATGGCGAAGGGGGAAGCGGCCGTAGAACAAATCATCACCCCAGACGGAAAGGATTTGAGCTGTAGCTGATCTCTCGATCATTTTTCTGATGACATTATGGATCAGGTTATCGGGCTTGCTGTAGGGACAGACATATATGCAGAGGGCACAATCCGTACCGACCTTGCGCCAATAACGGTAGCACTCCTCTCTATTGAGGACCCATTTTAAAACTCCATTTTCTTCGACTTTCTCCCCGTGCGGGATGGCATGGGCAGGGCAATTTCTGGCACACTTTTGACATTTCTGGCAGAAATCCTGGATTCCTGATGAACGATGCGTATCTGGATCAAGCGGTAAATCTGTCGTCACCGATCCCAGTCTGGTTCGAGGACCATATTTGTGCGTGATCAGAATTCCAAGCCTCCCGAGTTCTCCGATACCGGCTTTCCAACCAAGAGGCGGCAGGATGGCTTGATAATTGCTCCCGGCGATGTGAGCTCGGGCCGAGTATCCCAATCGCCGGATCAAATCCGCGACAATGATAGAAATCCTGGCTCCCTCGATGTATTTCTTCCCTGTTTCGACGACGACTGGCGCTTTCGGGGCCGAGTGAACCATCTCCAAGTCCATCTCTAAGGCAAATACGATCGCATATTTATGAGTATTTTTTATCTCTTGACCGTAAGGCTCCGGTCCCCTCCCCACATGAGAATAGACATAGGCTTGATCTAAAGAGCATATCCCACAGACATCCGAACCGAGGTATTTGATGATAGCCTTTATGTGGCGTGTGTTTTCTGATGGAGAGGACTCCACTCTTTCTGTCTTCGGATGGCTGCTCGCTCGAGTCAGCTGGTGCTCCAAAAAATTAAATTCTGCTGCAGCAAGGGAAAACAACCAAGGATTTTTCTTAACGTGAGGCGGAGAGAGGATGTCTGGAAGTCTTCTTATCTTCTGATCGATCTCTTTAAACTCAGGCCTTTTATTGTAATATTGGTCAAAGATCTCGGATCCTTCTTCATAATCAAAACGGGCAAAGATGACATCCCTTTCATCTATTCTTTCCTGGCTTCCTGTGACTTCAATCTCTTTCTTCTTTAGGGGATAAAACAACAACAGGATGATGAGCACCCCAAAAAAAATAGAAACGCTCCCGAATAGCCAGCTGTGCCAAGGGCCCTTGATGAATAGAAGGAACACGCTAACAATAAGCAGGATCAAGGCAAAGAGACTGCTCCTCCAGAATGCCCTCCTTTCTGCCTCGATAAGACTGAAAACCGCAAACAGGAGAAAAAATAAAATCAAAAACCCGAATGAGATTTCTCCCAAGATAATCCAGATCATTATGGCTTAAAATTAATAAACTCCTAGGACATTGTCAATGACGCCCAATATTTCTCTGATCTGGTTCTCTCTTAAGGGAAAAACGAATTTTTTAACGACTCTCTCAGTTGGGTCGAAAAGAAGAACAGCACTCCCCTGTTTTCCTGGATGTTCGAAAATGTGAAATCGATCAAGGATGAAAGGAAATTTGATGTTGTTGGCCTGGATAAAACCCTTTAATTTCTTCTCAACAATCTTGATGAATGAATCACCTCGCTTCCTCTCTTTTTGCCTATCGAACATGAGAACTCCCCATAGCCTGCCTTCTTCCATAGAGTCCGGCAGCTTATTATAGAACTCGAGGAAGGATTCGAGACAGGACAAACACATAAAACTATCGAAATCAATGATAAAGAGCAACAAGGGACATGATGAACGTTCCTCTTGATGACCAGGATAATGAAAAGCAACGAACAGAAAAAAAGTTATTCCCAAGACTACAACCAAAACAAAGAATCGCTTTGATGATGTTTTACTCATAACCGCTACATTCCGACTGAATTCTTCTAAATCTATTCTCTTTGGGAAATCTTGATTTGATTGCTATTCATATGTATAGTGCATCTTGAATTTTTTCAGGGTGACTCCTTCATTGGCTCTAGAGTATAGGAAGTTCTTTCGGTCGATATAGATACAGTGGCTGGCGTCTGGCAAAGTAAAAATCGTCAAGAGCTTTCCACCCGAGTTGAGTACGTACACATCACGGCTCCTGTTTTTACAGAGATGCCCCCCGAGGATAAACACATTCCCTGAATTATCGAAATCCATATTCTTGTACACGACTTCAGTCGGCACGACGTAAGAAGATATCATCTTTTTCTTGACTTTTCTTTCCTTTAACAGCTTGATGGACCATATTTTTTTTCCCCCCTTGTTGAATTTCTCAACCCTATCCTGGAAGGTATGGGCCACATAGAGGTTGTTATCTCGATCAAAGTCGAAACTGACCATATCCATCATCAAAGGCATTTTTTCCTCTGAATAAGGAATTTCTCTGACCAGGTCTCCTTCAGCCCCGAATATGAATATCGCCGGCTTCTTGTTCGTGGAAAGAGAGGAAACTGCGATTCGATCGTCGGAAAGAACCTTGAAATCGGAAATCGGCATCCTAATCAGTATGCGCCGCTTAAAATTCAAATCCGTATCAAAAACTTGAAAACCGAGTATGCTCTGATCCGTCGTATACACGGACACATCTGAACAATCCAGGAGTCTCGGAGCTATAAATTCGCCAGGTCCTTGCCCTTTTCCTCCAACCTTTTTTATGAGCTTTCCAGCAGGATTAAATTTTTTCAGAGAATAGTCCATGGCATCCAGTACATGAATATTCATCTGTAAATCCACGGCGACTCCCGTCCATTGGAATAACACATCATCGTCTAGCGAACCGATGGACAAGACTTCCTCTAAGGTTATTTTCTTCAGCTTTTCCGCCGTGAAAAAAGGAGCGGAAAATAGAAATACAACAATGATAAGGAAAATTGTGTAAAATTTATTCTTCGGCATGTCTAGAACCTCTTTGAGTCTGAATAATCCAATTCTCTGGCAATTGCCAAGAATTGAGTAGAGTCTGTAAAGTTTTAGTTTTCGATGTATTTTTTACAGAAAATATATCCGATCCCGCAGTAGAAAACAGCTATTTCTGGTAATGACATGTAATCAAACCAACACAGGGCTAGACCGAGCTCGCAATCACTTGCTTCGAGAAAACTTGTACTGAGGCTAAAAATAAGGACTAAAACGGCCAAAACAAAAGCAACTCTTTTCATTTTTTTAATCACTCGCCTGAACATACTGACACCTCCATTAAGATGAATCTCATTCAATATAGTCAAGACACCACCCATAGCCAATTAAGCAGCCAGAGAAATAGGTAAGTCCAGATTGAAGACCGCCGAAAAGACCTGCTATGGCCGCGTCAATGCCGCATTTAATCAGGGCCCTTTCGCAATTGCCGGCAAGTGCCGGAGCGGCAGCTAAACCCATGGCGAACATTAAACCGATCATTACTCCAGCTGTGATGACTTTGTGATTTGTCCTTAAAAATTTCATGCTTTAACCTCCTTTCACTTTACATAGAGCAAATTTGATGCCAGGAAAACAGATGAAGGTTAAATTTTTAACATATTGAAAATAGATGAGATATAAAGAACTCTCAGATCTCAGGGAACTTAAAGTTGACACCTTGTGACACTCTTTTTGTGCCATTCCGTCTTTCCCTTGAGATTACAATAATTTAGAAAGGCACAACATGTCTCATAATGTGACAATACCGCTAGAATAGATACTTAGGGGAAAAGACGATGAGAGAATAGGCGGTTGGGCTGGAGGTTGTAAGGAAGGAATTAAACAAATAAATGGATTGGTGGCTTAACTCCACAAGAGAGAGAGTATGTGTGTGGAAGGGCTATTCTTTAGTCATCGGAATCTTGATGCCCTTCTCTTTGGCACACTCTATGGCTGTCTCGTATCCCGCATCGGCATGTCTGGCTACTCCCAATCCCGGATCAACGGTTAAAACCCTCTGAAGACGCATCTCAGTGGAATCCTGTCCATCGGCCACAATCACCATGCCGGCATGGATGGCGAGCCCGATGCCGACTCCGCCTCCATGATGGACAGAAACCCACGAGGCGCCGCTCACGGCGTTGAGAAGAGCGTTGAGGATGGGCCAATCCGCGATCGCATCAGATCCGTCCTTCATCCCTTCAGTCTCCCTGTTGGGTGAAGCCACTGAGCCCGTGTCTAGATGATCCCGACCGATGACGATCGGTGCGGTGATTTTGCCTGTCTTGACGAGGTGATTGATGACCGAACCAAAACGAGCTCGTTCCTCGTAGCCAAGCCAGCAAATTCTCGAGGGAAGGCCCTGGAATTTTACCTGTTTCTGAGCCTTCCGGATCCATCTCTCCAATGCTTCATCTTCCGGGAATTCGTTAAGCACGGCTTCGTCTGTCTCGTAGATGTCTTTGGGATCTCCCGACAGCGCTGCCCAACGGAAAGGCCCTTTACCTGTACAAAACAGAGGTCGGATGTATTCAGGAACAAATCCCGGAATATCGAAGGCATTCTCCACCCCAGCTTTCTGAGCCTGACCGCGGATGTTGTTACCGTAATCAAAGGACTTGGCTCCTCTTCTTTGAAGCTCGAGCATGGCTTCGACATGCACAGCCATCGATTCATAAGATCTTTTTATGTACTCTTCCGGATTGTCCTTTCTCAGCCTTAAGGCCTCCTCATACGGGATTCCATGAGGCACATAACCATGGAGCTCATCGTGAGCCGAAGTCTGGTCAGTCAGAGCATCCGGAGTAATATCTCTCTTAACGAATTCAGGGAGGATGTCGGCCGCGTTGCCGAGGAGGGCGATGGAGAGGGCATCGCCTTTGTCCCTGGCCTCAAGAGCCAAGTTTAATGCCTCATCTAAATCGGTCACCATAGTATCCACATATTTCGTGTCCAGGCGCCTCTGGATTCTCTTTTCATCAACTTCAACAACGATGCCTACACCTTCGTTCATGGTGATAGCCAGCGGCTGAGCGCCCCCCATCCCGCCGAGACCAGCGGATAGAACGAGTTTCCCTTTGAGCGAACCGCCAAAGTGAGTCCGAGCCACAGAAGCCAGGGTTTCGTAGGTTCCTTGGAGGATGCCCTGGGTCCCGATGTAGATCCAACTTCCGGCTGTCATCTGACCGAACATCGTCAGTCCCTTGGCCTCCAAACGTCGGAATTCATCCCAGGTGGCCCACTTTGGTACGATGAGGGCATTGGCCAGTAGGACCCGGGGAGCATCGAGATGAGTTTTAAACACGGCCACAGGCTTCCCAGACTGAACAACCAGGGTTTCATCGTTTTCCAGGTTTTTGAGAGATTTAACGATAGCCCAAAAACACTCCCAATTCCTGGCCGCTTTCCCTGTTCCCCCGTAGACGATGAGTTCCTCGGGCTTCTCCCCTACCTCAGGGTCGAGGTTATTCATTAGCATCCTTAGAGCCCCTTCTTGAGCCCAGCCCTTTGTCTGAAGCTCGCTTCCCCTAGGGGCTCTGACTTCCTTATATTCATAATCTTTTTGATTGGCCATATCGCCTCCTTAACGAGAGACAATCTCTCTGTATCTTCTCATCCTTTCTATAGTCTTGATTTTCCCGATAAGCTCCAGGACATCGAAGATCCCCGGACTCACGGGTTCACCCACGACCAGCATGCGCAGAGCGTGGATCAGAAGACCAGCCTTAACTTCTTCTCTGTCGGCCCTCTGACGCAAAACATTTTCGATATTCGGTGCTGTAAAATCCTCTAGGGTGAGGAAGTCTCCTTTAAGTTTATCCAGTAGTACTTCTAATCTTTCATCTTCCAGATATTTTTGGACTCCTTCTGTATTATAGGTTAAATCGTCTGTGATAAAGGGTTTAGCCCTGCAGGCAAAATCCTTGATTTTTCGGCTTCGCTCCTTGAGAAGATCGATCAGCTTAAAAAACCATTCCTTCTGTTCCTTCATAAATCGATCGTCCCAAAGACTCTCTCTCTTCAATTCTTCAGCGACATAGGGCTCAAGTTCATCGGCTTCCATCCTGGATATCAACTGACCGTTCAGCCGTTCCAGCTTTTCCAAATTTAAGATGGGACTGCCCTTGCTCACTTTCTCTAACGAAAACTTCTCGATCATCTCCTCAGTCAGATACAACCTCTCCTCCTCACCTCCCGGCGACCAGCTCATCTGGGCCAAAAAATTCAGAAAAGCCAGGGATAAAAATCCATCTTCCTTGAACTGTAATACAGACATCACCCCATGTCTCTTGCTCAGTTTTTTCTTATCCGGTCCGAGGATGAGCGGGAGATGAGCAAACTGGGGCGGTGCAACTCCGAAGGCCTGATAGAGCAAGATCTGTTTCGGAGTGTTGGGGATATGGTCGTCCCCCCGGATGACGTGGCTGATGTTTTGTTCGATATCATCGATAACGACGGACAGATGATAGGTTGGGAGCCCGTCACTTCTCATCAGGACAAAATCTTCGATAATCTTGTTCTTTACAGAAATCGGGCCATGCACGAGGTCCTTATACTGAATCTTTCCCTCAGGGACAATGAATCTGATGGCCTTCGGCCTTCCTTCCCTCTCGAAGCGATCTTTCTCCTCTGTCGTTAATTCGAGACACCGGCGGTCATACTCCCAGTATTTACCCTGAGCCTCTATCTTCTTCTTCCTTTCTTGAATTTCTTCAGGCAAGCAATAGCAATAATAGGCCTTCTCCCTCTGGACCAGCTCTTCCGCCTTTATCCTGTAAACCTCTATTCTCTCCGATTGATAAACAGGCCCCTGATCCCAATCCAGCCCCAGCCATTTTAAACCCTCGATGATGCTTCGGCTCATTTCTTTTGAGGAGCGGGCCATGTCGGTATCTTCGATGCGGAGGATAAATTGGCCACGATGATGACGGGAGAAGAGCCAATTAAACAGCGCTGTTCGGGCGGCTCCGATATGAAGATGTCCGGTTGGACTCGGGGCAAATCTCACGCTAATCGTCATCTGTTTTGAGGTCATTTTGAATATACCATAATGAAATACAGCCAGTAAACCAAGTATAACCAATCACTCAGGCACTCAATGACTCGGCAAGATTAATATATCTAAATTTCACTGCTGAGTAACTGAGTCACCTAGTATCTGATCTGGGGTCAGGCCTTATCCCAAGGTTTTGTACTCGGGTAAGGCAGAAACAAAGCACTTTCGGACGATAAGGCCTGACCCCAGCAGCAACCGAGAAGGCCGAATGGAGAACGGCGTGAAAAACCTGAAGG
>CAYFXE010000026.1:40922-42755 GCA_964347035.1 uncultured Eubacteriales bacterium | reverse complement strand
GTCCCTTTTGGCTTCCAGGTTACCCAAATAAAGATGGTCTTGCTTTTTGGCAAAAATTGCAGCGATAGCTCTCGTGATCTTGCGGGAGACAAATGTTTCTCCACGGCGGGGCGATTCATGATTGAACAGGATGCCATTACAGGCAAAGAGATTGTAGCCGACACGATAGTTTACGACCATCCAATAAGCATAGACCTTGCTGCAAGCGTAAGGACTTCGAGGTCTAAAAGGTGTATCTTCGTTTTGCGGTGGTTCAGACCCACCGAACATCTCGCTGCTCGATGCCTGGTAGAATTTTATCTGATTTCCGCTCCTTCTTATGGCTTCCAGTATTCGGGCTGTTCCCAAGCCCGTTACATTACCGCTGTATTCTGGTATGCCAAAACTGACTCGCACATGGCTTTGCGCACCCAGATTATAAACTTCCTCAGGCTTTATATTATGGATAATGTTGGAAATCTGCTCAGAATCGGAAAGGTCCCCATAATGAAGGAAAAAACGTGCGCCAGGTTTATGTGGGTCTACGTAGATGTGATCTATGCGAGAAGTATTAAATGTGCTTGCCCGGCGAATTAATCCATGGACTTCGTAATCCTTTGAAAGAAGGAATTCTGCCAGATAAGAGCCATCCTGGCCGGTGATGCCGGTGATTAGGGCGCGTTTCATTGTGTGTTTTTTCCTTTTTGGGCGGTAGCGGCAGAGGCGGAAGCCGCGGAAGCAGCTTGCTTCACCTGTTCTTCGATCCAGGGATAGGTGCGCGCGATGCCTTCGTTGAGGGAGTACTTCGCCTCCCAGCCCAGCGACTTGATGCGTGCCTTGCTGAAGTTGCGGGCTTGCACTCCCACAGGACCTGACACGTACTTCACCTTGATCCGCTTGCTGGATACATCGATCACTGTCCGTACCAAATCGGCCACCGTCACCCGCTCATCGCTGCCGAGGTTCACCGGGCCTTCATGATTACAATGCATCAGCGTGTAGATCCCGTCCACCAGGTCATCCACGTAGGTGAACACCCGCACCGCCCTCCCGTCGCCCCAGACCTCGATGGTGCCACCATGCTCTGCCTCGGCCACCTTGCGACAGATGGCTGCTGGCGCCTTTTCACGGCCTCCAGTCCAGGTCCCCTCCGGGCCGTAGCAGTTCTCAAAGCGGGCGATGCGAACTTTCATGGGGTAGCGGCGCCCGTAGGCCATGGCCACCCGCTCGGCGTAGAACTTCTCCCAGCCGTACTCGTTGTCTGGGTTGGCTGGGATGGCCTCGTCCTCGGTCAGCTGCGGATCATCGGGTTCCATGTCCGGGTACAAGCATACCGATGAGGAGAAGAAGTAGCGAGGCACGCCCATCTCGGCTGCGGTGTGGGTCATGTGGATGTTGATCAAGGCGTTGTTGTGCAGCACCTCACATTCGGCGACGGAGATGAAGCCCATACCGCCCATGTCTGCGGCCAATTGATAGACTTCATCAAAAGTGCCGCCGTCGAGTAGGGTCAGGGCCTTGCGGCAGTTCTGGGGGTCGCGTAGATCCAGGAGCAGGAACTCGTCAGCTTGGGTGGGGGCGAACTCATGCTCCTTAATATCAACACCACGAACCCAGTATTCTTCTTTTTTAAGCCTTTTTACTAGATGTCCACCGATGAAACCGCCAGCACCACAGACAAATGCTCGCTTCAAAATTGCCTCCTCTTTTTAACAAATAAAATAAAGTATAGGAAATTCGTTTTTGTCTTTGCTCAAGATCTTACCATTTTCCAAAATTTCCACTCACTGACATCCTGAAATGAGAGTATCACATCCAAAACGACAAGGTCAACGACTAGAAAAAAGATACAAA
>CAYFXE010000026.1:0-40912 GCA_964347035.1 uncultured Eubacteriales bacterium | reverse complement strand
CATCGAATCAGCAAAAAGCAGCCACTTACTTTCCTGTTTTGTCATTTCTTGACACAATGTCAGAGAGTTAGTATTTTTAGGTTTAAATTATCCAATCAGTTTGCTCCGAAGAAGAAATTCATAACTAAATAAGGAGGGATCATGCATACCAGATATTTCCGGTATCTTTTCATCATCGGGCTTTTTGCCTGCCTGACCTCAGGAGTTTTGCTCTCGGAACAGGTCCAGAAAAGAGATTTTTTCAAAGCCTTCGAATGGAGGAATATTGGCCCGGCTAACATGGGAGGCCGCATATCGGATATCCAGGCTCTCGATGAGGACTACAGATTCGTGATCGTTGCTTCGGCTTCTGGTGGAGTCTGGAAGTCGACCAATACAGGGACCACCTGGGAGCCCATTTTTGACGGCTACGGGTCTTCTTCCATCGGTGCCGTGGCGATCTTCCAGAAGGATCCAAACATACTTTGGGTAGGCACTGGAGAAGCAAACGTCCGGAACAGTGTCATCTGGGGGGATGGCGTTTATAAATCGAAAGATGGCGGCATGACATTCACGCGGGTAGGTTTAGAAGATACCCACCATATCGGCCGGATCGTGACCCATCCTACAGACCCGGATATTGTTTATGTGGCTGCCCAAGGCCATCTGTGGGGCTACACGGGACAGCGCGGACTGTTCAAGACCGAAGATGGAGGAATGACTTGGATAAAACTCGCCAATGGACTTCCTGACGACGGTAAGACCGGCTGCACCGATGTTGAAATGGACCCTCAAAATCCTGACATTCTTTATGCGGCTTTCTGGCAGCGCCTCCGGCGGCCTTACCGCTTTGACAGCGGTGGCCCCAACAGCGGCATTTTTAAATCCGAGGATGGAGGGAGAACCTGGAGAAGACTCACCCAAGGACTCCCTGAAGGGGACATCGGACGGATCGGGCTGGATGTCTTCCGCAAAAATCCTCAGATTTTGATGGCGATTGTTGAGCATGGATTTCAACCGAGGAGAGGGACAGCTGATTACGAGGATTTGAGTAAGCTCGGGTCTGGTGTCTACCGGTCAGAGGACGGGGGAGAGACCTGGATCTACCTGAATCGGTATAACAACCGGCCCTTCTATTATAGCCAGATCTACATCAATCCAAGCGATGATCAACTGGTCTATGCCATGGGTACGAGGGCTCAGGTCTCAAAGGACGGTGGTAAGACATTCGAGGAAGGTATGCCCGGCATTGCCGGAGACTTTCATTGTATGTGGCTCGACCCGAACAACAAGGATCGTTATTACATCGGGAACGACAAGGGGGTATCCTTAACCCATGATCACGGACAGCATTTCAATTTCTTCGATAATTTCGCCATCGGCCAAATCTACGAGGTCTCGGTCGACAGGAGAGATCCCTATTATGTGTACATCGGACTCCAGGATAACGGCGTCTGGGGAGGGCCGAGCAACAGCCGGGATTACAACGGAATCCTGAACGAGCACTGGTTCAAGTTTCACAGCGGCGACGGGTTTTACACGGCAGCCGACCCAGAAGATTGGCAGACGGTGTACAGCGAGCGTCAGAACGGACGACTCTTCCGGAATCATGCCCTCTTCCGGCAGGTCTCGAAAAATATCACACCAACCAAAGATAACACAATCAACTGGGATCAGTTCATTCCCGAGGAAGAAAATCGGGAAAGACCGGTCGTCCGAAGAAATTGGAACACGCCTTTTATCCTATCTCATCACAATCCCCACACTCTTTATTATGGGGCCAATCATCTTTTCAAGAGTGTTGATCAGGGGGTGCATTGGAAGGTTATCAGCCCGGATCTGACTACCAATGATCCAGAAAAAACTCTCCGTGAGAGCGGAGGCCTGACCCGTGATGTCACCGGTGCTGAAACTCACTGCACGATTATCACCATATCAGAATCACCCCTCAGAGTGGGCTTGATCTGGCTCGGCACGGACGACGGAAACATTCAGCTCACCCAAGACGATGGGAAAACTTGGAGAAATGTCCGGAACAACCTGAAAGGAGCTCCAGAAGGACTCTGGGTGAGCCGGGTAGAGTCATCTCACTTTGATGTGGCCACTTGTTATGTCGCCTTTGACGGTCATCGCAGTGACAATTTTAATCCCTATCTTTTCAAGACATCGGATTTTGGTCAGACATGGACGAATATCACGAGCAACCTCCCGGACGGCCATTGCCTTCATGTGGTTCGGGAGGATCCGAAGAACAGGAATCTCCTGTTCGTCGGAACGGAATTAGGCGTGTTTGTATCGGTTGACGGGGGAACTTACTGGACAAGATTGATGAACGGGATGCCCACCGTCTCTGTCCATGATCTGGTGATTCATCCAAGGGAAGGGGATTTGATCGCTGGCACGCACGGCCGGAGTGTGTGGATCCTGGATGATATCTCTTCCCTCCAACAGCTCACTCCAGAGATCCTCGAGGGGAAGGCTCATCTTTTCGAGAATCCTGTCGCCACCAAATGGCAAGGCATAAGCCGCGGCGCCACTCGGGGCCATCAACTATTCATCGGACGCAATCCTCTCTCCGTGATCCAAGTTCCTCCCAACAACTCTCCCACACCAATAGAGAATACGGCGACCATCAATTATTTCCTCAAGGATAGACCTAAAAGTAAACCCCGTCTCGAGATCAGCGCACTCAGTGAAACATTAAGAGCTGGCGTCGAGCTCGATGCCTCTTCGGGTCTCCACCGGTTCCGCTGGAAGATGCGTTTCGATCCCCCAGAAGAGCAACGCCAGAGTTTCATCAAGGGATTGGAGGCTATCTTCAAGGAATTGCGGAGTCGCTTGAAGACAGGAAAGAATGAGCGGCTCGAACAGCTCTACCAAGAATTCAAGAAAGCTCAGAAGGCAGAGGAACTGAACCGAATCCGACAGGAACTGATCGAGGAGTTCCGGGATCTGGCCCCAAGAAGACGGTTTTTCGGGGAGCCGCTCCAGGGTCCCGAAGCTGAAGCTGGTCTGTATAAACTTCGCCTGATTGTCGAAGATATGACATACGAAGGTCTTTTGACCATCCGGGATGATCCTTTGTTCGAGAGCAAAGATTAGGAACTGTGGCTCCGAGCACAAAAAAGTTTCAAATCAGAGGGATCTGCAGGCTTAACTTTTGACATTATTTTTTTCCTCTGTTATAAACTTAATTAAAAGAAAAGAACTAGGGTGACATTACAGCGGTTTCCTAAAAAGTGATTTAGATGGAGATCAGCAATATTAGTCATGATATCAAAAGTCAAATCTATATTTTTAAATTAATATATTTAATCGAGGTTTTCGAATGATAGACCCGCAAGAGAATGTTATTTTTAAGAAAGCTTCAATATGTTTTGATGAGTTAAGAAAATCTATTCAAATTTTTGAGAACATACTAGTGGAGGATAATATCCAGGTTTCCCCGGATTATTATCTTGCCAAAAATTTCCTTAAAAAGGGAAAATTGTTATATCAGGAAGCTTTAAAGAGGGCCAAAAAGCTTCTTGGTGAACCTCCAGATTATGTGAAAAATGATTTTAAAAGGCGGAGGAAATCCCTCCTTGAAGATCAACGTGTTCTAGCAAAGAGCCAAGATATAGATGATCTTCGAGCCGAGCTAAGAAATGATGAGTTATTGAACCGTTGGATGAGCAGCACGGAAATTGATGCTTATTTAAATAGGCATTATGAGACTCAACAAACAGGGAAGAGGAAGTTGCAACATATTAAAGTACGAATCATACTGGATAAAATGCAAGAACTGCTCTTGCAAGCTCAATCTTTACAAAAGAAGGCATTAGATAGACTTAGATAGACAAAAACGAAGTGGCTGAATAGATATTCTGTTCAGAACACTATCTTCTTACTGAAACATCTGCTTGAAGATATCGACAAGATCGAGGGCGTATTCAACTTCGGTCAGCGGAATATTTTTGTTCTGGGCGATGGTGGTGAACCGTCCATCCTGATTTCCGTCTTTGGTGACGATCAAGTAGTCGGCATGCGGGGCCACGGCGTCGATCATCTTTTCGTTGTCGCTTCCGGGTGCACCTCTCTTGGATGTGCCCCCCACATGGACACCTATAATGAACATCCCCTCTTTCTTGCAGTGATCGATAATCTCCTTCAATCGGTCAACTTCGCTGTCCACTGTCAAACCTGAAGCACCCATACCCTTCAGGCTGGCTCCGATAGCGAAAATGACGGTCTTGTAGGGAGTCCCAGTCGGGAATTTCTGGAGGTCTGTATGGATTTCCACGTGGAAGCCTGGCCCGGATTCTTTCCCGGCCAGCCCCACTCCTGCGGCGACCATATCTGTGCCTGGAACATCGCAGTAATCGTACATGAGACCAGCCTCTTCGAGGACGATGTTGACCGTGGTCACATCCGGGCTCTGTCCGGCCGAGGTGGTCAGGATAGGGAATTGGGCTTTGGGTATATCCGATGCCATCAAGCCGGATACAGCCACGCTGAGGAACACACCACAGACACACGCCGATAAGGCCATTTTCCATGTTTTGCTCTTCATTCTATCCCCCTTTCTAAATTTCATATTTATTTTCAATTAAGAGCTTATCGATGTTAAGTTTGAATTTAGTTTTTCTTCTGTTCAGATCGTGGCTCAAGCTTTTGGAGATCGATGATCTGCCGCAGCCACCAATCGGGATACTGGATAACACTCCTCTCTCTTGTTTTGGCGTCGTAGATAAAAATATGGTTGTACTTGACCAGTAAATCGTCACCGAGTTTCCACCAGGCATCGATGATCCGGTTAGCGTTGTTGAGGCAGTAATCAGTCAGGAATTGAGGCACCTGGGCCGGATCTTTCTTGTACAGATCATGGGCGATTTTATCTATTGTTGGTGTTCTTTCGATGAGGGCTCCTTCCCATTTTTTCTGGGCTTTTCTTACATCTTGGATAGCTAAGGAATAGGCAACCTGAGTGTGGAAGTCGACATAATCAAAGGCCCAGCGGGCAGAATTCCGGTCAAAGGTCCAGTGGTCTCCGATCTCGAAAGAGCGTGGTATTTCGGTTATCCCGATATACAAAGGCATGAAGCAGGATGTGTCCTGAGCTCCCCAGGCCAGCCAGACAAGGCCTCCGATAGGATTAGGCAGCCAGCCTCGGGATTGAGTGACGGTGACGTACTCGGTCCGGCTGTCGCTGATGAACCTTTTTGTGTCATAGGTCTGGTCCTCGAATTTATACGGTCTTGTCAGATAATTGGGGTTGGAGAAAGGTCCTGCCTGGAGAGTCTGTCTCACATCGAACTGGCTTCCCTCGTATTTGTCTCGCGTCAGCCGGATGACATCGGCAAGAGAGAGTTTCTTATCCGGTTTAACAGAAAAAGGAAGATCCTTATTCAGGGTGTCAGGGCTGAATTTTTGAGAGGGAGCCACCAGATCGAAGAATCTCCAGATACGGGCATGCCATCCGTGCGTACTATTAGCACTGCCTTCCGGGTCAAAATAGGCTTTCTTCCAGTTGAATGGTTTTCCGCTGTCAGGGTCGTAGTAACCTTTTTCTACGGCCAAGGAGACGACATTGGGTGATGCCATGAAATAATCCGGATTGTCCAGGTCAATCTCACCGATCCTGGATTCGTTCGGACAGACACTGACATGATCATCCGGAACTCTTTGAGCCGCCCAGATGGCGCCCGGTTGGCCGGTTTTCGGATTCCATAGCGGGCCGACGGGCAATATTTCGAATATCCAAACCTCATTAGGATCAGCCACAGCCAACATTTCTCCGGTATCTGTGAACCCGTACCCGTGTTTTTCTCCTAACTCTCCCATGATGTTGATGGCGTCTCTGGCTGTTTTGGCCCTCTCCATGGCGATCAGGGTCAGCATCGTGATGTCAAATTTCGGAGTCGAGGTGCGGTTTTCCAGCCTTTCCTTAACGCCAATGGTAGATTCACCGATAGCCACCTGGTTCTCGTTCATGTAGCCGAACGCCCCATGGACAAAAGCATATGTCCGGGGAACTTGCGGGATTTCGAGGCCTGTGTCATTTTTTGTGTAAATGTCCCATTTTAGGCCTTCCTCGGGTGGAGTGGCTTTGAACTGGTCTATATGATAGATCTTGCGCATCGAACCGGGCTCGTGATCGGCTGCTGGTATATACCTCCAGGTCCAATCACAGACCCCGCAGTCACAGGTATGGGTGGTCATGACCGAGCCATCCACCGAGGCGTCTTTTCCGACGATGATCACCGTACACCCGTCTCTCGGGAGTTCAGCACAACAAAAACCAGAAGAATCTTCCTCAATACGTGTCTGAGTGAGAGCGAAGAGAATCGATAATGATCCTAATGTGATCCCTAGGACTAAAAGTGTCTTTTTTAGTTTCACGCTTAACCTCCTTGTGAAAATTTTATTCCTTAAAAAAGGGGACAGCCCCCTTTTTCATTTCTTGTTTTCCGGTTGAGGCTGGAGGTTATGGTATTCCACCACTTCCTTGAGCCACCAGTCCGGATATTTTATTAGCTGGGGTCTTGTGTTTTTCTTCTCGTACAGGTAAAGATGGTTGTACTTGACGAGGAGATGATCTCCCAACTCCCACCAAGCCTCCACAACCCGGTTGGCATTATTCAGGCAGTAATCGGTTAAGAATTGAATCGCTCTCTCTGGATCCTGCTTATAAAGCTCATGGGCTAGTGAATCGATCACTGAAGTCCTCTCCAAAGCGGCGTTTTCCCATTTTTTCTGCGCCCTTTTGACATCCTCCAAGGCCAGGGAATAGGCCACTTGGGTGTGGAAATCCACGTAATCAAAGGCCCATCTTGCAGATTTCCTGTCGAAAATCCAGTGGTCACCGATGTTGAAGGACCGGGGAATCTCTGTGATTCCCGCATAAAGCGGAACATAACACGAAGTGTCGGTCGAACCCCAGGAGAGCCAGATGATGCCACCGATCGGGTCTGGCAGCCAAGCGCGGCATTGATTGACAGCTGTGTACTCGGCCCTGTTGACAGCGATGGTTCGAGGGGAGTTGTATCTTTGCCCCTCGACCATAAAGGCACGGGGAAGGTAGTTGGGATTGGCAAAAGGAGCTCCTCTGAGTCCGGCCGCTGGATCGAACGGTGTCCCTTGGTACTTGTCCCGAGTTATCAGGATAACATCTTGAATGGAAAGTTTCTTGTCTGGTGTGACGGAAAACGGGAACTCCATGTTCGGTGTTTTCGGGCTGAACTGGCGGGAGGGAGCCACCAAATCGAAAAATCGCCAGAGGCGGGCTCTGGCTCCTCCGCTGCTTGAAGCGCTGACTTCTCGAGGGGAGTAAGCCTTTTTCCAATTGAAAGGCTGTCCGATTTCTGGGTCATAATAGCCATGTTCGATAGCAAAGGAAACAACATTAGGTGAAGCCATAAAATAATCTGTGTTCTCGAGATCGATCTCTCCGATCCTGGACTCATTGGTGCAGACGCTGACTTGGCCATCGGGCACTCGTTGAGCGCACCAAACAGCTCCTGGCTTTCCGCTACCAGGAGTCCAGAGGGGCCCCACAGGCATGATCTCGAACACCCAGACTTCGTTCGGATCAGAGACAGCCAGCATCTCACCGGTGTCATGGAAACCATATCCGTACTTCTCTGCGAGCGAGCCCATGAGTTGGATGGCCTCTCGGGCTGTCTGACATCGTTCCATAGCGATCAGAGTCAGTGTGGATATGTCCATTTTTGGCGTGGGAGTTGGATTTCTCATTCGGGGTTGGCAACCAATAGTGGATTCGGCCAGGGCCAGTTGATGCTCGTTCATATACCCGAAGACACCGTGGTGATAGGCATAGGTATGTGGCACCTGGGGAATTTCCAGACCAGAAAAGTTATCCTTGATCCTTTCCCATTTTGACCCGGCCTCAGGCGGCCATGTTTTCGTTTGGGGGATACGGTAGATTTTACGCATCTCACCAAGTTCGTGATCTGCGGCTGGGACATGGTGCCATGTCCAGTCGCAGGAGCTGCAGTCAGCCGAGTGGGAGATGATGGTCGAGCCGTCGAGAGAGGCCTCTCTTCCGACCATGATCACAGTACAGCCGTCTTCTTGATAATCGACCAGGAAGTGTTCTTCTTGGCTTTTTCCCGGGGAACGGAGGAGAAAGGCACTCAGAATCGCCAGTAATCCGAAGAATGAGAAAAAGACAAAGAGATGTTTCCTCATTGCCATACTTTATCTCCTGTGAGGTAATTGATATGAGGGTCTATCGGAAGAACACATGATGTTCAAGATTCGCCTGTTCAAATTTTTTATTCTTCAGACGACCTAATAGTCTATCGAATCATGCCTCGTTTTAAAAGTATTTTCAATTTAAAAAAACGCGGCTGGGATCAGCTTTGTCCGGATTATCATAATAATGCCCGACGCCGTACTTGACCACTTCGGCATACCGGGGCACATTCCTGACTTTTATCGCTTTCTCCGGGAATTTTCTAGTAAACTGACGAAAAATCTCGAGGACAACCGAGCAGTGCTGCCCCACGCGTCTTGACATCGGCCACCCCGTCTCATCATAAGGAACGAATAACTTTCCCTTTTTGGCAAGGCTGAGCAGGAACGGATCCTTCCCATCGAGAAGAAGATCCACTGTTTTTGGTCCGGTGGGCTGATCCAGGAAGGGGATAGGGGCCTCCAGCAGAAAAGGCATGGCCTCGGAAAAGTCACCGATCTCCCGGTGAGAAAGACCGCGGAAACCTGAGGGCGATGGCTCGACATGACTATCGAATCCCTCTCTGGCTTTGACAGTGAGGGAGGTCATGGTTGCTATTCTCATCGATTTTTCTGGAGCCACGATGCAGTTTGTGACCGGAAACATGGTTTCAGCACCGTGGATGTCTAGGGCCACATCCACTTTCTCCTCTCTCATCATCTGCATCGCCCCGTAAGTGACTTTTTCCATCAACGGGCCGTCGGGTCTTCCCGGCCAGGTCCTGTTGGTGTTCCTGACATCGAGATAGGAGAGAAGCTGTCTGTCTGGATAATGGATGTAGACATCCGGATCAGGCCATTGATCCAGGGGAGCGGCATTCCGGTTTCCCATTCTGAATTTTTTTGATCCCCAATCGGTCGGGATTTCGAAAAAAAGCGGATAGCCATCTCCTGGTTTAGTATTCCGGCTGCCGCTGTGGTTGAATTGAGGGATGATGATCAAGGTCCCTTGGTCGATCACGACATTTTCCAACAAGATTAGAGCTGTCAGCAGAGCCGCCGGTTCGTTGGAATGGGTGTTGGCCATGATGAGGACTGTTCCCCCCTCTTCCTTCCCCTCCAGGAAGAAAACATCGGTGTCGGCCATGGTTCCCTTAAGCCCGGGAGAATAGTCGCTTAAACGAATGACTTTCGTTACCCCAGGGCCAGCTATGATCGGTGTTTTGTAATGACGGTGTCCGTAAAACTGGATGCCTGAAACGACCAAGAGAGCAATGACCACCACGATCAGGATGGATTTGACTTTCCATTCATGAGTTATCATTTTTTATCTCTATCTTATCCTTAAAAGCCTGAGAATCAGAGGAATCAAGACCAGCAGATAAAGGAGCATGTTGTTGATGCTTTTTTTCTCTCGGATAAAATTCCAGATGAGAAGGGCTGCCAAGTAGGCGCTGATGATGTAGTAGAAGATCATGATGATCGGCATGAGGTCACCTCCTCTACATACTCCATTTGACGAGAAAATCGAGTCGGGCACTGAAAACAACCATCAGAATCCCGACGACCGTGATAACAATCCAGGGGAGCCAGGTGGCTTTCAAGAAGCTCCAGTAGGACTCCTTGTAGTCAGAAACCATGACACTCAGGCGCCCGATCAGAGCCGTGGGTGGGAGTCCATCACCCAACGGCCACAGGAAGCTTAACCCGGCAATAGCTACAGTAGCATGCAGTCCTATCGAATCCAAATACCAGATGAGGGGAATGCCAAATACAGCGGCCGCTCCGTAGGTGAGAACACCCTCGGATACGGGAATGATGATGGTCAGAGCGATGAAAAGGACGATAAGAGGTGCGCTGATGACAGCAAACGACAGCAGACCCCGCACTCCGGTAACGGTCATGATTTGCTGGAGACTCCCGACAACAGCCATCGTAGCCAAAAGAGGGAGAAGACGTTTGACCGTATCTCTCGAGAGCTTGAGGATGTTGATTCTTTTCGGACTCAGCATAAGGGCCACAGCCCCGGCGAGGGCAAATTCCAGAGGAAGACCGAGGATCGGTACGGCGAACGGCAAGATTCTGTAGACGATAATCAGGCCAAAAAATACGAAGAAGGGAATAAGGATTCGCCACCAACTCATCTTGGCCGGGACTTCAGGCATTTCCTCCAGGACTTTCCGTTTGTCCAGCCGATGTTCTCTTTTCCAGCCAAGCGTGAGGATGGTGAATGTCCCCAGCAGAAGGACAGGGATACCCAAAGGAAGCTCGAACCCAACATACGGGATGGCTGTCCCGGCACAGACGATCATGGCCCAGATGTTGACAGGCGGTGCGGCAGCGCTGAGACCGGCGATGATGAACAGGATGGCGGCTACCCTTTTCCGTGGGATTCCAAGATAACCCAGAGCGAGAGCTGTAGGCGCCCCCACGACGAGTAAAGACACACTGCCCGCTCCAGTCAAGGCTCCGGGAATGAGGATCATGATCATCAGCAGAAGCAGGGCGATCGTTCTTGTGTTGTAAAAATATTTGATCGTTCCCCGGACAACATAATTCACTCCACCCGATTCGCTGATGATGGCCATGAAGATGGTCGCTGTTGTAAAAACCAGAATGACATCCAGGTAGGTGAATGACCCCTCGACTAGGTGTCTGGCGAGGTGGCTTAGAGGTGGTGTCCGTATGAAGGCACCAGCTATGCCCCCGGCAACAGCCGCCGCCAGCATGCTCAGTTCGACAGAAAGCTTCTTGGCTTTGGCCAGGCCATAGGCGATGGCCATGATGATCAGGATGAGGCCGATCTGGAGTGTCGCTTGCGGTAGGGACATGCTGCGGCAATTGTACTTTCCCCTTTCTCCTTAGTCAAGAATAAAGGGAATGATGGCTATAAGAGAATGAGGTTGATATAATAATGGCAGCGGAACGGCGGTCAGAGCGGTTTTTCTCCAGGCTGATTGTTCCATATCCTAAGAGAAAGAGTGAGAACTAAAAAGAGAAAGGCTTGAATTAGACGTGGAACATAAGAGCAAGAAGGCAGTGCTGGCGGCATTGTTCGGAAACCTCGGCATCGCCATCTTCAAGTTAGTCGCGGCGGTGCTGAGCCGGTCGTCTTCGATGCTGGCCGAGAGCTATCATTCTATTTCAGATACTATGAACCAAGTCCTTCTTCTGTATGGTTTAAGGAGGAGCCAGAAGGAACCTGATGAACGTCATCGATTCGGATACGGTAAAGAACAGTTTTTCTGGTCGTTCGTGGTGGCCATCATCCTTTTTGGCGTGGCGGGGGTGCTCTCCATCAGGGAAGGATATCACAAGTTTCAGTATCCTGAGCCTATAAGCCATATTGGCTTGGCCTACTTGGCTATAGGTGTTGGCCTTGTGTTTGAGGGCATCGCTTTACGGTACGCTATCAAGAATTTATTGAGGGAAATGAAGGAAGAGCAGCATTGTGGTTTTCTCGAAACCATGAAATGCAGCAAGGACCCGACGACCTTAACTGTTTTCGTCGAGGATTCCTTAGCCATCCTCGGACTGTTGATCGCTGCTGTAGCCATAACGCTCGTGCGTTTGACAGGAGTTTTAGTCATCGATGGCATCGCTTCGGTCATAATCGGTGTTTTGCTGATGATATTCGCCTTGTTTCTCGCCTTCGAAACGAAAAAACTCTTGGTTGGGGAGGCCGTATCTCCACAAAAAAGAAGGAGAATTCTTAAGGCTGTGAATTCCTTCGAAGAGGTTAATAAAATCATCAGCCTCAAAACCATGCATCTCAGCCCTGAAGAGGTTCTGGTGACGATGGAGATCAATTACAGGGATGAGTTGGTCGTGGAGGAGCTGGAAAAACTCAACGATAAGATCGAAGGAAAAATCAAGCAGATAATCCCGAATGCTAAGATCTATTTGGAAGCCGAAAACAAATGATAACGAGAGAGGCCGATATTTAATTTGGAATGAGGATGGCTAAACTTTTTTCCTGTCATTTTCGTTTACAGATACGGAAGATAGATGAAAGGATAAAGCCTGTTTTCGACAACCGACAGGATAATGGAGGTCAAAATTGACTAAATTTCTGCTTTGGCTGCTTCTGCTGGTTTTCTGTTGGCCGCTTGCTCTTCTTGCCCTAATTCTGTACCCGATAGTCTGGCTTCTACTTCTTCCTTTCCGACTGATCGGGATCACGGTGGATGCCGTGTTCCAGTTGCTCAAAGCCATCATCACCCTTCCTGCTCGCGTTCTGGGTGGGGGCAGAAAATAGCCGGACGAATTTGACAGCCTTCACCGGCTGATATCTCAACATAATGCCATTTCATTACTTCACTGCCTTCATCCTTATAGTCCTTATCCGAAAAATGATTGGATCAGGATTCTTAGGTTGAGTGGCTTAATTTGACATAATTATCCATCTTTGTACACTAATGGAGAGCTTCATAATAAAGGATCATGAGTAAGTATAAATCCGCGCGACTTACAGCATCCCTTTGCCTTTTCTGTCTTTTTTTCATTTGTGCGCCCGTCTTGGTAAAGGGGCAGTCGAAGAACTTTTACTTTCCCGAGGTGAGGATTGATGTTCAGATCAGTCGTGATGGATCGTTTACTGTCGATGAATACCGAACATATGAATTCCAAGGAAGTTTTTCCTGGGCCAAGCTGTGGATACCGCTTCGAGTGAACAGAGATGGGTACAGATATGATATCACCATCGAAGACTTCCAGGTTTTTGATGAACAGGGACGACCTCTGAGGAAGGAAATCGCCCGGAACAAGAATCAGTTCGAGGCCAAATGGTACTATTCCGCCCACAACACCCGGCGGACTTTTCATTTTCGGTATCTCGTTAATGGAGGCATAACCAGCTATCCTGATGTCTCGGAACTCTACTGGAAGATTATCGGGAGCGGCTGGGACAAACCTGCCCGGAATGTCATCATCGATGTTCATCTTCCTCAAGCCGTAGAAAGCAGAGATGAGATCCTGGTCTACGGGCACGGCCCACTTTCTGGAAAAGCCGAGATTGTTGATCGGAAGACAGCCCGGTTTACGGTGCCCAATCTGGCGGCCCGTCAGCATGTCGAAATCCGTCTCATCTGGCCGGGGGGGATGGTCGACGGTGTCCCCTCAAACCGCCACACTCTCCAGTCCATCCGGGAGGAGGAGGCTCGTTTTGTCCAGGAAACAGTCGATAGGGTGAAAAGGGCTCAAGAAACGCAGCAAAGAAGAAAAAATATCCTCCGACTCCTTCTGATTATCTGGGGAGTTTGGCTTATCA
Source organism: uncultured Eubacteriales bacterium (assembly GCA_964347035.1). Classification (GTDB taxonomy): domain Bacteria; phylum Acidobacteriota; class Aminicenantia; order Aminicenantales; family Aminicenantaceae; genus CAYFXE01. The sequence continues at coordinate 27,489 of CAYFXE010000026.1, read as the reverse complement.
TCGGATCTCTGATCTGGCTTTTCTTATACGGGCGTTACTGGAAGAAGGTTGGCAAGGATTATGAGTTCGAGGATTTCCCAGAATATCACCGCGAGCTTCCGTCAAAACTCTCCCCGGCTCTGGTCGAGATGCTCCTTCGCGAAGGCCGAGAGGTGACTCCACGGAGCTTCACCGCCACGCTATTTGACCTGGCCCGTCGGGGTTATGTTGAACTGGACGATCAAATAGTCGAGGTCAGACGCCTCTTCAGAACCAAGCAGGAAATACGGACCTCAGTGATCCTCAAAAAAGACTTCCACCAGGATCCTGGATTGTTTCCCTACGAAGTTGAGTTCCTGAAGCTCCTGTTTGTCACGGTCGTGGAACATGCCGAACAAAACGAAGCAAAATTTGATCTGGAAGAGCTCAAAGAATACTTCGAGAAAAAACCACGCGAGTTCCAGAAATGGTATAAAGAGTGGCAGAAGTTGATCGAGACAGAAGCCAAGAAACTGGAGTTTATCGAGCCAAAAAGCACAAGAATGAAGAACATTTTCATGGCTTTGACGTTCCCAGTGGCTATCTTGACATTGAATATTATTCTCATCGTACTGGCCGCCATCCTGATCCCCAAAATCAAGCGGAGGGATATCCACTGGGCCCGGGAAAACGAGCTGTGGAAGGCCCTTGAGCGTTTCTTAGACGATTTTTCAAGTTTCAAAAAACTCCCTCCTGAGTCGTACAAGCTTTGGGAGCATTACCTTGTTTTTGGGATCATCTTCGGAAACGCTAAAAAGATCATCGACATGCTTCCCGTCATCCTCAAGGATGATCGGGCAGTCGCCCCAGTCTGGTATTATGGATTTAACCGGGGTACGTTCATCAGCACCGGCCGGATCGAAAGCATGATCCAGAGCATCGAATCGATGTCCACCTCCATCCAACAGGCGAGTGCGGCCGCGGCCCATTATTCCTCAGGTGGCGGCGGCGGATTTAGCGGTGGCGGCGGTGGAGGAGGTGGCGGAGGAGGCGGCTCTGCTGGTTGATTCAGAGACCAGAAAAAAATAGTTATTAGGTCTTATTGGCTCAGCATCGAGGGAGGATAAATCATGGCAGAAAAATCTATTGATATTGGAATCATTTTTAAATGTTGTCTTTGTTTGGTGATCCTATTGTGGGGATGGGCTTGCCAGGAACGAGGGGATATCCTTCCTGCTGAAAAGGTTTTCATAAACGGCCATGTCATGACCATGGATAAGAATTTCGCCGAAGTTGAAGCCTTCGCCGTTGACCGGGGAAAATTCATGGTCGTCGGAACGACCAAGGAAGTCATCGATGCCTGCCCGGATTCTGAAATCATCGACCTCAACGGAAAAACAGTGATGCCGGGAATCATCGAATCCCATGGTCACCTCCTTTCCTTGGGACAGAGTTTCGTGGAACTGAATGTGGAAGGCATCTCGACGCCGCAGGAGGTTGTCAAAAGAGTTGAGGAACGGGTCAAAGTGATGTCCCCCGGGGAATGGATTATCGGCTGGGGATGGGATGAGGGAGCTTGGGCCAAAAATTATCCCTCCAACAAAGATCTCAGCGCGGTTTCTCCTGAAAACCCAGTCTATCTCCGTGGCCTGCATGGATTTGCCAGCTGGGTCAATGATAGGGCTTTGCAGATCGCTGGGATTACTGATGAAACACCTGATCCAGCCCAGGGCAAGGTCCTCAGAGATTATGAGACCGGACGACCAACCGGAATTTTGACCAATGAAGCCCAGGCTTTGGTCAACTCTCATTTCCCGCCCATGAGTCTTCAGCAGACTGAGAAAGCGCTTCAACTTGCTCAGGATGAATGCCTGAAACACGGGCTGACAACCATCCATGAGGCCAAGACCTCGGCCCAGATGCTGGAGGCCTTCCGGTCGTTGAAACAGAGGAATGAACTCAAATGTCGGATCTATGTCATGCTGGATGTTACAGATGAAGCTCTGGTCAAGCCTTTTCTCCAGAGTGGACCTGAAGTCGATCCCAACCACATGCTGACGATTCGATGCCTCAAAGTTTTTGTGGATGGTGCTCTCGGTTCGAGGGGAGCCGCTCTTCTCGAGCCCTACAGTGATGTTCCGGAAGAACAAGGGGTCATCGTAACTTCAGAAGAGATGTTGTTTGAAATAACCACTCGTGCTTTGAAGAGTGGACTCCAGGTAGCAGTCCATGCCATCGGAGACAGAGCCAATCGCTTGACCTTGGCTGCCTTTAGCCGGGCTATTGAAGAGGCTTCTGATGTTAAAGATCATCGCTTGAGGGTTGAGCATGCCCAAGTCGTGGCCCTCGAGGATATTCCGAGGTTTGGCCCCTTAGGGCTTGTCCTGAGTATGCAGCCACCGCACTGCACTTCGGATATGTCCTGGGCAGAGACACGGGTAGGGCCAGAGCGAATAAAAGGAGCCTATGCTTGGAGATCTTTTCTCGACACTGGTATCCATCTGACCCTCAATTCCGATTTTCCCGGCGAGACACTCAATCCGTTCAACGGCATGTATGCAGCCCTATCCAGGCAAAGTCCTGATGGGAAGCCAGAAGGAGGATGGTATCCTGATCAATGCCTCGAGCGGAAGGAAATACTCGAGGCTTACACGGTGGAGGCGGCTTATTCCGGTTTTGAAGAGAACATCAAGGGCCGGATTCTTCCCGGGATGCTGGCCGATTTCATCGTTCTTTCAGATGATATTTTTTCCATACCGCCTCGAGAGTTTCTTTCGCTCAAAGTAGAACAGACCTATGTGGGTGGACAATTGGTCTACGAGAAAAAGTGACCTCATGAAGAAGATTGATCTTCTACTTTCTTTAGTCCTTTTATCCAGAGGAAATAGAACGGAATACCGATGATGACCGTCAGGACCGCGGCCGATGATTCCAGGGGACGGTTGAAATAATTGAAAATCATCAAAACCAAGCTGCATACAAGAAAGAAGACGGGAACGAACGGAAAACCCCAGACTTTAACCGCGGATTCTTCACCGATTTTCTGTTTACGGGCTATGAAAAGACCGGCCACGGCCAGCCAGGGGAAGATTCCCAAGGCGAAACCGAGGTAAATCAATAACTGTTCGAAAGAACCGATCGTAACCATCAACACGGCGATAAATCCTTGAACAAGAATAGACTGTCCTGGTACACGGTAGCGAGGATGGACTCTGGAAGCAAACGAAAGGAAGAGCCGGTCCTTGGCCATGGCAAAATAGACCCGAGGACCGATGATAATGTAGGCGCTCAGAGATGAAAGGAGAGCAATTCCGATGAGTAGGCTCAGCGACTTTCCCATCCAATCTCCGAAAGCGCCGACAGCGGCACTTTTTACGACCGGTATGACCCCCTTAAGCTCTGAGTAGGGGACAGTGCTGAAAATAAAAAGATTTATGGCCAGATAGATGAAGATGACGATGCCAGTGCCAGCTATGAGCGAGATAGGCAGAGTCCTTCGAGGACGTTTTAGCTCCTCTGCGATATAGGCGCTGGCATTCCAGCCGCTGTAAGAAAACATCACCAGCATCATCGCTGTCCCGAAGGCAACACCCTTGAACGGCTCGCTGATTTCGAAAGAGATTTTAGAAAAATCTCCTCCTCCCAGGGCCAAACCTATGGTCGCCAATCCGAGGACGATGACGATCTTCAGGACAGTCAGCGTGTTCTGGACTCTTGCTCCTAAACGGAGGCCGAGGTAATGAAGACTCGTGAAGATGATGATGATGGATATGGCAGTGGCTTTGTTTGCCCACCCTAGCTGAGCAGGAGTTAGACCCAATATTCGGGAGTCTAAACCAGCAAATATGTACTCAGAAAAGCTCATGGCCGAGGCTGCGATCGGGGCTGAGAATCCGACGAAAAGACTCATCCATCCAGTAAGAAAACCGAGAGCCGGATGATACAGTTTTTTCAGGTAGATGTATTCTCCTCCGGCCAATGGCATCCTGGTGGATAGCTCTGCGTAACAGAGGGCGCCGGAGATGGCGATCAGTCCCCCGAAAATCCAGCAGAGAAGGACCCAGCCTGGGCCAGCAAGCTGGACAGCCATGATCCCAGAGGTGGTGAAAATACCAGCTCCGATCATGTTGGCCACAACGATGGCCGTGGCCGAGAAAGGACCTAGCCTTCTTTCGAGCTGTTTATTCTCAATGATCTCCATATCTCTGCCAAATCCTCTGATCGGACAATTGCCGATGAAGCGATGAGTCGCCCACTATTATCCCTATGAACACATCGCTTGGTAGAATTCCATTTCATCGAGATCTCATTCCGGTATTTCCAGGAAATTCTTTCCGAAGGCCTTTTTAAAAAGCGTGATGGCCCGGTCTCCAGTGCAGTGTGTGGCGCCACATTTTTCCACACCGATATCTTGGAAACTTTGGACAATCTCTTCCAGGACTTCATCTGGTGTTCCACCTAGATGAAATCCGCCAAAGACCGCGTAGATGGGCCTGTATAACAGCTTTTTGGCCTGTTTGAGGACATTGACAATACCCTGGTGTGAGCAGCCGGTGACGATGATCAATCCTTTGCGGTGGTTTACGATCAAGGATTGCTCTTTGATCTGGTCTCCCATCTCACCTGTCGAGAAAACGTTTTGGCAGATCTCAACCGGTTTATCTACGGTGATGACATCCGCTTGTTTAATTTCCACGCCCCTTACAAACTCATAAGGAAAGGAAATAGGAAGATAAACCGATACATCATGATTAATGTCTAAAATGGTCGATAATCCGCCTGTATGGTCACCATGATCGTGGCTGATCATAATCTGTTTAATTTTATTTACATCAACATTTATTTTATCTATGTTATGGAGCAAGGTTTCACTCTGAGTTCCTGTGTCGAACAGAATGGTTTTCTCTGTGCCCTCGATCAAGCATATTGTTCTCCTTCCTCAGATTGGTTGACATACAGGAATAATCATAATTTTATTATTCATTCCAGGGAATCTGTATGACATCATGTTTAGCTTAAGTCAAGTCAGAAATTTGAAAATAGCTCTGGTCTGTCTGTGGAATGTCATTAAATCAGTTTCTTTTGATCATTCTAAGTGAGATGTTATTCCTTTAACTCATAGGCAATAACACGGTTGTCCATGAAAGTAGGGATGAGAAGGAGGTTTCTCTCGACGATATATTCGAAGTCGGCGCAGTTGATCTTGGGCACTGTCGAGTCAAGAAGTTTTGTGACCTGGCCGGAGGGTGTAATCAGGTAGACCTTTCCCCCCCAATGGGACACGATATAATTCCCGTCTTTATCTGATTTTATCCCATCGATAATTCCCGCGCCCAGATTGCAAATAGTCTCAATCTTTTTACTCTCGAGGTCGATAGACTTGAGAGACCTGTCTCCGTTATTACCCACGATGAGTTTGTTCTTGTGAACATGAAGACCGTTCGGGTTTCTGATCTCCTCCTCCTTAAACCACACTTCGAATTTGCCGTTAGCAAACCTATAAATCATGTGTTTTGGTGAATCGGAGATGTAGGCATACCCCGATGAATCGATGGCCACATCATTCATAAAACCAGGCTGAGGAGCGGGAAATCTGTTCAGAATGTTCCCAGTCTCAATAGCGATTTCAACCAAATTTTTTCTTTCCACCACATACAGCTTGTCTTCGTGGATGGCTATTCCCGTAGGATTATTCAAGCCTTCGATCCACCTGAGTTTTTCTATCTTGCCATTCAAAGTGACCTTGGACAGGAATTGTTTGCCCTTGTTGTTGCTCGGATTATAACCGTCATAGTTGGAAACATAAACGACATTCCTCTCGGGATCAAAAACAACAGATTCTGGAATTTTGAGGTTGCTCTCTGTACTCCATATTCTTTGAACACCTTGACCCAAAAAGACAGCTCGTCCATCCTGGCAGATAAAGCCCCAGCCTCCGAATCCCTCGGTGATCATCAGCAGCAGTTCGTTTTCTCCCTTCTTCAACGGAAGATAGACTGCATCATTTAAGCCAACAATACCCAGGAAAGAGCCGTCTCTCAAGCGATAAGCACTGTTTCCAGTAAATAGTAAATTCCCGTTGAGAAAGAGGTGAATCAGATCACTGTAGCCGAATAAGAGTTTTTTGACCTCGTCCTTTTCAGAAAAAAGAATGGTTTTTGCCAAGATGCAGTCGGGAGCTCTGCCGAGCCTTTTTTTATACCGAGCAACGTCGACGAGGCCGGATGGCTCACTCGTTACGCTCTGCCATTCAATCTGAGCCAATGTGTCTTCGTCAGGATAGCGTTCTCTGTTGATGTGGGTTGCCTTAAACACTTGGGACAGCTGCCACTTGGTGATAATACCTGGGGGTGTATCGACACGAGGAGGAGGATCAAAATTCAACGTGCTGTCTTTTGAGTACTTAAAATTAGAAAAATAAGACGTTTCATCCGCAGGCCCCATCACACCGATCGTACCCTTGCTCACACCATGTTTGAGATCGTTTATGACCAAGGCTGGCCGTGCGGCATTATCGATGAAGACCCGCGCTTGTTTTCCCATGATCTCCATCCGGACATGAACCCAGCGGTCTTTAGGGATATTTCCTCCGGCTGTAAATCCCTCTCCGTGATACAGCTGCCACCCCGCCAACCCGTTGATGACTGGTGTGTACTGGAGAACATCCGGATACAGATTGGACCTGTGAGGGCGGATGTAGAAGCGCTCATAGTTCTCATCTGATTGCATGCGGAAAATGATTCCTGGATAAGACGGTCTGCCGTTGGCAGCTATATCCACTTCAATGACACCGTTATCAAACTCAACATCCTTCAAGTATGCAATCCCCATCAGGGCTTTTCGATCCAGGTGTTGGACAACCTTAGCGCCCTCAAACACCCATTGGTCAGACTCGAAATCGATGAATTCCTCTTGAGCTGAGACTCGAATCGATAATGCCAGTGAAATTAACAAAACCATAAACATCAGCTGGATAGTTGAGCTAAATTTCATTTTTATTCTCCTTGTGAAAATCTATGGCCAGATTTATCTCCACGCATTCAGTCGGTTTAAAATTCATGTACAAGATTATGCTTAACTCTTTTCTCTCAAAGATATGATGTATATATTGTGTTGGGGGAGAAAGGTCTCGATCTTGTCCAGTTGAAAGACACTCTCTCGGATTTTTTCCTGGATGGCTTTTTTCGTCATAAAATGTCCGGTGGGGTCGCTGAGTTTTTCCGGATCCCTGTCGACGATCACAACTGTGGCCCTGAGCTTAAGAGCAGGCGCGAGGTTGTTCAACAGGGCGACAGGTCTCTCGAGGTCATGGAAGACGTTGACCATAAAAGCCATATCCAACTTATTCTCAGGGAAGAGAGGGTCTTCCAGTTCGCCCAGTATGGTTTCGATGTTGTTGATTTTTCTTTTTTTACATTCATCATCGATGTAGGTCAGTTTACTGCGGACGATATCATTAGCGTAGATTTTTCCCTGGTCGCCGACCCGCCGGGAGAGGTGATAAGTGAAATAACCATGTCCGGCTCCGACCTCGCCGACTACCATGCCGGACTGGACGCCGGCAACATCCATCACCTTATCGGGCTGATGCCATTTGTCGCGGACATCTGCCTGAAGACTCGAGAACAGGAATGTTCCCAAAACTAAAATGAAAAAACAGGTGGTCCTTGATTTTTTCATCAATTATCTCCCGAGGAGACTTTTGAGGATGTAAATAAATTTGACAATTTACAGCAATTCTGCATGGTTTCGGATTTTAGTTGATCTCCTTCTGTCATACATCGCGATTGAATTCTTTCCGAACCAAATGGCGTGCAAGAATTATACCAGTTACCTATTCATCTTCCATAGGATATTGATAATCTTCCACTTTCTGTTCCATATAGCATGGAGTCCTCTCTTTGTAATACGGTTTTGATTCCTTCTGGGTTATCGCTTAAAAAAGTATGTGAGGGGACTTGGCATTTTTTGGTTTTCAGCCCTGCTGATCGGGCCAGCGATTAGTCTTTGCCTCTTATTTTATGACAATTTCTTTCGAGTCCCGGCCCGCCTTTTGTGCTTTGACTGAAGCTGTCAAGGTTGCTGATTCGGAGTCCTCCTTGACTCGTACAAGATAGGTCGTTTTTTCGCTTTCGCCGTGACCCTGAATCTGATCCAGTTTAACCCTTTTGTCGCCGAACAGAATTTCTAGGTTATCGCTGGGCTCGACTTCCAAAATGACCGGCTTGGCGATACGGAGTGATTCGGCTTGCTTGGTGGCGGTGGGTAAGAATCCTTTATTTGTTATGATAATATCCACTTGGTAGATTCCACCAGCCTTATCAGTGATTTTTGTCTCACCGATTTTGATTCTGGGGGCGAGGCCGGCCAGATAAACGACGAACCGGTTCCCCATCTCACATTCATTCTGGATCAACTCGCCCTCTGGAGGGCTAACCTTGCCTCTTTTCCAGCCTCCGATTTCGACTTTGCCGAGTGTGGGATGATCGTATGGATGCCACTCGATAAACAGCTGGCCATCCATCTCCTCATCGTTCCACCTTAATCTTTCTTCTTCTGTGATTCGACCGTTTTTATCATAATCCGGTGAGGCCCAGTGTTCATCACCCAAAGAAAATATCCCGAGGAGGTCGTACATGGTTTCTATCGAACTTCCCCAGGCAAAATATCCTCTATCATTCTCGTATTCATCTCCTTCAAATCTGAAATCATCGTTCGGATTATGGTTCTCTTCTGGATACATACCTTGAGGAGCATTCTTGATTTTTCCTTTTTTATCGCGATAAATCTGAGTGGCTTTCCTATTCGGTGTTCCTCGTGGCCAGTTCCAATCAAAGACCGAAGTGGCTAAATCCCAGCCTGAATGCTCGAGGCACCGGGCGCTGACGATTTTGTACAACTCAAGATCCGCCTGGTGTTTAAATTCTTTATCTGGGTATGTGGTTGGCGGCCGGAGGATGACTCTTCCACAGCAGTGATGTTGAACGTAGATAGCGATATTGGGGTGTGTAGCCACGAAGTCGACCTCCGCTCGAGTGATCCTCTCCTCCATTGGATACTGGCCACCTCCCCTCTGAATACTTTCAGGTCTCCAATTTCCGGGATAGTTCCTGTTAGATAGGAATCTCATCTGAAATCCGTCCTCGTTGATTTTGCCGTCGCCATCATTGTCCAGTCCCTCTGAATACATCTTGTAGTGGGTTCCTGCGAATTCATCAGAAGCCTTTTTGATCATCAATCTCGGATTTTTTGGCGAAATCTTCCATTCTCCCTTCGGGTCTTTTTTTCTCATTTGGGCGATATGACCGTCACCATCGATATCTTCTGTCGGGTCTTCGTCGTACTTGAAATCTCCGTCTCGGTCATCAGGGTTGGGGTCTTCGCCGGCCGGTTTTCCGGTCAAGAAGGCTTCGGCTCCATCGACATCAAGCCTCGGGACGATGTACCACACCATGCTATCAACGATGCGGGTGACATCTGAGTTTTTCCCATAATTTTCTAGCAGATGCCAAATCGTGTAAAGGGAGGACATCGAGGCGATTACCTCACTGGAGTGAATCTGGTTCAAGAAAAAGCCAGGCTTTTCCTCAGGCTTTCCAGTATCCGGATTATTGATGATGAACATCCACACATCTCTCCCCATCTGTGAGGTGCACATGGATTCGAGTGTTGTTATACGGGGATAGGCCTCGTGTATATCCCTTAAAAAATTGGTCATTTCCTCGTAGGTGTAGTAGTGATAAAAGTCGTATCTCCCGAGTACCGATACCTTATCAGCTTTTTTGTTTCCGTAGAGAAGAAAAAAAGGCAATAAAAAGATAAAACTAAAAAAAACAATACTCTTTTTGCTCATGACAAACTCCTTTTTTGGATTTCTCAGTAAGGAATTCAAATCATATGATACTGTGGATGTCAAGTGGAAAAATAACAAGATTTGGCTGGATTCAGTTTATTTGGTATACTGCATCAAAATCGAGGAAATGCATTTCGGAGTTATGTCAACACAATCAGGAAAAATTCGGACGTAGATATATTGAAAATTGATAAAGGAGGACAGGATGAGTAAAGAGCCCACCTCTTCCCAAGTGGTATGGGATCCATCTTGGCAGGTGTCTGGTCCCTCTACAGGACTATTGGTCACGGGAATCCTCGGGGCTGTGTTCGATTTTACGCTCTTGATTGCAGAGATTATCGGCACTAGCCTTAGCACCTTCTGGAAAGATGAAATTCCTGATCGGTATGCTGAGCTTGCCGAAGGCGCTTTTGGCATGGGTATGGCCATTGTCGGACTTGCCTTGGCGGCCTTTGTGATCTATGCCGCTTTAAAGATGAAAGAACTCAGCCAATGGAGCATCTGTGTGGCAGCGAGTATCATTGCCATTATTCCGTGCATCAGTCCCTGTTGTATCGTGGGTTTACCCATAGGGATCTGGTGTCTTGTCGTATTGATGAGGCCGGAGGTGAGGACCGCGTTCAAATAACACGGAGCTGAAGTGTAGAGAGATAGCTATGAATCTCAAAACGACGGATAGCCTGGCTTCTCATGGGATAGTCTTCCTTGCTTGCCTGGGCATTCTTGCTGGAGCCGTTATCCTATCGCCTCCTCAACCTGGAAACCATAGTGTTCGTTTAGGGAGTATCTCCATACCTCCCACCTGCACGTTCAAGAATCTGACTGGATTGCCTTGCCCAGGATGCGGTTTGTTGCGATCCATGGTTTCAGCCATGCATGGAGATGTGAGTTCGAGCATATCCTATCACAGGCTCGGGTTGTTGACTTTGGCCTACATCTTCCTTCAACTCCTGTACAGGGCCGCTCTGATGCTAATCCCGTCGAAAGAATCTTACCTGGCCCGCTATGGTCTGTACCTGGATAGGGGATTCATATTTATCGCTATTCTTTTCGGATTGTATTGGGTTCTGACCCTCGCTTTTGAGGCTTGGCTTATTGTTGCCTGAAAGCAATGGCTTCGTCTTCATCTTATACTTTTACTTTCTCTCGAAATTGCCGATAGAACATTCCATATTTGAATAGACCATGACAGAAACTATCCCTTTTATCTGTCGGAAGTTCTGGGCTCTTTTTTCTTGACGGGTATTTCTCGCTTGTACTAAATTAATCCTTCGAGGAAAAAGTGACAAAAACCAAATATCCCGTTTTCGGAGATACTGGGGGATGAACGATATATAAGAGAAAGGAGGTAAAATTGAGAGTTTTATTAAGACGACTCCTCATGTTTAACCTGACATTGATGATCCTTGTCTCAGGGAGCGTTTTGAGCAGGGAAAACAACGGTAAGCTCCTCATTAAGGAAACATTCATGGAAATGGAATCCATCGGCAGCCCGAGCATTTCACCTGATGGCAATCACATCCTCTTTACCAGAAGATGGGTCGATAAAATGAACGATCGGTACAGTAGTAATCTATGGATTGTGGATATCGCTGGAAAAAGAGTACGTGAGCTTACCCATGGAGATTGGAGAGATTTCTCTCCTGTCTGGTCACCGGATGGCAAGAAGATTGCCTTTCTTTCCGACCGGGATGAAACAACCCAAATTCACGTCATGTGGCTGGACACACGAGAAGTCGCCCAGCTAACGCATCTCGATGACACGCCGAGCAGTATACGCTGGTCGCCCGATGGAAAAATGTTGGCTTTCACCATGTACATCCGGGATGACAAACCACTGCTATCAGTGAAACTCCCTAAGAAACCGCGAGATGCCAAGTGGGCCAAACCAGCGATCATCATCGACAGGTTATCCTGGCGACGGGATGGCCGGGGACCGATCCCCAAAGGTTTTAGTCATATTTACACCATCGATGCCGAGCTCGGAGGAACACCAAAGAAAATCACCTCTGGAGATTATTCCCACTCCGATCCGCAGTGGTCATCTGATGGCCAAAAACTCTATTTCAGCGCGATCCGTAAACCTGATGCCGAATACCTCCATGGCGATAGCGAGATCTATTCTGTCGATCTAGAAACGCTCGGAGTTGAAGTATTAACAGACAGGAAAGGTCCAGACAGATCACCCCGGGTCTCGCCGGATGGAAAATGGATTGCCTACACCGGCTACGATGACAAGAATTATACCAGACATCTTTCCCACTTGTACCTGATGAAGGCCGATAAACAAGATGGAAAGAAGAAGCTCCTAGCTGGTGATCTCCCCAACAATCCTTCCAGTATGAATTGGGCTTCGGATAGCTCTGGACTATACTACCTGATGGCGGAAAAGGGGGAGAGCAACCTTTATTTCGTCTCAACCGGAGGCAAGATCAAAAAAATAACCGAAGGTATTCATTATTTCTCAGGATTGTCGATGGCCAAGACAGGCCAGGTGGCCACGACTCGTTCGACATTTTACAATCCGGGTGAACTGGTTACCTTTAACCTGTCCAAGCCAGGGGATATCAAAAAGCTTGTTGACGTCAACGAGGACGTTCTTGCTGATATTGAGCTGGGCCAGGTCGAAGAGATGTGGTTTACATCTCCGGATGGCCTGGATCTGCAGGGGTGGTTAATCAAGCCAGCCAATTTCGATTCCAGCAAGAAATATCCGATGATCCTGTACATCCACGGGGGACCATGGGCCATGTATTCGGTCCGCTTCAGCTGGGCGTGGCAGAATTTTGCTGCCACCGGCTACGCCGTGCTCTACATGAATCCGAGAGGAAGCACGGGATATGGTCAGGATTTTGTCAACGGTATTCAGTTTTCTTACCCGGGTAAGGACTATGATGACTTGATGGCCGGAGTGGATGCCGCCATCGCCAAGGGCTTTATCGATGTGGAGAATTTATTCGTCTGCGGCGGCAGTGGTGGGGGAGTCCTGACTGCCTGGATTGTCGGGCATACTGACCGTTTTCGGGCCGCTGTGTCGATGAGACCGGTCATCAACTGGCATTCTTTCGTGGGGACTACGGATGGTTCCAGCTGGTACAGGCAGTTTAGAAAATACCCCTGGGAAGACCCGATAGAGTATGCTGTGCGTTCGCCCCTCCATTATGTGGCCAACGTCAAAACACCCACGATGGTTATGACAGGAGAGGAAGACCTGAGGACGCCGATGGGGCAGAGTGAAGAGTACTACCGCGCTTTGAAGATGCTCAAGAAAGAGACTGTACTCGTCAGGATGCCTGGAGAGTATCATGGTTGGAGAAGGCCTTCCCACAGACTGCTACAGCAGTTATACCTTATCGGCTGGTTCGAAAAGTATAGAAAAAAGCCAGAAACGCAATAGCTTCCAGCATCAGCCAATATTCAGGAAGACGTTTTCTCTGCTGAGTTCTTTAATAATATATTGAAGAAAGACGGAGGGAGTGAAGGCCCTCCGGCAGAATATTGGAGATGAAAAAGACTTTAATGTCCCTGAATAAGAACATCTTGTCCAAAGACAGATGGGAAAGGAGGATGGCATGAGGCGTTGGCTTTTTGCTTTCTTGGGAGCCGTATGTGTTTATTTCTTGTTGGGTTCGTTCGGACTCGGCCAGCAGGATCCGGGCGATGAGATTTTCAAAATGGCTCTGACTGGGGACTCCATCATTTCGCGGAAGCTGTCGGTTTATCAAGAGCCTGAATTCCTGAGGATGATCGATCTTATCCGATCGGCTGATGTCGCCTTTACCAATCTGGAGACCCTTTTCCATGATTATGAACCTTATCCCATGCATCAGAGCGGGGGGACGTACATGAGGGCCGAACCGATCTTGGCCAAGGAGCTTGTCTGGGCCGGTTTTGATATGGTCTCTCGGGCGAATAACCACTCGGCCGATTACGGCGTTTTGGGGATGCGTTTAACGACGAAGTATGTGGAAGAGGTGGGTCTTGTCCATGCTGGTGTGGGGGGGAGCCTTGCCGAAGCCCGAGAAGCGAAATTCCTTGAAACCGCTAAAGCTCGAGTGGCTTTAATCTCCTGTGCTTCGACTTTCCCTGACCATGGCCGGGCCGGTAAATCTCGAGGCGCTATACCTGCACGTCCTGGGTTGAACCCCCTCCGGTTTAAACGTACTTATGTGGTGACCGAGGAACAATTCCAGGCTCTCCTCAAGTTACAGGAACAGTTTGGGATGCAGCCTTCGAGAGAGGCCAAAGAGAAAAATAAATTACAGTTCTTGCGCTCTAGCTTTGAGAAGGGAGATAAGGCCAAGGTACGTACCGAAGTCAACAGGGAAGACCTAGATGAGACCGCGGCTGTTGTCCGCAATGCCAGTCGCTTGGCTGACTTCACGATTGTCACAGTCCATGCCCATGAACGAGCCAAAAGCCGTTATGTCCCAGCCGGATTCTTGATCGAGTTCGCTCGAGCCATGATCGATGCCGGTGCAGATGTTTATGTCGGCCATGGATCCCATGTGCTATGGGGGATCGAGATTTACAAGGGGAAACCTATCTTCTACGGGTTGGGAAATTTCATCTTCCAGAATGAGACGCTTCTGCGCCTGCCTTACGAGAACTACGAGCGGTACAAATTAGGGCCAGATAAGCATGTCGCCGATTTTAACGATGCCCGCTACGATTTTGACAAAAAAGGTTTTCCAGCCAAAGCGGAATACTGGGAGTCGGTGATTGCTGTTCCTTTTTGGCAGGGAAAGAAGCTGACAGAGCTCAAGCTCCACCCGATAACCCTCGGCCATGGAAGACCCCGGCAGGTTCGTGGACGTCCTGTTTTGGCCGACCTGGAGCTTGGCGCCAAGATCATCGAGCAACTGAAGCGTCTCTCCGAACCTTTTGGCACCGTGATTCATTTTCAAGACGGCATCGGTGTTGTGCAGCTTCCATCAAACGAAGAGAACTAAGTGTGGCTTAATGTTTAAAGAATGTTATTCCTGCGAATGCATGTGTCCGTGAAAGTGAGTAACATGTATCAGGAATCGAGAGTTGATACCTCTACTTATTGTCATTCCTGCGGAAGCAGGAATCTAGACGTAGAAGAAATTTTATCGAGATATTTCTGGTTTCCTGCTTCCGCAGGAATGACAAAAGGTTGGGAAAACGGCTAAGTAATATGTCTTTTATATTATGAGTTTTAGGAAGGTCATCCTTGGATAGAAGGATACTCCATAAGGAGTGAGGAGGAAGATAATGGATTGTACAAAAACATGGGCTTGTCGGATGACATTCATCCTGCTTTTTATCATG
Source organism: uncultured Eubacteriales bacterium (assembly GCA_964347035.1). GTDB lineage: Bacteria > Acidobacteriota > Aminicenantia > Aminicenantales > Aminicenantaceae > CAYFXE01. The sequence goes on along the minus strand of CAYFXE010000026.1, from coordinate 12,383 downwards.
GCCTTTGCCTGTCAGGGAATCTCAGAGAAAGGGAAATCCTATCGTATTGCTGTGGCCAGATTCTCCCATGAGACCTGCACTTTTTGTCCAAAACCAACCACGATCGAGGATTGGGAATTCTACGGACCCCCCACCCGGGACTTGCTCCAAACAACCAGTGGATACATCGGGGGTTTCAAGGCGATGTGCGAAGAATACGGAGGTGTGGAACTGGTGGGCATTCTTTCCCCTCGCAGCGCTAGAGGCGGATCTTCGGGAAGCTGGATCACCCGAGAGGCCTTCGAAAAATACGCAGGAGGGATTGTCGACGACCTGAAAGAACAAGGACCGTTTGATGGCGTTTTCCTGTCTCTTCATGGGGCGATGGCTGTCACCGGAATCCCCAAACCCGAGGCAGAACTTGCTCGGAGGGTCAGGGAGGCCGTGGGGGAGATTCCAATCATGGTCACTCTTGATCTACACGGTAACGAGGACCATGAGCTCTCGGACGCTGCTGATGCTGTCTTTATCATCAAAAGATACCCCCATTATGACAGTTATCTCCAGGGAGAGCGGGCAGCCCGCGTCATGATCAACACTCTCCGCGGCGAGTACAAACCCACGATGGCCACGCGAAAGCCCGGAGTGATCACCCCCAGCGTTTATCAAGGGACCGGAGTCTCTCCGGCTATGGAAATCATGGAACATGCCCGAAGATGGGAAAGCCGCGTTCCAGGAGTCTATGTTTCGGTGGCTTTCGGGTTTGCCTACGCCGATGTTCCTGATGTGGGCGCCACGGTTATGGTCGTGACCAACAATGATCAGAAACTGGCCGATCAAATCGCCGATAATGTTTCAGATTATATCTGGAGAAAGAGAGAGGTCTTTGCCAGAAAAAAACTCCCGAAAACAAAAGAGGGCGTGGCCAAGGCCATTGCCGCGGCTAAGGCCGGAAAGACCCCCGTGGTTATAGCTGATCACAGCGACAGGACTGGTGGTTCTTCCCGAATTCTTGAGGCGTTGATCAACCAGGGAGCCGAGAATTTCTGTATTGCCACCCTTCGAGATGAGAAAGCCATCGAAGAGATTGAGGCCAAGGCTAAAATCGGTGACACCGTCAGTATCGACGTGGGCGGATGGACTGATAAATTCGCAGGAAATCCCGTCAGGATTGACGGGAAGGTGGAGTTTATCGGGGAATACGGTCGAAGAGGAACGGTAGTTGTTCTCCTTTTCGGCAAGAACAACCGGGTGATCCTAACACCACAGCTCACCCAAGTGACAACGCCGGGCATTTTTAGTCAGTTGGGTATTGATCTCGATAGTTTGGATATCATCGTACTCAAATCACGCGTGCATTTTCGGAGAGGCTTTTACGAAACTGGCTTAGCCGGAGCCATATTCGAAGTCGATGCTCCTGGATGGGGTCCTGCCGACCTGACCACACTTCCTTACAAAAACATACCTAAGGATATCTATCCCGTTTATAAAAAAGATTAAAATGTGCCAGAGAAGGGAGGGAAGATGTTTTTGTTCAAAAAATCCATTTTTGGAAATGGACTGGTAATTATGTTTATGTTAAGCCTTCTCCTTGCTTTGGGAGCGGGTATTTTTGCCCGAACAGAGAAACCGGTCCTCCACGGCAAACACTGGATGGCTATTACCGGGAAACCGCTCGGGGCAACAGCTGGAGCCATGATCTTCCAGAAGGGGGGAAACGCCGTTGATGCCACCTGTGCTATGCTTGCCTCTGTCTGCACAATGTATGATGCCCTCAGCTGGGGAGGTGAGACACAGGCTTTGATCTATAGTCCCAAGACCAAGAAGGTCTACGGGATCAATGCCCTGGGTGTGGCGCCAACTGGAGCCACTCCAGAATTCTTCAAGGACAAAGGACTGAAGTACCCGCCCCGGTACGGTCCCTTAGCGGCGGTCACCCCTGGAACACCAGGAGGATTGATGGTCATGCTGGCGGAGTTTGGGAGTATGAGTCTCAAGGAGGTATTGGAGCCTGCCATGGAAATGGCTGAGGGCTATCCCATCGAGGAACAATTGACAAATAGCATAGAAAGGGATAAAGACCGGATCAAGGAGTGGCCCTATTCCAAGAAGGTTTTGCTCCCCCATCTTGGCGAAGAGCATGAGGCCCCTCATCCTGGTGAAGTCTTTAGACAGCTTGAGCTTTTGGACACGTTGAAAAAACTCGTCAAAGCCGAGCAGGATGCTCTTGCCAACGGAAAGAATCGTAAAGAAGCCATCTATGCAGCCTACGACCGTTTCTACAAGGAGGATATCGCCCAAGAATTCGTCCGCGGGTGTCAAGAACAGGGAGGCTTGATCACCATGGAGGACCTGGCTAACTGGAAAGTCTACATCGAAGAGCCGGTGATGACGACATACAAGGGAATCAAAGTCTACAAGCTGACGAGTTGGGTACAAGGACCGGTCATGCTCCAGATGCTGAACATACTGGAAAACCTGGACTTGAAGTCGATGGGCTATAACACGGCTAAATACATCCATACCATCTATCAGGTGATGAACCTAGCCTATGCGGATCGTGACTTCTACTACGGGGATCCCTATTTTCCTCCGGAGGAGCCGATAAAAGGCCTGCTGTCTAAGGAATATGCCAAAGAGCGGTTGAAACTTATAAACTGGAACAAGAATGATCCCGACGTCAAACCCGGAGACCCCTTTCCTTTCGAAGGGAAGAAAAATCCTTTCCTTCATCTTTTGGAGAAGTGGACCAACGTAGGAGACATGCCCCCGAGTCAGTGGACAGCCCAACAGAGGAAGGAGTTCGATGAAGATTTCGAGGCAGGGACCACATCCATCCAGGCTGCAGATGAAGAAGGATGGGTTGTTTCCGTTACTCCAAGCGGCGGCTGGATTCCGGCCTGTCTTGCCGGCAACACCGGCATCGGGATGAGTCAGCGGATGCAGAGTTTTGTTTTGGATGAAGCCCAGAATCCATTCAACGTGGTCGCTCCGGGTAAAAGACCGCGGGCCACACTGACACCGGGTCTCGCTCTCAAAGACGGTAAGCCCTTCTTATCCTTTGCTGTCCAAGGAGGAGATACTCAGGACCAAAATCTGCTGCAACTATTCTTGAACGTGGTCGAATTCGGGATGAACATCCAAGAAGCCTGTGAGGCACCAAACCTTACGAGCTACCAGATGCAGAGCTCCTTCGGTGAACACCTGGCCGAGCCCGGTCGTCTTCGGTTGAACGAGCAAATCCCCCAATGGGTTAGGGATAAACTCGAGGCTAAAGGATATAAATTAGAATATCAGAAACACACCTCAGGCCCGCTCAACGCCATCTTTTTCGACTGGAAACACAGAACATACTGGGGCGGTTCGAGCAATTACGGAGAAGATTACGGGATTGCTTGGTAGGTCAGCAATGAAAATAGTGAAATCCATTCAAAGTGACCGATCCGTCATAATATTTCAGGAGCTGTGAACATGAGAAAAAACCTAAGAATTGTGGGATTTTTTACCATCTTTATTCTTTTGATCTTCCAGTTTCATTGTCGTTCAAAAGAAGATAAAGGAGTCGTCGGCGAAAATGGGATGGTTGTCTCGGTGGACGATTATGCATCCCGGATTGGAATCGATATCCTTAAACAAGGTGGAAATGCGGTGGATGCAGCTGTGGCCGTAGGATTCGCATTGGCTGTGACGTTTCCGGCAGCCGGAAACATCGGCGGAGGTGGATTCATGGTGATTCGCTTTCCCGATACCCAGGAGGCTGTGGCCTTGGATTTTCGGGAAAAGGCCCCGGGCAGAGCCACTCCAGATATGTATCTCGATGATTATGGGGAACGCGATGAGAGAAGGAGTCTCTTTGGCCACCTTGCAGTCGGAGTTCCAGGAACAGTAAAGGGCTTCGAATTGGCGATGGAAAAATACGGAAGCCTAGAATGGCCAGATGTTCTTACTCCGGCCATCGAGCTGGCAGAAAAAGGGTTCAGGCTGAATCAGAGGCGTGCTCGTTCGTTTAATCGACTGAAAAAAGAATTCAAGGGCGGAAACGAGGAATTTTATAGAGTTTTTTCCAGGCCTGACGGTTCTGATTGGAAAGAAGGAGACATATTTGTTCAAAGAGAGCTGGCCAGGTCCCTTCGGCTGATTGCAGAGCAGGGATCTGGGGCTTTTTACAAAGGTGAGATCTCGGAGCTTATTGTCCAGGATATGGAGAAGCACGGTGGTTTGATCACTAGGGAGGATTTGGCAAAATATGAGGCCTTTATCCGAAAACCAGTCACGGGGACTTACAGAGGCTATCAAATCATCTCTATGCCGCCACCCAGTTCAGGTGGGACAATCCTGATCGAGATGCTGAACATCTTGGAAGGTTTTGAATTAGGCCAGATGGATAGGTACTCACCCGAAACCCTGCATTTGATCGCCGAGACGATGAAATTTGCCTATTTTGATCGAGCCAGGTACTTGGGAGATCCGGATTTTGTGGACGTCCCGATGGAGGTTTTGACCTCGAAAAGCCATGCTGAGGATATTCGAAAAAAAATTGATCTCAAAAGGGTAATCCCGAGCACAGTCATGGGCAAGGAAATACTTACCTTGGATGAGGCTGAAGAGACAACCCATTACTCAGTGATCGATGAGCAAGGTTTAGCTGTGGCCACAACCTATACTCTCAACGGATGGTTTGGCTCTGGAGTCGTAGCCGAGAGGACGGGAATTTTGCTGAATAACGAGATGGATGATTTCAACGTCAAGCCTGGCTACACCGACGACAAGGGTTTGATCGGGACCGAGCCGAACCTGATTGAACCTCATAAGCGTATGTTGAGCTCGATGACTCCAACGATTATTGTCAAGGACGGCCAGACCTACCTAATCACAGGAAGTCCAGGCGGTCGGACTATCATCAACACAGTCCTGAATGTGATTATCAACGTTTTGGATTTTCAGATGACGATTCAGGAAGCTGTCGATGCCCCAAGGATGGACCATGAATGGATGCCCGATAAATTGAGGATCGAAGGCCAGGAAATAGACGAAGAGTTGATTCTTTCGCTAAAGGCAATGGGACATAGGATAAAAGACATGAAAGAAGATACTCGTCCCTGGCGGCAGGGAGATGCCCACAGCATCCTCATCGATCCTCGGACAGGGCTTTATCATGGGGCTGCGGATAAGCGCTCTCAAGGATCGGCCATTGGGTATTGATTGCCTCTGCCGAGATATTTTCTCAAGAGAGACAACTGTAATTCATAATCTGTAAACTCATCTGATAGATTGTGACCGAGGTTTTCAAGGAGAAAAGAAACATAAACAAAAGGAAACTATAAAGGAGAAAAAATGAGATGGCTAAATAAAAAGACTTTTTTCATTTTAACTTTGATTATTGTGATATCCGTCGTTTTCTTAAATGAATCCTGTCAAAAGGATAAAACACCAAAGCTCCAGTTTAAACTCTCTTTTCCCTCCTCGATCCATACAGAGGCCGTGACAGGGCGGGTCTTTGTCGTGATCACCAAGTCAGGGTTAGAAGAGCCTCGTCTGCAAGCTGGCTCTTGGATGAACAGTGTGCCGTTTTTTGGAAAGGACATTGACCAGATGAAACCGGGTGAGGTTGTGGTCATTGATAACAGTGTGTTGGGTTTTCCGCCAAAATGCTTGAGTGAAATACCGGCTGGTGACTATTTTGTCCAGGGTTTAATCAATATTTACACGGAATTTCACCGCTCAGATGGGCATGTCATCTGGGCTCACATGGATCAATGGGAGGGCCAGCAGTTTAACAAATCCCCCGGGAACTTATACAGTGAAGCTCAATCTGTTCACCTCGATCCTGCCAAAGGATACACGGTCGAACTGAGTCTGGATAAAGTGATCCCGCCGATAGAAGTTCCTGAAGACACGGAATGGGTCAAGAGGATCAAGATACAGAGCCAACTTCTGTCTGAATTTTGGGGACATCCGATTTATTTAGGAGCCACAGTGCTTCTTCCCTATGGGTATGATACTCATCCTGATGTCTATTACCCTGTTCATTACATCCAAGGCCATTTCTCCCTGCAGCCTCCGCACCACTTCAAGGAAGGGACAAAGTTCTTCAAGATCTGGACGGGTGAAGGTTTTCCCCGGATGGTCGCGGTGACATTCCAACATCCATGCCCGTATTTCGATGACTCGTACGCAGTCAATTCAGCTAACTGTGGTCCCTACGGAGATGCGATCATGACCGAACTCATCCCGGCTGTGGAGGAAAAATTTCGCATCATCCGCAAGCCCTATGCTCGTGTTCTTTCTGGTGGATCGACCGGAGGTTGGGAGGCTTTGGCTCTGCAGGCATTTCATCCTGATTTTTTCGGCGGAGCCTGGATTTTCAACCCGGATCCTATCGATTTCCGGTTTTACATGCTGACGAATATTTACACGAATAAGAACGCTTTTTTCATGGAGTTCGGATGGTTGAAACCCGAACGCCCATTGATGAGAGATGTCCGGGGACAGGTTCTGGTCACGCTGCGTCAGATGAGTCAAATGGAAGCGGTCCTGGGATCAAAAGGACGCTCCGGACAGCAGCTTGATATCTGGCAGGCTGTCTATGGTCCTGTCGGGGATGATGGATACCCCAAACCTCTCTGGGACAAGTTGACTGGAGAAATCGACCATGAAGTGGCTCAATCTTACAAGAAGCGTTATGATCTCCGCAATTACATACAGAATAGCTGGTCCTGGCTCGGACCCAAACTCGTCGGAAAACTACACTTCATCTGTGCCGAAATGGATAATTATTACCTGAACCAAGCCGTCTACGAGATGGCCAATTTCCTCGAAAAGACCAAAAATCCTTATTATGCTGGAACTATCCAGTACGGACGTCCGAGGAAAGGCCACATTTGGTCTCCGTATGGTTGGAACTCAGGCAACCTGACGAGGGCTTTGGCTGAGCATATCACCAATAATGCCCCGAAAGGTGAAGACAACGACCGCTGGAAGTATTAGCGAAAAAACCTGAACCCGCTTTCTATGATTTCTCCTGCCTGTCTCTATATATATCAAAAAAATTAACCTGAGAACTTGTATTAAAGATATTTTTTTCGACTAAACTATAATGAGACTGGATTTCTCTTTAGTTTTCAGTATGAGTGTTATGGTAATCTCTTTATTCTTCTTCGTTCATATTCTGAAGCACGAACGGTTGAATAAAAGGTAAGACCATTCATTCGTAGATGAAGACATGAAAATCTACGGTTAAAGACATACCACCATAATCAATATGGAGGACTGAGTCTCGATGAATGGAAAGAGAACCAGAGTTATTGCCATTACCAACCATAAAGGAGGAGTAGGGAAAACAACAACTGCCATTAACTTGAGCGCGGCCTTAGCTAAAGCAAAAAAAAAGGTCATGCTCTTGGATATGGACCCTGGAGCTCATGCTACCTACAGCTTGGGCATTCTTGCCCATAAGAGGGAGAAGACCGTTTATAACCTCCTCAAAGCGGACAGTCGTATTAGGGAGGTTGTGGTCGAAATCGTTCTCGACAAAGAAAGTTTGGATCTCATTCCTTCATCTTTATATCTTGCCGAGGCCGAAACTGAACTGTCGGGATTACCCGGTCGTGAATTTCTGTTGAGCGAAGCCCTAACCGATATGTCCGATTATGATTATGTTTTTATCGATTGTCCGCCTTCGTTGGGGTTACTGACACTCAATGCTCTTGTGGCGGCTTCCGAGATTTTTATCCCCATGCAGACAGAATACTTGGCTCTCCAAGGTCTGAGCAAACTCATGAATACGATTGAGATCGTGAAAACTCGTCTAAACTCTAACTTGAAGATCACAGGAATCATAGGAACCCGGTTCGATAGAAGAAAGATACTGAATCGGGAAGTTGTCGAAAAACTAAAAGCGCACTTTAAAGACAAGATGTTTGACGTCCTGATAAGAGAGAATATTTCTCTAGCAGAAAGTCCTTCTTATGGCTTGACCATTTTTGAATATTATCCCAGCTCTCATGGGGCTGAGGATTATACGCTGTTGGCTAAGGAAATATTGGAGAGGGAAAAAAGTGAAAAACATGAAAAGATTAGGTCCTCAGAATCCTTTAAGCTGGATTAAGGATACGAGAGAGAATCCAGCTAGACAACGGGGAGTTGTCAATCCTGTCTCTTCGCACCGACAGACATACAGATTTCAGAGTGACGGAGAGTCACCTGTGGAGGTAATTGTCGTGATTAACGGCGATCGAAAAGATCGAAATGTCAGCATTGAAGTCGCTGAGGAAGGAAAGAGGACCATGAATATTGCATTCAAGACATCAAACGGACAGGGAAAAGGATCGAACGTCAAATCGACGTGACTTTACATGGTCTGATCAAAGCCAAAAGCAAGATTAACCTATTGTCGGTTCTTAAATAAACCAGAATCTATTTTTCGTAAAGGACTTTCCCACCCACGATGGTGTAGAGTACTTCTGTGTTCAAGATTTCATCATCAGGAATCGTCATGATATCCTTCGAGAGAACAGTGATATCAGCCAGTTTCCCACTTGAAAGAGAACCTAGAATATCCTCCTGGAAGGCTGCATAGGCCCCGTTGAGCGTGTAAGACCGCAGAGTCTCTTCTCGGCTCATTTTTTGATCGGGATAAAAAACCGTTCCGTCTTTACATTTCCGGGTCACGGTGGCAAAAAAGCAGGGGATGGGATCAACATCCTCGACCGGAGCATCGGTCCCGTTGCAGATGATGGCCCCGGTTTTCATCAGTTTCTGCCAGACATAAGCTCCTTCTTCGGCTCGTTTTTCTCCCAGCCGCTTGATCACCCATGGGCCATCAGAGGTGCAGTGGATGCCCTGCATAGAGGCGATCACACCCCATTGGCCGAAGCGGGGGATGTCATCGGGATGGAGATGCTGGGAATGCTCGATGCGCCAGCGGGTATCTTTTTTTTCTGGATGGGCTTGGAAGGCTTCCTCGAATATATTCAGGGTTTCTTGATTACCCCTGTCGCCGATAGCATGAACACAAAGCTGAAAATCATTCTCGATCGCAATCCGGGCTGTTTCTTCTAGATCCTCGATGGAACTGGTATTCAGGCCAACGCTCGTGGGGAGGTCTGTGTAAGGGTCTAGAAGCCAGGCCCCATGAGCGCCCAGGGCCCCGTCAATCCCCCGTTTAATCGACCTAACGGTTAGATGATTGTCTCCAGCTCCGATAATTCTGTAGTCGGCAATACGTTCTTTCAATAACTCATTGTTTACCCTTATCATCACATACATCCGGAGGCCCAGTTTATCTTCTTCAGCGATCTCTTTGATGAGGTCGATAGTAGAAAACGAGGAGCCTGCATCATGAAAACTGGTGATGCCTTTGGAAAGACATTCTTTGGCAGCCAGCTCGATAATTTTTCTCTGCTCGGCCTCGATTTTTTCCTGGGGAAGTTTCTCGTGGTCGGTGTATCGTGCTGTTCTCAATAGCCCTTGGGCTGTTTCCCGGAAAACCCCGATAGGATTCCCTTCAGCATCTTTGACAATCTCACCTCCATCCGGGTTCTCCGTGTCCTTTGTCACTCCAGCCAATTCCATCGCCTTGGCATTGGCATACGAGGAATGTCCGCTGGCGTGGGAAAGGAGAACCGGATTCTCCGGGGAGACCTCACTCAAGGAATGATGAAAAGGTAATCCATCCACGTTTGGTTCGGGTGTTTTGTCCCATTTTTCCTGGTGCCAGCCCCTGCCGAGAATCCATTCACCGGGCTCTGCTTTCTCGACAGCTTCCTTGACCATGGTCACGACTTCCTCCCAATTCTTAACATGCATCAGATTCAATCTCAGCATGGCCTGCCCGATGCCGGTGAAGTGACCATGGGACTCGATGAATCCGGGAATGGCCAGCTTTCCTTCTAGATCGATGACTTTGGTTGTTTCTCCGATATAGGCCTCGATCTTCTCGTCTGTCCCTATGGCCACGATGACACCATCTCTTGCAGCCAAAGCCTCTGCTTCTGGTAAAGAATCATCCATGGTCACAATCTTTCCGTTCGTCAACACCAAATCTGCTGGTTGTTTTTTCTGAGCGCAACTGATGAGTAATCCGATCATCAAAAAAGGCACAGCGATGAAGAAAAACTTAGAGGAAAACTTTTTTCCCATGATAGCAAACCTCCTTTTATGTTTATGCGTTTATAAATGACATGATGGGGTCTTCGATTTTATGATATTTTCAAGGAATATGGAATATATTTGTTTAATTCAATTAGAGGGATTCGATTATCTATAAATCTATCTCTTTTTCACTCCCTTTTTACGGAATTTCTGTACCTTACATAAAATCCAACCGTCCGGATCGAACAGGACTTCAATGGGCCTTTCGGGGAAGGAAAATTCAAAGGAGTTGTTTTTTCCCTCTACCCAAACAATTTTCCTGATCGTTTCGGAGGGGAAAACGAATTGTAACTCTATCGGCATCTCGAAAAGAGGGGAATCTTCCTGGATTTGGTTGATGACCAATTTTGCTTTGTTCGCTTGCGGTGAATATCCCCATCCGAATTGATAGGTGGGATAACCGGCTTGATAGATCCATTGATCGAAAAACCAATCCAAATCTGCGCCGTAGACTTGTTCGCTCAAGTCTTTAAAGTCTTCCGTTATGGCGGTTGTGTAGGCATAGTCTCGAGCATATTTTTTCAATATCTTCCAGAAGTTCTGGTCTCCGATGATAAATCTGAGCATATGGAGAACACAAGCAGCCTTTTTGTATTCTATGACACAGAACAGATGGCCCTGGGGAGGGTCATAAATCGGATGATCAGGGCCTTGATGTCGGTCGAAATAGATGTTCCTGAATTCGGCCACACTTGTTATGAGTCCATCGGGTCCGTACAGATTCTCCCACCAGAGTGCTTCGGAATAGGTGGCAAAACCTTCGTTCAGCCAGATATCAGCCCAATCGCCCAGAGTGACCAAATCTCCCCACCATTGGTGAGCCAACTCATGAGCGATGACCGAATCATAGGTGTGATCGCCTGTGATCAGTCGGGAAGAGTAGGAAGTGCATGTCTGGTGTTCCATCGAAGCGCTTCCAGGGATGATTGCTGTTCCATACTTTTCGTTCAGAAACGGGTATTCACCGAAGACCTGGGAGTAAAATTCGATCATAGCAGGAGTCACAGATAAATCTTCTTGAGCTTGAGAAAGATGTTCCGGATACACGTAGTAAATGACTTCCATTGTTTGTTCGTCAGCGGCGTAGAAGTCAGAATAAGTCTCATAGTTCGTAGCAGCCACCGAGATGAGGTAAGTGGAAATCGGGTAGTCCTCCTGCCAGCTGTAGGTCGCGGTGTTACCATTGTTATCAATGATGTCGATAAGGCTCCCGTTCGAGGTTGCGACCATAGGACTGGGGACTGTGATGTTCATCTCGGCTGTGGCCTTATCAGTCGGATAATCGAAACAGGGAAACCAGTTTCGAGCTCGGGAAGGTTCATCCAGGCTCCAGATGATAGGCTGATCCTGGTGATAGCCAAAATTCAGACCTGATTGAGGGAAACCGGAATACGAAATCTCGACCTCGAAAACTTCTTGATGTTTATAGCTCTGGCTGAGATAGATCTCTAATCTGTTGTTTTGATGCGTGTAGGAAAGAGAAGCGCCATCCTGACTTATTCGGTTTACACTCATATTGTTAGCAAGATCGAGCCAGATCATATTTAAGTCATCGATGATACTCTGGACTCGAATCGTTACCTTCCCATCAATATACCGGGAATCAAAATCAATCTTCCAGTCAAAGTGATAATGGAGAACATCGAAGTCGTGGTCTGGCACCTCGGCAATGAAAGCCCGAAAATCATGCTTAAGGCCAGTTTTATGATGAGGGAGCTCTTGGCCAAGAAGTGAATTCAGGAGAAGGATCAGAAGGAGAGCGAGGTTGAATCTGATTTTTTTCATGATTTTGTATTATAGATAGATTGTTCTCAACTGACAAATCGAAAAAAGGACGCAGAAGATTCCTGTTTGATTTTTTAATCCTGCCCCTTTATTTTAAAGAGGAACTTCTACTTTTGGAGGCGAGGAGAATGGATAGAAAGAGAGATGAACTCGAGGACAGAGTGGCCATCGTGACTGGAGCCAGTCGGGGAATCGGTCGGGCCATTTCAGACAAGCTAGCCGGGGCAGGAGCTAAGGTAGTTTTAGCGGACTTGGATGTCTCAAGCGTCCGATCTGTTATCTCGGAGTGGGGGGTTCAATCTGAAAAAGCCATGGCTCAGGAAGTGGATGTGACCAATGAACAATCTGTCAAAAACATGGTTGAGACAACCATAAAAAAATTCGGACGGCTGGACATCCTCGTCAACAATGCCGGGATCATGTTTAGAACAAGGATTTTGGATATTTCGCCAGAGGAGTGGGAAAAC
>CAYFXE010000025.1:36079-44070 GCA_964347035.1 uncultured Eubacteriales bacterium | reverse complement strand
GAGCGCGGCGTTCGCAACGCTGAGGTCGGGGGTTCAAATCCCCTACCGTCCACCAATTTGGAATTTCAGGTCATTGACTTTTAGCAGGGGCTAAGGCAAAGTTTTCGGTCAAAGCAAAAAATGTTTAACGGCGAATTCTTATTCTTGGCCGGAACAGCGGCCACACTCGGTCTGGTTCATACTGTTCTTGGGCCTGATCATTACCTTCCCTTCATAGTGATCGGCAGAGCAAGAAAATGGTCTCTCTCGAAAACTCTTCTCATCTCCTTTTTCTGTGGATTAGGCCATGTCCTGAGTTCTGTAGTTTTGGGGTTTATTGGGATTGCTCTGGGGATTGCAGTTTCTCGGCTGGAGAGTATTGAGTCTTACAGAGGGGGAGTGGCAGCTTGGCTTCTCATCGGTTTTGGATTTGCTTATTTTATCTGGGGGATACACCGGGCGATAAAAAATAAACCTCATAGACATCTTCACCTTCATGCCGACGGTCTGAAACATGAGCATCTCCATACTCATGAGGCAGATCATTCCCATGTCCATGATCAGAAGAAAGAGAAAAACATAACTCCTTGGATTCTTTTCGTTATATGTATTTTCGGACCTTGCGAACCATTGATACCTTTGGTCATGTTTCCTGCTATAGAACACAACATCGGCGGTGTCATCCTGGTCACACTTGCCTTTGGGCTGACAACGATATTGACTATGCTCACCATCATTGCTGTTTCTTCTTGGGGAGTGAATTTCCTACGGCTGGGTCCTTTGGAAAGATACGTTCATGCTCTTGCTGGAGCTATGATTTTCATCTCAGGTGTAAGCGTTAAGTTTCTCGGTCTGTAGAGAGAAAAGGGGTCAGCAGCTTTTTTTTAAAAAGTTGGCTGTCCGCATTTCTTTATTATTTCTTACCTTCTCTAGTGTCGTTCTTGTTTGCAATGTGAGTATCAATCATCTATTCTAAGATCAGAGTTCTTCCTATGAAATTTATCGTGGATTGCATGCTCGGCAAGTTGGCCAAATGGCTCAAGATTCTGGGCTTTGATACCTTGTATTTTAACAAGATCGAAGACGATGATTTTCTGAGTCATGCACAGCAAGAAAAAAGAGTGATCCTGACAAGGGACACGGGCATGATAGAAAGATCAGGAGATATCGATAATCTCTTCATAGACAGCGAAGACTGGAAAGAACAGGTCAAGCAGGTCTTAAATACATTCGAACTTTGGGACGAAATTCAGCCCAATTCCCGATGCATCGAATGTAATGCGGCCTTGAAGAGCCTCCCCAAAAACAAAGCCAAGAACTTAGTAGTCCCCTTTGTCTACGAGCATGCCGAATCCTTTGCTCTCTGTCCGAGTTGCGGCCGCATATTTTGGCAGGGAACCCATTTTCAGGACATGGAATATAAGATTGATGAGATATTGAAGGAAAAGCCCTCATAATCATAAAAGAATTCAATAGTATAAAGAGCAAAAAAAGGGAACAGCTTCCAAACAGAAACATTGATTCCTTTTTTGAAAAAAAATATACTTTACCGAGGACCAGGCAAGGTAAGAAATTTGAAGAATCGATATGACTCTTCAGAATAAATCTCCCCCAGATGAAAGGAGGACATATGTTAATCCTGACAACCCCAATGATCGAGGGTAAAAAGATTGTGAAATACCTCGGATTAGTCAGCGGTGAAGCTATCCTCGGGGCCAACATCTTCAAGGATATTTTCGCTGGAATACGGGATATTGTCGGCGGTCGATCCGCGGCTTATGAGCAAGAACTTCGCAAAGCCAAGGGAATTGCCATCGAAGAGATGAAAGAAGAGGCAAGATCTTTGGGTGGGAATGCCGTGGTCGGTGTCGACCTGGATTACGAAACAATCCAGATCGGTCAAACCGGAGGCATGTTGATGGTCAGTGCCAGTGGAACCGCCGTCATCTACGAGGATAAATAAAGGATGGAAAAAATGAATAGACACATCGATGTCTTAGGAGCCTTATGGATTGCTTGGGGAGCTATCGGCTGTTTGTTTGGGATGGTTATTTTCAGTGTTCTTTTCGGAATATCATTTATTCCTGATATGGGACACGAGGCCCCGATCATCTTGAGGTCCGTGGGATTTGGCGTAGGGTTTTTTATATTCATTCTCTCAGTTCCAGAAATCATCGCCGGAATAGGGCTTTTAAAGAGGTTAGAATGGGGAAGGATCCTGGCCCTGGTCGTGGCCTTCTTCAACCTGTTGAGTATCCCCCTGGGAACAGCCTTGGGAATCTACACGATCGTGATCCTCCTCAAGGAAGAAACAGCCGCGCTCTTCAAATCTAGCGCACAACAACAAAAGGGGTAAGCAAGAGATAGACTATAACTAAGCAGTGTCGGCATTTCAATGTTGATAGATCGCTGTGTAAAAAACATAGATGTGTGGATCTCTCACTAATAAACGGAAGTGGTCATCATCGTCCTCGAAGAATTCATTTCATAAAAGGAGAGGTATGGATGAAAAGAGGTGTTTTTTTATCTGTTCTCTTGATCAGTGTCGTAGTCTTTTTTTTCTCAAGGGCTGAAGAGATGTCGATGGAAAAGAACGACATGAATTCAATTATTGAGGCCTTAAAAAAAGACAATATCGAATATCATCTCTTTTCCAATGAACAGGGAAATCAGTTCCTCGTGGTGCCCAAGTTTGGGGGACGGATTTTGGCTGCCTTTGTAGATGGGGAAAATGTATTCTGGACTCATCCTGACGTTCCAAAAGGACAGGGAGGGCAGCGCACATGGATATCTCCGGAAGGTGGAGAAAAAGGATTTATTTTTAAACCTGACTGGACGGGGAATAGAGAATTTTCGATGATGGATCCCGGAAACTATGAGGTTGTCACATCGGTGGAGAATGAACATTTGATCCTGGAAAATAGATTCGCCACATCTTCTAATGATCAAAAGGAGAAATATGATCTCACCGTAACCAGGGAAATGAGACATCTTGAAGATCCTCTGCAGGGAGTGCCCGAATTCGAGTTTTTAAAATACAGTTTTCTGGGGATTGATTTTATCCATAAACTCAAGAACAACTCTGATGTTCTGTTCGATAAAATTCTGGCCCTTTGGTGCTTAATCCAGGTCACTCCGAAAGGAACGATGATTGTGCCTGTACAAGACGTGGAAGGAACAACCTGGAGGGGTAATTATTTTGAACCGATTCCGAAGGATTTCGTAAAGTCAAATCCCGATTCTCTCTCTTTCTATATTCACGGCAGCCAGCGCTACAAGGTTGGGATCCGTCCTGAAGCGGCTAAAGGGCTCATCTGTTATCTAGCCAAAGCAAAAGCAGATGATTTTTTTATGGTCTTCATGATGTTCCCGGTGATGCCTGAGGCGAAGTATGTGGATAGACCGAAGACTGAGCAGGGCACAAACGGAGACGCGATTCAGATTTACAGCCATCTTGAGAAGGGGGCTTTGGCTTTTGGGGAACTCGAGTGTCATTCCTGGGGATTGGAGCTCGAGCCGGATGGAGAAAAGGCTTTTCCGATAAAAATATATGTTTATAAATCTTCTCTGGACGTTTTGCTTAAAATTGGACAAAAGCTCATCTGTGATCAATTCGATAAGGCCTATCTTTTTCAGTAATCCAGTTATTAGTTTTCAGTGAGTTATTCAGATGTAATTCTTTTCTCTTGCTGAGAACTGACAACTAATAACTGAATCACTGTTTAGGTTTGAGGAGGGTGATGGTTTCGGCGGCTTCCATGATTTTGTTCCGAGAGAAGTAGACCGGAAAGTATTTTCCCTCCGCCCACGACTTGAAAAGGTCAGCATAATGCGGACTATCGGGATTCCCGGATTGCCCGGGACAATTGGTCCCCTTTGAATTATCCCAGTTTGCCAGATCGGCAATAATCCTGAAGGAGGCGCCAGAAGTCTGATTATAAGAGTTTGATGTCTTGTTGACTGTATAATCATTCCCGCCCCGGGGAAGAGGACCAACCTCGAGTTTGGCGCGGAGTTCAGGGTTGACGGCACCGCTGAGCATATGGCGGATAATGATGTGATGAAATTTCTCATGGCCATACTGCCATGTGCTCATATCCGGGCCGAAGCGTTTTTCAAGGTCTGAGACACCTTCTTCGAGGCATTTTAAGAGGATCGTATTCCGGGCCTCTATGGGCTCAGAACCGAAATGGTCATCCGGTGATTCGAGGAAGTTGATCATCCTCAACAGAGACCGGGTGGGAAAGACCGATCGGGCTGCCTCAGGAAGATAGAGATTCCAAACGCTTCTCGAAAGCTGCCTCATCCAGCTCATGTATATAGCCGCTTCGATAGAATCAGGATCCATCACATAGTCCCACGAGAGAAGCCTCCTCAGCGCTTCTTGGATTCTGGGCTTGTCAGAGCTAAGGCCTTTCAATAGAGGAACGAGTGAACGAGCAGGGAGAGAGAGGTAGTCTTGCTGCAGGTTCATCATGTCCTTCATGGTGAGTCTGTTCCCTGAACCGAGCACCTCAGTAATGCGGGAAAAGCGAAACGGATCAGTCCATATAAATCCAACTGAATAAGGATAATCTTTCGGAACATTATCCTGGTTGGCTGTGGCAAAAAAGTTTTCTGGAGGATTAAAGGTGTGAGGAAGCTCTTTTATCGGAAGGTATCCCTCCCATTCGAACTGTCCATCCCCTGGCACAGGCAGAAGCCCGTTCCAATCTTTGCGCAATGGTGTGATTCCGACAGCCTGCCAGCCGATGGTATTGTCGACATCAGCCCAGACCATATTCTCAGACGGCGTTCTAGAGAAACTGCACGCTTCTCTGAACTCATCCCAGTTTCGGGCCTGATCCATCCTCAAACTGGCTAAATAAGGTGCACAACCGATTTCCAGCCAGGCAGCCTTGAGAGCAAAGACCTTGAGGTTTGCCTCATCGATATAGAGGACCGGACCGTGGCGGCTGAACTTTAAATCAACACTGGCTGGAACCTGTCCTTTGACAGGTATGGCTTCTTGAATCACTTCCATCTCCTCCCATTCACCACGGTACATGTATTGGTTTGTGTTTTCGGGGTTAAGATCGTAGACATACAGGTCTTCTTGGTCTATCGGGAATATCGTTAAACCCCAAGCTCCGTATTCATTGTGTCCGATGGAGACACCGGGTAAGGCCGGTTCTCCCCCGCCGATGACATTCCACCCCGGACCCACAAGATGGACCCAGTATCTGAGGGAGGGAATCTGCTGACGGCGGTGAGGGTCGTTGGCCATCATCGGTTGTCCAGTTGAAGTTAAGTTTCCTCTGACAACCCAGTTATTGCTCCCGGAATAGATTTCAATAGATCTTTCCTCAAGCGGAAAGAGGTAGAATTCAGATTGTAGAGAGGGGATGGTTTCATCATGGAGAGAAGGATCCACGATGTCCTCAGGGCTGAATCTCACATAAGACCGGGATGCGTCGTAAAGTCTTAAAATCTCGTTGGTTATCAAAGAGAGATCGATTCCTTTTTCCACCTTAAGTTCCGGATCACCCGGATGAAGATTCAGAAGGCTTTTTGTTTTATCGGCTCCAAGGATTTTGACAGATTGGACCAGGCTCACTTCATAACGGACATTTCGGAAGAGTCCATTGTGACGGGAGATAACAACTTCGGGTGTCCAGTGATCAGGTTTTATGCCAAGGAGTTTAAACTCGATTGGAAGAAGGGCTGGATTTTTATTGACTTGGTCGATAT
Source organism: uncultured Eubacteriales bacterium (assembly GCA_964347035.1). Classification (GTDB taxonomy): domain Bacteria; phylum Acidobacteriota; class Aminicenantia; order Aminicenantales; family Aminicenantaceae; genus CAYFXE01. Next base: position 38,361 of record CAYFXE010000025.1, on the reverse strand, counting down.
AGGCGTTTATACCCCTGACAAAGGAAGTGATAATTTCTTCTCCATGAGGATGATAATGGGCCATTTCCTGTTTCATGTCCACCCGAGCTTTGAGGAGACGAGCCCCGATATCTATTTCAAGAGCTTTAGGCCCGATGATTTCAGCCAGAGTTCCTGTTGCCTGTCGCCGCCAGATTTCAAGTTGAAACAACCGGTCTCTGGCCACGTTGAATCCTTGAGCAAAGAAGAGATCCTTCTGATTCTGGGCAAAGATATGAGAAATGCCCCATTGATCCTTGATGATCTCGACAGGCTCAGCGACACCTTCTAGAATAAAGACTTTTTCTTTCACTTTTGTTCCAGGACATGAAACTGTTATTAGAAGGCCGAGCAGAGACAGGATGAAGAAAGGCTTGAATCTAACAATGTTCATTAGGAATTCCTTTCATTTTGGGTATCCAAAATACACAAATTTTTTGGATTGTTTAGACCATCATATCAGAATCCTGTCTAGAAGATAAACAAGCTCTGACTTAATAATCTTTCAATGTTAGAAACCAAAGTTCTGTTTTGCACGTACTTACTTATTAAGTAGCTACTAGATGAAATTCGTTAACGGAGAGAATTCATTGAGATTATACAGATTCTTTAGATCCTCGGCTTCAACCATTTTTGTTTTGAGTTTGTTTTTAGTTGCTGCAAATGAAATTCCAATCGTTGCCTTCGGGGTAGGAATAGGAGATAATCCAGCCAGTCAAGAACAAGAGAAACTAAAAGAACCACCGCCAGCCAAGCAATACACGATAGCATCCGCCACCTCAAAAATAAAAGTGGATGGCGTACTGGATGAGAAGGCATGGGAGGATGCGGCTGTTGTCGATCTTCCCTTCGAGTGGCTTCCTGGAAACAACGTGCCCCCTCCTGTAAAGACAGATTGCTTGGTTACGTATGACAAAGACAACTTTTATGTGGCCTTCCGGTGTTACGATCCAGAACCAGCCAAGATTCGGGCCCATCTGATGGACCGGGATGCGACCGATACTCTGATCCAAGATGACCATGTCTACATTCTCATCGACACGTTCAACGATGAAAGGAGGGGATTCCAGTTCAGAGTCAATCCCCTCGGTGTCCAGGCAGATGCTAACTTTAGCGAATCTGAAGGATACGAGGATTTTTCATGGGATGCCATCTGGAAGTCTGACGGAAAGATCACTACATGGGGTTATGCCGTAGAGATTGCCATACCGTTTAATCAGCTCCGATTTCCCCAAACATCCGAAGTCCAGACTTGGGGATTTGGTGCTGCGCGTTCTTATCCCAGGAATGTCCGGCATCGAATTTCATCGCATAGGATAGACTTCAATATCCAGTGCATTCTCTGCCAGGAGAATAAAATCATCGGCATTCAAGGCATATCTCCAGGATTGAACATAGAGCTCGACCCGACACTCACCTCTATCCGGACGGATAGGCGGGATAATTTCCCCGAGGGTCCGATTAAGACAGGTGAGATTGATCCTGAACCGGGATTGACAACCCGCTGGGGAATAACTCCCAACCTGATCCTCAACGCCACGGCTAATCCTGATTTTTCCCAGGTCGAAGCAGACGTCGCCCAGCTGGAGGTGAATACACGGTTCGCCATCCGATTTCCGGAGAAACGGCCTTTCTTCCTCGAGGGCGCAGATTTTTTCCTGACCCCTTTTGAGGCTGTCTTCACCCGCACGGTCGCAGATCCTGACGGAGGATTAAAACTCACAGGGAAAGTCGGCAGGAATGCGATCGGCCTTTTCACAGCTTATGACAAGATCAACAATCTCCTCTTCCCCTCGAACCAGGGTTCGACATCGACCTCCATCGATCAGGATGTGATGAGCGGTGTGTTCCGGTACCGGAGGGATATCGGCCAAACCTCCACCTTGGGAGTCCTTTATACAGGCCGGACGGCAGAGGATTACTACAATCATGTGGCTGGGCTTGATGGGTTCTTCCAGCTCTCCAGGACAAAAACAATACGCTTTCAATATCTTCATTCAGAAACAAAATATGCGAAGGATATTTCCCGTGTTTTTGGACAGAGTCTGGACTCTTTTGGAGGGGACGCTTTCAGGGCAGAATTTTTTCACCAGAGCCGAAACTGGCTCTACGGGACGACCTACGAAGATTTATCGCCTGAGTTTCGGGGTGATTATGGCTACATTCCTCGTGTTGATCTCCGACGGGCTCGCCAATCGCGGCGAGACCGAGCCGGATCAGCTCGCGGTGCTCGTCGAGCGGCTGCACCAGGCCGGCGCCACCAC
>CAYFXE010000025.1:0-36069 GCA_964347035.1 uncultured Eubacteriales bacterium | reverse complement strand
ATTCTGGGGAAAAACGGGCGGCTGGTATACCCAGATTGGCTTTGGACTGAACGGTATGACTGCTTATGACCATGGCGGTAAGTTGACGGACCAGGAGATCACCCTGTATAGCTATTTCGTAGGTCCGTTACAGTCAACTGTCCAAGGCCTTTTTGTCCATAACAAAGAATTTTTTATGGGAACGACTTATGATTTAAACAGGATAGGTGTTTTTGCCGAGATTAAACCAGCTGGCGGAATGCATTTCAATGTGTATGGAGAATATGGCGGAAGCGTTGATTATAGCAATGTCCGTGAGGCCGTAGCTTTAAGGCTTTCACCTTTTGCGGAATTGAGTCTCGGACGTCATGTCAATATAAATCTGCGTCATGCTTTCGAAAGATTAGAATTTGAAGGGAATAAGATTTTTATGGCCAACTTAAGTCAAATCCGATTGATTTATAATTTCAATGTCCGGGCTTTTGTCCGGGCGATTGTCCAGTATTTAGATGTGTCACGGAATCCTGAGTTGTATTTGTTTCCCGTTCCTGATAAAACCCAAACCATCTTTACCCAATTCTTGTTTTCTTACAAGCTCAATCCTCAAACAGTGCTTTTCATTGGATACTCGGATAATTACCTGGGTATGACCGGAATCGACATCACTCAATCGGATAGAACCTTCTTTGTCAAACTCGGTTATGCCTGGACAAGATAAAAATGAATTGGGGTCAGACCTTCCTAACTTTCATAATTTCCCTTATATGCAGGGGTAGCATTTACAATTAGTTTATTATGAAAGTTAGGAAGGTCTGACCCCAATATAGATAAGGATTAGAGATATGTTAAGGAAAATAGCCATCTTATTAACATTGATTTTTCCGCTTTTATTATCGGCTCAGGAGACAAAGCCAGAGGTTAAAACAGAAAAAATCACTGAACAAAAAGTCGTGGAGGCTGTACGGGCCAACGGTAACATCAACGTCGATGGAGCTTTAAATGAGGACATCTGGCAAAAAGAAGGATACTGCGACTTTACCCAGTCTGATCCCCATGACGGAGAAGAACCCACCGAGAAGACTGAAGTATGGGTAGCCTATGATGAGGAGGCCCTGTATGTCGCTGCCCGTCTGTATGATTCAGACCCTAAAGCGATTACGAGTCGCTTGGGGCGCCGGGATGATTTTGTAGACTCCGATTGGTTCATTTTCGCGGTCGACCCTTATTATGACCGACGAACCGGATTCCAATTTGCAGTAAACCCAGCCGGGTCAATCGTGGACTGGTCTCTATTCAACGATGAATGGAATGACACGACCTGGGATGGAGTCTGGGAATGGCACACCCAAATCGATGATCAAGGATGGACCGTTGAGATAAAAATTCCCTACAATCAACTCCGGTTTTCAACGAAAGACGAATACGTGTGGGGAGTCAATTTTCGTCGAATCATTAAACGTAAAAACGAGAGAGTTGGTTTCGTCTGGGTGCCCAAAGAAGACAGTGGCTATGTCTCCCGGTTTGCCAAACTTGTCGGGATTAGAGATATCCATCCCGGCCGTCATATCGAATTTCTTCCTTATTCGGTCGCTCAAGCTCAATACAGCCCCGAAGAAGAAGGTAATCCTTTCGAGACAGGACAGCAATATTTAGGAGATGTCGGATTCGACCTTAAAGTCGGGTTAAAAACTAATCTGACCCTGGATTTGACTGTAAATCCAGATTTTGGGCAGGTCGAAGTGGATCCGGCTGTGGTTAATCTCAGCGCTTTTGAGTCCTATTTTCAGGAGAAGAGGCCGTTTTTTATCGAAGGTTCGACAATTTTTTCTCAGTTTGGACAAGGCGGAGCAACCAGTCAAGTTAACATCAGCTGGAGTGCACCCCGCTTTTTTTACAGCCGGCGGATCGGCCGATCGCCTCAAGGCGACGTCTCGATGGATGGATTTGTGAATTCACCGGACAGGACAACCATTTTGGGAGCTTTTAAACTGACAGGCAAAGTGGGTAAGGATTGGAACATCGGTGTCATCAATGCGTTAACGGCCAGAGAGTATGCTGAAATCGACTCCTCAGGAGAACGCGTTCACGAAGAAGTGGAACCGTTTTCCTACTATGGAGTACTTCGGGCTCAACGGGAATTCAACGAGGGAAAACAAGGTGTGGGCTTCATGATGACTTCTGTCATCAGAGATTTAAGCAATGACGGTTTTAAGGATTTCTTGAACAATAATGCCTTCAGCTTGGCTTTCGACGGTTGGACGTTTATAGGGAAGAATAAGACCTGGGTCATTAACGGATGGTTGGGGGGAACTCGGATTGTGGGAAGCCGATCGGTTATACTTGATCTCCAGAAATCCCCTCTTCATTATTATCAGCGGCCGGATGCCACCCATGTGGAGGTGGACGACTTGGCGACGTCTCTTGTTGGTTGGGGAGGACGGCTGAGCGTCAATAAACAGAAAGGTCGATTATTGTTTAATTCAGCAGTCGGGGCCCTTTCTCCTGGTTTTGATCCAAATGACTTCGGGTTTCAACACGGAAGCTCGGACATCATAAATGCTCATCTTCTTATCGGGTACAGCTGGCCCCATCCCGGAAAGATTTTCCGCAATTGCTATATTTACGGCGGCCCTTTCCGCAATTACGATTTTGGCGGTAATAAGATCTGGGATGGTAGCTTGTTCATTATAGAGGGGCAGTTATTGAATTATTGGAGTTTCAATACTATGTTTGCTTATAATCCGAAGACCATAAGCAACAGGATGACAAGAGGCGGACCGCGAGTCCAAATTCCTAGTGGCTACCAAATTGATTTTTATCTCAGCAGTGATAGCCGGAAACCAATAGTCGTTACTGGCTATACGAGCGTCTATAGAAGGCCTGCCGACGGCTACTCCTGGAACGGAGGGCTTTCTGTCCGCTGGAAGCCGAAAAGCAACATCAGTTTTTCAATCGGCCCGGATTTTTATGTCCAGAGAACAAAAGCTCAATGGGTGACTCGAGAGGATGATTCTTTAATGACCGAAACCTTCGGAACGAGATACATATTCGGAGAGCTTCATCAAAGAATACTGTCCAGCGATATTCGGCTTAACTGGACGTTTACACCGAAATTGACTCTGCAGCTCTATCTTCAGCCTTTTATCGGTGTCGGCTCCTACAGCCGGTTCAAAGAACTCGCCCGGCCAAAGAGCTATGATTTCAATATATTCGGCCAGGGCCTGTCCACGATACAATACAGCGATGAGGAATATACCGTCGATCCGGATGGACCAGGTCCAGCCTCGACCTTTGTTTTCGGTGATCCTGATTTCAATTTTAAATCTCTTAGGGGCACGATCGTCCTGCGCTGGGAATATTTTCCGGGTTCTATCCTGTATTTTGTTTGGACCCAGAGTCGACAGGATTATTCTCATCCCGGAGAGCTCAATCTGCGCCGAGATCTCGGGAATCTGTTGACCGCTCCTGGGGATAATATTTTTCTAATCAAGGTTTCCTACCGCTGGAATATGTAGTTTTTCTGGAAAAAGTACCGAGAAGCTGAACATATACCTATCCGTTTTTCTGGAATCATACGACTTTTTGCTCGCTGCCACTTCAGAAGACAGCTTTTTGCCTAAAGACCGGGTTCTTTTCTTAATTTTTTTTCTAAAAAAAAGCAACCTTATAATCCCCAATTTCATCTAAAAATATAAGGAGAAAAGACAGGATGATTGGTGCAGCTATATTTCCGGCGCTCAACCTGGGCAATAGCTATCGAGTTGGAACTTGTGTTAAAATTCGCTCAGCCGGAGATATGCTCACCATGCACTCAGAAGAAAAGAAAAATAGGGGCGATTCCCTCCTCAGTGATTTAATCAAACGCTGTCAAGAGGGTGATGCTGAAGCCTTAGAGACTATGTATGAAAGGTACAAAAAACCTTTCTTCAACCTGATCTACCGTCATACGTACAATCTCGAGGCATCCGAGGATCTTCTGCAGGATAGTTTTCTTAAAATTTTTGCGAATATTCAGTATGTCAAGGGCGCCGACACCTTTACTGGGTGGGCCTATCGCGTTGTTATCAATACTTGCTACAGCTATTTACGCAGCAAGAAGGATCAATTCAAGAAGACAATTCCCTTGAATATGGTAGAGAGGACGATCAAGTCAGAAGATCAGGATGTTCAAGAGAGAGAGATGAAAAAACCACTAGATGAAGCCATCAAAAACCTTCCCAAGAAGCTCAGAAGCGTTTTTCTTCTCCATGATGTCCAGGGCTTTAAACATCACGAAATAAGCCGGATGATGGGATGCTCGATCGGGACATCCAAATCCCAGCTCTTCAAGGCGAGAATGAGACTCCGGGAATATCTTAGGAATAAACAAACATTTTGAGGAGAGAAAAAATGAGATGCTCTCGAGCCAAACGATTGATCAGTGACTATATCGATGACAATCTGGATGTCGAGGATAGATCCGCTCTTGAACAGCATCTTGAGGGTTGTTCAGATTGTCAGATGTTGTTAAAGGAATTCGAAGGCATCCTCGATGAGGCTAAAGAGCTTGAAGATTATGAGCCTTCACATTCAGGCTGGCTCAAAATCAAAGCCAGATTAGAAACAGATACCAAAACTGTCAAGACACCGGCCTTCGAGAGGAGAAAATGGTTTGACTTCATTTTCAGCCAACCAATGCTGAAATACGTCCTCAGTGCTGCCCTGATTTTGGCCATCGTGGTTGGAGCGATCACTTTGGGGGTGCGTTACTGGAAAGGTAGAGATTTGCTTCAAGCCAAGAAAAGTACTCAGTATACCCTGGCCAAGCTGGAAGAGGCTGAACGCCATTATCAGCAGGCCAGCAAGGCGCTTGCCGAGGCCTTTGCTTCTCAGAAGGAGAGTATGAGCCCCGAGGTGGCCTTGATCCTCCAGGCGCATCTGGAGATCATAGATTTCTCGATCGAAGCCTGCCGGAGAGCCGCATTCAGTGATCCGAATAATGTCGAAGTCCGTAACTATCTGCTCTATGCGTACAGTAAAAAAATCGAATTGCTGGGGCAGATGGTAGCCATAAAATCCGCCTCCTCCGAAGAGAGGAAAGTGGATAAGACCTTATAACTCAAAAAAGGAGGCAGCTTATGAGATTAAAAAAAGTTTTAGCACCAGCAGCCATTTTAGCCCTTATGATTTTTGTTGTAGGATTTACTCCCGCCGAGCCGGCTGCAGCTGCAAAGGAGAAATATGAAGAGCCGTTCGAGAAGACCGTATCTCTGGCAATGGACGGCAAGGTGAGTGTCAAGAATATTTCCGGTGACATCGAGGTCGAGACATGGGACAGGAATGAAGTCAAGATCATGGCTAGGAAAACATCCCGGGCCGACACGATCGAGAAAGCCAAAGAGAATGCAGCCAAAGTGAAGATTGAGGTGATAGAAGAAGGAAAGCTCCTCAGGATCGAGGCCGATTATCCTGAGGTGTCGATAAAGGGGCTGAATGTCTCCATCGATTTTGTTCTGTTCATACCCGATCAGGCCGCTTTGAAGGTCAAATCTGTGAGCGGAGATGTGACTCTAGAAAATATTGGGGGTGCGGTCGAAGTGGGTGCGGTGAGCGGAGATATAGAAGTCATGAAGGCCGATAAAGGATTGGATTGCCAGTCGGTCAGCGGAGACTTAGACCTCCAAAGCATCACTGGTGATGCCTATGTGCAAACGGTTTCTGGAGATATCAATCTTGAACAGTTGAACGGTTCTCTGGAAGCGGAAACCGTCAGCGGCGATATAGAGATGACCGGTGTTTCAGGTGCAAAATTTATCAAGGCCAAGATCTTGAGCGGCTCGATCACCTATCAAGGAAACATTGAGGCCGCGAGTAAGTATGAGATGAAATCTCACAGCGGTGATATCGAGTTGTTTCTTCCAGCTAATTCAGCCTTCGATCTAGAGGCCAAGACGTTCAGCGGCGACATCGAAACCGATTTCGAAATCAGTGTCTCCGGAAAATTCAACAAGAGGAAGATTACGGGTACAGTTAACGGTGGTGGAGCTGTTCTCATCTTGTCTACGTTCAGCGGTGACATTCTCCTCGAGAAGAGATAATTCCTTAATCATATCTTCATCCTGAAGAGGAGGACTTCGGTCCTCCTCTTTTTTTTCCAGTAACTCCTTTAAATCATTATAGGGCCGTCTCCCAAAGGTTTGTAATATTAGAGAAACACAATTAATCTGTCATTCCAGCGGAGGCGGGAATCCAGCCTGTCCCTGCGAAAGCAGGGATCCAGTAAAAAAAATGTCTTAGTCTTTCTAAGTCACTGAGTGACTGAGTCACTGACCTCATTTCTGTCTTGATATTAAGCAAGAAAAAAAGTAAGCTACATACTTTTCTATAATTATTATTCCTCCAGAAATTGTGAGAAATGATTCTTATTAGAAAGGAGACATCTGAGATATGACAGTGATTTCGAATCAAAAAGGATTGAGTCGCCGTCGGTTCCTTGGAAGCTCTCTGGCTGTCCTGGCTGGGGCAGGCCTGCAGGGTCCATCGAGATTGTTTGGATCGCAGTCCTCCGTTGAGGAAGCGCCGTTTAAAGTCAAGGAGTACCGGACACTAGGTCGGACTGGCTATAAAGTGTCAGACATTGGTTTCGGGAGCGGTGAACTGAAAGAACCGGCTTTGCTCGAGGCCATTCTGGATGCTGGAATCAATTATATCGATACCGCCGAGGGATATGGCCGCGGGAGTGTGGAAAAGATGATCGGGAGTGTGATCAAGAAGCGGAATCGAAAATCCGTCTTCATCTCAACAAAATTGGGATTAAGAAAGAGGGATACCAAAGAAACATTGATCCAGAGGGCACACAAATGCTTAGAAAGGCTTCAAACAGAATATGTGGACTGTTTAATGATCCATATGCCGTCAACAGTAGAAAAGATGAGAAACGAAGCCTTCCATACTGCGGTTCGAGAACTGAAGACCGAAGGGAAGGTCAGATTCTGCGGGCTCTCTAACCATGGTCCGCAGTGGATGGATGTCCCGGAGACGATGGAAAAGGTTCTCCTTGTTGCGGCTGAAGATGGGCGGTTTGACGTGATGCTTTTCGTCTATAACTTCTTGCAGAGAGATCAAGGAGAGAGAGTTTTGAAGGCCTGCAAACAGAAAAATATCGGAGCCAGTTTGATGAAGACCAATCCTGTATTGAACTACTTAGAAGTCAAGGAGAGGATGGAGCAGGCCGAGGAGGAAGGAAGAGAAATACCTGAACGCCAGAAAAAATTATTGATCAGGCTTAAGGAAAGAGCAGACAAGACAGAAACCTTCAGGTCTAAATTCGACCTGACAAACTACAATGAACTCCGAAATGCCGCCGTCAAGTTTGTGCTCAGTCATTCCAATGTGAGCACTGCCTGTCTCACTATAAAAAATTTTAGTGACCTTAAAGCCTATATTTCTCTTTCCGGAAAAAAGTTCACTGCAGCCGAACAGAAAACAATAGCTGCTTATGAAGTGCTCTATGGAGACTTTTACTGCCGACATGCCTGCGGGCAATGCGAGCCTCAATGTCCCCTTAAGGTTCCTGTCAATACGATCATGCGTTACCAGCACTACGTCCACGCTCAGGCTCGGGAAAAAACGGCCATGGCTAGGTATGCTGCACTTGGCAGAAATAACGCAAGTCTTTGTTCGAATTGCTCAGGTTATTGTGAACAGGCCTGCCCCTACAGGATTCCCATCCAAGGACTCCTGGTAACGGCTCACCAGACACTCAGCCTGGTCTAAAAGGTCATTACCACCCAGTCGGTTTTCAGCATGGATGTCAGGGGTTCTCCCATGTATTTGACAGTGATTCCCAGCTCCTCAAGTTTCAAAGAGACTCCGTACCGGTCCGCACAGGCTTTACAGGCGAGAAGCTCTATCCCAATCTCTTTCATATTTTTGATTTCCTGCTGAAGTTCGAGGTCGACTGAGAGAAGATTTGAGGAAGAACCCCAGACGATAAACCGAATCTCATCCCACCGCCCCAATTTTCATGACTCTCATCCTTCACCTCCTTTTAAGGCTTGATCTAAGTTAGGCCATCTATAACTAACGGGAAAACCTGGTAAAGTCAAGACAAACACGAGGCTTTCTATCGAGAAAATCCCCTTAGGCTGATGTAAGAAAAATAAGATTTAAATCGAATCTGGATTGAAATAATTTTAGAAAATCTGTGGTCTCTTCCGGGTCTCACCGTCAAATCGAAACAGAGGAAGCTTGTGTTATAATAGGATTGAATTGTTTGAGTAAAATCCTGTGTTACACACACATCATTTCAAACTGAGATTCATTTGTCTTTTATTTTCTCTGTATTTTATCTTTTCACTGGGCTCGATCCTGGGGGAATCTGTTCGGACAATTGATCTGAAAATAGCCGTTGACGAGGAATTCAGGAGTCAAAAACAGTGGCAATTTATCATAAAAAGGTTGGTGGCAGATTCATCCGAGGAATTCGAGAAGCACTTCGGGATTCGGTTCAGGATAAAAAAGATCGAATCTTGGTTTTCTGATAATTCCCAAAACTCGATGTATGCCTTATTGAGTGACTTGAGGAAAAAAATACATCAAGCAGAATGTGATGCTGTTGTCGGTTTCACGTCCCAATATCCTGTGAGGCATGACCATTTTGGGATTGCGTCTTATCTTCATGGGTATATAGTTATGCGGAACATCAAGATTGAGGATCTCATGAGATCAACTTTAAGACATGAACTTAGCCATCTATTCGGCGCGATTGATATCAAACAGGAAGGTTCGATCATGGACATCGAAAATCCTGGAAATGCATTCGACTCTTTTACATCGCAGGTTATCCAATTGAATAAAACACGAAGCTTTAATCCCTATGTTTTCCCCCTTCCAGAGGACAGGCTGGATGAAGCCATTTCTCTGTATAACGAGAGAAAGCAATTGCAGCGACAGGAATCAGACGTGAGTGTTTTTTTAGCCCTAATCTACTCAGAAAAAGGAGATTTTGATTCGACCATTAAAGAATGTACGCAAGCTCTGGAGATGAATGCAGATATCCCTGAGATTTTTAATCTCTTGGGAATAGCTTATCGTAAGAGTGGGAGGATTGACCAAGCAATCCTAGAATATCAGAAAGTGCTTCGGGTGCGTCCGGAGATTGCTGAGGTTCACTACAATTTGGGGATTGCCTACATGAAGAAAGATTTGATCGAGGAGGCTATAGACTCATACCTAAGGGCCATCGAACTCAATCCCCATTATGCCAAAGCCTATGCCAATCTGGGCTATGCCTATCTGGAAAAAGACATGGTGGAGCAGGCCATAATCGAGTGCCGCAAGGCCTTAGACCTATATCCGCGACTGGCAGAGGCTCTCTCCACTCTGGGAGCTGCTTATCTTCTCAAGGAGGAATTTCAGGAGGCCGAATCGGCTTCTCGCCAGGCCGTCCGGATCAATCCTGAGCTTCCAGGAGTTCACAATAATCTAGGTAGTATCTATATGCACAAGAAAATGTTCGATAAGGCCATAGAAGAATATCTGACTGCATTGAAATTGAAACACGAGTATTGGGAGGCCCATTACAATTTAGGTCGAGTTTATTTGATCCAGGGGCGGTTTGAACAAGCCATAAGTAAGTTCAAGGAAGCCATTCGATTAAAACGTGATTATCATCAAGCCTATTCCAACTTGGCGTCTGCGTATTTTGTTCAAGGAATGACAGAGGAAGCCATCGAGAAGAGTCAGATTGCCATCGAGATAAAACCCGATTATGCCCATGCCTATTCTGTATTGAGTTATGCCTATTTTAAGAAGGACATGATAACAGAGGCACGGACGGCCTGCGAGAAAGCTATGCGGCTCAATCCAGTTCTTCCCGAGCCTCACAATCTTTTGGGAATATTATTAGAAAGAGAAGGAAAACGGGAGGCTCTGGACAAGTATTCGAGAGCCATAGAGTTGAAACCCGATTATTTTGAAGCTCACTTCAATCTCGGGAATTACTACTATAAGAGAAATCTCCTCTCTCAATCAGAACGGCAGTATAAAAAGGCGATTGAAATTAATCCGAAATTCGCTAAAGCCTATAATAATCTCGCTGTCGTTTATTTCAACGGGAAAAAGTATGATTTAGCTTTGGAATATTTGAGGAAGGCTGAAAACTTAGGAATGAACGTCAGCCCAGAATTCAAAAAAGAAGTCGTCAAAAAAGTCAAAAAGAGTCGATAGGACTAATCCACGGACACGGGCGGGCTGCCGACTGCGATCTTTTCGATCAGCCACCTGTTGTCCATTTTCTTCAGGTGAATCCTCGGCCGCTCTTATGCTCGACTTTGCTTACATACTCCTGGAAATAAATAACTAATCTTTTTATTTCTTTCCAGTCCCAAAATTAAATGCTTTAGGTTGAATTATTCTTTTGACCATAGTAGTTCTCTTTGATATATGTGTCAGGGGAGGAACAAATGGGATTTTATTTAAACCGCCGTCAATGGCTGAAGACAAGCGCCTTTGCTGCCGCTGGCCTTTTCGCAAGTCCGGATTTAACATTTTTCAGGAAGCATGCCTTTGATCCAGATCCACATTCCGAATTAAAAGAATTTATCCGCCTCAACAATAATGAAAGCCCTTATGGAATCTCACAAAGGGCCCGGGAGGCTGTTTTCAGCTCCATTAGGCTGTCCAACCGTTATCCTCATCGGCAGTATCATGAGTTGAAAGAATTGATCGCTGAGCGGCAGAATATTTCACCGGATAATATTATTCTGGGAGCCGGGTCGACCGAAGTCATGACAACGCTAATACATTTTTACAGAACTAGAGGAGAAGGATTGGCTGCCGATCCCACTTATTTTGATTTTGTCTATTATGCAAAAATTTCAGATTACCTTCTTCACCAGATTCCTTTGACTGAAAATTATGAGCATGACCTTAAGGCCATGGAGCAGCAAATCAGCCCAAAAATAAGCTTAATCTATATCTGTAATCCCAACAATCCCACTGGTTCTATTATACCAAGAGAAAAGCTGTATCCATTCTGCGAGAGGGCTTCACAGAAAGTTTTGGTCGTTGTGGACGAAGCCTATCATGAGTATGTGGAAGATTCACACTATGCGTCAATGATCGACCTTGTCAAAAAAGGCAAAAATGTGATAGTTACTCGGACCTTTTCGAAAATCTTTGGCCTCGCTGGCCTTCGGATAGGATACGGGATGGCCAGGCCTGATATCGTCGAGAATCTAAAGCGTATAGAGAGGAATTTTGCTCCTGTTTCTTATCTCAGCTTAAAGGCGGCAATTGCCTCTTATAAAGACAAAGAATTCTGCCGCTTTGTCAGGCAGGAAAACAGGGAAGTCAAATCATACTTGTACAAAGAGCTGGAAAAATTGGGCCTTTATTATGTTCCTTCTTTTACGAATTTTGTTTTCTTCAGAGTTAGCCAGGATGGCAAAAAGATGGCCAAAGAATTTGAAGCGCGGAATATCCTCATCCGTTCTTTTGTATTTAGAGAGAATCATTGGATCCGTGTTAGCCTGGGAACAAAGGAAGAGATGAAGGCTTTTGTCTCTACTCTGAAAGATGTTGTCTAAGAGAAAACAGGATAAGACCTGCACACCATATTAATTTCACATAAGATAACGTGTATTCCTCCCTGTATTTTGGCGTTAATTGAATCTTTGGCCCGGCTCATTGCATGAGTACCTAAGCTGAAAAAGCAGGAGTGAATTTGAGTGAATGGCATCGCTCCGTTCAGATTTTTAACGCCATTCCCTCAATGTCCCTCTAGGCATCTGCGGAACTCCGCGTGTTTACTCTATACTGATGTAATGATGTCTCTTTGCCATACTCAGTAATGCCCGATTGAACGTATCGTGCTCACACTTCCTAGATGTCCGACTTTGTCGGATTCCCTCGAGTGACATCTCGGAAAAGCTGGGTAGGTTGGATCGGGGTCTTCAAGGTCGCTTTCTCCATCCACTCAAATTCACTCCTGTCTAGTCATTATGTTTTCAAAAGCACTCGCCTTTCTCCTCGGTTGCCATCAGGTGTTCCTGTTGCCTGAGTTGGGGAGGCGGGTGTTCAGCCTCAATCTTCTTTTTCAGTATGATTTTGAATTCGCGTTTTAATCCACGGACACCGGGGGACTGCCGACTGCGATCTTTTCGATCAGCCACCTGTTGTCGACTTTCTTCAGGTGGAAGATCTGGTCTTGTCTCATCTTGCGCGGGAATCCTCTGCCGCTCTTATGCTCGACTTTGCTCACATACACCACGCGCACGGTTTTTTTGTCTTCGCTTATGTCTTTGGCTTCCTTCACTGTCCAATCGGAAATCGAAACCTTCATCTCCTTCATCTGCTCGGCACTTTTAACGGCCTCTGCGGTGAAGCCTCCTGTGGTCATGTTCTTCATCGCTTCGACATCGCCCTTGGCCATGGCTGCGTAGAAGGCCCTGGGAATACCTTCCGGAGAGCCTCCACCGCCGCCACCGCAGGCTATGAAGACGAGACCGAAGGCGATGAACACTGTGGATCCCACAAAGATTATCTTGGACATGATAGCCTCCCTTATGGTTTATTTATCATAAAAAACGATATGGTTCTATAACTTATCGAGTTATTTTTTTGGCAAACAGGAGAGCGAGAGTAAAACAGAGTCCCAATCCGATAAAGAACCCGATGCCTCCCCAAAGCCCGGCGAATAGGTACAGAATCCCGACCATCACCGCTGCCAAGAGAAGGGCGAGGAGGAGTTTTTTCAGAGTTATTTCTCCCGGGGCCACCACCTCTTTTTTGACTTTAAAGCTTTCGTCATCGGTCGAGGCCACGGCCCAGCCGACCAGAATGGGGTAAGAGATGACCATAAGAAAATGGAATAATGCAGCCGGTATCGGGTAGAGGAGGAGGAAGCCTCTTCCGATGGCTCCCAGGGGTTTGGCTTTTCCCATGGAGAGGGCATAACGGAAAGAAGCGATCCCGCTGTTGGTCGCGATAAGATGCGGGTAGCCGTAGAAAATGACATTACCGGCGAGAAAAAAGGTCGGTATCCACAAGATTTGGAGGATAAGGCTTAAGGTGAGCCCCTTTTCAGGAGAGATGATGGCCGGCAGGACTGGAGTGAAGAAGAGGGCAGCCACGGGGAGGAGCCCGATGATGCCGAATACGTAACTCTGGAAGAAATACCTCCCGATTCCTTTAAAGAGAAGTGATGTCGTCCGGAATATGTTGACCACATCGATGAAATATTCTTCTCTTCGACTGTGGCGGACGGCAAAGTAATACCCGGTAATCACAGGAAAAGTGAGGAGAAAGAAGCTGATGACACAGAGGACAACGGCCATGATAAAGGCCGCAATCAAGGATAGTGACCTTGAGACAAATATCTGCCAGCCAGTCTGCAAACTCGGAGGCGGCAACGTTTGGCTTTCCATACTTAGAGTCCGCTGGGTATGAGCTTATCTATTTCTTTACGCCCTTACACCGAACTTGATCGAGAAATCTCTTTCTACTTCGTGTCATCGAGCTTTTCAATCTTCCATTTGTTGTCGACTTTCTTTAAGTGCATGAACATCTTCTGTTCTTTTTCCTGGAAGGAGCCTTCCTCGTCCTTTTTTTCCTCTGTGTAGCTGAATTGGAACGTGATCTCCTTGCTGTCAACAGCCGTATCCACAACTTCTAAAACTTGAAGGTCGGTTATTTTAATCGTGTATTTTTGAGCATCTTCGGCGCCTCTCAGACAGTCCTTCAGTGCTTCTCCTGTGCACAGTTCATTGATCGCTTCAGTGTCATTTTCGATCATAGCGTCGATGATAGCCTTGGGATAGTGGTCGACAGACTGTTCCCCTTCTACGCAGGAGATGAAAATCAAGCCTAAAATCATGAATAAAACAATGAACAGATTATTTTTTTTGATCATTTTCCCTCCTTATTAATGAATATTACTAAATGTAAACTCTTACTATTTTTTTGTGTAAGTGGGTTGGAAACCTGTATCATCCGGAAACCAGATAAACCTAAAGAAGGCATAGCGTGACGGCATATTCTTCTGGCTTAGAAGCTTCCAAAGACTTTTCTTCCCAGTCCATAGATTAGTGCTCCTCCTATAAAATCCTACGTTATCCAAGCGGTTATCTGTATGTACCCAAAGATGGAGAATGACTTTTTGATTCTCGTAGTCACGGTAGACATATGCGTTGGAAATTTTCAGTTGCCATTGCTGTTGACGAGTTTCATCCTTCCACTGCCCAACAATTTTGTAGTCATTTATAAACAACGAAAACTCAATTTCAGGATGATCATTACCATACACAGTCTTTTCCAAACTCGGGAGATCGACAGTCTCTGGGGAAGGGATTAAGCTGACAGAAAGGGAATTTTCTCCCTCTTTTAATGCGAGGTCTTTGGTCATATCTAAATATCCGTCCTTCTTGAAGATGACGTTGACTTGAGTTCCTTGGGAAAGGCTAGAAATTGTATAAGAGCCGTCATCGCCGGTTGTAGCGGATTTATCCGTCCCTTCTATCGTGACTGTGGCTGCGTTTACGATATAGCCGCCAATATCTTTGACCGTTCCGGTAATATATGCCGTTGGTATCTCTAACGTAACTGGAAGAGAGTTAGCTCCTGGTTGTAAGGTTAAATCCTGATTTTTGGCGACATATCCGTCTTTGCTGAAGATTAAAGTTACTTGAGTATTCGGCGTGAGGTCAGAAATTTCATAATTACCATCAGCTCCACTTGAAGAAGATATATCTGTTCCCTTCACCGATACTGTGACACCGTCTATAACGCCTCCTTCTTCATCTATGATCATTCCAGAAACTGAGGATAGAAGATACAAGGTTATAGATAGAGTGTTCTCTCCGGGCTGTAATGTGATCTGTCCACTCGTATCCTGGTAACCATCTTTGTTGAAGGTCACAGTCAATTGATCATCTGGTTTAAGCTCAGAGATCGTATAGGAACCATTATTGGCGGTTGATGTAGAAATCTCGGTCCCATCGATAGTCACTGCGACATTACTTAAGGCATTTCCAGTTCCATCGGTGACCGTTCCGGAGACAGATGCGGAAAAACCTAAGACGACAGAAAGAGAGTTAGCTCCAATTTGTAAGGTTACATCCTGATTGTTCTTGAGATATCCTTCTTTACTGAAGGTGACCGTAAGTGGAGTATCCGGTGTGAGACCAGAAATATTATAATAGCCGTCAGCTTGGCTTGAAGAGGATATCTCTGTCCCTTCGACTGATACGGTGGCGCCGCTTATGATGCCTCCTTTTTCATCCGTGATAATTCCGGAAATAGACGCTGGAAGACCTAAGCTCACCGACAGAAGGTTTTCTCCGGGTTGTAATGTGATCTGTTCGCTTTTATCCAAAAAACCATCTTTGTTAAAGGTTACCGTGACTTGCATACCAGGATCGAAGAATTGGACTTTATAATAGCCCATCTCACCGGTTAAGGAAGATTTATCTGTTCCCTCGACTGCTGCATTCACACCAATAATAGGCTGTCTTGCGGCGTCTGTCACGAAGCCTCTGATGTAGGCAAGGGCCGTTATGACAACAGAGAGTTGATTCGTACCTGGATTGAGGGTTATGGATTCGGTTTTGGTTTGAAAGCCGACGTTGCTGACAATTATTTCTGCTTGAACGCCAGTTTTCAGATCGGATATTGTGCATGTCCCATCCTCTGCTGTCTCTGCGGATATCTGTGTGTTAGCGACCGCGACCGTCGCCAGCCAAACGGGATTACCACTTTGATCTGTGACAGTACAACTCAATTCGGCAGCAGGAGAGAGTTTCGTTGAAGCTGAGTTCGATCCCTGCTTTATGGTGAGGTCATGGCGTTGACTTAAATATCCAGCTTTACTGAAAGTAATAGTCGCCTGGGTATCTGGAGTTAAGTCGGCAATCCTGAAGGAGCCGTCCGGGCCACTCAAAACACTTTTTCCCGAGACGGTCTCTGTAACGGTGACATCGGCCAAGGCATTCCCTGAGGTATCTCTCACTATCCCCTTGATGGTTGTAGGTTCTGCCACGTTGAAATCATACCCATCACTCCATTCACTCCATTTTTCGTCTTGGTAACAAGCCCGGACCTGCCACCTCCATCTTTCACGATCTTCATCATTTATGGGCGTGCAGCTGCTGTAGGCATACTTTGAATCTTCTACAGTTGTTTCAAACAGAGGTTTGGTTAACCATGGTTTTGTGACACGGATTTGGTAAAGTTTGACATTTTGGGGATTGGGGATAGTCCACCTGAAATTCCAGATATAACCTCTAGGACAATCCGGGTTATTTTCCTGGGGCATAACGGCATTCATCTGTGGACTCTGGAGCACAGGCCTTGGATATAGTCCTGGAAGGGGGGCCTTTTTCAAAACTCCGTTTTCGTAGACCCAGTTTTGAGCCGGAGCAGTTTTCCCGGAGTGCCTCATCGTATAGCTTTCGAAGGCGAGGAAGATTTTATTCCCCTCCTGGCTGATTTTTGGGCCCTGGCAGTTTCCAAATTTGTCCGATATCTTATATTCACCATCCGGCCGCCAGCTGATGATCCGACAGGAGTAGGTTTGGCAGATGTTCCCTCCGGCGTTTTCCACAAGCACCTCTACGTTATAGCCATCGATATTCTTAAAAGATTTAACAATACCGACATCAAACATAGGAGGAGCGTAGATTTCTTTACCGTTCAGCTGGACAGAAATATCATAATTGGCTCTCTGGACGATCTTTAATCCTTTTGAGGGGATAGGCTCGACGGCGGCGAAATCGAACTTGACGGAGTACCAGTGATTCTCTGTCCGAGCATACTGGCAGTTTTTCGTTATGAATTTTCCGGGCAGTCCATCCGAGGGCTTATCGCTGGTATGGGCGATGGCTGCGCTTTTCCAGGTGCCGTCACCGTCTAAAAGCTTCCAATCTGTCCCTGGACCCACATGAACAGGGCTATCAAAAGTGAATGTGACATACCACTGATGTTTGACAGGATCCATGACTTCAGATGGCCTGACTGAGGTGAAAGCAATAGATTCAGAATTGCCCAGGATGAGCTTGAGTTTGGTCGGGCCCACTTTGATCTTGTCGAAGACGCTGCTCGAACGGCTTGCTATAAGATAAAAGGTCACAGCATGGACGTCTGTGGTGGGAAAATCTGTTGGTAGTTTGCCTTCGGAATCACAAACACAGTTGCAGCAGGCTGACCCTCCCACAAAGGCCCACTTGGAATCTGCGGCCCGTGTCGCTTTATAAATTCTCTCTTCGGCGATTGAATGAGTGGCAAGGAAACTGAGGAGTAAAAATAAAATGAGTAAGGTATGGCTTCGCTTCATTCTATACTCCTTTTTTTTCAAATTTATATTAAATATATGTGAATAAGTCCTATGGAGATAAATTTAATCGTTTTATGAAACTTCATTCTTGGGAAAAAATGACGAGTATTTTTGGACAGGCTTCTCATTTAAGTGCTATTTCGGATAATCACTTTTGAAAAATAAATAAAAAATTAATTTCTAAAAGCACTTCTTTCTGGAAGATTATGCGTTAGAGGAGGGAGAACAGCTTTCAAGCATTATGTTCTCCTCTGTGATTGTTTTTCCCGCTTGACTTCGAAAGTCCACCTTCTTTTCCCTAAAGGATATATCACGAGAGAAATTTTAATGTCAAGCTGAAATGGGGTTGGATTCAATTAACTATGAGATCTTTTGGACGAGAGCGCAAAATATGAGATAGACTAGGCTCCCGACGGATATAACCAGAACCTCGACGATGAAGAAGGTGTAATTGAATTTGAGGTAATCAAATCTCTCACCGAATCTTTCGGGAAAGGAATTCCTGATGAGGGTGAGTTCTCTGATGAAGTCTTCTCTGGGGCGGACGTATTCTTCGACGCCAAGATAGAACAGGCTCTCTTTTTTGAGCTCTTTTTCCCATTCACGTATCTGCTTCTGTTTTCCCCAGGTGCTCCACAAGAAAAGAGGATAGATATGGAACCGGAGTTCATTCGGGCTGTCGCCACGCCGGGCGATGAGTCCTGCTTTTAACGCCAGTTTTAAGGGCCCCTTTTTATAATCGGAAGCTTCTATTTTTTCCCATACCGGAGATTCAGGCAGCCAGTACTCAATATCTTGGAGTTCATAGTATGGAGTTATATAGGGATTTATGAATAGGGCCAGGAAAACGAAGATCTTGATGATCCTCCCTGATTTTTTTGTGCAGTATCCCATATTTCCCTCTTCTCGAGATGGCTTTTATCATACAGATCGTGGATTGTCAATCAGCTGTCAATTCCCAGTTGTCAGTTCCCAGATTTCAGTTTGAGATAAGATTCTTTTCACTCCTGATCACTGAAAACTGATGACTGACAACTGATTGAAAGTTGACAAGTTGAGCCTGATGTACTAACACATGGAAAGGACAGGAGGAATAGATGAAGAATAGTTTCACCACAGTAAAGAGCCTGAAGTGTGTGTTTATGGTCTTGGCGGTTTTATTCATAAGTACTTATGGTTTCGCTTCGAACTATGTGATTGCCGTGAGAGGGTCGACTCTGGAAAACAAAGGCTGGAGAAATGTCGTCGAAAAGCTCAAAGCCAAGCACCAAGGCACGATCGCCCGGTTTGATAATCATCTGGAAGAGATATTGCCTCAGCTTAAAATTATTAAGCCCCGTTATTTGTGCTTGGTATTGACTCCCCAAGATGCTACTCGGGATGCCGTCATCAGCATCAACCAGATCACAAGGCAGCTTGATGATGATCCCTACGGAGATGTGATTTGGGGTATAGTGACCGGATACATGCCTGGTTTTGCCCTTAAAATGGCATCGGTCAACCGGATGGACATCAGACGGGGATTGGGGAAGACCCAAGTGAATTGGCTGAGGTATCTTGATTCGGGCGCTTACTACTCCGAAGCCGTAAAGAATCATAAATTCGAGAAATCCTCCGGACGTGACATAAGAAAAGTAAGAGGTCCAAGCGATACCACGCAGCAGATTACAAACGCCATCAATTCTGGGCAGGTGGATATCATGTGGACCAGCGGCCATGCCTCGGAAAGAGATTGGGAGATGGGTTGGGCTTTCCGGGACGGAAAATTTTTCACCCAGAACGGGCAGTTAAAAGCTCATGATACCTCAGGCAGAGAGTATCATGTTCAATCGCCCCATTCCATGGTCTATTACGCTCCGGGGAATTGCCTTATCGGGCATATCAATAATCCTCAGAACTGCATGGCCTTATCTTGGATTCGAGCCGGAGCCTGCCAGTTCGCCGGCTACACGCGGGAAAGCTGGTACGGTTACATGGGCTGGGGAGTGGGCGATTATTTTTTCCTATTGAAGGATCGTTTTACCTTTGCCGAGAGCGTGTACTTAAACAACCAATCGTTACTGTTCGATCTGGAACATAAGACTCCCGGTATCAAGGAAGAGGGCCATCTCTACGACAGGGACGTTTTCGTCCTGTACGGTGACCCTGCGCTCGAAGCAAGGATTGTTTCGACCGCTGAGCTCCCCCTCTACAGTCAGGAACTGACCTTCGAAGAGATCAAGCAGAATCAATACCGTGTGAAGTTTTCCGTGCGGATGGAGAAAAACGGCAAAGTATCACGGCCGGCAGCGGCCTTCCTTCCTCAGAGGATTTTTTCAGTTAGCGGTATGGATACCAACTGCTACAAGGTCGATACCAGCGATAATTTCGTCTTGATGATGCTCAATCCTCCCTCCCAACAGGAATTATCGGAGGGAGAAGAGCGATATGTCTCTTTCATCGCCTCGACAGAGGAGGCAGAAACACCGATGGAGGAGAAAAAGGATATCGTGACACCCTCCTCAGTACCTCTCCAGGAGTTTATGTTCGAAGACGAGTTGGCTGATTGGAATGTGTTCTCCACGACTTTCGAGGAGCAAATTTTACCCGAATGGAAGTCCGAATATAAGGGTAAGGGTGGAGTGGTCCTGTTGAATTCCTGTTCTTATCCAGCTCGAGACGCTAGACTGGGAGGTCCGACGATGAGTATCCTGGCCCGTAGCTTGTCACTTCCACTCGAAGCATCGACTCTAGCCATAGACATGGCTAAATGCCCAGGAGGAGGGCAAGCTTCTGGGTATTGCGATGGATATCTCGGTGTTTACATAAACGGCCAACTCGTCAAAAATTGGAACCTTAAACATGAAATTGGCCAGGAAGTGGATTGGATCACAGAGTATGTGGATATATCTTCTTGGGCTGGAAAAACGGTGAACCTGGAGATAAGGGGGATGCCAGGAGGCACGGGAAAAAATTGTCCTGAATGCCATGGAACTTGCGATAATGAGGCAGTCGCTGTGGATCAAATCTCAGTTTTTGGTCGATAGGTGAATCGTTAATCTGATCCTGTCTCTTGTCAGATCCGGATATCCTTCGAGATTTCCTTTCGGAAAAGACGAGTTGACCATTTCTCAAGATTGAATAGAATGTTTACCGATGAGATATGGTTTAGTGAAGTCGGCCTTGGATGCCCATACCCTGGGTATAAGCAGTGTGGCTCAACTCCTTCAAGAATGTGGTTATACGGTTTTTATCTCCGACGCCACGATTGCCGAATCCGTCGACAAGATTTCCAACCGATCTTCTTTCGAGATTTTCAAAAAGTGGATAACAGACAATAAAATCACCCATGTTGGCTTCAGCTATCGCCTGGATCCGACACAGGCCCTGGAGTCTTTCGTCAAGTTAGTCCGTCAAATCGAGAACGACCAAAGCCTTTCACTCACGAAAGGGGGTCTACTTAAAGAGATATATTTTGCTGGTCTTCCTGAGTCGTGTAATCTGGTCGACAAAGAATTTAGAGGACGATTTAAGACTTTTTTCGGAGATGAAACCCCGATGGAAACTTTACAAAAATTAGGCGTTCCTGAATCCCGGATTCCAAGAACTATCAGAGAGAGTGCGGTCTATGATGAATTAAGATTATCGTTTGGCGAGAAACTCATCAGGGAGGAAAATTCGTCCTTTCCCGGGCTATGATTACAGAGAATACGGAACCGCTAAGGACCATCTGATCATCCGGCTGGCGTTTGCCCGGCGGCTGAACCAGCTCCCTCTAACCAGGGCTCATGTTGGTCCCTATCTCAAAGACAGGGAAAAAGCATTGGCCCTGTTTTCGGAATGGCTGAAAACATTATCCAAGAGTCGACTTCTCGATATCGTCTCGGTGGGGTCTTCTCAGCTGAGCCAATCTAAATTCGGGGAAGACTGGGGTGATTTACCCAACGGCGGAGGTGTTCCGTTTAACAATGCTTTCGAACTCCGGGCCATCCGCGAAGATGCCTCCCCCTTGTTGGTCAGAGCCTATTCGGCGACAAACAATATCCCTCAGGTGGCGAAAATTCTGGAAGAAAATCTTAACATGGCCTGGCACGCCCTGTCGCTGTGGTGGTTCAACCAGATCGACGGCAGAGGACCTCTCAGCGTCAAACAGGGCTTAGATCAGCATATCGAAACTTTAAGATACTTCGCCTCCGTCGAAAAACCCTACGAGCCGAATTTGTCCCACCATTTTGCCTTCCGGGGAGCCGATGACCTGACTTACATCGTGTCAGCCTACCTCGCCGCCAGGACAGCAAAACTCCATGGCATCAAATATCTAGTTCTTCAGAATATGTTGAACACGCCAAAGTCCACCTGGGGTGTCAGAGATCTGGCCAAGGCGCGGGCCCTGCTGAAACTCGTCAAACAGCTCGAGGACAGGAATTTCCGTGTGATCTACCAGCCTCGGGCCGGGCTAGACTACTTTTCTCCTGACGCCCAGAGGGCGAAGCAGCAGCTGGCAGCTGTCACCGCTTTGATGGATGATGTGGAACCGGAGAACACGCAGAGCCCGGAGATTATTCATGTTGTGAGTTATTCCGAGGCTTTGTTTTTGGCCAATCCGGAGGTTGTCAACGAGAGCGTTCAGATAACAAAAGCTGCTCTAAGATTCTACCCTGAGTTCCGGAAGAGGAACGCTGTGAAGGATATCATCCTGAGCAAGGAGCTTGCTGAGAATACCGAGGAATTGTGGGAAGAAGCTACCGTCTTAATAAGGGATATGGAAAGGAATATTAAAGATTTATACACGAGTGATGGACTCTACACCGTGTTTAGAATGGGATATTTTCCTGTTCCCTATCTTTGGGAGGGGAGGGAGGAGTTCTCTAACGCTGTCGATTGGACGACGAAGATCATCGATGGGGGAATTTTTGTCGTCGATGAGCAAGGGAAGAGAATAAACATTCAGGAGAGGTTGGAAAGAATCAGAAACCTCAACGCATAAAAGGGTCATTTCCTCATTATCCTGTTCCTTATCTTATTCCTGCTGTTTATTGTCATTCCTGCGGAGCTTGTGCCTGCGAAAGCAGGTAGCAGGAATCCAATCTTGTCCCAGCGAATGCGAGAAGCTAGTTCCTTTGTTCGTCATCCCTGCGGAAGCAGGGATCCAGTTCCTTTTTTACTGGATTCCCGCTTCCGCGGGAATGATAAGGAAGACAGGGCATGACACTGGAATTACTGAGTTACTGAGTCACTTCCCTGACACGTCAAGCGTGGCGATGAGTGGTGCGTGATCAGAGGGCTTTGGGGTTCTTCGTTTCCGGGGCCACAGATCCACTTCCATATTTTTTATTTTCTCGATCAAAGGATTTGTACAGAGCACATAATCGATTCTCATGCCCTGGTCTCTCCAGATGGCGCCACCAATGTAATTCCACCAAGTAAACTGTTGTTTTTCTGGGTAAAGTTGGCGAAATGAGTCGATGATCCCCCAGTCGAGAAGTTCCTCGAAAGCCTGCCTTTCCTCATGCATAGTACCTATGGTGTCCCGGAGCTCTTCGGGAGACCAAACATCCCTATCCTCTCGGGCCACGTTAAAATCTCCCACCAAAATGAGGGAGTCATCCCTGGTGAAATGTTTATCGAGAAAGGATCGAAGCTTTTCATACCAGTCCATCTTATAAGAAAATTTTTCAGTTCCTCTCTCATCTCCATGAGGAGCGTAAATATTGAATATGTTCACCCCGCCTATTTTTGTCACTATGATTCTCTTCTGTTCATCCCAATATTCCTCGATTGCTTTTTCGAAGATTCGTTCTACTGGAAGTTTTGAACAGATAGCGACTCCGTTATAGGCTTTCTGGCCTGAGACGAGACAGGAGTAGCCGAGTTTTTCGAAATCTTGGTACGGGAAGAATTCTTCGACGGATTTGAGTTCTTGAAAGCAGAGAATATCGATATCGTTCTCTCTGTGCTGGAGCCATTCGAGAATCAGGCCTTTCCTGGCTTTTATGGAATTGACATTAAAAGTGCAGATTTTCAAGACAGATCTCTTTGGCAAGAATTGATTTGGCTATTATACAATGAGTGATGGAGAGAATGACAGCAGTTTTCATACTGGGATTCTGAAGCTGTCATCCCAGTTCAATCATGATTCTCCTCGATGACATCCCTCTAGATGAATAGGTTTTGAAATTAGCTGGGAACCTTTTTATGAGTCGCTACGTATTTTCTTATAAAACCATAAGTCTATGAATAAGGAGGTCATTTTGAAATTTAAGATTATTTTTCTTATCTTGTTCTTTTTGTGTGCGTCTTTGACCTCGGCTTATCAAGAGGTTAAGAACTTGAGCATGTCGGCTGAGGGAATTAAGAGGTTGGAGATCGACTGCGGTGCTGGATTCTTAATCGTCTCTGGTCAGGAAGGTCTAAAAAACATAAATGCGGAAGCGGAAATCATCTTGGAGGGAAGAAGCGAGGACAATGCCCAGAAATTTATCCGGGAGAGAGTCAGACTCTCGCTGGAGAAACAGGGAGACAGAGCCGTCCTGATCAGCCTGATGAAGGAACGGTTTTCGGTTTTTTCCTTCAGGAAAAAGCTGATCAACCTGACAGTATATGTGCCGACCAACCTCGATCTTGAAGTTGATGATGGCTCTGGATGGATAAAAGTCGACAACATCTCAGGAAAGGTATTTATTGATGATGGTTCTGGTGAAATGATGATCAAAGATATCATGGGGCCACTCCGAATAGATGATGGATCAGGAGATATCGATGTGGCCAATATCCGGGGAGATGTGGATATTGATGATGGCTCAGGCGGAATAGAGGTGAGAGATGTCTCGGGAACTGTCTCGGTTGACGATGGCTCCGGCTCGATAAATATCGATGGCGTGGATGGTGACGTAACCATCAAAGATGATGGGAGTGGAAGAGTCAGGATAAGCAACGTCAAAGGGAAAGTCATCAAATAAGTCTGTTTTTACAGTCCCATCTTTTCCAGTATTGTAGAAAATCTTGGGTCGACACGTAAGCTGTCAAGGTTAGGATCGACTTTTATCTCAGCGATCATACTCGATTTCTCTTCAAAAGCCTTTTCAAGATAGAAGAAGGCTTGATCAATGTCTCCTAGAGCAGCGTAAATAACGGCATAGCTGTAATGGGGAACATATTTAGTCTTTGAGCGTTCCTGTAACTCCTCCAGTATTTTTTGAGTTTCTTCCGGATTTCCTGCGGAAGCGTAAACAAGGGAAAGCTCTGCCGAATAGAGGGCGCTGCCTCCTGAATACTCAACAGCCTTGCGGAGTTCCTCTACCGAGTCCTCATACATGGATTTTTTTAGATAGGTTAATCCCATGACTCTATGCGCCTCTGGAAAGGTGGTATCTATTTCGAATACCTTTTTACATTGTTCTATTGCTTGGTCATATTGACCTGATTGGAAAAGAAGATATCCAATACCCGTGCTGATCGGGAGGGAGAGAGGATCGAGATTTATGGCTTTGGCCATTTCTAAAAGGCCCTCGTCGAATCGGCCCATATTTTTTAAGAACATTCCATAATAATTATGAGCCGTGGCATAGCTGGGATTGAGGCCAATGGCCCAATTAAAGTCTGCTTCCGCCCCGAACCAATCCCAGTCAAAAAGATACTTCACGTAGGCGAGGGAAACATAAGCTTCGGTGAGTGTTTCATCTATTTCTAAAGCCTTTAGAGCAGCTTCTTTGGCTTGGGGAAAGGCTTTTAAGGAGGGGAGAAAGACATAGGTGCCAAGCATGTTGTACGTATCGGCCAGTCCAGCATAGGCGAGGGCGTAATCTGGGTCCTTTTCGATCGCTCCCTCGAAGTGCTCAAGAGCCTTATACAACCCATCTTCAGTCCTTTTATTCCAAAAATGGCGCCCTTTAAGATAGAGTTGATAAGCCTCAGGATTAGCTGTCTGTGCTTGAGCTAAGAGTGCTTTTTCCTCTGGAGCAACTGCGATCTTTATTTCCTCGGCGACCGATCGGGCTAATTCGTTCTGCAACACAAGGATATCGCTCAAGTCCCGCTCGTAACTCTTGGACCAGAGATTTCGGTCTGTCCTTGCCTCTATCAACCGTACGTTGATTTTTACCCGTTGTCCTGAAACCAGAATCGAGCCTTCGACGATGCCATCGACATCGAGTTCGCGGGCAATTACGGGAAGGGGCTTTTGAGCATCTTTGTACTGCATCACGGATGTGCTGGAAATAACCCGCTGGAGTGCTTTTATCTGAGTCAGGTTGGAAATCAGGGCCTCGGTCATGCCGTCAGCAAAGTACTCCTGATCAAGGTTACCGGAGAGATTTTTTAAAGGCAATACGGCGATAGAATAGATGGTCTCCTGGCGACCGGTGAACAGAGAGAGGCCAGCAAAAATCAGTAAAGCCAGCATAATCGGCACTCCGGCATAGAGAGCGATCTTTTTCCAGGGGAATTTCTTCCTTTCCCTCAGTCCTCCTTCTGGTAAAACCTTATCCGTCGTGGGAACTCCCTTTTCTATTTTGTTCAGTTCGGTCAGCAGCTCCTCAGCACTCTGATACCGCCTCTGTCTGTCTTTTTCCAGACAGCGAAGGATTAACCGGCTGATGTTTTCGGTAATTTGATTGTTGATGTACCGAGGGTTGGGAGGTGGTTCGCTCTTGTGTTTTATAGCGATGCTGAAAGGAGTGTCACCTTGAAAAGGAACTCTTCCCGTCAACATCTCGAAAAGGATAGCTCCCAGAGAGTAAAGATCAGAACGATGGTCGATCTCCTTTCCCTCGACCTGTTCGGGCGACATGTATTCCGGAGTCCCGATAACCGTGTCTTCTTTTGTTAGCCCCCTTGATTTTAGAGATCGTGCGATCCCAAAGTCCATGATCCGGGCATTACCTTCTCTATCGATCATGATGTTCTGAGGCTTGAGATCTCTGTGTACTATGCCCAATCTGTGGGCCTCTGCCAGCCCCTCACAGATTTGCTTGGCTATGAGAATGGTCTTTCCCATGGTGAATTGGCCTATCCTCTTGATCAAACTCCTCAGATCCTCTCCCGGAACATACTCCATGATGATGAATTGAGTTCCTTGTTCCTGACTGAAGTCATACATCCGGCAGACGTTTTTATGGGTGATTCTGCGGGCCATCTTCAGCTCATTCCGGAAGCGGTTGATCATCTTCTCATCGGCAGCAATATCGGGATTGAGGACTTTTAAGGCCACCTCTTCATCTATGGTCTTATCCACTGCCCTAAAGACTTTGCCCATCCCTCCGCTTCCAATTTCCTCAATGACGTCATACCGGTGGGCAAAAGTGGTTCCTCTGGTCAGTTCTTTAATCGGGGTTTCAAGGGTTTTAGTGGGAGAAGTTTGGAAGTCCTCCTCTGAAGGTAAAGGCGTTCCACACTGACCGCAAAAGCGGGATGTTTTTGGGTTCTCAAAGTTGCACTTGGAGCACTTCATGTCAGCAGGATCCTTAGCAATCCAAAGCATAGAATAATCGCTGAGGTGTGATTAGTCAAATTGGTTTTGGTCTAGGTGAACATTTCTATATTAACGGGAAAGTAGAGGATTTTTTGGATCAAGTCTCAACATCCCACCTAGCTTGACGAGTTTCTTCAGAAATTCACTCTATAAGGATTTAGGAATACTTCTATTATCTTCCTCTGCGTTTTTCTTGGCGAAGGTTTCAGCCATTTGAAGGCGTTCTCCTATAGGTGGATGAGAGTAGTACAGGAGTTTTATCCACCATTCTGGATAGGCATTAGAGAGGTTACGGTCGGCCAACCCAGCCAAAGCGGTCATAAAATCCTTTGGATTTGTGATGTTCTCAAGAGAATAGCGGTCAGCCCTTTGTTCGAAGCGGCGGGAGAGAATTTGGTTGAGCGGGGTAAAAAGAAAGCCAGAGATCCCACCAATCAGGAGGAAAAAGGGAGGCAGGAGTGTCAGGTTCGTTCTTGTCGAAGAGAGAAAGTCAGGGAAGAGCACATTCATGATGAGGTTCACCAAGAAAAAGACGATCAGCTGCTGCCCAGTCCCGATCATGATATTCATCCAGATGTGTTTGTGTCGGAAATGCCCCACCTCATGGGCCATGATGGATACGATTTCAGGCACGCTCATGTGTTCGAGGAGATTATCCCCCAGGACAACCCGTCGAGTTTTTCCCAGCCCTGCCAGGAAGGCATTTTCCTTTTTTGTCTGGCGACTCGTATCTTCCTTGAAAAAACCGCTGCTTTTCAGCCCCCCTCTGGAGAGAATTTTTTCCAGAGCATCCGTGAGTTTTTTGTTTTCAATCGGGGTGTATTTATTGAAGAGAGGATAGATCACGATAGGAAAAATCGTAGCCAAGAAGACGCTGACAACCGCCATACCCAATCCTGAGATCAACCACCAGTATCTCGGAGACAAGGCCATCACCCAGAGCAACAGTCCCAGGAGCAGCGAAAAAATCAAGAATCCCACCCAGAAGGATTTGACCTGTTCCCAGAGCCAGCTTTTCACCGTATGATTCGAGAAATTCCATCTGTGTTCATGGATGTAGGAGCGGTAGAAACTGAGGGGGAAAGAAAAGACCGTCATAATCATCTGAAAAACGAGCACATAGAAAAGGACGGTGACGATCAAAGTCGAACCCCATTTCAGGTGGGCCAGCCAGGAACTGATCCCGCTGAAGTAAAATGCCAAAAGAAGGATGAGGGACAAAGCTACGCCAGCCAGTCCCAGCCATCTTTTCTCCTTTTCATAATGTCTTGCGAGGCGTTGTTTTTCTTTATTAAGAAGAGGATGGATAGACATCGTCAGCATGTCCTTTATGATTTTATTAAAACCCATTCCCCAGCCATTGTAAACAGGTCTCTCCACGAAGCTTAAGAGGAGAGCTGGGTCAGGCCTTATCCCAAGGTTTTTTCCTCGGGTAATTGTAGAGACACAGCGCATCCGGATGAGAAGGCCTGACTCCAGCATCAACACTTGAAAAACTTTGAGGTTGCCTTTTTTTAGTGAGAACACTATGATTCTGAATTGATATTTCATCGAAAGACGGCCAAACCTGATGGAAATCCAGCATCTTATCCTTCTCTTCGTCGTCGGGTGTATAGCCGGGTTTATAAACGTCAATGCCGGTGGCGGCTCAAGCCTCACCCTCCCAGCGTTGATATTCATGGGGTTGGAAGGGTCGCTGGCCAACGGCACCAACCGGGTGGCGATCTTCATCCAGAATATCTTCGCTGTGGCCTCATTCCGCCAGCAAAAGGTCCATCAATTCAAAAGAAGCTCACAACTTTCGCTCCTTACGCTCCCTGGAGCGATGATTGGGGCCTTAGTGGCATCGCGCATCAGTGATCTTCTCTTCCAACGCATCGTGGGCGGTGTGTTGATTTTTATCGTGTTTTCCATGTTTATCTCCCGTTCATACGGAGAAAGAGAGGGTAGTCAAGGTGAAAAGGCTCACTGGCTTATATACCCGGCTCTCATCGGCATCGGGTTCTACGGAGGCTTTCTTCAGATTGGTGTCGGATTTTTTTTCATGGCAGCCTTGTATCATTTCCTTAGAGTCGATCTCGTGATTGTCAACATGCACAAGGTGTTCATCATCCTCATCTACACCTTACCGGCCCTAGTGGTCTTTGCCTGGACGGGAAATGTCAATTGGAAGTATGGATTGGTGCTTGCGGCTGGGAATTCTTTCGGCGCCTGGTGGGGGGCTAAGGCTGCGGTTAAGGGAGGTGAGAGGGTTATCCGGATCATCCTGGCCGTGGCCATCACGATCATGGCTTTGAAGTTGTTCGGTCTGTTTTGAGCACTCTAGGATTCTGGTAGCATTTCCAAACCCGTGATGTAGAGAATGATATGGTCAGGCTGAGTGCTTCGAAAACACGCAGAATTTCCCCTGAACTTATTTCTTCGGAATCCAGGGAATAAAGGCATTGGTGTGCCTAGCATATTCCATAAATTCTTTGTCCTTCTTGTATTTTGCTTCCAACATCACGACACCGGAAACACGCAAGAGAAGGAAAGTAATGAGAAGGGGACTGATGATGCTCGTCCAGCCTTTGGGGACCGAAAGAGCGATGAGGAAGATACCCCACCACATCACACATTCCCCAAAATAGTTGGGATGACGGGTGTATTTCCACAGACCTTGGGTCATCAGCTTCCCTTTGTTCTCTGGATGGCGTTTGAACCGGAGAAGCTGGTAGTCGCCTACCGATTCAAAAAAGAACCCCACAGTCCAGAGCATAGTGCCGATTATGGCTAGTAGGCCTAGATTTCCTGGCTGGGTAAAGTTCACGAGAATGATGGGGTAGGAGATGACGAGAAGCAGAAAACCCTGGAGGAGGAAAACCTGAAGGTAAGCCCTCACGAAAAACCATTTCCCCCATTCTTTCCGCCAATTGGCATACCGCCAGTCTTCCCCTCTTCCCTTGTTTCGAAAAAAGACATGAATAGCCAGGCGGAGCCCCCACACGAGGACAAGAAGGGAGACGAGAATCTGAAGGCTTGTGGTTCCAGCCTCAAGGAAGAGGGCTACCGCAGCGACCAGAATAAAGCCCAATCCCCAAGCAGTGTCGATGATGGAGTTATCTTTCTTGATAAGAGCAAGAACAAAGACGATATGCATATAAAGAAAGATCGAAATAGCTGCATAAATGATGTATTCAATCATGTTGATCTCGATTGGGATTAATCTGGAATCCTGATTGAGGGAACTGAGATCCCCTTCAGAAATTTTATTTATACATAAAAGCGATGCCTAACGTGCCGATACCCGTATGCACACCTAGAACAGGAGAGACGTCGATGATGAAGGCGGGCTCCTCTTGGATCATTTCTTTTATTTCTTGAGCATAGAGTTCAGCTCGCGGACGGTTTTGGGCATGGACGATCGCATACTTCCAGAACTCTCCTTCCTCGTACATCTGGCGAAGGTTTCTGAGAATTTTTTTCATGTTGCCCCGGCGGCTGAATGATTTTCCGAAATTCGTAGCCTTTCCTTCCTGGCTTATGGACAGGATGGGTTTTATATTCAAGATTTTGGCCACAAGCCCCTTCATCGGCTTCACCCGGCCGCCTCTGACAAGATATTTCATTGTTTGGACATCGACCAAAATCTTTAGCTTAGGAATCCACTCTTCCGTTAATCGGACAATATCCTCGAGCGTTCGTCCTTGTTCAATCGCCTCTGCCATGCGAAGGACAAGGAGTCCTTGGGTAACGGATAGGTTTCTTGAATCGATGACCTGGATATTTTTCCCCGTCATTTTTTTTGCAAGATTCTGGGATGTCTGGTTCATACCGCTCAAACCGCTCGAGACAGTCACCATGATAATGGATTCGTAATGACTGGCGAGAAAGGAGAAGAGGTTTTCGATGGTCTTGACGTTGGGTTGGGCACTTTTGGGAAAATCTTTTCGTGTGCGGAGCATGGTATAGAGCTGCTCAGGTGTTATAGAGAGCTTATCCAAAAAAAGACTATTGCCGAAGTGCACATAAAAGGGGACAACATGGATCTGATATTTGTCGATAAGCTCTTGAGGCAAATCACAGGCAGAATCTGTAACCAGGGCAATCCTGGCCCTTCTTTTATGAGCTACTTCATACTGCTTCTGCATATCATCGATTTTTAACTGGACAAAATCTCCGTAATCTTTGATCTTATAGAATAAATCTGCGGGGGCGTCCGTATGAATATGAACTCTAGCTTTCGTGTCTGAGCCAGCCACGATGACCGAATCACCGAAAGGCGAAATATCTGAGCGCAGCCTGTCCAAAGGCATTTTGTCATTCACCATCAAGGCTTCTGCACAATACCTGTTTTGAATCCTCTCTTTGAAGGAATGAAAATTTTGTTGTATTTCTTGGTCTTTGTCCTCGGTGTGAAACTTTGGGATCTTCCTGAGTTTGCCACTCATGATGAACTGGACAATCCCTTCCAGAAAATCCACAAATCCTTTAGCTCCGGCGTCAACAACTCCTGCTTTAGCCAAGACGGCAAGCTTTTTTGGTGTCTCTTTCAAGGAAGTCCGGGCTGCTTGGAGAGAATCAGAGAGGAGTTCGGCGAAATCGCTGGTTCTTTTTCTCTTCTCATAGATGGCTTCAGCCCAATCCTTAATAACGGTCAGCATCGTCCCTTCGACAGGAGTCACGAGAGACTTGTATGCATAGCTGACAGCATTTCTGATGTTTTTGCCAAAAGTCATCGTGGAGATTTTCATGTCGCCATTGTCATTTTGCATCTCATGGCAGAATCCGTAAAGGAACTGGGCAAAGATAATCCCCGAATTACCTCGGGCTCCGAGTAGAGCTGCATCGGCTATGGAATGGAGAGTTTTTTTAAGAGATCGGTAAGGTTTGGCCTCTTCGGCAATCGATCTCATCGTAGAGGCCAGATTTGTACCGGTATCCGCATCGGGGATAGGAAAGACGTTGATTTTATTGAGATAGTCCTTATCTTCTATGACGGCATTTCCTCCGGCAAGAAAGGCGTTATACAACCGACTGCCGTCTAGATAGCTGATTTTCAACAGATTACCTTTTTTAAACACATATGATTTGGAAGAAGGCTGAACTATTTTACCACAAACTTGGTCAAAAATGTATTCCAAGAAACAGGCAATTTTTGTTGTCAGCCGGAAGAGATGTCAATCGTATCTTACGGAAAGACCTGCAATATCCAAATCAAAAGTTCTTTGGATAGAGAATGAAGGGCCTCATCTCATGAGGTGATTCAGGGAAGGAGAATATCACCTCTGTTTTCACCTGGAGAGGCGATTGATCAGTTTTTAAACTTATATTACACAATATCTGTACAAGCATGAAAAGAAGTCTGCACTTTTTTCTCGGATTCGCCGTAATATTTGTCTCTCTAGGTTTATCCCGTGGGAATGAGTTGAGAGTTATTGCCGATAAAGCTGATGTCTATGCAGAACCTGATCACAACAGCTATCGGATTGAAACCATCGGAAAAGGCACAAGTCTCACTCTGTTTCAGAAGGGAAAGGTACGGAAGAAATGGTATTACATCTTGTTTTTTTCAGAGCAGAGAAAGGGCAGGGTGAGCGGTTTTATCCAGGACTCGATGGTCGTGGCCGCGAAGAATTTTAAGGGGTTTACAGGAGGGGAGACGTCAGTCAGAACAGAAGATAGAGTTCAGGCTTTACCAATCCGACCTGTAGAAATAATTTTAGAGCTGGGACAGGAGGAAAATACTCCAGAAATAACTGTAGATGAAGAGCTATTGACGACTCCTCTAAGGAAGGATGGATTAGTTCCGTTAAAGAGTGTCGAAGGTTACGAACATCTCCAGATTCGGGCGTCGTCCACGATAAAAACTCGACACTTTAAAGAGATATCGAAGAGGCTTGTGGAGATTGAAGAAAGGAGTGGTCTTGCCGATCTCTCGTTTTCCAAGATTGAGGGAAATTTATTCCAAGAAACGATTGAGCCTCCTGTAGAGATTAAAGTAAAGGAGAGATTTCAGATCGATCCTGAGCCGAGCAAGGAAGTCTTTCCTTTTCGGAGGAAAAAAGAAACAGCACCTCTCCGTAGGGAAGAAGAACTTTCCCTAACCCCTCTCCTCACGGAGGGAACTAATTTTCATCGAAGATTTAAAGATGAAGAAAACTTACAAAATTGGAGCGCCCTACTCGAGCAGGTGACTCCAACAAGAGAGGCGGCCGCTTTTATCACCACGATTGATTCACCCGTTGAGCTCAAGGTCAAAAAAATATTCAATGTCAGCGCCTCACCAACAAAAGAGATCTTGGCCTTTCCAGAGCCTAAGGCAAAATCCGAACCTATCGAAGAACTTTCTACAACTCCAATTCTGGAAAGAAGTAACGGTGTGTTCTTAGTCCCCAGACAGGGATCAAAAAGAGCCAAAGTCGATGAGCTGACCTCGAGCGCTTCTTCAAAAATGGAAAAGGTGCCCTTCCAAAGGATAATCGAGCCACCAGTGGAATTGCGAGTCAACCCAATACCCAGTATGATAGCTTTTCCCGAGAAGAAAGTCACAGCATTCGAAAGGCAAAAAAATACCACGGAAGGGATAAGGGTTGAAGAGAGATTAACATCGACTCCTCTTCTAGAGAACAGGGGGAATTCGTTCTGGATGGTTCAGGCATGGCTAGATGAGAAAGGGGATCAAGAAAGGCTGTTGGTGGAAGCTTTAGTTGATGTGGAGGTTTTTGCTTACAAGAAGACTCTCGAACCTCAGATAAAGAAGACCCTTCCTGAGATTAAAGAAGAGAGTCGCTCGAGGATCCAACCGGCCTCAGCGAAAACAACGGAGGTTGTCCATAGATTAAAACAGAAAAAGCCGAAGATGGAGAAGCCTCTACAGAAAATCGAAGTCAATTCCCTGCTAGTTCAAAAAAAGCAAGAGAGGAAAGATTTCCGATGGATCACCTTAGGATTGGGGTACGGTCAATCTTTAGGCGGCGTTGGGGGATTTCTCCAGTTCAACACCAAGGCAGGGATCTCAATTCACGGAGGAGTTGGCTATTATCCCTCCACCTATATCTACAGTCCCCATGATTGGGTCAAAAACGTCATCCTTTTTAACAGTGGGATCAAGTACTATCTTCCTCTGAATGCCGATCCTATCCATGTCTATCTGGATGTACGGTATGGGGGGATTGGTGTCGAGGCCGCCCAGATCATCAAGGGAATCTGGAACTACACTTTCGTCTTGGACTACAAACAAAAAACTCTCTGGGGTCCTTCTTTCCTATCAGGTATAGAATTTCGAGTCGGCCATGTCGGATTGAACGGAGCCTTGGGTCTCTCCTATAACTTCACCAAACTGGATTGGCCTATCCAGAATTATTTCTTCACCTTTGATTTAGGATTGTTGCTTTTATTCTAAGTCCATAAGGACCAAAATATCCTTTTTTAGCCCCCCTATAATCGCTTACCTTCTAGGCTTTAATAAAGTATTAATACACATCCTTACGCAATCTCTAACGACTCTCTTATTAAGAGAACTTGTGGAGAAATTATAGGTAATGGGCACTTCAGATATGGTTAACCTGTTCTTATATATGTACATGGTTGTCTCAAACAAAATATCGAAGGATTTGCTTTTGATTTCTTTCGACAACAGAAGCCTCATAGCTCTATCAGAATAACGCCTAAAACCTGATGTGATATCTTCATAATACCTTTTTTTGAAAAGACTCTTTGGGAAATCAAGACTAAAATTATAGACTAAATTGCCACCTTTGCTGAGTATCCTTCTGAGCAAAGGAGTATTGACTTTTTGTGTTCGAACGCCAATCACAAGATCCGCCTGTTGATGATTCATGAACAGAGGGATCTCATCAGGGTTATGGCTTAATCCGGCATCCATCGTAATCGCATATTTGTATCCTTTTTCATGGGCATATTTCATTCCATCTAGAATACATCCCGGAAGATGGGTGTTTTCTTCGTGGTGTATAACGTGGATACCGTTTATACGAGCAAGTATCTCAGGAGTAGCATCTTGGCTGTTATCATTAATGACACAAACGTCTGCATATTTTCTCGCTCTTAAAATGACTTCTTCAATAGTTTTCTCTTCGTTGTAAGCGGGGATTATCACTAGATAGTTGCACATTTTTTCCAAAGATTCAGGCCTTCTTAAACAGTCTTTCTCCTATCTCTATATCATCAGGAGTATTAATATTCACGTATTTAGCCCCGATGAAGAAAAGCTTGACAGGGTTGCCGTCATCAATGGCACATTGAATTAAATCTGGAAGCTCTTTTTCCTTCCTTGTTTGATTGATCGGTGTATAAGGAATATATTCAAATATTTGATTCCTAAAAATACAATTCCCTGTACCCATGATATGATTAACAGGTTTTCTCGGCTTCTCAATCAATCTGTATATTCTGTTATCTTCTGGATTGTAAATGACAGAATATGTCTTTTTGATCTGATTTGGATCTTCGACTTTTGTTACTCCACACATGACAAACAGCTTCTCCTTCTTGAACGTCTCTATCATCGTTTTGGGCTTAGGATCGATTAAGATTTCATCCGCCAAAAATAAAACAAAATCATCCCCTTCCAAGGCATCTTGGCATTGTTCGATTGCATGAACAAGGCCTCGGAGTTCTTCCTGAATGACATATCGTATTCGAATATTTTTATATTCTATGCCGTAGGCATTAATGATGTCTTCAGCGCGGTAACCCACCACGATTAAAATTTCATCAACACCACTTAATCTTGCGGATTCAAGACTGTAGTGAATGAGGTTTTTACCGTTGAATTTAAGCATACATTTATTGATTGGCTTCGATATTCCTTCTAATCTTTTCCCTCTGCCTGCTGCCAGTATGATTGCTTTCATTCTATGTCCTTCCTAAATATATTTTTCTCTTGATCAATCCAATCGATTAATCTCGAGACCCCCTCCCTTGGAGGCACTTCAGGTTTCCAGTGTAATTCCTTTTCTGCTTTGTCTATATCACAGATAAAGTATAATAAATCACCATGTCTCTCTTCCTCAAACCTGACTTCAAGCTTTCTGTCGACTATCTCACCGATCAGGTCGATGCATTCAAGCAGAGATATGGAATAGTCGACACCGCCGCCTATATTATAAATTCCTGGCTTTCCCCGTTCGTAGAATGCATGGAAGGCGCGAACGACATCTGTTGCATATAATATATCTCTGAGCTGCTTCCCTGTTCCAAATATTCTTATCGGCCAACCCATCAAGGCTCTTATGGAAAAATTAGCAACCCAGCCATGATCTTCTCCCCCAAGCTGTCGAGGTCCGTAGAGCCCGGTTAATCTGAAGCTTGCGGCATGCAATTTGTA
>CAYFXE010000024.1:36731-45249 GCA_964347035.1 uncultured Eubacteriales bacterium | reverse complement strand
CTGGGATTGTCATGGGCTTCCGATCGAGATTAAAGTTGACCAGCTTCTGGGCACAAGAAAAAAAGACCTGTCCATCATAGAAATTCGAGAAGAATGCAAGAAATACGCCTTGAAGTATGTCGGGATCCAAAGAGACCAGTTTAAAAGACTAGGAGTCTTTGGGGAATGGGGGAAACCCTACCTCACCATGCATCCAGAATACGAAGCCGAAGTCCTGCGTTATCTGGCATCTTTTTTTGCCGCAGGGAATGTGTACAAGGGAAAACGGCCTGTGCACTGGTGCCCCCACTGCCGGACCGCGTTGGCCGAAGCTGAAATCGAATATAAAGACCGGCCTTCTCCCTCTATCTACGTGAAATTCCCGATGATTTCTGATCTCTCTCAGAAATTCCCCACCCTGGAAGGAAAAGACGTCTTTGTTTTGATCTGGACCACAACGCCCTGGACTCTTCCCGCCAACCTGGCTATTGCCTTTCATCCTGACTTCGAGTACAGCGCCTTCCAAGCTGATGGAGACGTCTACATCGCTTCGAAAAGACTCATTCCTGTGGTGTCTGAGGAATTAGGGATAAAAGATCCTAAAATCTTGGTCACATTCCTCGGAAAGGAAATGGATGGCCTGAAGACCCGTCATCCGTTTATTGATAGAGAATCTATCTTAGTCTTGGCCGATTATGTCACCCTAGAGCAAGGAACTGGTTGCGTCCATACAGCCCCTGGACACGGTTATGAGGATTATCTGACCGGGCTAGCCTACGACCTGGATATTTATACTCCTGTTGACAGCGAAGGTAATTTTATCCCTCAGGTGGAAAGATACGGCGGGATGAACGTTTTCGACTCAAACAAATTGATCACAGAGGACATGAAAAAAGAGGGCAGCCTCCTCAGGGAGGGAGAGATCACTCATTCCTATCCCCACTGCTGGCGCTGCAAAAATCCTGTGATTTTTCGGGCCACAGCCCAATGGTTCATCTCGATGGATCAGAGTGACCTGAGGAAGAAAGCCATCGATGAAATCAAGAAAGTCCGCTGGATCCCACCCTGGGGAGAAGAAAGAATATTGAATATGGTCGAGGCCCGCCCTGATTGGTGTATCTCTCGACAGCGTTCTTGGGGAGTTCCGATTCCTGCATTCTACTGTCACGACTGCGAACAGATTTTGGCAGGAGAGGAGATCACGTTGAGGATTGCCGATATATTTGCTGAGGAAGGCTCGAATGCTTGGTATACGAAGAAAGTGGAGGAGCTTCTGCCCCAAGATTATAAATGTCCTCAGTGTGGCTCTAAGAAATTCAACAAGGAGAATAACATCCTCGATGTCTGGTTTGAGTCGGGAGCCAGCCATAATGTCTTAGGCAAACGCGAAGACTTACCCTGGCCTTCTGATCTTTACGTGGAAGGTCATGACCAATACCGAGGATGGTTTAATAGCTCTCTTTTTGTCGGGGTAGCAGCCAAGAAGGAGAGTCCCTACAAGACCGTGATTACCCATGGTTTTGTCCTGGATGAGCAGGGGAGGGGGATGTCTAAATCCTTGGGCAATTTCATCGAGCCCGAGGAAATCATCTCTCGGAATGGAGCCGAAATCTTGAGGCTCTGGGTGGCTATGCTGAACTACAAAGAAGATGCCCGGTTTGGCAACGAGATCCTACAAAGGCTCATCGAAGCCTACCGCAAGATCAGGAATACCTGGAGATTCCTCCTAGGAAACATCTACGATTTTATCCCCGATGAAGAAATGGTCGAGATCGAAGATATGGAACCTCTTGATAGATGGATTCTAGAGAGGAGTTCGGAGATGGGGAGAAGAATGCTCCTGGCCTACGAAGATTATGAATTCCATGTCGTCTTCCATACCATCTATAACCTCTTCACCGTCGAGTTGAGCGCATTTTATTTGGATGTCATCAAGGACAGACTCTACTGCTCTGGGAAAACCTCTAAACTCCGCAAATCGGCCCAATCGACTCTCTTCCGACTGCTCAAGTGGACGCTGGGGCTTATGGCCCCGATTTTACCCTTCACCGCTGAAGAGGCATGGGAAGCCATGCCTGACTTTGAAGGGAAACAAGAATCCGTTCATCTTGAGCTTTTTCCCTCATTCAATAAAAAATGGATGCTGCCCGATATTTTCGATGAATGGGAAAAACTCATCTCTGTCAGAGAGCAGGTGTTGAAGGAGCTGGAGAAATCTAGAGAAGAAAAACTCATCGGGAATTCTTTGGAAGCCGCGGTCAGCCTGGAGATTCCTGCGGCGATGGAAAGCCTGCTAAATAAACACAAGAGTCAACTCCTGAGTCTTTTTATCGTTTCTGCTGTTGAGCTCAATCCAAGTTCTGATGAGGAACTGAAGGTCAATGTGAATAAAGCCCCAGGGAAAAAATGTCAAAGATGCTGGAATTTCTCTACCCATGTGGGAAAAAGTCATGAGTATCCTGATTTCTGCCGAAGATGTGAGGATGTCGTTCGGAAAATAACTCCATGAAGAGAAGATTTCCCTATTTCCTGTTCATCCTATTGATATTAGGGATAGATCAGGTGACAAAATTTTGGATCATCAGGACAGTTCCTTTTTCTTTCAGCAAGGAAGTTATTCCTGGCTTTTTCAACTTGACCCGTATCCACAATCGAGGTGCTATTTTTGGCTTTCTCGGTCAATCCCAGAATCCGTATGTCTTTTATTTTTTGATGCTGGCCTCTTTGGTGGCTTTATTCCTGGTCATATATTATTTTTTCAAGACTCCTCCAGCAGAAAAGATGATGATTCTATCCCTGTCTTTGATTCTCTCCGGTGCTCTCGGTAACCTCGTCGATAGAGTTTTTAGGGGGTATGTGATCGACTTCCTGGACTTTTATGTAAAAAAATGGCACTGGCCTTCATTTAATGTTGCCGATGCCAGCGTTAGTATCGGTGCCGTGAGTCTTATTTTACTTCTCATATTTAAGAAAAAGAAATAATGTTTCCTATCCTGGTTAAAATCGGTCCAATCACCATTCATACCTATGGCTTGATGATGGCCTTGGGAGTGGCTTTCGCCTTTTGGTTTGTCTACGTCCAGGCCAAAAAACAGGGGCTTCCTGCGTCACGTCTAATCGATATGGCTTTCTACACGGTTATCATTTCTCTTATCGGGGCTAAACTCATCCTTTTTA
The DNA here is from genome assembly GCA_964347035.1 of uncultured Eubacteriales bacterium. GTDB lineage: Bacteria > Acidobacteriota > Aminicenantia > Aminicenantales > Aminicenantaceae > CAYFXE01. The sequence continues at coordinate 42,093 of CAYFXE010000024.1, read as the reverse complement.
TCGGCCACTTTTCCTACTACACCAAATATCCTTCGGAGCTTTTCTCCTTAGCTCGTTCAGGAGGCGTCTTCCAAGGTGGCTTGGCCTTCGGGATTCTTTTTGCCCTCTTGTATTTTCGTAAATATCGCATCCCAACCTGGAAAGTCGGCGATCTCGCCGGGCCCGCTTTGGCCTTGGGCCATGGATTCGGCCGGATTGGATGTTTTGCAGCGGGATGTTGTTTTGGCCGCGAGGGCACTGTGCCCTGGGGAATCGAGTTCCACAGCAACTATGCCCATGACTTAACTGGGATTCATCTCAATACACCTATCCATCCCACACAGCTTTATGAGGCGGGCCTGAATTTTTTGAATTTCTTTATCCTCTTTCTTATCTTAAAACGAAAAAAATTTGACGGCCAGGTCTTTGCTTTTTATATCATGAACTATTCTATAATCAGGTATTTCACCGAGTTTTATCGGGGAGATCACCCAGACAAAACATACCTCATCCTAAATCCATCTCCGTATTTCAGCCTCTCCCTCCCACAACTTTTCTGTATCCTGGGACTTTTGGGTGGAATGGCTCTTTATTTCATCCTTAATAGAAGGAAACGTGCCTAAAAAAGAATTCCTGGCCTCTCCCTTATCCGGGGCCAATCAGAGGCTGGATCGCTTTCTTTCGGAAAGAATCAAGGAACTCAGCCGAGCCCAGATCCAGAGGCTTGTCGATAAAGGAGATATCCAGGTCAACAAGCAAAGCGCTAAATCCAATCAAAGGTTAAGAGACGGAGATAGAGTCGAGATCGAATACGAGATACCAGGGCCACGACAAATCCAGGCTGAAGACATTTCTCTTCAGATTTTGTTTGAAGATGGCCATATTATCATCATCGATAAGCCCTCGGGTATGGTTGTCCATCCCGGAGCTGGAGTAAGGCAGGGAACTCTGGCCAACGCCCTCCTGCATTACTATCCCGAACTCCAGGATATCGGGCCTGAAGAGAGACCCGGGCTTGTCCATCGCCTGGACAAAGAAACATCAGGAGTGATGGTTGTTGCTCGCACTCTAAAGGCTTACCATCACCTTCAACATCAATTTAAAATAAAAGAGGTAAACAAGCGTTACTTCGGACTCGTCTGGGGAAAAATGTCCCAAAATAAAGGGAGAATCACCTGGTCTATCGGCCGCCATCCTAAACATGGAGAACGAATATCGGTCAAGACAAGAAAACCCCGTTCTGCCGAAACTCTGTATACTGTCCTTCAAGAATTCAAAGAGTACACGCTGCTTGAAATACAGCCGATTACCGGCCGAACCCATCAAATCAGAGTTCATCTGGCCGCTTCTGGCCATCCGATAGTCGGCGACCGACGTTACGGTCGGCGGATGATCAAAGGCGATTGCCCGCATCTGTTCCTCCATGCTCACCAGCTCAGCTTCATCCATCCAGAGAAGAATATGCGCGTTGAATTCACATCTCCACTTCCTGAAGATCTAAAAAAATTCTTAAAAAAAATTGACAAGGGTCAGGTTGGGTGTTAGGAAAATCGTGAGATAGGGAAATTCCGTGTGTTTTCAACTCACCCAGCCTAACCCATAATCTTGTGTATTATTTCGAAAAGCTTGTTTCATATTTACTCTTGAGAAGAAGGGAAATTTTGTTGTATGATATCCGTTGCTCTTTCGCTAGAATTTATACCGATTTCAAATAAATCTAGGTTTTTTTAGGGAGGCCCCGATGAAAGATTATAGTGCTGACAAGATTAGAAATATCGCGATGATTGGCCATGGATCTTCAGGGAAAACGTCCCTGACATCTACCTTTCTCTTCGACGCTGGCTCCACATCAAGATTGACAAAGGTCGAGAAAGGAAACACCGTTACTGATTATGATCCGGAGGAGATTGAACGGAATATCTCAATAAATTCTTCTCCCTGCCACTTAGACTGGCAAGGAAACAAGGTGAATATCATCGATTGTCCAGGGTACACGAATTTCCTTTGGGATACACGTGCGAGCTTGAGAGCCGTTGATGCTGGAGTAGTCCTCGTCTGTTGTGCCTCTGGAGTGGAGGTCGGAACAGAAAAAGTCTGGGAAATGCTCGATGAGTTTAACCTTCCCCGAATCATCGTCATCAATAAGCTGGATAGAGAAAACGCTGATTTTCAACGAACCTTAGATTCCATCCATCAATTTTTCGGCCGACAGGCCATTCCCGTCCAGCTTCCGATTGGAGAGGAAAAGAATTTCTCTGGTATCGTCGACCTTTTAACACAAAAAGCATATGTTTTCGAGAAAGATGAGAGTGGAAAATTCAAGGAGGTTGATATCTCTGAAGACATGAAGGCAGACGTGGAAAAAAAAGCTGAAGAGCTGATGGAGATGATCGCCGAAAATGATGAGAGCTTAATGGAGAAATACTTCGAGAATGGCAAACTCTCACCAGAAGAACTCAGGGATGGACTCCGAAATGGTATCCTGAACCGCCAGTTATTTCCGATCTTCATTGCTTCTGCAACCTTGAACATCGGGGCTCAGCCCATCCTGGACGGGATCGTTCGATTTTTTCCATCTCCACTCGAGAGAGAAGACATCGAGGCCCAGATCAAAGGAAAAGAGGAATCCCTTAAGCCTTCCCTGGAAGGTCTGTTCTCTGCCATAGTCTTCAAGACGATTTCCGACCCGTACACAGGAAGAATCTCGTTGATGAGAATTTTTTCTGGAAAAATCGGCCCTGATTCTGCCGTGAATAACACGAACAGAGACACCGACGAAAAGCTCGGCGGCCTTTTTTTCCTCCAAGGTAAGGAACAGATCCCGGCCGGTCAAGCCAAGGCCGGGGATATCGTCGCCACAGCCAAGTTGAAATCGACTTACACCGGAGATACCCTTTGTGCCAGAGGAGGCGGAATCGAGTTCTCGCCCATAAGCTTTCCTGAACCCTCCATATCATTCGCCATCGAGCCGAAAACCCGCGCTGATGAAGACAGAATCTCCCAAGCCACTCATCGCATCGCCGAAGAAGACCCGACGGCTCGTATCGAAAGGGACCCTGAGACGAACGAGCTGATCATCTCCGGAAATGGCCAGTTACATGTCGAAATCATCACTGACCGGCTGAAAAAAAGATACAGCGTGGATGTTGTCCTCAAACCACCAAAAATTCCCTACAAAGAGACCATCAAAGGACGTTCGGACGTTCAAGGGAAGTACAAGAAACAGACTGGTGGGCGCGGACAATACGGGGATGTTAAGATCAAGATGGAACCTATGCTCAGGGGCAAGGATTTCGAATTTGAAGACAAGATATTCGGAGGTGCCATCCCCAAGAATTTTATTCCATCGATCGAAAAAGGCATCCAGGAGGCCAGGAAAAAAGGGATTGTGGCAGGATATCCCACCGTGGACTTCAAGGCCATCCTCTACGACGGTTCTTACCACGAAGTCGATTCTTCCGATATCGCCTTCAAGATCGCCGCTTCGATGGCCTTTAAGAAAGGGATGAAAGAAGCCAAACCTACTATCCTGGAACCGATCATGAACGTCGAGGTTTACACACCAGAAACCTACATGGGAGATATCATGGGCAACCTCAACGGAAGACGAGGAAAGGTCCAGGGCATGGAACAGAAAGGAAGCCTCCGTATCATCAAGGCCCAGGTACCCATGGCCGAGATGTTGGATTTCGAACCTTCTTTGACTTCCATCACCGGAGGAAGAGGATCCTTTCTCTTGGAATTCTCTCACTACGAGGAGGTTCCGAGTCATCTCCAACAGAAAATTATCAATGAGGCAGTCAAGGAAGGCCGAATCAAGGTTGAAGAAGACTAGATCTGTCTGAAACATCTTCTCTGACAAAAAAAAGCATGGCTCCGGCTATCGAAGTCAAGACGAACGAAAAAACAAAAGGCGCCAAAGCGCCCAGGCTTTCCCAGAGCACTCCGGCCACAAAAGAAGCCGGCAGCGCACAGAGTCCGGTGACCATCTGAAATCCACCCAAAGCGCTGGCTCTGAAGCGTCGAGGAGCCAGCTCACAAACAAATGTTTTCTGGACGGGCTCCAAAGCTCCCCTGTGAACCCCGTATAGAAAAAAGGTCATCATAATTAACAGAGGCGCGCGATTAAAGATAAAACTCAGACAAACAACTGCCCAAAAAAGATAGCCAAGCAAAAGCACCGGTTTTCTTCCGATTTTGTCTGAAAGCTTTCCCAAAGGAAGAGAAAGAAGGGAAGCCGAAGCAGTAAAAATCAAATAAAGCACGGGAACAATAGTCAACTTAAAACCAAGCTCTGTGGCATACAACAGCAAAAAAGAATAGCTAAAAGCTCCTAAGGCATAGATGGTGCTAAGAAGAAGGAAAAGTCGGAAATTATGATCGATGTCTCTGAGTTTAATCCCTCGGTAGATAGCATCCCCATCTGGTTTTCCCTCCCGGATGAGGGCGAATACTAGAAATGCACTCATGAAAGAGGGAAGGGCGGCCGCTAAAAAAAGCAGCCTGTAGCCGACAAACTGGATTAAGACGATACATATAAGAACTCCGCAGAGTGCGCCGAGATGATCCATTGTTCTCAGGAGGCCGAAATGTTTTCCTCTGTTCTCAGCAGTCGACACATCAGCTACCATGGCATCTCGAGGGACACTCCTCATTTTTCCCGCCCGATCCATGATTCTGAACGGGATGAGATGAGGCCAAAGAGAAGATAATGCATATCCCAACCTCGAAAGAGCACCGCACAGATAGCCAAGCCAGATGAAGAGTTTTCTTTTTCTCAGCCTATCAGAGAGAAATCCAGATCCTGCTTGGGATAGGGAAACGAGGGTTTCCCCCAGGCCATCCAAAAATCCAAGGGCAGCCATATTGGCTTTCAGGACATGAGTCACAAAAAGCGGCCAGACCGGATAAATCATATCCGAGCCCAAATCGTTTAAGAATGAGGCAAGGGCAAAAGTCTCTATTGTTCGCTGAGTTTTATCTTTCATGGTCTAAGAAAGGTGTCTAAGCATTTCCAAAAGGTACCTTCAGTATAAAATTGAGTATGCAGATTGTAAATAAATTCAGAATCAAATTGACATCGATTGAATTGTAGAGATATCATACGGTAAAATTTCAGGAGAAAGGAAGTATGAGCATCAAAAAGCTTTTTGTTTTAGGGATCATATTTTTTATCGCCTTTTCTCTGAATGGGGAAGAAGAGAATCAGATTCTTCTCCTTAGAATCGGTGATAATAACCTCAAAGAAAAGGTGATGACCGTCGCTGCGGAAAAAATCTATTCCTCTCGAAAAGGAAAATCCATTACCTTTTCGGAAATGATAAGAGAAATGGCTGAGAGCCGTCTTGTCTATGTCGGAGAAACACACAACAGCCTGCCCATC
>CAYFXE010000024.1:30371-36685 GCA_964347035.1 uncultured Eubacteriales bacterium | reverse complement strand
GTGGAGCATGGGGATTCTTTCCGATGAAGAGTTCCTTCGAGAATCCAGATGGTACGTCCATTGGAACCTCAATTACAAGTTCTACGAGCAGATATTTCTATTCGCAAAAAACAACAAAATCCCTCTGTATGCCTTGAATGCCCCCCGCCCGTTGATCCATAAAATCAGGATGAAAGGCTGGGAAGCTCTCACTGAAGAAGAAAAAAACTTGATTCCTGAGCCAGATCATTCCCATCAAGAACACAGGAAGCTGATCCGCACAATATTCGAAGCATCCCCTATTCCCCATCAGATGAAGGGGAAAGGATTAGAGATGGCTTTTGAAGGCCTGTATAGAGCTCAATCGGCCTGGGATGAGGTCATGGCTCATAATGCTGTCCGCACAGTCCAGAGAGAAGACAAAAGGATGGTTATCCTGGCTGGTTCAGGACATCTTCTGTACAACCTTGGGATAAACCGCCGGGTGTCCGAAAAGACTCAGCTCCCTTATAAAACCCTCGTTTGTGTCGACATTCCAGAAGGAGAGGAGGGAGTGAGAGTTTCCCGGAGTCTGGCCGATTTCATCTGGGGAATCCCGGAGGAGGAACAGCCGGCTTACCCATCTATAGGTTTGAGGCTAAAAAAAATCGAAGGACTAGAGAATCTGGTCATCGAAGGCGAGCCAATCGAAGGAGTGGCCAAACAGTCTGGATTCAAAAAAGGAGACGTGATTCTTTCTGTTGATGGAAAACCGTTCTCGGATATAAACAGCCTAAGAATTTACCTCGCTCGGTTCAGCTGGGACGACAAAGTGCATTTTCGTCTTCTGCGGGAAGCTCGCACAATTGAGGTCTCCCTAAAATTTCACCTGCCGGAGAAGGAGGCAAAGCAATAACATTGAGACATTGGCTCTTGTAAAGCCTCATCTATTTCATGTTTTGTATATTGGATTGATAAAGATCAATCCCTGTATTTTATTAAAAGGAGAAGACCATGATATCTAAGACCTACAAGGCTGTTATTTTTCTCATTATTCTCGTCTTCCTGTCGTTGATTCCGCTTTCGACAGAAGAAGTTCAAGCACCAGAAGGTGTCAACAGACTAAAATTCCAGATCGAAGCTGTGATCGAGGGTATCGAAGGTGAAGTGGGAGTGGCCGTCAAGCATCTAGAATCAGGAAAGGAGCTTGACATCAACGGAGACACATTTTTTCCGATGGCCAGTGTCTTCAAACTCCCTATCTTAGTAGAAACCATGGCCCAAATTAAAGAGGGGAAGTTCACTCTTGAGCATGATATCAGCATCCAAAAGAAAGACCAGCACTTGGGGAGTGGAATGCTTTCGGATCTTGACGTTCCCGGGATAAAGCTATCGGTAAGGAATCTTGTTAACCTGATGATGATGATCAGCGACAATTCGGCTACAGACATCCTCCTGACCAAAGTGGGAGCTGAGAATGTGAACAGCAGATTGAGGTCGTACGGGATCGAAGACATCACGGTTAATCGGACCTGCCAGCTTTTGATCATGGATTACCTCGGCCTGGACTATGGAACATACAAAGACTTATCCCTTAACAAACTGGTCTCCACCTACAGAAAAGAGAGAAAAGAAAATCCTCAAGCTTTCAGAGAAGCGGCGAAGAGGTTCAGCCAGGAATTAAAAGACCAGAGCACTCCTAAAGCCATGAACCGTCTCCTGGAGCTGGTCTTTAAAAAAGAGATCCTGGACGAGGCGAGCTGTGATCATATCCTGACTGTGATGTTCAAGTGCCAGACGGGAGAAAGAAGGATTAAAGGGGATCTTCCTCGGGGAACAAAAGTGGCTCACAAAACAGGGACTATCGGTGGGACCGTTAATGACAGCGGGATCATCACCCTCCCTCACAATCTAGGTCATGTTGCCCTAACGGTTTTTTCCAAAAACATGAGTTTAAAAACAAGAGAGGTCGAGGATCTCATCGCCCAGATTTCACGGTTCGTTTATGATTACTTCTATTTTACTACCTAAAAAAAGAATTCAGGATAAAATTTTCCTTATACATTTATCATAAGGAGAGGAGAAATGTTAAAAAAAGAACGTTCTAAGTCAGGGATCTTCTTCGTCCTCCTATTTTTATTCTTGACTCCTGTTTTCAAGGCTGAAAACATAAAAACACCCGCAGAAGCAAACCAATATACTCGATATAGCCAGAATGAAGAAATCGCTCGATTCCTCAGTCATGTGGACCATATCTCAGCCCAACTCACAGTCGAAGTGGTCGGACGGACGAAAGAAACAAGAAACTACAAGGCCCAGGAGCTGTTCCTGTGTATCCTTACTGAAGAAGGAATCAAGCTTCCCTCAGAACTCAACCGAGACAAGCCCACTTTCCTCCTCGTGGCCTCCCAGCATGGAAACGAGCACTCGGCCAAGGAGGCGGTCCTCTGGCTGATCAGAGATCTGGCAGTCGGCGAGCTTAAGTCGCTGCTTGAAAATGTGAATTTTTTGATCATGCCTCAATCCAATCCTTACGGAAACTGGCTCGACCAGCGCCGCAATGAACAGGAGCTGGATCTCAACCGCGACCATGTCAAGCTCGAGGCTCCTGAAGTCGAAGCCGTCCACCGGGTTTTCAGGACTTGGATGCCGGAAGTAACAATGGATGTCCATGAGAAGGGAGATGATTATTACAGAGTCTCTATCGGTTGTGTCTCCAACGCGAACATTCAGCCTGAACTCCAGCATTTCTCTCGGGATACGATTCTGGCCGAAGTGGAAGAAGGCTTGGAAAAGAAAGGTGTCACTTTCCACGAATATCTTATCACCCAGAGAATGGGTGTCGACTCATCAGCCGGAGTTAACTACCGACCCGAAGACCAGGGACAACGCGAGACGATGAAACGATACAGCACGACTGACCTCAACGACGGCCGGAATAGTCTGGGCATATACGAATCTCTCTCTTTCATCCAGGAAGGGGCCTCTCGTCATGACATCGAAACCCTCAGAGAAAGAACCCGCTGGCAGTATCTTGGCATCCTGTTTTTCTCTGAAAGCATCGCCCGCCACGGGCAGAAGATTAACGCCATGGTCCGGAAATTCAGGACACAGCTTATCGAAAAAGCCCGACTCTACTCTGATGGCGACCTTGTCCATCTCAGGATGCGATATGCTCGAGACGAAAAACAGCCGACGCTGACCATAAAGAAATTTGAACGGACTGAAGCGCCGATCCGTGGCATTCTGAACAAGGACAAAAAAGCGGGTGATCCTCTAACCAGAGATGATCTCGATCCTTATCCCTATCCGTCAAGGTTTAAAGTCGTTAAAGAAGTCGTTAAAAACTGGTTCCCTGGTGTTGAGCCGACAGTCAGCGTCTCTCGCCCTCTCGGATATATCATACCTGCCAGACACCAGGATGTCGTGGAAACTTTGCTGCACCACGGCATTAACGTAGATCTCTTCCAGAAGGATTTGCTCCTTGAGATAGAGGCATATAAGGTCATTGATATCTTACCAGCCAAATATGATTATCTTCCGCCTCAGACGATCGATGTCGCCAAGACTGTCCTTCAGACCATCATAAAAAAAGGGGATTATTTCGTTTCATGTACCCAGGAGGGCGCCAACCTGATTCCCTGTCTGCTCGAGCCTCAGTCACAGTATGGCTTCATCCGCTACTGGAAGTTCGGTCTTGTTCCTGAAAAGGATGACATTTTCCACTTCTTAAGAGTCGTTAAAGAAGAGGAGCTCCCCCTTATCCCGTACAGACCTTGGAGATGAAGGGAAAATAACGAACTCAGGTTTTACTTAAAAAAGGATATGTCCTTCTCATCCAGATAAGACGCAGGGCAACTCGACCCATGGACAGCAATGAAAGAGGAGCTGTCCTAATTTCGACTCGCCCTCTTTTCACAGCATCCAGGACAGAATGAATATTTTTTTCCGCTTCAACCAGAGAATAGGTCGTGCCCAATTGCCAAAGCATATGGCAGTCTGAGTTACCGATCATGGGTAGCCTTGCCTCATGGGCAACCCGGACGGCTTTTTTATTACTGTTTACTAAATGGTTGTAGTAGTGGGAAAACTCGATCGCATCGAAAACAGAAAGATACGAATAGAGCTCTGACCTCAACGACGCGGAACTGGGAAAGAAAGGATGAGGCGCGATGATGAGAGATGCGGGGCTCCTAAACTTTGCCAAATCCTCTAGAGACAATCCTGAGGGGACTTTTTTGAATCCAGGATTTAAGACCAGAACATGTCTACCCGAAAATTCAGCTTCCATTCCAGGAATGAGCAGGATTCCCTTTTGACTGGCATAATCAGCCAATTTTCTGTTATAGGTGATTGTGCCATGATTGGTGATAGCCAGGACATCGAATCCATCTTCGCTTGCCTTATCTATCAACTGGAAGGCATTATAGCTGATTTTTTCGGTGGGCCCTTCAGAGGTGTGGGTGTGAAGATCAACTTTTATCCGTTTGGACATGAAAAGGAATCCTCCATATTTATCCTTGCCAGGTCTAATCTGGGTTAACCCAGAGCCTCTTTCACTTTCTGCCCGATTTCGGCTGGGCTCTTGGCGACGAACACGCCTGCCTTCTCAAGCGCTTCCATCTTTTCCATGGCAGTGCCTTTTCCTCCAGCGATGATGGCCCCGGCGTGGCCCATTCTCCTTCCAGGAGGAGCCGTCTGGCCGGCAATGAAACTGACCACGGGTTTTTCGAACTCTTTCTCGATGTATTCGGCGGCTTCTTCCTCGGTTGTCCCTCCGATCTCCCCGATCATGATCACAGCCTCAGTATCATCATCCTCCTTAAAAAACTGGAGGAGATCTGTGAACGAGTAACCGATGATGGGATCGCCACCGATTCCGACGGCTGTGGACTGACCATAACCAAGCTGGGTAACCTGATCGACTGCCTCGTAAGTCAGCGTTCCGGAGCGAGAGATAATCCCGATCTGACCTGGCTTGTGTATATGGCCAGGCATGATCCCGATTTTGCACTTCCCTGGAGATATAATGCCTGGTGTGTTAGGTCCGATAAGACCGCAATCTTTCTCTTTGAGGAATTGCTTAACCTTGATCATGTCAAAGGTCGGAATTCCCTCAGTGATACAGACCACGAGTCGGACACCAGCATCGGCCGCCTCCATAATGGCATCAGCAGCGAAGAAGGCAGGAACAAAGATAGCCGAGGCGTTCGCTCCTTCTTTTTCGACAGCCTCAGAGACAGAATTGAAAACAGGAACGTCAAGGTGAGTCTGCCCTCCTTTGCCCGGAGTGACTCCGGCCACAACTTGGCTCCCGTACTCCTGCATTCTCCGGGTGTGAAACGTCCCTTCTCCACCTGTGATCCCTTGAATCACCACGCGTGTTTTCTCGTCTACAAGAATACTCACCGTCTAGCTCCTTTCCCGATCCTTGGCTAGGGGAACCACTTTTTCGGCAGCCTCTCTCATGCTTCCTGCCGGATAAAACGCCAATCCCGAATCCTCCAAGATCTTTTTTCCCTGATCAACATTCGTTCCTTCCAGCCTGACCACCATCGGAACATTGAGACCGATTTCCTGGGCAGCCTTGACGATCCCGTTGGCTACGAGATCGCAGCGGACGATGCCACCGAAGATATTGATCAGAGCGGCCTTGACATCGGCATCAGAGACGAGAATCTTGAAGGCATTCTTCACCGCCTCCTCAGAGACACCGCCTCCCACATCAAGAAAATTGGCTGGCATCCCTCCAGAATGCATGATGATGTCCATCGTGGCCATGGCCAAACCGGCACCGTTGACCATGCACCCCACATTTCCGTCAAGCTTGATGTAGTTCAGATTGAATTTTGAAGCCTCGACCTCCAGAGGGTCTTCCTCATCCAGATCTCTCATTTCCATTATGTCGCGATGGCGGGGCAGGGCATTATCATCGAAATTCATCTTCGCATCCAGGGCCAGGACCATTCCCTCTTTGGTAATCAACAAAGGATTGATTTCGGCAAGCGACGCATCCGTGGCTTCGAACGCCTTGTAAAGGCTCAGGATAAACTTGACAGCCTGTTTGAACGTCTCTCCTTCAAGCCCAAGTCGGAATGCCAGCTTTCTGGCTTGGAATTCCAAAAAGCCGGTGGCTGGATTGACATACTCCTTGAATATGAGCTCTGGTGTTTCGGCTGCAACTTTTTCTATCTCGACACCACCTTCCGAAGAAGCCATAACAACAGGAGCTTCTTTAGCTCTATCGACGACGATTCCCAGGTAAAGCTCCTGAGCGATATCCAGAGCTTCTTCAACCAGGATTCGACTGACCAGCTTACCCTCAGGACCTGTTTGGTGGGTGACCAGCGTCATTC
>CAYFXE010000024.1:28371-30361 GCA_964347035.1 uncultured Eubacteriales bacterium | reverse complement strand
CGAGCATGTGTTGAGCCAACATCTCCGCTTCTTGAGGATTGTTGGCGATTTTGATGCCTCCACCTTTGCCTCGTCCTCCGGCATGAACTTGAGCCTTAAGAACAACCTTAGGCCCGATGTTTTCGGCGATTTCACGAGCTCTGTCTGCAGTGTCCGCTACTTCCCCTTCTGGAATGCGCACACCATACTTGTTAAGGATTTGTTTGGCTTGGTACTCATGAATTTTCATTTGTTCTTCCCTTAAGTAGGATGACTTTTCTACCGGGTTCGTTCCAGATATTTCCCATGCTTTGGACGGAAGAGTTGGGATTAAAGAAAGTCTTTATCTCGGATAATGTTTCCTTTTCTATCTCTGGAACTTCTCTTTTCCTTCCTGATACAGGTCTCCACCGTACATATCGTTGATAACGATGCAGGGAAAATCCCTGACCTTAACCTTTCGAATGGCTTCAGGACCGAGTTCTGGATAGGCGATGACCTCAGATTCCTCGATGCTTTTGGAAATCAGCGCTCCGGCACCACCGACAGCAGCCAGATAAACTGATTTATACTGTTTCAGAGATTCTTTGACTTCTTCGCTGCGCGAGCCTTTACCAATCGTCCCTTTCAATCCCAAGGCATGCAGCGTGGGAGCGAAGGAGTCCATCCTGTAGCTTGTGGTGGGCCCAGCAGAACCGATGGGCTTTCCTGGACGAGCAGGAGTAGGCCCGACATAATACATGAACTGTCCTTTGACGTCTATAGGAAGCTCTTTTCCCTCGTTGACGAGTTCTATGAGTTTCTTGTGAGCCGAATCGCGCCCTGTGTACAAATATCCAGTGATGAACACCCTGTCTCCGGCCCGCATCTCGGCAATCACTTCATCGGTAACTGGAGTTTCAATCCTATGTTCAGCCATTTCTTTTTAGAATTCGAGGATGTCAATGACGCTGCGGACAGCAGCTTCCGATTGTTTAATGGCTTCTTTTTCCTCGTCGGTCAGGTCAATCTGTATAATCTCTTCCACACCGTTGGCCCCTAATTTAATAGGAACACCGAAGTAGAGATCATTGATACCGTACTCACCTTCAAGATAGGCGGCACAAGGGAGTATTTTTTTCTTGTCCTTGACGATGGACTCGACCATCTCGGCGACAGCTAAAGATGGTGCGTAATAAGCGCTTCCAGTTTTGAGGTACTTGACGATCTCACCGCCACCCTTCCTTGTTCGTTCGATAATAGCTTCGATCCTATCTTCTGGAATAAAATGACTCAGGGGAATACCCGCAACCGTGGTGTATCGGGCAATCGGCACCATGGTATCTCCGTGCCCTCCGAGAACGAGTGCTTGGATGCTCTCCACAGACACGTTGATTTCCATCGAGATGAAGGCCCGGAAGCGTGTCGTATCGAGGATACCTGCCATCCCGAAGACTCTGTTCTTCGGAAAGCCGCTGACTTTATAGGCCGTATAAACCATGGCATCGAGGGGATTAGAGACAACGAGTAACATTGCGTTCGGAGAGTATTCGATAACACTCTCCGTGACAGATTTGACGATACCGAAATTCGTTCCGACCAATTCATCACGGCTCATTCCTGGCTTTCTCGGGATTCCTGCTGTGATGACGACAATATCGGAGTTGGCTGTGTCAGCATAAGAGTTCGTCCCAGTGATGGCAGAGTCGTATTTACCGACCGGACCGCCTTCGCGCATGTCCAAACCTTTTCCTATGGGCATATCTTCGATGATGTCGAGAAGAACCACATCTCCCAGTTCCTGTTCAGCAAGCTTGAAGGCAGTCACTTCTCCCACGTGGCCAGCTCCGATGACAGTTATTTTATTCCTCATTTATAATACCTCCTCTTAAATATTTTTGTGACAATAATTAAGCAGATTTTTTGAATCTTTCTTCCGTCCGCCTCTTTTGCCTAAGGCAATGGATGGTGCGAAAATGTTCGTGCTGAATATAATCCATATCATCTCTAGAGTCAAGAAAGATAACGAACA
>CAYFXE010000024.1:9150-28359 GCA_964347035.1 uncultured Eubacteriales bacterium | reverse complement strand
GATATCCTTCCCATTTCTCCTTCAGGTTCGGATCCTGAAGAGTTTCCATCAGATAATCTGCAAATTCGGTACCTGTGGCTCCGGTGTCTCTTCCCGTTATGGACAGCTTCTTTTCATATTGACCACAGACGTCTAGGGCCATCTCAAGGTTTTTGCTTCTGTCGGGATAGCCGATATGGTTGACGAGAAAAACAGCCGACCGGATCAGGCTGGAGGGATCCGCATACTTGGCTCGCCCTTCTCTGACCATACGAGGAGCAGAGCCATGAATCGCTTCAAACATCCCGTATCTTTTCCCGATGTTGGCGCTGCCCGCTGTCCCCACGCCTCCCTGGAATTCAGCCGCTTCGTCAGTCAAGATATCCCCGTAGAGATTGGGGAGGACCATGACTTTGAATTGTGTCCTCCGCTTGGGGTCCACCAGCTTGGCCGTCATGATGTCGATATACCAATCGTCACACTCGATTTCCGGGTATTCCTTGGCAATCCTATAACCGATATCCAGGAATTTCCCATCAGACGTCTTGACCACATTAGCCTTGGTGACGATCGTGACTTTGTTGATTTTGTTTTTCCTGGCATACTCGAAAGCTAATCGGATGATCCGCTCAGCCCCTTGAGTGGTGATCACCTTGAAATCCATAGCCAGGTCGTCACTCACATGGAGACCTTTACTTCCCATGATGTAGGCTCCCTCGGTATTCTCTCGAAAGAACATCCAATCGATACCCTCTTTGGGCACTTTGACCGGCCTGACGTTGGCAAAAAGATCAAGATAACGGCGCATGGCCACATTGGCGCTTTCGATGTTCGGCCAGGGGTCTCCCTTTCTGGGTGTTGTGGTCGGGCCTTTGAGCGTGACATGACTCTTCTTGATTTCCTCTAAAACATCATCCGGGATGGCTTTGTTGTGCTCGGCTCGATTCTCGATGGTCAAGCCTTCGATATCACGGAATTCGACCTTTCCCTGCTTCAGCTCTTCGGCCAGGATAAATTCCAAAACTCTGCGTGCCTCGGCCGCGATGTAGGGTCCGATACCGTCACCACCGATTATGCCGATGATGATGGGTTTGACCTGAGAATAATCGATCCAGTCCGCCTCTTTCTTCAACTCTTCGACTCGTTTGAGCTGTTCCTCGACGATTTGACCGAAATATTCCTTTGCTCTATCTATAGTGGAAGTATCCATAATAAAACTCCTTCAGGGTATGAAATAATGAATAAAATATTATATTTTTTTTGAACATAAAATCAACTCAATATCGCGATAAAATTTCCGTGACAAATTTTTTGACAAAAATCAGTAAAGATTTTATACACTATAAAGGAAAAAACCAAGTCATCGGAGAAATAAACATGCTGGAATCATATTTTGATCATGAATACAAGAGAAAAGAGCAAAATATTCCACCTTCTCCCCTAACTCCCGAGTTAACTCAAGAAGTATGCACTCTTCTTGAACATCCGCCCCAGGGCCAGGAGCACGTTCTTCTTGGACTTCTTAAAGATCGCATCGCTCCAGGTGTTGATCCAGCTGCAAAAGTCAAGGCAGAATGGCTGACCAAGATAGCCAAGGGGGAAGTTACTTCGCCTGTCGTATCTAAGAAAGATGCCGTGTTTATCTTGGGAACCATGCTCGGAGGGTATAACGTCGAACCGCTGTTGTACCTCCTTGAAGACAAGGAATTGGCTGAGGCGTCTGCAGAGGCCATCAAACAAATCATCCTCGTCTACGGTGCCTTTGATGAAGTGGTAAAGATGACTCAGACCAATCCGAAGGCGAAAGAAGTCCTCCTCTCCTGGGCTAACGCTGAATGGTTTCTATCCAGATCCCCTTTGCCCGAGAAACTAACCTTGAGAGTCTACAAAGTCGAAGGCGAAATCAACACGGATGATCTGTCTCCGGCCCCGCATGCCTGGAGCCGCTCCGACATCCCGCTCCATGCCCTTTCTCTAGGAGAGAAAAGGTTCCCTGGAGGGATCGAAACCATCAAAAAGTATAGAGACCGGGGAGAGCGCGTGGTCTTTGTCGGCGATGTCGTGGGAACTGGATCATCTCGAAAATCGGCCTGCAACTCTCTGATGTGGCACATCGGAGAGGACATTCCGTACGTCCCGAATAAGCGAAGAGGAGGAGTCATCCTCGGGAACCTGATTGCTCCCATATTTTTCAATACGACAGAAGATTCCGGAGGCCTCCCGATCATGTGTGATGTCACCAAGATGAAAACAGGAGATGTCATCGTTGTCAATACCCATTCCAAAATGATCCTCGATGAATCCGGAAATAAAATCACTCCTTTCGAGTTCCAACCCGCCAGTCTTCTTGATGAATACAGAGCCTGCGGCCGCCTTAGCCTCATCATCGGTCGTTCTCTGACCGAAAAAGCCCGCCAAGCCCTAGGTATGGAAGAGCCGGATTTTTTTACTAAGGTGGAGTGGCCCTCACCTAGAGAAGGACAGGGATTTACCCTGGCTCAAAAGATCGTGGGCAAAGCCTGTGCTGTGGGAGGCGTGCTACCCGGAACAGCTTGTGAACCAAAAATGACCACGGTCGGTTCACAGGATACTACGGGCTTAATGACCGCCGACGAACTCAAAGAGCTGGCCTGCATGGAATTCCAAGCTGAGCTCTTCATGCAATCTTTCTGTCATACAGCAGCTTATCCAAAACCGCCTGACGTCAAGATGCATACGTCGCTCTCTCGATTTATCACCGAGCGTAAGGGTGTATCCTTGAGACCTGGTGATGGGGTGATCCATTCTTGGTTAAACCGTTTTCTGATCCCGGATACATTGGGAACAGGTGGAGATTCCCACACAAGATTCCCGACCGGATTAAGTTTTCCGGCAGGCTCTGGACTTGTCGCCTTTGCCGGAGCTCTCGGTTTCATGCCTTTAGACATGCCAGAATCGGTCTTGGTCAAGTTCAAAGGGAAGCTCAACCACGGTATCACTTTAAGAGATGTGGTGAATGCGATTCCTTATTTTGCCATCAAGGAAGGTCTCCTTACAGTCGAGAAAAAAAATAAAAAGAATATCTTCAACGGACGGATTCTAGAAATGGAAGGATTACCGGGTCTCGCTGTGGAACAGGCTTACGAGCTTACAGATGCGACGGCCGAACGCTCAGCCGCCGCCGGGACAGTCGCTCTGAGTGTTGAGACTGTGGCCGAGTATATCCAGAGTGACGTGGCTCTGATGGAGAAGATGATCCATGAAGGGTACGAAGATGCTGCGACACTTAAAAGAAGGATTGACGCCTGTCGGGATTGGCTCGAGAAGCCATTCCTCCTCCGTGGGGATGAGAATGCCGAATATGCTGCTGTCCTCGAAATCGATCTATCCGAAATCAGAGAACCGATCTTGGCTTGCCCCAATGATCCTGATGATGTCAAGCTTCTCTCTGAAGTGGCTGGAGATAAAATCGAAGAGATATTCATCGGCTCTTGTATGACAAATATAGGCCACTTCCGGGCAGCCGGGAAGATTTTCGAGGGAGAAGGCTACCTTCCCACACGCATCTGGTTAACACCTCCAACTAAGATGGATAAGGCCCAGCTCCTCCGGGAAGGATATTATACTATTTACGCTGGTGTGGGAGCCCGGACCGAGATTCCAGGGTGTTCCTTGTGTATGGGAAACCAAGCCCGAGTCAGGCCTGATACAACGGTCCTCTCAACATCCACGCGCAATTTTGATAACCGCATAGGAGATAATACGCGCGTCTACTTGGGTTCGGCTGAGCTGGCTGCTATCGCCGCACTTTCTGGAAAATTACCCAAACCCGACGAATATTTTTCCATTTTCAAGAAGAAAATCACGCCCGATGAAAAAGATATTTACCGCTATCTCCGATTTGATAGGATGATGGACCTCCCGCTGGATTACGTCTAAGAATGTTCATCTCGATTCTGCGGCTAACCTGAACATCTTTCAAGAGTCAAGACAGCCTTGACTTACAGCAGGAGGAGGATAAATTCAGAGAGTCACCGATACTAAGCATTAATCCATCCGTGGAGGAGGCAAAATGATTCGATTAGAGGGAAAAAAAGCCTTAATCACTGGGGGTTCGAGAGGCATTGGTAAGGCTACAGCGATCTTGTTTGCACGAGCAGGTGCCGACGTGGCTATAAATTACCGCGTTCGAAGTGAAGCCGCTGAGGAAGTCGGAAAAAAGGTCAAGAACACGGGCCGTGAATGTTTGATCGTTCAAGCAGACCTCGCACGAAAAAAAGACATCGATCGGATGGTTGATGAGATCATCTGCCGCTGGAAAGTGATTGACATCTTGGTAAACAACGCGGGGATCTGGACATTTGGCGAAATAGGAACAATGAACGAAGACGTTTGGAATGAAACCATGAGTATCAACCTTGATGCAGTCTTCCGCGCGACGAATCTCATTGTGCCTTATATGAAAGCACATAAGAGGGGTTGGATCATCAACGTCTCTTCCACGGCCGGAATTAGAGGCGAAGCCCACCATTCTCATTATGCTGCTAGTAAAGGCGCAATCATCTCTTTCACTAAATCCCTGGCTGTCGAGCTTGCTTCGTTCAATATCCGAGTTAACTGCGTTGCTCCTGGTTGGGTTGACACCGAGATGTGTGCCGAGGTTTTCAGTGATCCTGAATTCCGGAAAGAAGTGGAAAACAGTATTCCGTTGAGAAGAATCCCTCCTCCAGAGGCTATTGCCGGCCCCATCCTCTTTTTAGCTTCCGAACTAGCTCAGCATATCTCAGGAGAGGTCCTGAATGTCAGCGGCGGCTCTGTCCTTTGTGCTTAGAATGTATTTCCAAAAATAGAGGTGCTTACTTATGTTTAAAACAACTTGCCTATTTCTGATAATTCTGATAATTTTTTAGCAGACACTGTAAAGGAGGCTGTCATGGAGGAAGAAATCGGAAAAATTACACACTATTTTTCAAAGATAAACGTCGGTGTCTTAGAATTATCCAAGGGAGAACTTCAGATCGGTGATACGATCCACATCAAAGGACACACAACAGATTTTTACCAGAAAGTCGAATCCATGCAGGTCGAACATAAACCCGTCGATATCGCCCATCCGGGTGAACCAGTAGGACTCAAAGTGGAGAGTGCAGTCCGAGAACACGACCTTGTGCTTAAAGTCACAGAGGAGGAATAATCACTAGGCTCAATACATTTAGTCCGCCATCAGCGACTCATTCTTAGATCAGGATCATTTAAAAATAAAAGCATCAAAGAAAAATTGAAAAAAGAAAAAAACAGAGGGGAAAAAGATAAATTTGATTCAGCCTTTAAGAAGATTGGGAATAACGACAGAGATTTTACTACGGTTTCAGGTCGAGATATTCAAGAGCTCTACACACCTTCAGATTTGGAAGGATTTGATTACTCAAAGGATCTAAATTCCCCTGGTGAATATCCCTATACAAGGGGAATCCATCCTACGATGTATCGAGGTCGCCCCTGGACGATCAGGCAATTCTCCGGGTTCGGCACGGCTGAGGATACGAACAAAAGATACAAATATCTTCTTTCTCACGGACAAACTGGGCTGAGTGTCGCTTTCCAACTCCCTACCCTGATGGGGGTAGATTCTGATCACTCTTTAGCTCAAGGAGAGATCGGAAAATGCGGTGTTGCCATCGATACCCTAGCCGATATGGAGATTCTATTCGCTGGGATCCCTCTCGATAAAATCTCCACATCGATGACGATTAATCCCACAGCAGCCATTCTCTGGGCCATGTACATTGCCGTGGCAGAAGAGCAGGGTGTGTCACCAAGAATGATCTCGGGCACCACCCAAAACGATATCCTCAAGGAATATATTGCTCAGAAGGAATTTATCTATCCCCCTGAACCTTCGATGAAGTTGATCGTCGATACCTTCGAATTCGGAGCCATAGAGGTTCCGCGATGGAACACGATCTCCATCTCTGGATATCACATCCGGGAGGCTGGAGCCACAGCTGCTCAGGAGCTCGCTTTTACCCTGAGAGACGGGATTGAATACGTAGAGTGGGCCTTGGAAAGAGGACTCAAGATTGATGAGTTTGCCCCACGGCTCTCCTTTTTTTTCAATGCCCACAATGATTTTTTTGAGGAAATTGCCAAATTCAGAGCAGCCAGGAAGATCTGGGCCGAAGTGATGCGCTACAGGTTCCAGGCCAAGAATCCACGGTCATGGTGGCTGAGGTTCCACACCCAGACTTCTGGTGTCTCCTTGACAGCCCAACAGCCTTCTAATAACGTCGTAAGAGTGGCTATCCAAGCTTTGGCTGCCGTTTTGGGGGGAACTCAATCCCTCCATACCAATTCCCTAGATGAGACCTATGCCTTGCCCTCCGAGAATGCTGTCACCACCGCCCTCAGAACACAGCAGATTTTGGCTCACGAAAGCGGAGTGGCCAACTCCATAGATCCCTTGGGTGGTTCTTACTTGGTAGAAAAACTGACCAAGGACATGGAAGAAGAGACCAAAGAATATTTCAGGAAAATCGATGACATGGGCGGCATGGTCAAGGCCATAGAACTGGGCTTCCCTCAGAGAGAAATCATCGACAGCGCCTACGAGTACCAAAAGGCCGTGGAGGAGAAGAAGAAGATTATCGTGGGCGTCAACGCCTTCCAACAGGATCATGAGCCGATCCCCATCCTCGAGATCGACGAAACCGTGGCCAAACAGCAACTGGCTCGATTGAAGGAAGTAAAAAAAACCAGGAATAAAATTCAAGTTAAAAGGAACCTGTCTGACTTGAAAAAAGCGGCTGAAGACGGTGAAAACCTCATGCCACACATCCTGAATTCCGTCAAAAGTTATGCAACCTTGGGAGAAATCGTTGACTCTCTGAAGGAGGTCTACGGCGTATACCAGGAACCGACAACATATTGATATCATACAACAAACGGAGATACCTGAGACAGACTTTCATGATATATATCATTTTTGGAGGCGGCCATGGCTGAGAAGAAGGTCAGAATCCTGATCGCTAAACCAGGTTTGGACGGACATGACCGAGGGGCAAAAGTGATTTGCCGGGCACTCAGGGATGCTGGGTTCGAGGTCATCTATACCGGACTGAGACGAACACCAGAGGAAATCGTCAGCGCCAGCATCCAGGAAGATGTGGATGTCATCGGTTTGAGTATCCTATCCGGAGCCCATAATGTGCTTTTCCCTAAGATCATGGGTCTCCTTAAGGACCAAGGAGCCGAAGATATGACTGTTGTCGCTGGGGGAATCATACCTGATAAGGATATTCCAACTCTCAAAGAGATCGGCATCTCAGAAATTTTCTTGCCGGGCTCTTCCACCCAGGATATCGTGAACTGGATCAAGGAGAACATTGTGAGTAAAATGAGGCCATGAATTCAACAAATTGCTTGACATTGATTTTTTTAATCATAATAATCTAGGGACAAGATTAATGAAAAAAAAATTCCTATCGATTATCATCGTGCCTCATCACAAGGGAAAAGCGAAAACGATCTCTGTATCAAAGAAAACAATAAAAACCCTCAGCGGTATCGGGATTTGCTTTCTTTTGGCAATTATTGTCTTTTTGGTCGAATATTTCACGATGAATGTTACCAGGACAAAATACAAGGAACTCGTCCAGGATAACACCAGAAAAGAAGAGACGCTCGCTCAGTATAAAAACACGATTGCTGAGCTTGAAAACACGATCGAACACTTTGAAAACTACGCCAAGAAACTGAATATCATAGCGGGGCTCAAATCACCTGAGGTGTTAAAAGAAATCGGGATCGGCAGTGGAACGAGTAATGATCAAGAATCCCACCCCACAACTTTGAGTCAAGGAGCTAATCCCAATATTTTAGATACTGTTAATCAAAAGGCCGAAGGAGTAGAGCAGAATCTAAACACCTTGGTTCATTTCTTCGAGAATCAATCAGTGCGCCTCGCTGGGACTCCGAGTGTCTCACCCACGAAAGGATACTGGGTTTCTCCTTACGGTTGGAGGGATGATCCAATCACAGGAAAAAGGACCTTCCACAAAGGCGTCGACATAGCCACCTATTTTGGAAATCCCGTGGTGACCACTGCCGATGGTGTGATCATTCAGACGAGGAGGGACAAAATTGGAGGAAACACGATTAAGATCAGCCACCTGGGAGGTTTTACGACTATCTACTGTCATTTGAGCAAATTCATGGTTCGCCCGGGTCAGAAAGTCAAAAGAGGAGATGTGATCGGATTGATCGGGAAAACGGGAAAGGCCTTAGGGCCTCACGTCCATTATGAGATACGACTCAACGGGAAATCTTTGAATCCTTACTATTATATCCTAGAAGAATAACCCCTTATCAGGAATACCCAGCCCTCATCCAAAAACGTCTTCTGGTTTAATTTTTGCACCTAAGGAAAAGGCGTAGGCACTCATCGGTTTTTTCCCCTGAGGCTGGATCTCTTGAATCAACAAAACGCTCTTTTCTCCACAGCAGACTTCAATTCCCATTTTTTCTATACTTAAAATTTCGCCAGGGATGGAGGTCGGGCTGGGAACAGAGTCGGAACTTTTGGCCTTCATGATTTTCACTCTTGTCTCCCCCAGATAGCCATAAGTGGTGGGCCAAGGCTGAAAGGCGCGGACCTGCCGCTCTAATCGGAGCGCTTGACATTGCCAGTCTATCCGACCATCTTCTTTGGTCAATCGCGGTGCGTAAGTTGCCTGAGAATGGTCCTGCGGCCAGGGTTTTAAACCCTCGATGTTCTCTATTGTCTTCCGAAGAAGCTCCGCACCGGCCTGGGCCAACCGTGTTTCGAGCTCTCCCGCTGTCTCTTCAGGAAGAATGTCAACTTTTTGTTGGGCCAGGATATCCCCTTCATCCATCTTTTCATTGAGTTCGAAAACCGTTAATCCTGTCTGTGTTTCTCCTTCAAGGAGAGCCCACTGGACAGGCGAAGCACCTCTATACTTGGGGAGAAGAGAGAAATGAAGATTGATCGAATTGAACCTGGGAAGATAAATGATCGAGGCTGGGATGATCTGTCCGTAGGCGACGACAACGATCAGGTCAGGATTGATTCCTTGTAGTTTCGTTAGGACCTTAGGATCCTTCCTGATACGCTCGGGTTCGTAGGTGGGCAGGCTGTGATCTTGAGCGAAGGCCTTTACGGGACAAGGAGTGAATTGTCTTCCACGGCCTGACGGTCTGTCGGGTTGAGTAATCACCAACTCGACGTCGTGTCCGGCAACCAGTATTTTTCCGAGTGAGGGAAGGGATGCGGCAGGACTTCCGAAGAAGATAATCTTCATTAAATCTGACTAACCTAAACTTTTCTTCAATTTTTTCTTGATCAGATTCTTCTTTAGAGGTGACAGATGCTCGATGAATAATTTCCCGTTTATATGGTCGACTTCATGGCAGAAGACTCTTGCTAATAATCCTTCGGCCTCGATTCTCTTTTCCTTGCCATTGAGGTCCACTCCTTTGAGGAGGATCCGTGCAGGTCTGACAACCCTCTCCTGAACCTCGGGGACAGAAAGGCATCCTTCCTCTTCGTATTGTTCTCCCTCCAGACTGAGAATCTCAGGATTAATCAGGACCATAAGATCGTTCTCATTCTCTCCGACGGATAGATCGACGGTGATTAACCGAAGATTGTGATTGACCTGAGGAGCCGCCAGTCCAATCCCAGGGGCGGCATGCATCGTGTCAACCATGTTCTGAGCTAATTTCTGTATATTCTGATTGATATTCTTGATTTCCTCGGCCCTCTTGTTCAGGACGGGATTGCCGTATTTTATAATTTCAAGTAGAGTCATATTATTTATCCCGCTGTTATATAGCTTTAAATATTATTTTAAAGGAAATTATTATAGAGTTCAATTTTTCCCCAGCAACTTTATCAAGTCAGTTGGAACGACCTCTAAAATCAGGGTATGTGTCTTCTTAACTAAAGTCCCTTATAATGAATAAAACGATTCTTTTCGAGGCTCTGGAGAAAAAGCGTCAACCGGTCATAAATAGGCTCCACGGTCTCGCCGAATTCCTGGCTCATGCATTCGGCCAATTCTTTCACTGAGCGGTTTCCATCGCACAGCTCCCAAGCAAAACTTCCGATCGAATCAAGTTTTATTTTGTAATGAGGTCTTCTTAAGCGAGGAAGGAGATGTTTGACTAAGAATGGATGACGGAACTTGGGTTTGAGCAGGACAACCAGGCCCTCTTGGCTCTTTTCCCAGGAAATGGTTCTGACAGGAACGAGCTCGAGGAGGTTGATCATCTCCCCTTTAGCGTCTCGCCTTCTCACAATGTCTGTTTATCCCCTGATCTCAGAGCTTCAGCTCTCCTCTTCTATTGGCTTCGAGGCGCCGTATTCGCCTGAAGCTACCATTTTCTTGTAGGGGAGATAAATTAAAATAAACCCGAGGACGAAGAATATCACCAAGCCCAGCCAGGCGCTATTCCAGACTTCTGGCAGGCTGATCTCAGCCCCTTCTATAGCCGCTGTGATAATGCCCATGATAGCCTGTCCAGCGATCAGGCCTGAGGCCAATAGCAGCCCGATATTCTCGACGATTTCCTTTCCTTTGTTTGTCGGATTTTTATTGTTCACTCGACTGTCGAGAAACCACTTGACGACTCCACCGAAAAAGATACAGGCTGTGGCTCGGAAGGGGAGGTACATTCCAACGGCGATGATCATCGGAGAAGGAGAACCGATGAGGATGAGACCAATCCCTAAAAGCATACCCGCGAGAACGAGCGGCCAAGCCATCTCACCACCGACAATTCCTTGAGACATCATAGCCATCAGGTTGGCTTGGGGAGCCGGCAGGGCATCGCTGCCGATGACTTTTGTGTTGTGGAGAAGTTGTAGAGAAAAAGTCAACGTCAAAGCGGCCGCCACAACACCGACCATTCCCCCTATCTGCATCCGCCAGGGAGTCCCCCCGAGAATATGGCCCACTTTCCAGTCCTGGATCATATCGCCAGCAACACCAGCTACACAACAAACGATTGCGGCCACGCCTAAGACCGCGGCGATTCCTGGCGATCCTCTCTGCCCCATGATAACCATCATCAAGGCCGCAATGAGCAATGTCGTCAAGGTCAATCCTGAAATCGGGTTGGAAGAGGAACCAATAATTCCTACGAGGTAGCCGGCCACAGCGGCAAATAGAAGGCCCATGACGATCATCACTACAGCAGAAACGAGAGAGGACCCTATATTGTTGGTGAACACGTTGTACAGGAAGACCATCGGGATAATCAAAGCGATAATGGCAATGATTATGGATGGAAAAGGTAAATCTTTATCCGTCCGAATCGTTTTTGTTTCGACACCAGCCTGCGCTCTCTTGACATCTTGGAAAGAACGGCCTATCCCAGTGACCAGACTCTTGCGCATTTTAAACAGGGTGAAAAAGGCCCCGACCAGCATGGCTCCGACAGCTATAGGTTTGATCTGTGAGTTATAAGCTGAGACGGCCATTTCCGTCCAGTTTCCATCGAACTTTGTGACAATCTCACCCAAGTCTCCACTGATGAAAAGGAGGATGGGCATCAAGAACAACCAACCTAAGACTCCGCCGGAAAAGGTGAGTGCTGCTAACTTGGGTCCGATGATATACCCGACTCCGGTCATAGCCGCGTTTGCTGCAGGGGATTCGACGAACATCCGTCCTTCAATCGTACCAGTCTTGGTCACCTCAACATTACTACTGTCAAGGTAGGTAATCCGGGATAGACCAGGAATCTTGAAGACAGTGTTAGTGTAAGGTATGATAAGCTGAATTCCACTATCGCTGGTGAAGAACTCGATAAATCCACCCAAACCCATCGCCCAGAACATATAGGCTGCGTTTGAGCCTCCTTTTTGTCCAGTCTTTACCATCTCGGCACAGGCTACACTCTCTGGAAACGGAAGTTCGGCATCTTCCACGAGAGTGCGTCTGACGAGGATGATTAGAAGCACTCCGAGTATTCCACCGACGAGCATCAGCAGTGAGGATTTGAAGAGATCGAATTTTTCCCATATTGGAGGTCTTGTCAGCAGAAATGCTGGAATCGTAAAAATGGCACCTGCGGCCAGGGCTTCACCGACGGCACCAGTAGTTCTGGCCAAGTTCTCCTCGAGTATAGTCCCTTTGAGAGGCCGAAGGACGGCCATGGCAATAACAGCTGCTGGGAATGTGGCGGCCACAGTCATCCCGACAAGCAGACCCAAATAGGCATTTGCTGCCCCTAACACGATGGCCATGATGATTCCTAAAAGTATGGCCTTAAATGAAATCTCTTTCATGGATTGTTCTGGAGGAACGTAAGGCTTATATTCCATCACTGCCTCCTTCTCTTGAGCTTAATTTCTCTGAAATATATCTTTCTAGTTAGTAAAAAGTCAAGAAAAAATAAAATCGCGGACGTTTTGGGAAATGCTTATTTACGACATTTTTTATTTGCCTGATAATTAAAAATGTGATAAATATAACAAACAGAGGATAAAAAAGATACGATGAGTTTCCTCCGTTGGCTTAAAGGGAGCCTTTTTTGTGATCTCGCCGTCGACTTGGGCACAGCAAACACCCTTGTCTACCTAAAAGGAAGGGGCATCATCGTTCAGGAGCCGTCGATTGTTGTGGTTAACAGATCCAACGGCAAACCCGAGGCTGTTGGGAAAAGAGCCAAGGAGATGTTGGGAAAAACCCCGGCCAATGTCCTGGTTATCAAACCCATGCGGGACGGAGTCATTGCTGACTTCGAAATCGCTGAGAAAATGCTCGACTACTTCATAAAAAAATCAACAAACAACAGAGGCTTCCTGATAAGGCCGAGGATCGTCATCGGCATTCCCACCGGAATCACCCAAGTCGAACGACGTGCCGTCAAGGACGTGGCCATGCGAGCCAAAGCCTCAGAAGTCTTTCTTGTTGAACAGCCCATGTCCGCCTCTGTGGGAGCAGGTCTACCGATTTCTGAACCGACAGGCAATATGATCGTTGATATAGGAGGAGGAACAACCGATATTGCCGTGATCTCTCTCGACGGCATCGTGTTCAACCATTCCATCCGGATTGCGGGGAATGAGATGGACGAGTCCATCATCCAATACATAAAAAAGAAATACAACTTGCTCATCGGTGAAAAAACCGCCGAACAAGTTAAGATACAGATCGGATCGGCTTATCCGCTCGCCGAGCAGATAACACTCGACATAAAAGGGAGAGATCTTAAGGAAGGGATTCCCAAAACTATCGTTGTTGACGACCAAGAAATCAGAGAAGCGCTGGAAGATGTCGTCTCCTCCATAATCGGAGCCATCCGGATCGCCTTGGAAAAAACTCCGCCTGAATTATCTGCTGATATCATCGATAGAGGGATTGTGCTCACAGGAGGTGGAGCGCTCCTTAAGAATGTAGATAAAAGAATTCGGGAAGAAACACAGCTTCCTGTTTTTATCACCGATGATCCTTTGGCTACAGTTGTTCTTGGCGCAGGAAAAATGTTGGATGATCTACCGTTACTAAAAAAGATCTCTCTGATTTAACCTGAAAAATTTGGATGTCCCTTTTCCTTAAAGAAAGAAAAAGCCTGCTCATCCTGTTAGCCCTGGTACTTATCCAGCTTGTCCTGATTTCTATCCAAGTTCCACTTGAAGAAAACAACTATTTCGAGAGAGCTGTTTTTTCCGTTTTTTCTCCGCTCCAGCATGGCCTCGCTTCTTTTTTCCAAAAAGTGAGTGATTTCTGGAATGGTTATTTTTATCTCAAGGATGTCAAGAAAAATAATAAGAGACTGCAGGAAGAAATTTTTTCTCTGAAACAGGAAAACGATCTTCTCCGCAAGGCGCTGAGGAATCTGTTGGCAGAGAAAGACATGAGAGGAAGATTGTCTGAAATCGATCAAAACATCCTGGCAGCACGAGTCATCGGATTAGATCACAGTAATGTCTACAAATCTGTCATCATCAATAAAGGGACCATAGATGGGATAAAAAAAAATATGGTGGTTGTGGATAAACATGGTCATCTGGTAGGAAGAGTGATTGGTCCGATATCCATCAAAGAATCCAGAGTTCAGCTCATCACTGATTCAGAAAGCGGTGTCAGTGTCTATTCTCAAGAAAACCAAGTCCAAGGCATTGTCAGCGGGGATGGTCGAGGCGGATGTGTGCTGAATTATATTCTGTCGACGAACGAGGAACTTTACGAGGACGAGACTCTTTTCACTTCGGGCTTCGATGGAATATTTCCCAGTGGAATTCCCGTAGGCCAGGTCGTTTCCTTAACTCGAACAATCTCTCTTTTTCACGATATCAAAGTCAAACCTTATTTCGACTTTCGACAGTTGGAACCAGTAGCTGTACTCAGGATAGGACCGACGGATCTCTATTAGGCTTTTTTACATGAAAGAATTCATCCATGTCGTTGCCGGCATCCTGTTGGCCTTCCTGTTTTATCTTGCGCTGAAGAGAATCTCCTTTTCACTTATTCAATTATTCAACATTTTCGGGTTGATCGTGATCTATTTCGCCATGCGAAGAGGGGCAATCTATGGTTCTTGTCTAGGCGCGGCCTGCGGTCTTATCCAGGATGCTTTCTCTTTGGGAGTTTTCGGAGTGGCTGGCCTGTCCAAAACGATTCTGGGGTTTCTCGCCGGGCACATCGCCAAAAAGATCGATGTCGCTTCTTATGTTCGTAACTTCTTTTTCATCCTGATCTTACTCAGTGTTGAATTCCTCCTTTGGGCTTTCCTCTCCTCGTTTATCTTTTCGGAAAAGATCTTTTTGGGAAGGACTCTTTACTCTCTCCAGCCACTGATAACATCTGTGTTAGGAAGTGTCCTCTTTTTCCTCCTGAATAAAATCAAATTTTTCTCATTACAGTCAGGATGATGGAAGAAAGCAGTATCTACGAAGAACTTACCTTGATTCAGCGTCGGGCTCTGAAAGTTTATTTGGCGGTGGGCCTTCTCTTAGTCCTGCTGCTGTTGAGCTTCTGGAAGATACAGATTCTTGATCATAAGAAGTATTGGAGGTTATCCGAGTCCAACCGGACCAGGGAAGTCACAATTCCCTGTCAGCGAGGATTGATAAAGGATCGGAATGGTCAAATTTTGGCAAAGAATGTCGCCTCCTTCCGAGCCTCTATCATAAGAGAAAATTGCAAGGATTTTGAGGACTCCTGTCAAAAAATTGCCAGGCTCTTGAATCTCGAGAAAAATGTCCTCCAGGAAAGAATTCAAAAATACAAATCCTTCCCCCTTTCTTATCCCATAGTCGTCAAGGACAATCTATCCTTCGAGGAAGTGTCTCACATCGAAGCCAGAAAATTAGAACTGCCTGAATTAATCCTCCAACTAGAACCAAAAAGGTTTTATCCTCATGGCCAGCTCGCCGCTCATGTTTTGGGATATCTCCAAGAACTATCCCCTGAAGACATCCAGAGTGGTCTGTATCCGGACCGCCAGTTAGGAGACCTCATCGGTCGCATCGGAATAGAAAAGCAATATGACGACCTCCTCGAGGGAACAAACGGAAGAATTCTTGAAATCGTCGACAGCTTAGGAAGAAGAATGGGGGAAATAACCAGGAAGGACCCTGTTCAAGGAAAAACTCTTCATCTGACCTTAGACCTCGAGATCCAGAAAAGAACAGAGGAACTTCTAGAGGGGAAAGAAGGTTCTGTAGTGGCTTTAGATGCGAAAAGTGGAGAGATACTGGCACTTGCCAGTTATCCGACTTTTGATCCCAACAAATTCATCAACCGCTTCACACCCGAGGAGTGGCAGGCCCTTATCCAGAGTCCTGAATTTCCTCTTGAAAACAGAGCCTTAAGAGGGCTTTATTCACCAGGTTCTGTATTCAAGCTGACCATGGCTTTGGCTGCACTCGAGTCCGGAGTCATCAACGAGGGGACATCCTTTTATTGCAGTGGACACACCCGTATCTACGGCCATCCTTTTGGCTGCTGGTTTAGGCCAGGTCACGGAGCCATGAACCTCTACTCCGGGATTCAGAACTCCTGCAATATTTATTTCTATCAGCTGGGAAAACGATTGGGCATTGAGGCTATTCACCGCTATGCCTCTTTGCTGGGTTTCGGATCCAGAACAGGAGTGGATCTTCCTGGGGAAAAAGCCGGCCTCGTCCCCAGTCCGGAGTGGAAACAGCTAGTCAAGAAAGAGCCCTGGTATCCAGGGGAGACCATCTCCGTCTCCATCGGTCAGGGACCACTCCTGGTGACTCCTTTACAGGTCGCTGTTCAAACAGCACTCATCGCGAACAGAGGAATAGCGGTGACTCCTCATATCCTCAAATCCACAGAGAACCAACCTCTATCAAAAAGGGACAACCAACCCAAGATACAGGCCGTAGAGATGAGTCCATCCTCTTTTGAAAAAGTTATAATGGGAATGTGGAAATCTGTTAACGAAGGCGGAACTGGAAGGGGGGCGAAGATTTCAGGTTTCAATATCTGCGGAAAAACGGGATCGACTCAGGTTGTCAGCACGGCCAAAGCTAAAGAGCTTTTGGAGAAAGACCAAAGGATCAAAACTCATTCTTGGTTTACAGGCTTTGGGCCAAAGGATAACCCGCAGATCGTCGTGACAGTGTTGGTGGAGTACGGGGGAATGGGGGGTGCCACAGCGGCCCCTGTTGCCAGAAGAATCTTTGATCTTTACAAAAATAAATATGATTGATAGACGCCAGTTACAAAATATCGATTGGATTCTCATCATCTATCTGCTCTTCAATTCCTTCCTGGGAGTATTCATTGTCTACAGCGGATCCCATTATTTGCCCGGAAATTATTATCTCAAACAGATAATATGGATCATCATAAGCTCTGTGGCTCTGGTTTTGCTTATTTCGATAGATTATAAGTTCCTCGTGACCTACTCAATTTATCTCTATATCTTTCTGATTATTTTGCTCGGTTGGGTTCTCTTCTTCGGTAAGGTCGTCTCGGGCACTAAAGGCTGGATAAAATTTCCTTTCTTCCAAGTGCAGCCATCAGAGCTTATGAAGGTAGCGCTTATCCTCTTTTTGACCTATGTTTTCGCTGAATTCAGGAATCGATATCTAACTTGGAAAAAGCTGTGGCTCAGCACCATTATCATCGCGATTCCTGTTGTATTGGTGAGCCTCCAACCAGACATTGGGACAGCTTTGAGTTATACGCCTATCATTTTTGCAGCCTTTATCTTGGCGGGATTAAACAGGAAGATCCTGATCATCCTCTTGGTCTGTGCATTGCTCTTCGGGATAACCATTTGGAACTTGGGCCTCAAAGAATATCAAAAAGAGAGGTTGACCACTCTTATCTTCCCTGGACAGGATCCTTTAGGAGCAGGTTACCACATCCAACAATCGAAGATTGCCATCGGTTCTGGAGGCTTCCTTGGAAAAGGCTACAGAAAGGGATCACAAAGCCAGTTGAGATTTCTTCCAGCGAGACACACGGACTTTGTCATTTCCGTTGTCGGAGAGGAGCTGGGCTTCCTAGGAATTTTTGCAGTTTTACTGAGCTATTTTCTTCTCCTGTCGAGACTCTTCCAATCTGTGAAAGCGTCAAGGGATAGGTCAGGAGTCTACATCATCTTTATGGTTGGTATCATGATTGCTGCTCAATTCTTCATAAACATCCTGATGGTCATCGGCTTTTTTCCGATAGCCGGGATCCCTCTCCCTCTACTAAGCTATGGTGGATCTTCTCTCCTCACGACTTATCTGGGCGTCTCCCTCGTGTTGAACGTGAAGATGCGGCGTTTTGCCAACGTCTAATGGAGACAAAACAGGGTCAGACCTTGATAATTTGAGTTTTTCTGCAGACATGACAAGATGAATCGAAATAAAAAATTATTAAGGTCTGACCCCAATGCTGTATTCCTCATCCTTATCGCAGAAGAGGTAGTTTATTGGAGAACGTCCCCTTGCTTTGTGAATTAAAAACAGTGAAAATAAGAAAGAATTAGGAAGCCCGATGAGTCTGGAAAAGATATTGGAACAGGTAGAAAAACCTGGTCGATACCTCGGCGGAGAATGGAACGAAATTAAAAAAGATCCTCAAACCGTACGGACCAAGATTGCCCTTGTCTTTCCAGACCTGTATGAAATCGGGATGTCCTATCTAGGACTAAAAATTCTCTACGACATCCTGAACAGACATCCATCTTTTTTGGCCGAAAGAGTCTTTGCTCCTTGGGTCGATTTCGAAGCGAAGCTCAGATTACATAAAGTCCCACTTTTTTCTCTCGAGAACAAAATTCCGCTTTATGAATTCGATATCCTAGGCTTTTCTCTTCTCTACGAACTAAATTATTCCAACATCCTGACCATTCTGGATCTCGGCCGAATTCCCTTTCTCCACAAGGAACGGAATTCGAAAAATCCGCTGGTTATGGCGGGAGGTCCTGCTGCCTTCAATCCCGAGCCAGTTGCGGAGATCTTCGATCTCTTCCTCGTAGGTGACGGAGAAGAGGCTTTTCCAGAAATCATCGCAGCGTTCACAGAGCTAAAAGCCCAGGGGAGGAAAAGACAACAGATCCTGAGAGAATTGGCAAATATAAAGGGCGTCTATGTCCCTTCTTTGTACACTGCTTATCGACCAACACAATCGTCGCTTCGCCCTGTCAGGCCGAAGTCCGATTTGCCAGAAAAAGTACACAAAAGAATTCTTGCTCCGTTTGATAAGGCGCCCTTCCCTGATAGAATCGTCGTCCCCCGTGTGAAGGTCGTTTTCGATAGAGTCGCTGTTGAAGTTGAGCGTGGATGCCCTCAGAAATGTCGCTTCTGTCAGGCTTCGAGCATCTACTTTCCCTCCAGAGTTAAAGATCCTTCTTTTGTCATCGAGAATGTCCTGAGAAGCTTACGATCAACAGGTTACGAAGAAGCTTCGTTAACATCCCTTTCCATCGGCGACTATCCCTATCTCGATAATGTCGTCGAAATCCTGATGAACACATTAGAGAAGAAAAAAATTTCTCTCTCTCTTTCCTCATTGCGGCCTCGATGCCTTTCTGAAGATATCGTGCGAAACATCATCAAGGTCAAGAAAACCGGTTTCACGCTAGTCCCGGAGACCGGTTCGGAAAGACTGAGACGGGTCATCAACAAAAATCTGGAAGACAGCGAAATCTATGAGGCGACAAAAAATTCATTCTCCCAGGGATGGAGGCTTCTCAAACTCTATTTTATGGTCGGACTTCCCACAGAAAGGGATGAAGACTTAAAAGGGATCGTGG
>CAYFXE010000024.1:6342-9140 GCA_964347035.1 uncultured Eubacteriales bacterium | reverse complement strand
CCTCAATATAATCGATAATGTCCATGCTAAAGCGATACAAAACACTGAAGTCTGCACCAAAAATTCACCTCAGCATTTCCTCGTTCATTCCTAAGCCTCACACTCCCTTCCAATGGCTAGGCATGGAAAAAGAAGACATTTTAAAAGATAAGCATCGATTCCTCAAATCACGCCTCAAAAAATATCGTTTTGTCAGGTTTAAGGATCATTACGTTAAGAGTTCTCTGCTCGAGGCTGTATTTTCCAGAGGCGACAGAGATTTGACCGGTGTCCTCGTGGAGGCTTGGCTGAGGGGAGCCCGCTTTGACAGCTGGAGAGATCTCTTCTCCTTTCAAATCTGGGATGAGGCTTTCCGAGCACGAGTGATCTATTGGCAGCGCTATCTCCGATCACTGGATTATTCTGAAATTCTTCCTTGGGATCATATCGATACAGGAATCAAGAAATCCTATCTCTGGCAGGAATTGGAAAAGGCCAAGAGCGAGAAAACGACAGCTTCCTGTTTTGAAATCCCTTGTCAAGCCTGCCAAGGCTGCATCTTTGAATCCATGGAAAAAGAAAGGGACGAAGATCCCATTAGAACCGTTGAAGAAAGTTTCCCTTTGTTCGGGAAAGAGACAGGCGAAGTCATTCATTATCGAGCCTTTTATGCCAAAGAAAACAAAGCGCGTTATCTCTCTCATATCGACCTAAACAATGCAATCCAGCGGAGCTTCCGCCGAGCTGGAGTTCCGATTATCCATTCTCAGGGCTTCCATCCGAAGATGAATCTTTCCTACCTTCCCGCCCTGCCTCTAGGCATGGAGGGCAAAAGAGAGGTTCTCGAATTCAAGTCGGGGCATATCTTACCAGAGGATGAATTCCTATCCCGTCTCAATTCCTGTCTTCCCTCTGGGCTGAAATTCTTAGGCTTGGAACGCCTGACTGATTCGAAACCATCGCTTCACAAAGATCTCAAGACTTTGGTCTACTCGATTGATCTAGGAAATCAAAAAGTTTCAGATGTCCTGCATGGGGAAAAACGAAAGAATGTTGCTGAGGACTGGAAAAACATCCAGAAAAAGGTCGAGGCTGTCTTGAAGGAGACAGAAAGCGACGCACTCCAAAAGATCTATCTAGACAGAAAAGTAAAAAAGATCACTCTGTATCTCAGCTATTCCTCACAAAAAAGCGTCCGTCCTCAAGACATTGCCGTGAATATCACTGGGCTGAAAAACCCAGCCTTTATCATGGCTCGTGAAGGCGTGTTATTCAAATCCATTGATTGACATAAAAATTAGATTCCGTTATAAATTTCTGTTCTTCAAAGATTTAAGGTCTTAAAGGAGGAAAGATTGATCGATTTTAGCTTAACCGAGGAACAACTAGCCCTTCAAGAAATGGCAAGAGAGTTTGCTGAAAAAGAGATGAAACCTAACGCGGCTAAATATGATAGAGGGGAGGAATTCCCGGAAGATGTGATGAAAAAGGCTTTTGAAGTCGGGTTCCTCACCTGTACCATTCCCAAAGAATACGAGGGAGGAGGCTTGAACGACCTCGAGACAGTGATCATAAGCGAGGAACTGGCAGTGGGCTGTGCAGGAATGTACACCACAATGATGGTCAATGCTTTGGCCTACACACCGATTATCCTGTATGGAACTGACGAACAGAAAAAGACGTTTTTGACACCGCAGACTAAAGAGATGTCCTTCGCTTCATTCTGTCTGACAGAGAGAGAAGCAGGCTCTGATGCCGGTTCTATCAAAACAAAAGCCATTAAGAAGGAAGACGAGTACATCATCAACGGTTCTAAATGTTTCATCTCTAACGGGGGAATCGCCAGCCTCTACGTGGTCTTTGCTTTGACTGATCCCGATAAGGGAGCTCGGGGGATGAGCGCGTTCATCGTCCCCCGAGAAACGCCGGGGCTCACCATCGGTAAAGTGGAAGACAAGATGGGACATAGAGCTTCGAACACTGTTGAGCTCTATTTCGATGATCTCAAAGTGCCTGTTGAAAATCTGTTGTCTAAAGAAGGCATGGGTTTCATCATTGCTATGAAAACCCTGGATAGAACACGGGGCCCGGTCGGTGCAGCCGGCGTCGGAGTCGCCAGAGCTGCCTTAGAATATGCGATCGATTATGCAAAAACGAGAGTCCAATTCGGCAGACCCATTGCTCTCTTCCAGAACATCTCCTTCAGGATTGCCCAGATGGCTACCGAAATTGACGCAGCCCGTCTTCTGGTCTGGAGGACGGCTTGGCTTCTGGATGAAGGGAAGCCCTGCGGTAAGGAGTCAGCCATGGCCAAGTTTTTTGGCTCTGATGTGGCCATGAAAGTGACAACCGAAGCCCTTCAAATCTTCGGAGGCTACGGCTACATGAAAGACTATCCAATGGAAAAACTGATGAGAGATGCCAAGCTCCTTCAAATTTATGAAGGAACGAACGAAATCCAACGCTTGATTATTTCTAGAGAGCTGATCGGACCGATTAAAAAGAAGTGAACCAGTCAGTAACTCCGTCACTCTGTTACTCAAATAAATTATTTTCTAATTAATATAAAAAATTTCTTTCTGAGTTATTGTATCAAAGGGTGAATGAGTTACTTACTGAGAGGTAGTGAGTAGGGCGGAGGGATTAGTCTTTCTTTCCCTCTATGATGTCCACTAAATCTTCTTCAACGGATTTTTCTGGATGTTCGATGATTCTTCCTTTTTCTTCACCGTTGATGGTCACGATAAAAGTCGGGACTCTGACGATGTTTTTCCCCTGAATATACGGCTCTCGAGCCTCTTTCTCTTCTGGGATTCCGG
>CAYFXE010000024.1:0-6332 GCA_964347035.1 uncultured Eubacteriales bacterium | reverse complement strand
CCGGTATACAAGGATTGAATCATCGGATTATCCGCCATTTCGATGATTTTGAAATATGCGCTGACATGCTGTTTGCTATCAGAACACCAAGTCCCAAGAATGACCTCGACGTTGACCATGTAATCAATCGATTTTAATTTCTCGAGAGGTTCAGCCTGAGGAAAGTAAGACGCCTTGACTTCCTGCCAATCAGAGTGTGCTTCCAGAACCGCAGCCTCTGTCAGCGGTCCGACCAGATCATCATTCCGGTAGATGGAGAACATCATTAAGGCGAAAATCAGGAGGAGAGCAAACAGCGTGTTTTTCATGGGAAATGAACCAGAAGAAAAATATTAGGCTGGCTTATTCTTCTTCAGTAAAATACTCAGGAATGATCCCGAGGACTTCACACCCTGCACCCTTAGCAATGTCGATTAACTCAATCACTCGGCTGTAAGGCAGCTTCGCATCAGCTCTGATGAAGATGGTTTTATCTTGTCGGGTAGAATAAATACTCCTTAGTCGGTCTTGGAGCATACTCATATCAATACCTTCTTGATTGATGAGAACGCTCATGTCTTTCTTCAAGGTCAGAACGATGAGACCAGCTGGAGTTGCGCTTGTGTCCGCTGTCGTCTCTGGGAGCTTAACGTCGATTCCTTTCTGAACCATCGGCGTGATCACCATGAAAATGATGAGCAATACAAGCAATACATCACATAGAGGAACGACATTAGGTTCGGCCTTTTGGACCATCCTATCCTCCTTTGTCTCCGGTACTCGGTGGCATATTTTATGATATTTTCCTGAACTTTGTCAATCTGTTTATTGATTTTTTTATCTTGGACATATATAGTTTTGCTCGGAAGGAAAGGAGCCAATCATGAGAGAATTAAAGGTCGAAGTCATGGGGATTAAAGAGAGATGCGGTGCCAGACACAAAGTTGGCGATACTTTTTTCATCAGAGGGGAAGGGACGATTGAAATCCCCGATGGAAAGAAAGTTTGTTTGTATGCTCTCAACAGCCTTTTTCCTTTTTTGACTGCTAAACAGAGAGAGGATGAGCTTCCGCATGATGATTGGATCGCGGAAACAGAAACCCTGTGCTGTCCTGATCCTAAAGGAGTCATTTTCAAGGTCGGCATGCTGCCCAAATAGTTAAACCGAGGTCTTGTATATCCTATCTCTGAATCAGGCAGTTCAGACGCTAAGACGATTTTCCGGTGATAATGAGATAGCCCCTCAAATCAAGGATGATTTAAAATCCTAACAGCCTGCTTGTGTTATTTCTACCTCGGATTTCCTTCAACTCTTCTCATGATTTTGACGGGAGAGTAAGATAGAGCGTGCATCGTAAACAATAATCAGGGCCAGAACAACCAATATCACAGCTACACTGCCGAGAAGATAACTCTTATCTTGGAAGAAATAATACCCCTTATAGACCAGTGCTCCGACAGTGGTGATCAGCATAAATCCGGCTGGATAAACAGTATACTTCTTCGGGCTTTTGATTCCCACGAGATATGAAGAGACAACGACTAAAGCCAGGGCGGCGACCAACTGGTTAGAAGCTCCAAAGACGGGCCAGATGGCCTTGTAGCCCTCTGTTCCCCCCATAATAGCTGCAAATACCAGGATGATGATGGAACTCATCCATCTGTTTTTGAGAACAGAGAATTTCTTTCCCAGTAGCTCCGAAGTGATAAACCGGCCCAATCGCGTCGCTGTATCCAGGGTGGTGAGGACAAAAGCGTTGAGCATGATCATCCCGAAAAACAGTCCTATAGTCAGAGACAGACCGGGAAGCGCTGAGATAAACCGTCCATAGCCTGTGGCAAAGGTCCGGATGGGATCTCCGACCGATGTCATCAAGTATTGAAAGCCAAACTCACTCTTTACTCCGGTGGGATCCCAAATCAAGGCACTCGAGGCGATGAATATCACCAGGCCGGCTAAAGCCGCCTCTGTCACCATCCCGCCAAACCCGATAAACTTACCACTGGCTTGATCCGGCAGCTGTTTGGCTGTTGTCCCGCTAGCCACGACTGAATGAAATCCAGAGATTGCACCGCAGGCTATGACCACAAAGAGAATCGGCCAAAGAGGTCCTGCTTTACTGGAGAAAGACACAAAAGCGGGCGCATTGATCGACGGGTGGGCGACGATCAGCCCGAGATAGCCGACGCCTAATCCTAAAAAAAGAATCCAAGTGCTGACGTAATCTCGCGGCTGGAGCAGAAACCACACAGGGAGGGAAGAGGCAAAAAGGCTGTAGATGATTAGCATATAAAACCAAAAGCTCTGCGCGGACAGTCCGAGAAATTGGGCGGGAAGCCTTACGGGATATTCATTGCCTAAATAGATCAGAAGAAAAAGGATGGCCAGGGCAGAGATAGTCGCTGCCGCGACATTGATGCCTCTTTTGTAAATCAACCAACCAAAGACCATGGCGATGATGATCAGGCCGAAGGTGGGGAGGACGATTTCTGGTTGGGAGACAAGCGTCTGCGAGGCCACAACCGCAAAGACGGCGATGACCAGGGCCAGAGCGAACCAAAGAAAAACAGAGAAAATGATTTTGGTGCGCAGCCCTAGAGTGTATTCAGAGATATCGGCCAGAGAAGTCCCCTTATTCTTGACTGACGTC
The DNA here is from genome assembly GCA_964347035.1 of uncultured Eubacteriales bacterium. GTDB lineage: Bacteria > Acidobacteriota > Aminicenantia > Aminicenantales > Aminicenantaceae > CAYFXE01. The sequence continues at coordinate 3,702 of CAYFXE010000024.1, read as the reverse complement.
ATGAGTGAGGTGTAATCATGGACAGCCCCTAAGAAAACACTCCCGATAGCCACCCAGAGCAAGGCCCCTAACCAGCCGAAATACAGAACACCTAACAGAGGCCCTAGGATGGGTCCAGCTCCGGCTATCGATGAAAAATGATGGCCAAAAAGGAGGGGCTTTTTTGCCGGGGAATAATCAATACCGTCATTAAACTCATGAGCTGGAGTGGGCTGGGAATTATCGATCTTAATGACCCTTTTCTCGATGAATGAGCCGTAAATCTTGTATCCCAGGACAAGCCAGAGGAAGAGAACACAAGCTATAATGAGCGTATTCATCCTGTTTTGCTCAGAATTCCATTATAAACTATAACATCCATATAAATTATAGTATTTGATCAAAATAATACAAGGCTGAGAGAGGAATGCATGCTTATGGAATAGACCATCACTTTCACTTTAAGCTTCTTCGGGCTAAATAGGCAACCAAGAGAAGAAAGGCCGCTAAGGCAATAAAGTCTCCCAGGTATCCAGGCCACTCAAGGCCGATCCCGGCCGGCTTGGCCTTCTTGATAAATGCATACAGAGCGATGGCGACACCGGCAATGCCTTCTCCAGCGATAAATCCTGACCCGAGGAGGATCCCTTTTTCTTTTCTTCTTGTCCGGAGCTCTTCGTCCTTCCTGGTTTTCACTTCGATGAATTGCCTGACCATACCCCCGACAAAAATCGGTGTCATCGTCGAGAGAGGGAGATAAATCCCCACGGCAAATGGAAGAGACGGGACTCTAAGAAGCTCGGCTACGATGGCGAACGCCCCGCCTATTAGAACAAGTCCCCAAGGAAGATCTCCTCCTAGGACTCCCTCGATCACCGTCTTCATCAAGACCGCCTGGGGAGCAGGCAAGGCTTCAGAACCGAAGGAAAAGGATTCCCCCAAAAGCCAAACGGCGGCCGCTATGGCGAAAGCTGAGGTCAAGACACCAATCAATTCTGATGTCTGCTGTCTTTTGGGCGTAGATCCTATGAGATACCCTGCTTTCAAATCCTGGGAGATATCTCCTGCAATCGAGGCTCCCACGGCCACCACCGTGCCTATGGTTAGAGCCGTGGCTTGCCCCCAAACATCTGTCCAACCTAGAGCGTAAAAGAGGAGGCTTGTGCCGAGGAGCGTGACGATTGTCATCCCGGAGGTTGGGTTTGATGTTACTCCCACCATACCGACAATTCTGGAGGAAACGGTGACAAAACAGAAGGCAAAGAAAACGATACAGAGGGAGGCCATGAATCGGATGAGTATGGACGTTTGGATACCGAGGAGCTGCGGCATCAAGATGAGGATGGCCAGCACGACGAGGATGCCGATCCCGAGCACGGTGATCGGGAGATCGGTTTGTGTCCTTTTCCTCTGAACGGCCTCTGCTCCCTTGTAAATACTTATATCTTTAATCCCTATCTTCAACGAGTTGTACATTGTTGGGATAGACTTGATGACTGTGATGATCCCTGCAACAGCGACAGCTCCAGCTCCGACGACTCTTATGTATTTATCCCAAATTTCTGTGGCAGACATTTGGGCTATGGACATCTCCTTTTCAGGGAACAACGGAAAATTGAGATTTTCTCCAAAATAGGCTATCAGTGGAATGATGCCCAGCCAGGAGAGGAGTCCTCCAGCCACCATAATGCCTGCAATTCTCGGCCCCAAGATAAATCCCACTCCGAGAAGGGCTGGCGTGGGTTCCATACCGAGCCAGGCTTTTTTGAGGACAGGTATCTTCAGGTAGATTTTCTCCGACCAAAGATGGAGAAAACCGATGAGACTCTTGAAGACAGCCCCGACTCCCAGACCAAGAAACACGTTTTTCGCTTTGGCTCCTCCTGTCTCGGCGGCGACGAGTACTTGGGCTGCAGCCGTTCCCTCCGGGTAGGGAAGGACACCATGCTCTTTGACGATAAGTGCTTTCCTTAGAGGAATCATGAACAGAACGCCCAGAAATCCCCCCATCATGGCTAAGGCCCCCATCTTGAAGATACCAGGATTGAATCCCCACATGAAAAGCGCTGGGATGGTGAAGATAATGCCTGAAGCCAGTGATGAACTGGCTGAGCCAGTCGTCTGGGCAATATTACAATCCAAGATGGTACTTTTTCCTAAAACCGGCGTGAGCGCTCTGAAGACGGCCACCGCGATGACAGCTAAAGGGATAGCCGTGGAGATGGTCAAGCCCACTCTGAGCCCCAAATAAGCATTGGCCGAACCGAAAATGACACCGAATATGGCGCCGATAAGGACAGCCTTGATCGTGATATCCTTGAAATCTGTTTTATCGGGCACGTAAGGTCTGTGTTCTTCCATTTCGAATTTTCCTTTCTTTTGAAGGATAAAAATGATTCTCTATGGTCAAAGAATGAGCCACTTTAATCACAAATTACCAATTTCTCGACGGATTTATCCCATGTGATCCCTGTGATGAATTCATGGGCTTTCTGTCCCATCGTTTCTGCCAACGGAGAATTTGCTGCCAGCTCATCCAATCTTTCAGCAATCTTCTCGGGTTTGGCCTCAACGACATAACCTCTTTCTCCATCTGCAACGAGCTCGGCTGGACCTCCGCTATCATCTGTTGTCACCACGTCCTTTCTCGAGGCGAAGGCTTCCGCTGTGACAAGCCCATAATCTTCCCGAAGAGGCGCAAAAAACACAGCCAAACAACGGGCGTAATGATCGAGGACACTCTTTTCATCTCCGGCACCTAATAGAATGACTCTATCTTCAAGCTGGTGGTTTTTGATCTGATCAAACAGGTGTTTCATCTCTGGTCCCTCGCCGATGATCATGGCCTTGAGATCTTTACTTTTCACGTACCGAAAGGCATCGACGAGAAGATCCAGCCTCTTAAGTCTCTGGAGCCTCGAAACAGAGAAAATGAAATTCTGGTATGACTCGGTATGATATTCTCTATGAGGCGGAGGCGGGTAAAGCACCTCAGAGGGAATATCCCCCCATTTTTTGAGTCTTCCTTTGATGGTTTTTGACTGGGCATACAATTTGGTGACGTTGCGCTTGAGGAGATAAGTATCTAAAGTTCGAATCGCCACTCTCCTCAGGCTTTCCTTGACCTTTGTCCTAGATGAAAGCTGGGAACAGAGATCCTCCCATAGATCATAATACTCTCTTAACCGGTGATTGATCCAGCAGACGTGACAGGGATGTTTGACAGCATAACTGGGAAACCGAAAAGAGATGACTTGATCTATGTTCCGACCCAAACCATCCATCCCAAGGTCTGTTAGCCGAGTAGCCAGATAAGCACGAAACTGGTAACCAAACCTGTTTTGGGGAGTGAGGACCAAATCCGCTTCATAACCATAGTCCTGGAGAGCTTGGACAGTGCTTCTAGCGATGACAAGATGTCCCCCTTGAACAAAAGGAACATCAGAGGTGACCACAGCCACCCTTTTTTTCTCACGCATTTGTTGTCTTTATTTTATTTTATATTTTGAAATATGCAAATTATTCTTGAAAAAACTAAGCATCTTTTTTGTATGAAGGAAACAACTTGTTATAAGTTATTTGGGGATGGATGAGACGACCATTGAAGACCTCGACCCCACCTAACCAACCTTCGTATTTCGGCCTTCGAGGGAAATTTACGAAGTCGACCTGTGAGTATGTTTGAGCTGGGGTCAGACCTTATCCCAAGGTTTTGTCCTCGGG
>CAYFXE010000023.1:0-47123 GCA_964347035.1 uncultured Eubacteriales bacterium | reverse complement strand
CATATTTCTGAATGGCCTCCCTCATAGTCATCAGCTTTTCTCTCATCTTATTTCCTCCGTCCTTTATGGCGAGCTAAAACTCGGGAAAAAATATCTACTGCCACATCCACTTCTTCAGGCGATATGATTAAAGGCGGGCAAAAACGGATGACGTTTTCACCACAGGGAAGGAGTAACAGTCCTTTCCTGAAGGCTTGGACTACGATGTCATGAATTTCCTCTGAAGTAGCAGGCTCTCGATTTTTTGGGTCTTTTATGAATTCGACCCCGATCATGAGTCCCATACCGCGGACATCCCCGATGAGAGGGAGGTCTTTTTTGAGTTTTTTTAATTTACGAAAAAGACGACCTCCCATCTTGGCGGCATTAGCCATCAATTCTTTCTCGACTAGATCGATCGTGGCAAGGGCAGCCTCACAGGCTACAGGATTTCCCCCAAAAGTACTGCCGTGGCTGCCGGATGTCCAGCTCATGATTTTCTTCTTGGCGATGACAGCGCCTAAAGGAAGACCAGAGGCCAAACCCTTGGCAAGAAGGATAACATCAGGTTCGACTTTAAAATTTTCGATGGCAAAAAATTTCCCTGTTCGTCCCATGCCTGATTGGATTTCGTCGATGACAAGAAGAATATCGTGTTTCCTCGTGAATTCTCGCATCTTTAGATGGAATTCAGGAGGAGGAACTATGTATCCTCCTTCACCCTGCATGGGTTCAACAAAGACAGCGGCGATTTCATCCGGGCTCATCAGTGACTCGCAGAGAATGTTCTCGATGGCATCAGCACAGAAGATTTGACAGGATGGATATTTAAGATGATAGGCACATCGATAGCAATACCCAAAGGGGATATGGAAAATCCCGGGTACAAGAGGGGCAAAATAACTTCTCTGTTTAGCCTTACTGGCGTTTAGACTCATTGCACCCATGGTCCTGCCGTGGAATGCCCCCAGAAAGGCGATGATATAGGGCTTTCTGGTGTGATACCGGGCAAGTTTTATGGCTGTATCCACGGCTTCAGAGCCAGAGTTTGTCAAAAAGACGCTCTTTTCTCCGGATATAGGGGCTATTCGTGCTAGGCGTTCAGCCAGGTTAGAAAAAGAGTCATAATAGAAATCTGTAGAACAGATATGGAAAAACTTCCCGCTCTGTTTTTTGACGGCCTCGACAACTCTCGGATGACTGTATCCGGTCACGTTCACAGCTATCCCAGCCATGAAGTCCAGAAACCTGTTGCCATCCACATCCACCACCACGGCGCCCTCTCCCCTATCGATGACTAAAGGGTACTCCTTTATGTAGGAGCTGGAGCAATAACGCTTGTCTTTGGCGATAATCATTCTGGCTTTTTTCCCGGGCAATTCTGTTTTTATTTCAGGGTATGTTAAGCCCATGTTTTCCTCTTTCTTATATTCTTTTTATAATGAGTGACATTCCCAGTCCCCCGCTCACGCACAGTGTGGCTAAGCCCAGGTGCTTTTTCTCCTGGATTAAGCTGTGTAACAGGGTGACAGTGATCTTGGCTCCTGTACATCCTATGGGATGACCTAAGGCTATAGCTCCGCCTTTTATGTTTCTTTTTTCTTTATCCCAATCGAGCTCCCGTTCAACAGCCAGGACCTGGGCAGCAAAAGCCTCATTGATCTCGATGAGATCGATGTCTGATAGCTCTAAATTCAGCTTTTTCAGTATCTTATGAGTTGATGGTACAGGGCCCAGTCCCATTTCTTTGGGGTGGACTCCAGCCGAACATGCCCCTAGAATCTCTCCCAGAGGATTTAAATCCATTTCTTCAGCCATAGCTTTGGTCGTCAATACCAGTGCTGCAGCGCCATCCGTGAGGCCGGAAGAATTTCCTGCGGTGATCGTCCCTCCTTCCTTAAAGACTGGAGGAAGCTTGGCTAATTTTTCTGGAGTTGTATCAGGGCGGGGATGTTCGTCAGCTGCGACGAGTATGTCTCTTCCCTTCTTGTCCAGTATTTTAACTGGAATGATCTCATCCTCAAATTTCCCTCCTTCCATGGCTTCCTTTGCCTTCATTTGGCTCTCGTAAGCATAATCATCCTGTTCAAGTCGTGAGATGCTGTACTTTTCCGCCAGAAGTTCAGCTGTCTCTCCCATGATCATATCGGCCAGAGGACAGAACAGACCATCCCTGTACATCCCATCCACGACAACTCCATCGCCAAGACGGTAGCCCCACCTTGCGCCTTCAAGGAAATAGGGAATTTGTGACATATTTTCTATCCCGCCGACCAAAACAACATTATTCTCACCGAGAAGTAGAGACTGATATCCAAGGCTAATGGCTTTAATCCCCGATGCGCAGGCTTTATTCACTGTGAAGGCTGTTCTCTCGATCGGAATCCCTGTTCTATACAGGATCTGCCGCGCCGGGTTTGGCCTGTTTCCTGCCTGGCGTGCTTGGCCGAAAATAACTTCGTCCACCTGATCTGGAGAGATTTCCGCCCTTCTTAATGCTTCCTGGGAGGCTATTGTCCCAAGAGTGACAGCGCTTGTGTTTTTTAGACTACCTCCAAACCTTCCCACCGGCGTTCTCACGGCACTTAAAATAACGACTCTTTCATTCGGTGAATTCAATCTTCAATCTCCTTTTCATATGTCTTCGTTGTCTTATTTCATTAAGGTGCGACTCTGTTCCCTCATGAACTGCTGGACGTAATAGGGCCCACAGCCCCCTTTTCCTGTTGATCCGGAGTTTTTCCAACCGCAAAAGGGCTGGACTCCAGGCCAGGCCCCCGTGGTCGCCCCAGTTCGTCTGTTGGCGTACAGCACTCCTGATTCGATCTCATTGAAGAAATACTCGATCTCCCTCTCTTCTTGGCTGAATATTCCGGCCGTCAGACCATAGTTCACTTTGTTGCCTTCTTCAATCCCCTCCTCGAGGGAATCAACCGGAGCCTCTACCAGGAAAGGAAGGAAGAGTTCCTCATAAAAAAACCTGTGATCCTTGGGCAGTCCAGTCACAAGGGTTGGCTCCACATAAAAACCGTTATCGAAAATTCCTCCTGTGAGAACATGCCCTCCGTGAAGGATCTTTCCTTCATTCTGGCATATATCAGATGCTGATCTGAATGTATCCATGGCTCTTTGGTTGATGATCGGTCCGAGGTAGATATCCCGCTCTGTCGGGTCGCCTATCGTTATCAACCGGATGTGATTCAGCAACTTCTCCAGGAATTCTTCTTCGACTTTCCTATGGACATAAATCCTTGAACAGGCGCTGCACTTTTGTCCCCCTAAGCCGTAAGCAGATTTCATCACCCCTTCGGCTGCTTGATTCAGATCCGCATTCTCTGTGATTATAGCTGGATTTTTACCGCCCATCTCCAGGAAACAGGGGCGGGGATAATCACGGCTGAAACCTTTATAAAGCCTCATCCCCACTTCAGACGAGCCAGTGAAAACGATTCCGGATAACTTCTTGTTTTGGAAGATGGGCTCTTCTAACTTCCCTCCCGGACCTGTGATGAAATTAAAGACACCTTCGGGGAGGCCCGCTTTTTTGTAGATCTCGTAGAGTTTGAGTCCGATAAAAGGTGTATCTGAAGAAGGTTTAAAAACAGCCGTGTTTCCTGAGATTAAAACACCCGCACTCATGCCTGTAGCCAGAGCTAAAGGGAAATTAAACGGAGAAATAACCATCCACACTCCGTATGGCCTGAGAACACTCGTGGCCTCTTCTCTAGGGCTCAATCTTCCCATAGGGCGGTGGAATCCTTTGGCTTCTTCCATCTGGGCGCAGTAATAACGGATGAGATCTGCAGCCTCCTCGACATCTCCCATGGCTTCCAAGCGGTTCTTGCCCGCCTCGTAGCTCATGATGGCTGCTAGCTCATATTTTTGTTCACTCATGAGCTCTGCGGCTTTCCGCATCTTTCGGCAGCGTTCCTCATAGTCAGTGTCCCGCCATCCTTTAAAAGCCGAAAAAGCCGCATCCACAGCCTTATCGAGATCCTCAGGTTTTCCTTTTTGAAACTTACCGATCAGGAGATCGGTGTTGATCGGACTGCTATCCTCGAATTCTTCCTCTGCTTTTATCTCCCTTCCTGCGATAAACAAGGGATGGGACTTTCCGAACTGGCTCTTGATATCTTTAACAGCTTGATCATAGGATAGATGGAAAGCTTCCAAGCCCTCTGGATCTAAGGTGGTGTAGGTGACCTTAAACTCCTTATTTTTTTCCATCTTTTCCTTCCTCCTTTTATTGAAAATTCTTCATTTCAGAGAGGGATTCATTTAATACTTCAATAATTCGATTGATTTCTTCGGAGGTGATAATAAAAGGAGGAGCCAGCAAGATGAGATCACCGTTTGCTCCATCGGCATGCCCCACGTTAGGCCAGACCACTAAACCTTTCTCCATTGCCTTCGAGATAAACTGTTCTACATATTTTTTCTGCCTTAAGAATGGTTTTTGTTCCTTTTTATCCTCGACAAATTCAATCCCTATGAGCAGGCCCTTTCCTCGAATATCACCCACATGAGGATGATCGAGAAGAGACGACAGCTTTTCTATAAGGGACTCTCCCCTATCAGAGCATTTCTTCACGAGGTCGTTCTTCTGTAAGTAATTCAGGACGGCCAGACCTGCCGCACACCCCACTGGATGATGGGAGAAGGTTTGGGCATGGAGAAAGCTTTTTCCCTTTTCATAGATGGTATCGACCATACTTCTCTCAACTCCCAAAGCACTTAACGGGAAATATCCACCTGTCAGACCTTTTCCCATGACGATGATTTCTGCGGCCAGGTCGAAATGATGACTTGCGAGCCATTTACCGGTCCGGCCGGTCCCGGTCATGATTTCATCGGCGATGAGGATAACCTCGTATTCATCGCATATTTTGCGAATTATATGGAAATACTCTGGAGGTGGTACAGCAGCACCTGTGGAGGCTCCACCTATGACCTCAGTTAAGAACGCAGAGACATTCTCTTTACCCAACTCACAGATCTTCTTTTCAAGCTCATAAGCACATTTCAAACTGCATTCTGGATACTTTTCTCCACAAAAGCATCGATAACAATAAGGAGCTGGGATCATATGGCTTTCTATAAGCAAGGGATGAAAAATGTCCTTATAATGCTCTCTGGCAGAAACGGAAAGGGATAATAGAGTATTCCCGTGATAGCTTGGCTTCCGGGAGATGACCTGAAACTTTTTGCTTTGACCTTTTTCAACCCAGTATTGCCGCGCAAGCTTAATTGAGGCCTCGATCGCTTCAGAGCCACTTGACAGAAAGTAGACCTTTCCATCAGCGGCCGGAAGGAATTCAGCGATCCTCTCAGCTAAAGCTTCTGCGGCGTTATGGCTGAACTGAAGGCCACTCAGGTAGCCCACTTTATTGGCCTGTGAAGTGATCGCTTCAGCTACTTCTTTGACTCCATGTCCTATGTTGACGACAGCGGCTCCTCCACTGGCATCCAAGTATTCTTTGCCATTAAAATCGTAAAGGTATATTCCCCTTCCGGACTCAATCAAAGGATAAGAATGATGAAGGTTTCGGTAGAAGATATGTCCATATGGATAACGTGGTGTCATTTTTTCTTTTTATTCTCAGGTTCGTAACCAAGAGCCAGAGAGATATTTTCTGTGGTCTTTTGTAAAGGAGGGATTAATTCTCTTTTGAGCTTTTGCAAGGAATAGAGGCTGGAACTGACAGCGATATTGACCGCTCCCACCACTTTCCCTTCCCTGTTTCTCACAGGAGAGGCTACTGACCGCAGTCCTGGAACTAGCTCCTCGTTGTTAATAGCAAAGCCGTCATTCCTGACTTCCTCTAGCGTCGTTAACAACTTCGCTCCCCCATTTTTCCAGTAGTCTTTTGCCTCAAGAATTTGTTTCAGATATTCCAAGTACTGAGCTTTCCAATTCTTATTCTGGAAAGCGGCCAGCACCCGCCCCATGGCCGTATTATAGAGCTCAAGGCGAGAGCCAACATGAAGGTTGATGTTCACGATCTGATGAGTTTTAATCCTTTCTAGATAGATCAACCTCCAGCCATCGAGTACGGCTAGGTTGACAGTTTCTTCAACTTGATGTGACAGTTCCATGAGATAAGGCTGAGCCACCTCTCTTAATTCGAGGCTGGAGAGGACAGCAAAACCTAATCCTAAGACCTTTGGTGCTAGCGAGTATTTGTTCTCTCCAGGTACTAGAGTGATGTATCCCAGAGAGCGAAGGGTATGAACGAGTCGGAAAACCGTGCTCTTGGACAGGCCGGTTTTTCGGGCTAAGTCAGTGATACCTAATTTGGGATTGGTTGGATCAAAAGACTCCAGGATGGTCAATCCTCGTGCTAGAGAATTGATAAAATCTCTCTCGTCTTGTGGATGCCTCAATAGATGTTCCGCTATATAAAATAATATTTCATATAACGGAACATATATAAATATAATGATTTTCCTTTGTCAAGCTTTTTCGAAAAAATAGTTTGTTTTGGTACCTCCGTTCTAATCCATACTTAGACAAAAATGGAAGCATCCCCAAAACCGTGATTAAGGTGTCGTTGGATGAGGCCCTTAAATGCGAGACCCAATCCGTTTACGCCGAAGCCCCCCCACACTCCACTATACGGCTCCAACGGATAGGATCTCGCCTTCATTACGCCTATCCATACTATTTTTGTATCTATATCACGGAAATAAGGGTGCTTAAGACAAAAATTAATTTTTTTGACATTTTCAATCGAGAAAGACATATTATTAAGAAATGTGAACTCAGCATGAATCCTTTGCTGTCCTTAAAAAATATTGCTTTTGTGCTCACACTTATAGGAATGATTCTTCTCGTTTTTCCGTTCGCCATTAGCCAAAATTCCCGCCAAGAGACAGAAAGTCATCTGGCCTATAAAAGATTCGTTGATGGCATCATCTCTCCCCAAAAAATAGACAGATACTTGAGACGTTTCACCGAGATTCCCCATGTGGCTTCCTCTCCCAGAAACAACGAATTAGCTCAATTTATTCTAAAGGAATGGAAATCCTACGGATTGGAGAATGTTCATCATGTTCATTATGACGTTCTCCTTTCATTTCCCAGGAAGATTCTTGTCGAGATGATCTCACCTAAAAAATACCGCCTGAAACTCAAGGAAGCGAGTTACAAGGAAGATCCGGATACTTCAAGATCAGATGTCGGTATTCCCTACAACGCGTATTCAAGGTCTGGTGTGGTGACCGCCCCTCTTGTCTATGCCCACGGCGGTAATCCTGCGGATTATGAGTTTCTCGAGAAGAGAGGCATAGACCTCAAAGGGAAGATCGCTTTAGTCCGATACTCCTCGCCTTATAGTTATAGAGGATTCAAGGCCTATACAGCAGAGAAGAGAGGGCTGGCAGCTCTCTTGATCTATTCTGATCCGATGGAAGATGGCTTCTCCCGAGGGCCTGTCTTTCCCGATGGCCCTTGGGGTCCGATGAGCCATATCCAGAGAGGTGGAATCCCCTATGATTTTATTTATCCTGGCGATCCGTTGACTCCAGGCTGGGCTTCAGTACCTCACTGTAAAAGAATCTCTCTTGAAGAGGCGCGCACCCTTCCCGAAATCATTAGTGTTCCCATTTCAGCCCAAGATGCCCGACCTCTTTTAGAGTCCATGGGAGGAGAAGAAGCACCCGAAGAATGGAAAGGGGCTCTTCCTGTAACCTACAGGTTAGGGGGAGCAGAGGCTCAGGTTCGAGTGGATGTTCAGATCGAGACATCGATCAAACGAATCACCAATGTCATCGGATACCTGATAGGAAGTACAGACCAGGAAGGCTTTGTTTTGGTCGGGAATCACCGAGACGCTTGGGTTTTTGGAGGATATGATCCCTCTAGCGGTACGGCTTGTCTTATGGAGTTGGTTAGGGTTTTGGCGGAAGCAAGGAAAAAGGATTTTCAGCCAAAACGGACGATTTGTTTTGCCAGCTGGGATGCGGAAGAATTCACCTTGACCGGGTCCACAGAATGGGGAGAAGAAAACCGGGAGAAGCTGAGGAGAGATCTGATTGCCTATCTCAACGTGGACAGCGCTGCTTCTGGAAAAAAGTTCAGTGTTCAAGCTGTTCCCTGTCTTTCTCCAATGATCATTCGAGCTTTGAAAGAAGTCAAAGATCCATTGTCTCAGAAATCCGTCTATGAACGATGGAGAGAGGGGACTGGAGAAAAAGGAGCAATCGTTATAGCGGGAGGAAGTGGAAAGATAAACCCTATCGGCAGCGGGACAGATCATACTGTCTTCCTCAATCATATCGGTGTTCCAGCCCTAGATATGACCTTTTCAGGAGACTATGGAGTCTACCACTCCATGTATGACAATTACTACTGGATGAGCCATTTCGGGGATCCGGGGATGCTTTACACGGCCGCTTTGGCTCGGATCTGGGCTCATATGGTTATCGATCTTGTTAACAAATCTCTACTTCCATTAGATTATGAATGCTATGCCCAAAGGCTCAAAAATTACCTCGATGAATGGGCCAAACGATTCGACTTTTCAAAAAAGAAATCCCGGACTCTTTTCGACCTTATCAGCAAGATGGAGAAGAAAGCTTCTTTTGTGACTTCATATTTATTAGGGACAGAAGCATGGAAAGAAAGCCAAGATTCCTCCAAAATCCATGAAATCAATCGACTCCTGATAGAAATCGAAAGAGACTTCATCCTTCCCCGAGGAATTCCCCATCGTCCTTGGTTCAAACATCTCATCTTCGGTGCTCGATATACTTATGCAGTGCTCCTTCTCCCTGCCTTGACAGAAGCAGCCGAAGCCGGAGACGAAGAGGGTGTTAGACGATCGCTAAGGGATCTCGAAGAGGCTATAAAGAATGCAGTCATCAAGCTTGATAAAATATCAGAAATATTAGGAATTGAGAAAGAATAAAGATCAAGACAAATTTTACTTTTATAGGAGAGGGAATATGGATCGTCGTCACTTCATAAAAACCTCGCTAGGTGGATTACCATTATTATCAATGCGAAGTTTTGAATCAGTGCTTTCGGATTCCCGACCTGGGGATCACCCCTCCCCTTCTCCGAGACAAAGGATACGTGAGCTTGGGATTAAGCTAGGCGCCATGAAGCCAGGGCCTTTTAATGCCATCACAGATGTGGCGGGTGTGAAAGTCGGGCAGAAGACTATTATCAAGGGAGAAGGCCAAGGAGCTGTAAGAACTGGAGTGACGGTTATCCTTCCCCATCCTGGGAATATTCTTGATGAAAACGTGTTCGCCTCTTATTTTAACTTGAACGGCTGGGGAGAGATGACAGGTATTGCATCTCTGGTGACGACAGGAAAACTGAAGACGCCCATTTTTCTGACTGGTACATACAACGTAGGAATTGTTTATGATGCGGCCGTTAAATATTTCTTAAAAAACCATCTGGATCCGGAGGTTTCGGAGGATATTTTTTACCCAGTTGTGGCCGAGTGCTTTGATGATTTTCTAAGCGATACCCAAAGCCGTCAGATTTCAGAGGAGGATGTTTTCAAAGCTATCGAAAATGCACAAAGCGGTCAAGTTGATGAGGGCGCGGTAGGGGGCGGTACAGGGATGACTTCTTTTGGGTTCAAAGGAGGCATAGGGACTGCTTCCCGGAAAATCGGCGAAAAATACACTGTCGGAGTCCTGGTGATGGCAAATACAGGGGGCCGGGACGAATTCCGCATAGATGGAGTGCCGGTCGGGAAAGAAATCCAAGGTTTTAAGTATAAATCAGGAAAGACAAAGTCAATCATCCTCGTTGCAGCCACCGATATTCCTCTTTTGCCTTTTCAACTGAAGAAAATAGCCAAAAGAGTGGCCATGGGGTTGGCCCAGACTGGAGCTATTTCTCACACAGGAAGCGGTGACATTATTATTGCCTTCTCCACAGCCAATAAAATTCCGAGGAGTCAATCTCATCTCTACCTTAACATAAAATCCGTAAGTGATTTCTGGATAACACCTCTGTATCAAGCGACTGTCGAAGCCACACATGAAGCCATTGTCAACGCTATAACTTCTGCTAGCACTATCATCGGCCGTGATGGCAACGCGGCCTACGGCATTCCGTTGGATCAGGTTAAAAAGATTATGAAGAAATATTTGAGGATAGGAGCTGACAAACATGAATGAAGCAAAAATAGCGGAAGGAACAATACTCAAAAAAAATAAATATCAACATGGGGATAAAAACTCCATAACAGATGTTAAAGGAGTGAAAGTGGGACATTTAAGTCTGAATAAAGATATCCAAGATAAAGCTGGGAGAATGGCTTCTGTTCGGACTGGCTTAACCGCTGTCCTCCCCTACCCGATGGATAAAGAGATGCGATTATTCCTGAGTTGCTCTCGAATCAGGGGAAAAGATGAAATCACCGGCTTTGAGGTGATGGATGATTTCTGTTATTTGAATTCTCCGATAGTTATCACCAATTCTTTCAATGTCGGAAGAGTGTACGATGCCATACTGTCTTACGGCTTTTCACTTAATAGAGTGGAAATCTGGCCGCCCTTTGTCATCGGGATTGACGACTCCTATTTAAACGATATCAGGTTGGGATTCTTAGAGGAGCAGAATATTCTTAAGGTCTTCCACACAGCAACCGAAAACAAGGTGGAAGAAGGTTCTGTTGGGATTGGCTTGGGCCTGAGAGCTTATACTTGGAAAGGAGGTGTCGGGACATCCTCACGAATTATCTCCTTAGGCTCCGGACGATTCACCATAGGATCCCTCGTGGCCTCGAATCATGGCAACGATATATCCTTAACAAAGGGAAAATCAGCTTCCAGGGAGAATCAGACCAGATCGGGATCGTTGACTATCATTCTCGGAGTTGATATTCCCCTAGTTCCCTACCAAATCAGGCAGATCACGAGCAGTATGGTGACTCATTTGCCAATGATGAGTATGGCTTCCAGCAGTTCTGATTCTATCAATTGTGTTTTATTTACGACGGCAAATGCCATGAGTATGGAGAAGGATGGTCCGAAAGTTTTTGATTTTCAGCTTTTGGATGACAGCCTCTTAGAGAAGATTATTTTGGCTGGCTTGGAAGCGGTCAGAGAAGCTATCTTCCGGTCTTTAGCCAAAGCCACTCCAGTGAGAGGAAGATTAGGAAGAATGTTGGAGACAATCCCTGAGAGTGAACTCCGGTGTTTTTTCCAGAATTCAGAAGGATAGGGAGACGAATGACTCATCAAAATAATCAAAAAAAATCGAGATTCTTAAGAGAATTGAACCTTCTGGACACGACTTTTTTGGTTATCGGATCTGTTATCGGTTCAGGGATATTCATGACCACCGGTTTCATCGCCGAATATCTTCCCTCTCCGGGTTTGATACTGCTTGTCTGGCTGGTTGGAGGATTCATAACGCTCAGCGGAGCCTTGACTTTTGCCGAGTTGGGTGCTATGTACCCCCAGGCCGGCGGGCAGTATATCTATATTCGAGAGGCCTATGGCTCTTGGGCTGGGTTTTTCTACGGCTGGGGATTCTTCTGGTTTATCATGTGCGGAGGCATTGCTGCCTTGGCGGTCGCCTTTGCTGAATTCGTAGGATACTTTATTCCCTTCTTGTCCACACAATCTTACCTTTTTCAGATGAATATCTGGGGGCTTTCCTATTCCCTTTCGGTTGGCCAGCTTGTTGCTGCGGCTTCCATTCTGATTCTAACGGGAGTCAATTACTTCGGTATAAAGAGTGGGGTTTTCGTCCAGAATATTTTTACTTTCTTAAGGTTGGCCTCTGTTGCCGGGATAATTATCTTCGGTCTGTTTCTTGGCAAGAAATCTGGCCTGACAGACCTCAACCAAATGTTTCAGGGAGGTTCTGGATTCAGTTTTGAAGTCTTTACGTTTTTTGGCCTGGCGCTTATCGCGGTATTCTGGACATATGATGGCTGGTACGCTGTCAACTGCACCGCAGAGGAGATAAAGAGGCCTGAGAGGAATATTCCTGTTGGTCTTATCCTGGAGACTCTTAGTGTCACCCTCATTTACTGTCTGGTGAACCTTGTCTATGTCATGGCCCTTCCGGTTGAGAAGATGAAAGGAGTAGCCCGGATTGGAGAGCTGGCTTCGACTCAGCTTTTTGGATCATCGGTTACCATTGTTATATCGGCAGCCATCATGATCTCAATTTTCGGCTGTCTGAGTGCGACGATCATCTACGGGCCGAGAGTCTATTTTGCAATGGCTGAAGATGGCTCGTTTTTTCAAAGCATGACCTACATCCATCCTCGTTACCATGTTCCGACAAAGGCCCTGACCGGTCAGGCCATTTGGGCTGTCCTTCTCTGTCTTTCTGGGACATACCAGGCTTTGTTCGAGTTTGTAGTCTTTGCCTTGGTTATCTTTTTTGCCCTTACGGGGCTTTCTGTGATTGTCCTCCGGTACAAACAGCCCGAGAGAAAAAGGCCATACAGAGCCTGGGGATATCCTGTTCTTCCCCTCATTTTCGTCTTGATTAACATCGCTGTTTTTTTTAACACGGTTTTTGCTCAGCCAGGGAAATCGATGATAGGATTGTTCATATTGGCTTTAGGTATTCCTGCTTTTCTTTTCTGGAAGAGAAAAGCGAAAAGACAAGGATGAGAGAACAGTGAATTCACATTATAGGGAAATACTATGACAGGAAAAATAAAATCAATAACCAACCCTCGTCTGAATATAAACATCCTCAGCCAAGATGATGTTAAATCTATTCATAGAGCAACGCTGGACATCATTGAGTCAGTCGGAGTGAAATTTCCTTCTTCAAAAGCCCTGGATATTTGGGCATCTCACGGGGCCAAAGTTGACCGGGATACGATGATCGTTAAAGTTCCAGTTCAGGTAATAGAAGAGGCTCTAAAAAAAGCGCCATCGGTCTATACACTGTCTGCTCTGGATCCCACCAGGGATTTGCCTCTGGACGGAAACCATGTCTATGTCGGCACTGATGGATGTGGGGTGGAGATTATCGACATCTCGACAGGAGAGCGTCGCCGATCCTGCCTTCAGGATGTGGCGGATATTACCCGTGTGGCCGATTATACAGAAGAGATTGCCTTCCATTGGGTACCTGTTTCAGCTCAGGACTGTCCCCCCGAGGTGCGCGGGCTGCATGAACTATCTGCGATCTGGAAAAATTCGACGAAGCACGTTCAGACTGAGAGTATCTATTCTGAGAAAGAAGCTCATGGAGCCGTAGAGATGGCTTCCACTCTTGTCGGCGGCCGGGAAGCACTGCGTAAAAAGCCGATTCTTTCTCTCATGGAATGCACTATTTCTCCTCTTGCTCAAGATGGAGGAAGCTTGGAGGCGGCCTTGGTGGCTGCAGAAGCGGGTCTGCCTGTGGGTTTCATGACCATGGCTTCCTGTGCATCAACAGCACCAGCCACCTTAGTAGGAAACCTGGTTGTTGGAAATGCTGAGGTCATCAGTGCGTTGGCGCTTATCCAGCTGGCGTACCCCAGCACACCTGTCTTTTATGCAGCCGCCCAGACAGTTATGGATCTGCGCACCGGGGCTTATACAGGAGGGGGACCAGAGGATTTTCTTTTCGGAGCGGCCACCAACAGGCTTGCAGATTTTTACAACCTACCTCTTTCCATGGGGTCATTTGCCACAGGAGCTAAGGAACCTGATTGGCAGGCTGGGATTGATAACAGTCTTTCCGCATTCATGGCGGCTGTGGTGATGTCTGATATGCTTTTGGGTGTTGGACTCTTGAATGGAAGCACCATCTGGTCTTATGAACAGATGATTATGGACTGTGAGATTTTTAGCATTATCCACAAGATGATGGAAGGCATCGAAGTGAATAAAGAGACACTCGCGTTGGATGTCATCCGAGATGTTGGGCCCGGTGGGAATTTCTTAACGCATGAACATACTCTGAACAATATGCGAAAGCTCTGGCTTCCCACACTCATGGACAGGCGACCTTATACCGAATGGGAAGAGAAAGGCGATGGAGCCCGGGATTGGGCTCGGGAAAAGGTGAAAAACATTATGGTGTCCCACAAACCAGAACCTCTCGACTCCAAGTTGGAAGCCGAGCTTCTAAAGATTATCCACTCGGTTGAGAAAGGCTAGATTAGAGCTGAGTTTTTCAGAAAAAAGTTTTATTAACGAATTTTCTTGACACGAAGAGGGGGTTTTTGACCTGGGGGGATACCACTCTTGTATCTGTATCCTTTGAGTTTCTCCTTGAATTCTTTCTTCATCTCGGTGAGCAATGACTCATCCAGGATAAAGTCGATGGTTGTGGCAGCCATAATCTTAGCTGCCAGAAGCATACCCTTGTGGCCGATGGAGTGTTTGGAGGCGGCGACGACCGCCCAACTATGCCAAGGAATCTCAAAAGGAGCACAGGTCGTTGAGACATGCAATGTGGGAGCGATCCAGCTGACCTCAGCCACATCGGTAGAGCCTCCCTCAGGATCTTTGGCAGGCTTCTCAAGTTCCTTTACCTCACAGACCATGCCTTTCTCTTCAGTCCCAGTCTCCTGCTGTATTTTCTTAGCATAGGCTATCTCTTCTTCTGAGTATTCTATCGGTCCGATCATCTCGAGATTTTTCTGCATCGCTGTTGAGCCTGTGAAATTGACGAGCATTTCATGGTAGCTTCCCTTGTAATTGATTTTTGAAGTCGTTCCTGTGGCAATGGCCGCACCTTTAACAATGTTTTCAATTTTTTCCACGACCACCTTCACTCCTTGTCTATTCGAATCTCTGATCCATAGCCATAATTCGGCATGCTCGGGTACGATATTCGGAACTTTCCCGCCTTGGGTTATGACATAATGCATCCGCACAGAAGGCTTGACATGCTCCCGCAGGAGGTTGATGCCGAAGACGGTCATTTCCACGGCATCGAGAGCGCTGGTGCCTTTCCAGGGATCAAAAGCCGCATGGGAAGTCTTCCCGAAGAATTCTATCTCCATGTCGTCAATGGCCTGACTACCTTTAACATCCACCTTTGTTCGATAATCTGGGTGCCAAGCCAGGCAGACATCTAAGTCATCGAACAGGCCATCCCTGGCCATGTACAATTTTCCCCCCACATCTTCTTCGGCGGGGCAGCCGTAAAGTCGGATTGTCCCTTCCAGTTTGTTTTTTTCCATGACCTCTTTAACTGCCAAGGCAGCCCCGAGGCTTCCTCCGGCAAAAAGATTATGACCACAGCCATGGCCTGCCTCCCCTTCAATCAGTGCTTTCTTATACGGGAGATTTTCTTGAGATAGACCAGGTAAGGCGTCGTATTCGGCCAGGATGCCGATGATGGGTTTTCCCAAACCGAAGGAAGCTACGAAGGCTGTGGGTAATCCTGCCACTCCTCGTTTCACACGAAAACCTTCTTTTTCTAAGGTATCAGCAAGGAGCTCTGCGGATTTGTGCTCTAGGAGGGCGATCTCGGCAAATTCCCAGATGGAGTTGCTGATCTCGATCAATAATTGGCTTTTCTTCTGGATAACGGTCAGTGCCTCTTTTTTTAATTCTTTACTCCCAGCAAAGCTTAGATGGTGGAGCCCTGAGCTTATAATCAAAGAAAAGCTCAAGATGAGAGTGTTTAGATATGTGGGTCTATGCATTTTATGCTTCAATTTTTCCTCCAGCATCGTTCTGAGGACTCATGTTGAATTCAATCTTTTAATATAAAAAAAGTGAGTTTTAATCAACAATTTAAAAGAAAAGGACAAAAGCCATGATGTATCATTGAAATTTCCGTGGGATATCTTCTTTCCACTCTCGGCGTCTCACTAGGGTGCCATTCTCATATATCTCCCGCACAAAAATCACATGGAAGGTCTTTTCGTTGGATTTCAAGTCGATCATCGTGTGCAATTCGAGGGTGCGGTCTTCGAGCTCGATTCGGGCGCCTGCTTCCCCCTGGTAAGATGATTCGGCTGGATTCAGATCGTTAGTCTCGTGATAATCTCTTTCATATGTGAAATATTTTCGGCCTTGGATTTCGTAATCCTTTATTCCTTTCCATTCGACACTGAAATTCGAGGTCCATAGGTCCTTCTTCTGTTCGTAGAATCCATGGGGCCAGGATTCAACTTCCAGATACCTTGCATCCGGTCGCTGCTCTCGAGGTTCAGGCAGCTTGAAGTCAGGTGCCCTGCGTTTTCCAGGAGGGAGAATCGGTATTTCTAACTGGGTAAATTCTCCACCGACAACAAGCTTAGTCGTCATCGGATAAGGCGTAGGCCAGATCATCGGAAATAAGGCATTGGAAACGGCCAGGCGGACGCGGTGACCGGGTTTAAAAGTCCAGGTCGTGAAGTGCAATTCAAAAGCGATATCATAGACCTCTCCAGGTACAAGAGGCTTGGGTTCAAGCCGTGAATCTCTCTGCGAGCCGTTGATCAGAGCGCCAGCAACGAGGGAGACCGTGCCATCCGGCTGGACATCTTCGAGCCGGGCGATCCAATGGGCCAGCGGAGCATCGGCCGATACCCGAAGCTTTACTCGAGGAAACCCGACGACCTCGAAGGCCTCCTCAACCACAGGGCTATCAAAAACCAGGCTTCCTGCATCATCCGGGCGCATATCCCCAGTCGGCTCGCCCCACCATAATCCTGTGGCTAGTCCGTAGCTCGGAACATACAGCAGATCTAATTCTCCTGTGCTTCCCGGCTTGAGCAGAAGATGGTTATCTTTATCGGGGAAGTACGATTTCCATTCCATCTCAGGGATTGGCCAATCCACACAAACCCAATGGCCGGGTGTCATCTGCAGGTCGGCGTCTGGACCATGACCTTCTCGAATGAAGACGACAAAACGAGGATCCTCAAGAACCCCGGTGTTGCGGTCTTTGAGCCAATAGTCCCACCAGCGGACAGCCTCGTAACGCCATTCATAATTGGGGCCTGGTAGGCCGTTGTCGGGCCAGGCATGAGTCCAGGGGCCGATCACACCCTTAACCGGGACCTTCATATGAGCAAGCATCCGGGGGACACTATCCCGGTAACCGTCAAGAAGTCCTCCGATCAGATAGGTTGGGATACGGATCTTATCGTATTGCCACCTCAGAGAGTTTTTCCGCCAGAAATCGCCATCGGTCTGTTGTTTGAGATAAGTGAGAAACCAAGGATAGGCATTAAAGCGGTCTCGAAAGTAAGCCTCGTCCAGCTCATAGTCCGGTGATCGAGGAAGGCCGTTATCATGATCGATGGATAGCTCGTAAGCATCCACGTGGTAAGCCCCGTCGATATAATGGACGTCGTCATGAAAAAGATCATCAGAGGCATCGAGGGCTAGAATTGCTTTTAGAGCTGGCGGCTGACGCATGGCCACCTGGATGGCGTTAAACCCTCCCCAAGATATGCCCCACATGCCGATGCGGCCGTTCGATTCGGGCAGCTTAGAGAGTTGATCGATGATCTCCATGGCATCGTCCAATTCCCGCTCTGAGTATTCTCGGGGTGGGACAGCCCCCTCGGATGATCCGGTCCCTCGAATATCAACCTTAGCCATGATGAATCCGTGACGGACAAAATAGCTGTAGAGGGGATAATCACGGAGATAGAAAGAATCCTCCTTTCTATAGGGTAAAAACTCGAAAAGAACGGGGAATTTTTCTCCAGGAGCTCGGGGTACAGGTTTGAAGAATGTTACCGATAATCGGACTCCATCTTTCATGGTGAGCCATGATGTTTCTATCGAGAACTCGTAGACCGCAGGAGTGGCTTCGACGGTGGTTTTTGGCTCTTCTGATGGAGGCGTATAGGAAAATAAGATGAATGGTAAAGTAAAAATCAAAAATAAGGACTTGAATTTTTTTTGCATTGGATTTACCTCCCATCCATCATAATCTTCCTATTGTTCATTTGATAGGCTTATAGCATAGGAAAATTTTGATGTCAAAAATCGAAAATTAGATTTCCGAAATAAGATAGGGCTATTATTGCTAGGTAGTATCTTCAGTGAACTTAGAGGATTGACGGTTAAGTCCATGAAGGAGTACAGGTGCTTAAGGAAAACTGCTGTCGAGAGGACAATATAGAATATGTTGATTACTTTTTCTTTGTTTTATCCAATACTTCCGGACCTGCGCAATGTTCAGCATATTCGCACCATTCCAGACATCCCAAGTTGAGTTTAGGATTTGGAATCCATTTTCGGCAGTGTTTACATTGTCTTCTGGGATCGTCCTTGAAGAACTCGATTAGAAGACCGCATGAGGGGCATTTGGTCTCAAATATATCTCTTGGTTTCCAATGGCGTGTATCCTGACCTGGACATTTCATGCTCAAACTGTACCTTTTTTGCCTCCCATTTTCAAGATACTAAACGGGATTTTAGGGATTCTTTTTTTGTTCGAGTCAAGCTTCTTGACCATGACTATGAGATATATATGTTCTTATTTACAAAAACCTTTAAAAATGCGAGACTTTTTCTCTTCTAGTGTTGTGAGAATAAAACTTCGGAAATGATGAGACCGATTTTCAGTAAGAAAACGACCGCCTCTTTAAAATCCGACTCAGATAACACAAAGGAAAGGAAGGATTCTTTTATGGCAAAGAAAACAAAACGCAGGGACTTTTTGAAAAAAGGGATCAGCGCCGGAGTGGCACTGTGGATTTCAAGAGAAGGGATTATCGGCAGCGGTTTGATGGCGGCTCAAGCTTTTGATGTGATCATAGAGGGAGGTCTCATCATTGATGGCGTTAGTGACAAAGCGTATTTGGCTGATGTAGGAATTGTTGGTGAGCGAATCCAGACGAAAGGTGATCTCAAAGGCGCAAAGACGAGGTCAATCGTTGAAGCGTCCGGAAAAATTGTTACCCCAGGATTTATCGATATTCACTCCCACACAGACTCAAACCTTCTGGTTAATCCCAGAGCTGAAAGCAAAGTCAGGCAGGGAGTGACCACAGAACTCAGTGGGAACTGCGGCGGCTCGGATTTCCCCCTTAAAAAATCTGCACAAAAGGACTGGGCTAACCTTGCGCAGCTGCAATCCTTATTGAATAAGAAAAGAATCGCCGTCAACTTCGCCTCACTCGTAGGCCACGGAACTGTTCGTGCTTTTGTCATGGGAGAAGAGATGCGAGCGCCGACAGAAAAAGAGATGGAGCGCATGAAGGGAGT
This sequence comes from uncultured Eubacteriales bacterium, assembly GCA_964347035.1. Classification (GTDB taxonomy): domain Bacteria; phylum Acidobacteriota; class Aminicenantia; order Aminicenantales; family Aminicenantaceae; genus CAYFXE01. The sequence goes on along the minus strand of CAYFXE010000023.1, from coordinate 28,049 downwards.
TATTGCAAAAGCTATGGAGCAGGGGGCCTTCGGTTTATCGACAGGGTTGGAATATGCGCCAAGCGGTTTCGCAAGTTCGGATGAACTCGTCAAACTTTGCCGCGTTGTCGCCAGATTCGGCGGATTTTATTCGACCCACATCCGGAGCGAAGATAGCTTGGCCTTAGAAGCTGTAGGTGAATCCATCTTTATCGCGGAGAGCGGAGGCCTGCCCCTTCAGATTTCACACCTGAAGATATCCGGAAATATCAATTGGTGGAAGATGCCTTTGATGATTGACCTGATTGAGAGAGCTTATGAGCGGGGTCTTCCGGTGACCGCAGACGGTACCCTTACACTGCGTACAGTACAGGCTTGAGCGTATTCTACCCGAAATGGGCCAGGGATGGAGGGGCAGAAGGACTTGTGAAAAGATTAAAAAATGGTGAAACCAGGGAGAGGATGAAGGAAGAAACAATCATGAGCGTCAAGAACAACAACTCGTGGGAGAGTATGCTCATCGTGGGTGTCGAAAAAGATGAAAACAGCTGGCTTGAAGGGAAAAGAATTCATGAAGCCGCTGCTACGCTTAAACAAGATCCTTATGAGTTTGCCTGTGATTTACTCATAAGAGAAGAAGGATATGTCTCTATCGTAGGGTTCGGGATGAGCGATGATAATACGGAGATGGTTTTGAAACACCCTCTGGTCATGTTGGGATCAGATGGTTCTGCCCTTGCTCCCTACGGTGAGCTGAATAAGGGGATTCCCCATCCAAGAAACTACGGTGCCTTCCCTCGCTTTCTCAGTCTTTATGCCAGGCAGAAAAAACTTGTCTCGTTGCCAGAAGCCATAAAAAAAATGACGTCCATGCCCGCGGCGAAAATGGGATTGCAAGATCGGGGGATTATCAAAAAAGGATATTTTGCCGATCTTGTTATCTTTGATCCTGATTCTATCGATGACAGAGCAACTTACACACAGCCTAAACAATATCCTGCTGGCATCGATAAGGTTTTTGTCAACGGGAAAGTGGTTGTTGATAAAGGAGAGCATACAGGAGAACTTCCGGGTAAAGTCCTATTCGGGCCTGGAAAAAAGGCTTAACCTTCATGATGGATTGCACAGCCTTCAACCCCCAAAATTCTGCTTAGAGGAGCTTTGGTGAAGACTCCGAAAGAAGAAGCAGATCTGAAGTTAAGATGGGCCGTCCTGATGATAATGGGCATAGTAGTCTTTGGTGCCTATTATGCTTTTGATGCGATCAGTCCGATAGCTTCTTATATCATCGACGGGATGGGGATTTCGCGAGCCCAGTACGGCCTGCTCTTCAGTTATTACAGTCTGCCCAATTTTATCATGGTTCTCTTGGGGGGTATTCTTCTAGATAAAATCGGCATCAGGAAGGCGGGGACTCTGTTTGCGGCCCTTTGTGCGATCGGAGTCCTCCTGACTGCTGCTGGCCCCACATTTTTCATCATGCTCATCGGAAGATTCATCTTCGGACTCGGCGGAGAGTCGCTCCTGATCACAAAAACAAAGATTCTTTCGAAATGGTTCAAGGGAAAAGAGCTCGCCCTTGGTTTTGCCCTGGCCCTCTCTGTTGCTCGACTCGGAACAATTGCTGCCCACAATTCTTCTCCCCGCATCCAGGCGCTCGGTGACTCCTGGCGGCTATCCATTTGGGTTTCATCAGTCATCATGTTCATAAGTTTTGCTCTGTTTCTCGTCTATTCGGGAATAGACAGAGCATCGGAGAGGGGTTTTAAAGAACAAAGAAAAAGAGAAAAAACTGAAAAGTTTGTTTTCCTAGATATCTTCAGGTTCAAACTCTCCTATTGGTTTGTGTCCATCCTCAGCATGACTTTTTATTCAGCCATTTTTCCGTTCACGGCTTTCTCCACAGTGTTTTTGCAGACAAAATTTGGGTTCAGTGCTGTCAAAGGGGGCTTCTATACGTCGCTCATTGTCATCGGCTCGATGATTTTTACCCCACTTTTTGGTTTTCTTGTCGATAAATTTGGGAAAAGAGCCACGATGATAATTATCGGATCACTCTTACTGGTCCCTGCTCATGCTTTCCTGGGCCTGACCCACCTTCCTCCTGCGATAGCCATGGTGATGCTCGGATTTTCCTTCTCTCTGGTCCCAGCTGCTTTGTGGCCGACCATCCCTCTTATTGTCGAGGAAAAATACTTGGGCACAGCCTTTGGCTTGATGACCTTGCTCCAGAATATCGGGATGGCTGTGGTTCCTTGGCTTACGGGAAGATTGACAGATATTTCTGGAGGAAACTATACCTATGCTATGATTATGTTTGCCTCTTTGGGATTTGTGGGTCTCATTTTTTCGATTTTGCTCAGAGTCTCCGAGAGAAAAGAAGACCTGAGGATAGAGCTTCCTACTGAGATCGCTCAGGCATAAGGCTAAAATACTGATATTCATGAAGATTATCGCTGCTTTCAGAAAATCGCATGTTTGGCTCTTATCAAGCCGGGCTCATAACATATCATTTTTTAAGAGGAAAACAATGAAACTTTCGGTACGTATGTTCCTCAATAATGGACTTCTTTTTGTCATCTTAGTTTTTTTGGTGTCTCTACCCATGATAACCTCTTCAGAAGCTCAACATCATAATGCTCGTGTTGAAAAAGATGTTCCCGGTGTGATGAGAGACGGTGTCAGACTTTTTTCCAATGTTTACAGGCCTGATGCTCAAGGTGAATTTCCGGCTGTACTCATCAGGACTCCCTATAACAAAAACAGCTACTGTGAGTATTCCTCCTTCCCTGCTCTTGCGGCGCAAAAAGGATACGTGGTCATCATCCAAGACGTGAGAGGGCGTTATTCTTCAGAGGGGGAATTTCTTCCCTATGTTCAGGAAATAAACGACGGTTATGATTCTATCGAGTGGGCATCAACCCTGCCGTACGTCAATGGTAAGGTTGGAATGTATGGGTGTTCCTATCTGGGAGCCGTGCAGTGGCTTGCGGCTTTAGCCGATCCCCCTCATTTAGAGGCTATTTTTCCTCAGGGCACTTTTGCAAACGCCCGGCATTTTTTCTATTTCGGAGGGACCTTTGATCTCTCGTGGATAGGCTGGCTTTACGGCCGGCTGCCTGAGATTACGCGTCGCCGAGGCATGAGCGATAAACAGGATGCTCACAAAGAGAGTCATCCTCCATGGGAAAAGAACAAATGGAAATGGCTTGAATATCTTCCTTTGAGAAATCTTCCGATTTTGAAAGGATTCTGTCCTTACTATTACGAATGGCTTGCTCACCCTGATGATGGTCCATTCTGGGATTTTGCAGATATCGAGAGCGCTCATAAGAATGTGAGTGTTCCCGCTTACAACCTGACCGGATGGTTTGACGACGGTTACGGACAGCCCGGAGCCATTATCAATTATCTTGGAATGAAAGCCAACGGCAAGACAGATCAGGCAAGGAGGGGCCAGAAACTCATCATCGGCCCCTGGACCCACTGTAGCAGTGGTTCTTCGAAGTCGGGGGACCTGGATTTTGGGCCGGAAGCCATAATCGATGTCGATGCGCTGGCTATTCGCTGGTTCGACTTCTGGCTCAAAGATATTGATAACGGTATTCTGGAGGAGCCGCCTATTCGGTTATTCGTCATGGGAGACAACGTGTGGCGAGACGAAGAAGAATGGCCTTTATCTCGAACAGAATACACTTCCTTTTATCTGCACAGCAGCAGCTTGGCCAACTCACACTGGGGTGACGGAACATTGAACAGACAAATTCCTAGAAACGAAAAACCAGACCGCTTTACCTATGATCCGTCCAATCCGGTTACTGACTATTTCTTCGAAAAACCAGGAGCACGGGACTTAAGATCAGTAGAGGTGAGAAACGATGTTCTGGTGTACACTTCAGATCCGTTGAAAAAGGACCTTGAAGCCACAGGGCCGATAAAGGCGGAAATATTCGCTTCTTCCTCTGCGAAGGATACGGATTTTATCGTGAAGGTGAGCGATGTGTATCCCAACGGCTTCTCCCAGAACATCATCCCACCTCTATCCGGAGTGATCAGAGCCAGGTACCGTGATTCTGAATCTAAGCCTTCGTTACTAATTCCGGGGGAAATTTATAAGTTCGATATCGGTCTGATGTTCACAAGCCATGTTTTCAAAAAGGGACACCGGATAAGGGTTTCCATCACAAGCAGCTATTTTCCCCACATCGACCGAAATCCCAACACGGGGCATCCCTTCGGTGAAGATGCGGAATTGGAATGTGCAAAACAGACCATCTACCATGATGACAAACATCCCTCTCGGCTCATCCTGCCTGTCATCCCGAGATAGGACAAAATGTAAGGGCGGTGTCTGCCCAATTTTAACGGGAAGGAGGTACCATGAAAAAAGTGAAAAGCTTATATGATAAAAACTCTCTTGATGCGGAAATCATTGAACTTTTGATCCGATTGGTGAAAGCGCGAAGCTATCCGGGCATCCCTGAGCAAGAAAAGGCAGTCGTGCAGGAACTGGAGGCTTTCTTGAGAGCTTACGGTATCGAGCTTGAAGTCACTGAAGTCTGTGATGGGCGGCCGAACTTATTGGCTTCGATTGATGGACTGAACCCGGGCCTCCACCTCTTGTTGTGCGGTCATTCAGACACTGTGCCACCCAACGAGAAAAGTCCTGTTGATCTTTTTGCTGCAGAGGTAAAAGACGGAAGGCTTTACGGTCGGGGAACAGCGGATATGAAAGGAGCATTGGCAGCCATGGCAGGAACACTTGTTGGCCTGAAGACATCCGGCAAGCTTTCTTCTGGTAAACTGAGTTTTGCGGCCATCATTGATGAAGAAACACAGACTCGAGGTTCGGAACATCTGGTCAAAAGTGGGTTTCAAGCCGATGCCGCGATTGTAGGCGAGCCGACAAGCAACCGGATTGATATCGGCCACAAAGGATTGGAGTGGCTGGCGGTTGATTTCGAAGGAAAGGCGGCTCATGGGGGGACTCCTGAATCCGGCATCAACGCCATCTCTGCGGCGGCCCATTTTGTCCAACTCATCGAGAATGAGCTTATTCTGGATTTCCAGAAGAGGCGCGACCCCGTGTTAGGTCTTCCTGCTGTGAATATAGGCACTATTAAGGGAGGTGATCAGCCGAGCACAGTGGCTGCACACTGTCAGATTAAACTCGACCGGCGATGGGTGAACACAGAAACCATTGAACAAGTTTTTGAAGACTTTGAAATCTTACTCAAGAAAATTCGGAGTGAGCGGCCGGGATTAAAGACAAAGGTGTTCAGAGTTTCAGACAGCATGGCCACGATGCTCCATGGCCCGGTCACCATCGACCCAGCCCATCCTGTCGTCACAGCGGCTCAGAAAGCGCTACTCGAATACAATATGGCAGCAGAACCTCTTGGAGTGTTCCCGGCTTGGACAGATGCAGCACTGATATCAAGGGAGGCAAAAATCCCCTCAATCATCTGGGGACCGGGTGAGTTGGATTATGCCCATTCACCCGAAGAAAGCATAAGACTGGAAGATGTTATATTGGCCAGGAAGCTGTACACTGCTGCTGCGTTGTTCTTTTCAGGTTCACTGTAGGGTATTGTGAAGGAATCAGCCACAATAGAGAATCATTCGAAAACGCTAATCTGCAGTCCCACCCCCATCAACCACGAGTGTCGCACCTGTCATGAAAGAAGAGTCATCCGAGGCCAGGAAGAGGGCGGCTTTGGCAATCTCATCGGGGGTTCCAATCCGGCCCATCGGACGTTGCGCTACAGCTTGCTCGTGGTATTCTTCCCATGTCAACCCGCGCATCTTTGCGTCTTCGTCGAGCATCGGGGTCTTGACATCTCCGGGACAGAGGCAATTGACACGGATGCCTTGGGTGGCATGATCGATGGCCATGGCCTTTGTCATGAGAACAACACCCCCTTTGGAAGCGCAGTAGGAAACGGCTTTATTGCCGCCCACTATCCCCCATCCTGAGCCGTTGTTGATGATGACACCGCTTCTCTGTTCGATCATCGGAGAAAGAGCGAACTTTGACATCAGGAATGTCCCCTTGAGGTTGGTATCGATTGTGAGATCCCACTCTTCCCCCGAACAGTCTAAAACATTGTTCGGGAAATACACGCCTGCATTATTGAAGAGGATGTCCAGTCGGCCGAAGGCCTCTAATGTCTTCTCCACTGTCCTTCGGCATTCTTCCGAATCGCGGACATCGGCACAGACATAGATGGCCTCTCCTCCCTCTTTTTCTTTTATTTCCCTGACCACCTCTTGGCATCTTGGCTCGTCGCGACCCGTGATACAGATCCTTGCTCCCTCTTGAGCGAACAGGATGGCTGTGGCCTTCCCGATTCCTGAGTTTCCTCCAGTTATCAAGGCGACTCTATTTTCAAGACGCATCATAATCCTCCTTTCATTTGATTGGAAATTGTCGTACTCTTTTTTTTATCATTTCCAATCCCATGTATTGTTCAACACATTCCCACCATTCAAATGCATCTCAAACCCAGTCTTGGGTTCGGAATTCATTTCTCTCAGCTCTTGCATTGTTTTCGGTTATTGTCCTTGAAAAAGCTTGATTTGAGAGCCGCATAAAGGACATTGAGTTTCGAGAATATCACCAGGTTTCCAGTGGCCTGTATCTTGCCCTGGACATTTCATTATCAATACTATACCTTTCCCCTTTATTGTTGGCAAGAAAACCGAGACTTTTGGTTTTACAAGGAGTGTTCTCAAGAATAGAATAGAACTGCCTTTATTTTCAATCCTAACGAAGAACATGATTCATCAAGAACTCTGGAATATTCTTAACGGAATGAATCCTGAAGATGTCAGCCAACGGAGTCTGGCAAATTATGACCGGACTCTCAAGAGGTACAGACTTCGCATCCTCAACCGCGACTATCATGTTAGTCCCGGGGATCAAATCATTCTAGATGCTGACTCTTTGACATCTTTCTCTCCTGGCTTTTACCTTCAGCTCTCTACAGTAAATTATCTTATCGGGGCTCAGGAGATTGCTTGCGCTGGTCGATGGATGAGTGAGAAACAATTTCCCGGTGGCCTCCTTTTCTTCCGAGGTCCACATGAAATGCCTGTGAGACGTTTAGAAGAGACATTTGGTCAGGATTTGAGTAGCTTTCGAGAGGCATGTCTTTCCTGCGGAGGCATAAGAGTAGATGGTGGAGATATATCCTTTGAACTACCTATGTTTCCCCGCCTTCCGGTGAGGATCATCTTCTGGAAAAAGGACGAGGAGTTTCCCGCGAGAACCTGTTTTCTTTTTGATCAGACGGCGGACAAGCATCTCCGGCTGGATGCCCTCTGGTCAGTAGGGAAAGCGATTGAAAAAGCACTCTTGCAGAAGAAGGAGTTATATCAGGATTCTTAAAGATCTTTTGTTTTCGATGAAATTGATTCTACGGTAGATGATTCCCGATCTATGTCTACAAGTTTTTGTATTTTTGCCTAAAATAGGAAGGGGTTATCCTTTCTATCTTTTTAAAATTTTTTGTGAAATGACTCTGGTCATAGTATCCCACTTCGTTAGCCAAGTCGGCGAGGTTTACGTCTGTGTTGAGAAGAAGATATTTTCCGTAATCTATCCTCAGTTTATTGATGTATTGAGAGAGAGACATCCCTGTTTCCTCTTTGAATAGATGCAGAGCTCGGCTGACACTTAATCCCGCAGATTTTGCGACTTCACGGGCAGATATCTTTCCTGAGAAATTTTGATCGATGTAATCACACATTTTTTGAATCTTGATTTTCTTCTTCTTTTCCTTGATCAAGGAAACTTTTTGGATGAAATTCTCCAATATCTCCGTTAGCTTGACCAATAGCTCTTCAGTATCTGTGACTTTGTTCAACTCAGTAAGATAAGAATAGTTCAGTCCTAATAATTCTTTCGCTTCAACTCCGGCTTCTATGGCAGCCCTGAATATGATGACAATCAGTTCGATGATCCGCACTTTTAACATCTCAAAATTCATTCCGCTTTCGAAGAAGATAGAGCCTAAGAACTCATTCAGAATTTCTCTTGCCCCTGTCTTATCACCGAGCTTAACCTTCTGGATGATCTCATCCTGCTTATCGAATATTTTTCTTCCGACGTCATGTTTGCTTTTTTTGAGATCTTCGAGAAAGTTGGCGATTTTATATTGTTGCACGTATTTTTCGTTGACATCTCGAAGGAAATTGATGTCATTGATATTGTATTTTCTGGTTAACAGGAATAAAACCGAGACATATTCTCTTACCTCTGCAAGGGAGAAAACTCTCATCCTGTGCTCACCCAGGTCAAAATCTAGAGGAGAGTTGCTGTATTCTCTTAAATTGGCATAGATTTCTTCATCTATATCTTTTCTCATTTCAGGGAAGACGGCAAAGCCGCTCAAGAGACCGCCGATCAATTTTTTATCATAGACTATGGGAATAGCGAACATGATGAGCCCTATGGGGCAGGTTGTGATATATCCTTCCCCCCAACGGAAGGCCTCCTTTACGGCGCTTATCATCTTTAGGTTGCAATTTTTTATCAACATTAGATTTTTTTTGCCGAGGAGTCTCCCGCATAATTGACATGAGTTTGATCCATAGATGATATCCCCTTTTGAGCTAACCAGGATGAGAGGCAATCCTGTTGTTGACACAAAGCTCCTGGAGAGTCTGTTGAATTTTTTTCTTGGTATGCAGGATTCAATCTTCATATTCAGAGCAACTCCTACCAATTTTAGCATAATTTTACAAATAATTAAAACAAAGTGCTAGATTTTGTCATCCCTAAGTGATAAATTGTTCCTTGAATCGCAGGATTTCTCTGGAAATTATCATCCATGAAGATTCTAAAAGAGATTGCCTTTAACGTAGAAAACGGAGATTCTTCTGCGGTGAAAGAACTGACCAGATCGGCTCTCTTACAAAATATCTCTCCCCAGAGGATCATGAATGATGGTTTGACCAGCGGTATGGATGCCATCGGTGTCAAATTCAAGAATAATGAGGTCTTTATTCCAGAAGTCCTGATCGCCACAAGGGCTATGAAAGCCGGGATGGATATCATCGAGCCTTTGCTGATCCAGAAGAGAATAAAGCCAAAAGCAAAGATCGTGATTGGCACTGTGAAAGGAGATTTGCATGATATCGGTAAGAAGATTGTTTGTATACTACTTGAGAGGGCAGGTTACGAGATCATTGATATTGGAATTGATGTCCCTAGGGAGAAATTCCTAAAAATCATAAAAAAGGAAAACCCAGATATCGTGGGGATGTCGGCGCTCTTGACAACAACCATGCCCTACATGAGGGATGTCATCGAAGCTGTGGAGAAAGCGAGGATAAGACAGGATGTCAAGATAATCATAGGCGGAGCTCCCGTCACCTCTTCGTTCGCGGATGAAATAAGGGCCGATGGTTATGCGCCAGACGGCGCTTCAGCTGTCGATCTGGTTAAAAAACTTCTCAAAAAGTAACTGATATTCATGAAGGAAATGCATCATACCGAGCGGTATAAAATTGATATCCCCTCTGTGAATGAAACAATCATGGCAGATGAGGGTGATATCTTAGCTGAGAAAATCCTGCAAGCAGGAATTCCTCTCAGCCTTTACTGCAGCCAAAAAGGTTTATGCGGAAAATGTTTCGTCGAAATTTTGGATGGAAAGCTTCCACCACTGAAGGAAAGGGAAAAGGTATTCATAACCCAGAAAGGGCTTAACCAAAATCACAGGCTTTCCTGTTTGTATCGAATTCAGAGTGATATAAGGCTACGCATCCCCCTGGAATCCATGATCCAGGAAGTGCCCATCCTTCATACAGGAGTGGAGTCGCCCGTTGAGCTTAACCCGGCCATAAAAAAATTTCATCTGAAGCTCAAGAAGCCCGAAATAGGCCTTCCCTACTCCTTTCAAGAAGCAGTGGAGAATTATTTTCAAAAAAAGCTGTCCATTCCCTTACCGCTTCTAAAGAAATTGCCTGGAAACATAGAAAAAGGCTGGTCATGGATTACGGCCGCGGTCTACAATGACGAGGAAATATTGAGTTTAGAACCAGGTCATACAGTGAATAACAATTTTGGAATAGCTATCGACTTAGGGACCACAACCGTGGTCGTCGAGTTGATCAATTTAAACACAGGAGAGACCCTAGACATAGAGACGGCAAGAAACTCCCAGATGACATATGGCTCTGACATCATGTCCAGGATAAGCTTTGCTGTCGGCGATCCCAAAAATGCAGAAGAATTGAGGCGCTCTATCTTGAAAACCCTGAACGGGATGATCGGACAGGTTCTGACTCGAAACAAGATCTCCAGGTCGTCTGTCTACGAGATCGTCATCGCTGGGAACACGGCGATGAATCACTTGCTGCTTGGCCTTCCGGTGAAAAGTCTTGCCCTTTCTCCCTACCAGTCTGTTTTTTCCTGCCTTCCTGAGTTGTCCTCAGTTGATTTGAAGTTCAAGATAAACAGACACGGAAAAGTCTATATCTCTCCGAACATCAAAAGCTTTGTGGGAGGAGATGTATCCGCAGGGTTGGCCGCCTCTGACCTGGAAAACAGGAAAGGGAACCTCCTATTCGTCGATCTCGGGACGAACGGAGAGATCGTGTTGAAAACAGAAGAAGGATTCCTCGCCACATCCACGGCTGCTGGACCGGCCTTTGAAGGGATGAATATCAGCTGTGGGATGCTCGCCCTGCCGGGGGCCATCTACCGGGCGGAATATAAGAATCAACTGGTGTTCTCGACCATAAAGAATAAACCGGTCCTGGGTATCTGCGGAACAGGACTTATCGATTTTATCGCCATATTCTTGGATGAAGGGAAGATTACTCCTAAAGGCCAGATTAAGGATGACGCACAAAGGATACGAATCTCTGATAATATATCGATCACTCAGAAAGATGTCAGAGAAATGCAGCTGGCAATCGCTGCCATCAAGTGTGGGATAAAGATGATTTTATTGAAGAGGCAACTCCAGTTTGGGGATCTTGATGGGATATTCATCGCCGGAGCTTTCGGCAATTATCTAAACATAGAAAACAGTATGAGGATTGGTCTATTGCCCCGAATCGATAAGAACAAAGTCCATTTCATCGGAAATTCATCCATCGCCGGAGCAAAAGGTTTTCTCCTCTCAGGTCCAACCAGAAAAAGAATAGAATCATTGGTCAAGAAAATTCAGTTTTTTTCTCTGGCTTCAGATCCGTTATTCCAGAAACATTTTATCGAGGCTATAGAATTTCAAAAACAGAGTCTTTAGAGGAAATCATATGAAACTAGCCATTACAGGTAAAGGAGGAACAGGTAAGACGACCATAGCCGGGCTCTTAGCTCATTATTTCAACAACGAGGGTTATCGAGTCCTGGCTGTGGATGCAGATCCTGATGCCAATCTGGCTTCTGCCATCGGGATACCAGCAGAAAAAGCTTGCTCCATTGTTCCCATCTCTGAGCAGCGTGAGTTGATTAAAGAGAGAACAGGAGCAAGCCCCAGACAGTTTGGCCAACTCTTCAAGATGAATCCGACTGTCGATGATATTCCAGAGAGATTTTGTGTCGATTATCGGGGAATTAAATTGCTCGTCATGGGAGGGGTGCAGAAGGGAGGAAGCGGCTGCGCCTGCCCAGAGAATGTTCTCCTCCGCAATCTTCTGTCCGAGATTCTCCTGAATCGCGAGGAGGTTGTCATCGTCGATATGGAAGCTGGGATTGAGCATTTAGGGAGGGCTACCGCCCGGTCCGTAGACAAGATGCTTATCGTCGTGGAACCGGGCACAAGAAGCCTTAGAACAGCGCAGACCATTATAGACTTGGCCAAAGATATAGAAATCCCTTTTTTTGGGATCATAGGTAATAAAATCCAAGATGAAGAGCAGAGGAAGTGGTTAAGCCGGCAATTCTCTTCAGGCCAAGTCTTAGGAATACTTTCCTACCATGAGATTATTCAAGAAGCGGACTTAAAGCAGCAGCCATTGATTGAATTATTGGATAAAAAGTTAAAATCAGAAGTGGATAAATTGTACCGGACTCTTCGCTCAGGTCTCTAAATCAGGCTCATTTTTATGAAATTCCTATCTTCAAAGGAAAAAAATAGCATAATTGTACAAAAAATTAGCGTGTGATTACTATATACTTATTTTTTCGTGACTTATCATAGAAGGGATGAATCTAATTTGGGAGGTTATTCATGCCTTTCAAGCCTCATTGTTTAGCCACGGCCATAGGGAGTTTTCCTCACGATAAGCCTTCTCAGGCTTGTGATCTCATCCTCAATACTATCGCTGATATTCCTCTCTGGCCTCAACTACCCAACACGGATTTCAGAGAAGAAATGGAAATTCAGTACTGCGAAGGTCTTCCATGTGTAGTCATCGATCAGGAAAACCGACGGATGTTTTTTGACACGAGCGGAGACATGACCGCTGATCTTGAAAAATTTTATGAGAACTATATGGCTGAGAACCTGGATTACTTCCAAATTACTTCTGCATTCAGCCGTGGCATATATGAGATGGAAAAAAGATTGAATGAAAAGGATTCGCCCTCATCGATGTATTTCAAGAGCCACGTCACTGGTCCGATCACTACGGGATTGGGAAGAGTGGACGAGAATAAAAGAGCTGTTTATTACAATGATATTTTACGGGATGTCATCGTCAAAGGAATGGAGATGAAAGCGCGATGGCTACTAAAAAAATTCAAGTTTCTAGGATGCAATCAGATTTGCTTTATCGATGAACCCATCTTATCAGGCTTTGGCTCCTCAACTTACGTCAGTGTCCAGAGATCGGATGTTGTCAGCCATCTAGAGGATGTTATCAAAGCCATCCATAAAGAAGAGAGTCTTGCCGGTATTCATTGCTGCGGCAATACGGAATGGACGATTCTGATCGATGCTGGCGTTGATATCATTAGTTTTGATGCTTACGAATTTGGCGAAACCATCGGTTACTATCCTGATCATGTCAGGAATTTTCTGGAAGACGGTGGTGTACTTGCCTGGGGTATTGTGCCGACTTCGGAGAAGATCAATCAAGAGACGCCGGAATCATTGGTCAAAAAACTAGAGAAGGTGGTTGAGAATCTGGCCAGTAAGGGAACCGACAAAAATTTGATTTGGGAAAGATGCCTGCTTACGCCTAGTTGTGGCACAGGATCTCTCTCGATAGAATTATCGGAGAAGATATTTATCATGTTATCGGAAATCAGCCGATTGCTTCGGGAATGAAATTTAGAAACCTGAAGGCTGAGCTGAAGATGAATTTTTTCTCTGAGGATCTCAGTCAAACAGAGGAAAAGAAACATGGTGGAAAATAAAAAGAAAAACTCGGAAGCCAGAATTCAACCGCTGGCCGAGCGACAGAGATTAGAGACGGTCTGGGACAGGTCTGAAAGTCAGAAGCCACGATGCGGATTCGGGGAACAAGGGCTCTGTTGCCACATCTGCTATATGGGGCCTTGCCGAATCAACCCAAAAGGGAGAAAATCCCAGAAGGGTGTCTGCGGAGCTACAGCCGAGGTTATCGTTGCCCGGAATTTCGCCCGGATGATAGCTGGGGGAGCGGCCGCCCATTCAGATCATGGACGAGAGGTGGCAAAGACTCTACTTTCAGCTGCCAAGAATCCCGAGGGTGGCTATTCGATAGGAGACACGAATAAGCTCAACAAAGTCGCTCGCGCCTTTGGCGTAGAAATCAAAGACCGCACCAAAGAGGATATCGCCCTCGAGGTGGCTGAAAAAGCTTTAGCCAACTTCAGCCAGCAAGAGGGAGAGCTTTCCTTTTTAAAACTTGCACCCGAGACCCGCCAGGCTCTCTGGCGTAAGTTAGGAATTGCTCCTCGGGGGATTGATCGGGAAATCGTCGAAATGATGCATCGAACGGCCATGGGTGTGGATCAGGATCATCACAACATTATGCTCCATGGAGCCCGGACAGCTCTGGCGGACGGCTGGGGAGGTTCTATGATTGCCACGGAACTCCAGGATATTCTCTTCGGAACCCCCTCCCCTATTAGGGGGCAAGTCAACCTGGGGGTGCTTTCAGAGAATGATGTCAACATCATCGTCCATGGACACGAACCCGTGCTCTCGGAGATGATGGTCATAGCCGTTCAGGACAAAGAATTGCTTGAATTAGCCAAGTCGAAAGGAGCCAAGGGTATCAATTTATCCGGGATCTGCTGCACGGCCAACGAGATCCTTCTCCGTCATGGATTGCCCATTGCCGGAAATATGCTCCAGCAGGAATTGGCTGTCAGCACGGGTGCTGTCGAAGCGATGATCGTCGATGTCCAATGCATCATGCCGGCCCTGCCGGAACTGTGTAAATGCTTTCATACCAAGCTCATGACCACCTCTTCCAAAGGAAAAATAGAAGGAGCCGAACATTTTGAGTTTTCAGAGAAGAATGCTCTCCAATCGGCCAAGAAGATTGTCCGTGAAGCGATATTGAATTTTCCTAATCGAGGCACTGTGGATATTCCTCGAGAAAAAATGGACCTCATAGCCGGGTTCAGCCATGAGGCGATTATCTACATGTTGGGAGGGGCTTTCCGCGGCTCTTATACCCCCCTTAACGACAATATCATCAACGGACGGATTAAAGGAGTGGCTGGCGTTGTTGGCTGCTGCAATCCTAAAGTTCCCCATGACAAGGCTCACGTGGGTTTGGTGGAAGAGCTCATCGCCAATGATATCCTGGTGGTCCAGACCGGTTGCTCCGCCATTGCTTGTGCTAAAGCAGGGTTACTCATACCTGAATCAGCCGAGAAGTATGCCGGCAAAGGCTTAGCAGAGGTCTGTCAAGCCGTTGGTATGCCTCCTGTCTTGCATTCCGGTTCTTGTGTGGATAACAGCCGCATCCTGATTGCTTTATCCGAGATGGTCAGGATAGGCGGTCTGGGCAGGGATATAAGCGAACTTCCAGCTGCAGGTGCTGCACCGGAGTGGATGAGTGAGAAGGCCATCTCTATCGGCCAGTATTTTGTGGCTTCTGGTGTGTTTACAGTGTTCGGCGTCGGACTTCCTGTCGAGGGAAGCAAAGCCTTCAGCCATCTTTTATTCAGAGAATTCGAAAAAATCTTTGGCGGAATGTGGGCCGCAGAACCCGATACACAAAAAATGGCAGGAATGATCATAGAACACATCGACAAAAAGAGGGAAAAATTGGGAATCAGCAAGGGGAAAGAACGAGTGCTCTATGATATGGCCATGAGGCGAGAACTGGAGGTTTAGAGGAGAGATTAGACAATGTCCAAGCTTATCGCTACAAGAGCCATACGCGGTGCTCATAAACTGGTCCTTCGTGCAGAAAAAGAGCTCAAGCAGGCCATAAAAAAACAGGGGCCGCAGACAAAGGTCGAATTCCCGAATACAGGTTATTTTTTGCCGATATCTCATGGCATTTTGGGTTTGAATATTGACACCCTGGGAGGGCTGAATTCTTTATTGGAAGAAGCCAAAGGCCTGCTTCCTTCCCTTCCTGATAACGAATTATGGCTTCCTTACCTTGGAAAAACTCTCGATGCGGGTATGGCCACGCTATTCGCGGATGAAATCATCGAGGCCATCAAATACACTCAAAATCCCCTCCCCTATCTGCCTAAGCCAAATCCTGAAGATGGGCACCTCTGGCTGGGAGCAGCAAACGATGTGATCATGAGAGAACGGGGAATCGAGTTTGTCGACGGGACAGCTCCAGGATTTGCCGCTTGTGTCGGCTACTGTCCGACGAATGAGATCGCTGTCAAGATTGCCCGTCAACTCCAAGAAAAGAATCTGTATGTCTTCATGTCTGCAGCCACAGACGGAAAATCCATGGCCCAGCAGCTTCAGGAGGAAGGAATCCAAATGGGATGGGAAACACGGCTGGTTCCTTTTGGAGATGATGTCACAGCCACCATCCATTCCCTAGGCTTTGCCACAAGGGTTGCCCTTTCCTTCGGGGGAGCCCAACCCGGAGATTTTCAAAGGGTGCTGCGGTACAACAAGAATAGAGTCTTTGCCTTTGTCCTTGCTTTGGGACCTGTCGACGATGAAAAACATGCCCAGGCTGCCGGAGCGATAAACTATGGGTTTCCGGCTATTGCTGATACCGACATCGACCAGATTTTACCGACAGGAATTTGTACCTATGAACATGTGGTCTCTCCTGTGTCCCACGATAAGATCGTTGCCAAAGCTATTGAGGTACGGGGATTAAAGATAACGGTTACCAAAGTCCCTGTTCCAGTACCCTATGGCCCTGCCTTTCAGGGAGAACGGATTCGGAAAGAAGATATGTACGTGGAACTGGCTGGCCAGCCAAGCCCTGGCTTTGAATTCTTAACGACAAAAGAGTTAGATAAGGTTGAAGATGGGAAAATCGAGGTGATTGGGCCGGAGATTGATGACGTCGGAGAGGGAAGCCAGATTCCTCTAGCCATTTGGGTTGAGGTGGCTGGGAGGGAGATGCAGCCTGATTTCGAGCCGATTCTAGAACGTCAGATTCATGACTTCATAAACTGCGCCAACGGCGTTTTTCATATGGGACAGCGAGATATCAATTGGGTTCGTATTAGCAAAGAAGCCAAGCAAAAAGGATTCAAATTCAAGCATTTCGGCTCTATCCTTCATGCTAAGTTGCACGGGGATTTTGGCAAGATTGTGGATAAAGTCCAGATCAAGGTTTATACCCGAGAAAAAGAAATTCTTGGGCTCATCGATACGGCGCGTCAAGTTTACCATCAGCGCGATGCCCGTCTGGCAGATATGACTGATGAATCTGTGGAGACGTTCTACTCCTGCACCCTATGCCAATCGTTTGCCCCCAATCATGTCTGCGTTATCACTCCTGAGCGCTCAGGATTATGTGGTGCCTATAACTGGCTGGATGGAAAAGCAGCCCATAAGATTAATCCAACCGGCCCCAACCAGCCTTTAAAAAAAGGGAAAAAAATCGATCCTGTGAAGGGACAGTGGGAAGGGATTAATGATTTTGTCTTCAACAGTTCGCACAAAACACTGCAATTCTTCAATGCCTACAGCATGGTCGAGCATCCGATGACTTCCTGCGGTTGCTTTGAATGCATCTCCTGTGTGCTGCCCTCGACAAACGGGATTATGGTTGTCTACCGTGATTTTGCGGGAATGACACCCAGTGGAATGAAGTTTTCCACATTGGCTGGAATGGTCGGAGGCGGTGTTCAGACGCCAGGATTCATCGGACACAGTAAACACTACATCGGGAGCGAAAAATTCATAAGCGCCGACGGAGGAGCCAAACGCATAGTCTGGATGGATAAGAATCTCAAAGAAGAGATGGAGCCGATTCTTCATGAGATAGGGCAGCGGGAAGGGATAGAGAATTTTTATGAGATGATTGCTGATGAGACGGTGGCTGTGACCGAGGAAGAGGTCTTAGCCTATATCACTCAGAAGAATCATCCAGTGCTTTCTTTATCCCCTATGTTTTAGGAACGTTGTAGCCATGAAGACAATAGCCATTTCTGGGAAAGGTGGAACTGGCAAGTCCACAGTCGCGGCTATGATCATCCGTTGGCTGGGAGAAAATATCTCCAAATCCATCCTTGCTGTTGATGCGGATTCCAACGTCAACCTGAACGAACTCCTCGGGGTGAAACTGAAAGAGACGGTTGGTACCATAAGAGAAGAAATGAAGAGCATGGCCGATGCTCTCCCTGCCGGGATGACAAAACAGCAGTTCCTCGAATACAAAATCCATTCTAGTCTTGTAGAGGCACCCAACTTCGATCTTATCGCTATGGGACGGCCGGAAGGCCCAGGATGTTATTGTTATGCGAATAACCTGCTCAGGGATATATTAAAAACCCTCGGGAGTCATTATGAATTTATGGTCGTTGACAACGAAGCGGGGATGGAGCATCTGAGTCGAAGGACGACCCAGAGTATCGATCACTTGCTTATCGTCTCTGATCCTTCACCCAGAGGGATACAGGCTTCAGGTAAGATAAGTCGGCTCATTGTGGAGCTGGAAACGAGAGTCGGAGAAAAATTTTTGATTCTCAACCGAGTCCGTGATTCTTTTCCTGAAACGGTGAGTAACGCAATCGAAGAGGAAGGATTAAAGCTTCTGGGATCGATTCCAGAAGATGAAAAAATCCTGAAGAATGATCAGGGAGGGAGTCCGATCTGGGATATCATTCCAGAATCTTCAGCTTACCAGGCTGTCATGCGGTTGATAAGAAAAATCCCCATTTAGAACAGATGAGGTCGATCCATGAGTTTTGAAATTCCTAAAGAAAAGAATCCGGGCAAGATCGTCGAAGTGATCCTTGGAGCCACGTCGAAGGAAGGTGGCACCCGTTCCCATACGGTCACTATCGGTGGGAGCAATGCCCTCCCTTTCCATTTTTTTGAAGGAGAACATCCGCATCGGCCAGCCATTGCCATGGAAGTCTTTGACAAGATGCCAGCCAGGTATCCTCCTTCCTTGATGGAAATCTATCGTGATGTTGTCGCCAGGCCTGGAGAGATGGCCAAAAGGTGTGTGGAGGAATACGGCGCAGAGCTCATCAGCATCCGTCTTGAAGGAACTCATCCAGAGAAAGGAGATCACAGTGCCGAAGAGGCTGTGGAGGTCGTCAGAGAGGTCGTTGAATCCGTGAGCGTTCCTCTCATCATCACTGGACACAGCCATTTTGAGAAGATCAACGAGGTCATGAAAAAAGTCTGTGAAGTCACAGCAGGCGAAAACTGTTTGATCAATTATGTGGAGACAGATAATTATAAAACCATTGCCGCTGCCTGTATCGCATACAACCATACTCTTGTGGCTCAATCCCCGATCGATGTTAACCTCGCCAAACAGTTGAATATCTTGTTGACAGACATGAATTTCCCCGCAGAAAAAGTCGTCATGGATCCTTTAACGGGGACGTTGGGCTACGGCCTGGAATACACATACTCTATCATGGAGCGGATCCGAACCGATGGCTTGGCCGGGGATAAAATGCTGGCTTTTCCTATGCTCATAAATCCGGGCAACGAGTCGATGAGAGTCAAAGAAGCCAGAGTTTCAAAGGAAGATTACCCAGAATGGGGGGATGAAGAGCGGCGCAGTGCTTATTGGGAAATCACCACAGCCATGAGTCTTCTTGTGGCCGGAGCGGAATTGCTCATCATGTATCATCCTAAGGCGGTGGAAGTGGTGAAAAAGAACATCATGGAAATGTTCGCATCTGAAAAGGAAGAATGAATATGGCATTATCCGGATTAGACATATTTAAGTTGCTCCCGAAAACCAACTGTGGAGATTGCGGGGTTCCGACCTGTATGGCTTTCGCCATGAAACTGGCCCAAAAAAAGGCCCAGTTGAGCGAATGTCCTCATGCCTCAGAAGAGGCTAAGGCGACCTTGGGGGCGGCCAGTGAACCGCCCATTTGGTTGATAAGAATAGGAAAAACCCAGCCTCTAGAGGTCGGGAATGAAACCGTCATGTTCCGCCATGAAAAAACCTTCTTCCATCAGCCGGGTATCGCTGTTCAACTCCGGACCGCTGAGGACGAATCCCACCTCCTCTCCAGGATAAAAAAGGTTGAGGGTTATAGAGTAGAGAGAGTCGGAGAAGAACTTAAAGCCGACCTCTTTTTTATATCTGACGATGCGGAGGACGGTGAGCTATTTATTAAGACGATTCAACTTATTAAAGAAAATTCAGCAAAGGGCATCATCCTGGATTGTAAAAATAAAGAAACCCTGAGGATTGGTTTGGAATTGATAAAGGATGACCGACCCAGTGTCTTTCTTCAAGAAGGAATAACGGATAAAGATATCGAGTTAGCCAATTCATACCCTATCAGCCTGATATTAACAGCTCATTCCCTCGAGGAATTGGCCAGTCAAGCAGAAAAAGCTAAACAAGCAGGAGTGGAGGATCTCATCCTGAACCTCGCCACCAACAGCACAGGGCTCCGGCTGCAGAACAACACGATCATAAGACGAAGTGCCTTGAAGAGCAGCTTCAGACCTTTTGGCTATCCCCTTTTTACCCTCATTCAGGCAGAGGATGAATTCGACCTGCTGGCAAAGGCTTCTATCTTCCTCTGTAAGTATGATTCTTTAATCGTCCTCCCTCAGTTTGATGAGGCTATGCTCTACGCGTTGTTTACTTTGAGGCAGAATATTTATACCGATCCCCAAAAGCCGATTCAGGTTGATCCCAAGGTCTACCCTATTGGCGATCCGACTCCAGAGTCTCCTGTTTTTGTGACCACCAATTTCTCCCTGACGTACTTCATGGTTTCTGGAGAAATCGAAAATTCTGGGATCTCTGCTCATCTGGTCATCTGCGATACGGAGGGACAATCCGTGCTCACAGCTTGGGCTGCCGGTAAGTTTGTCGGTGAGAAAATTGCCGAGTTCATCAGGGATATCAAGCTCGAAAGTCAGGTTAAGACTCGTAAACTGGTCATCCCCGGTTTTGTCTCTCAAATAAGCGGAGAGCTGGAGGAGAACCTTCCTGGATGGGAGGTCGTCGTGGGCTGTCAGGAGGCATCGGATATCCCTTCCTTTGTCAAGAATGTGAAATTAACGTAATTCATCAGTCGAATGAAGGCCTTATCATAAAAAGATAGAAAACATGTCATCATCAAAATCAAAAAAAGAGAAGCGTACATTCAAGGTGACATTCCTGCCGTTCGATAGCACTGTCGATGTTTCAATGGGCACGAATCTTCTGGATGCTGCAAGGAATGCCAATCTTCCCCTAAAGGCAACCTGCGGTGGGAAATCCACCTGCGGCGAGTGTGCGGTGAAGATCTTTAGAGGAAAATTCAGGAAAAAGACATCTGCCGTGCTCTCGGAGGACCTTGTTAAGCAAGGCTATACTCTAGCCTGCTCTACAGCGGTAGAAAGTGATCTAACAGTTCAATTGCCGCAGTTTCAGGAGATTTCGTTAAAGAACATCTCTTCTTCTCAATTTTTCAAAGTGTACAAGGACAATATTTCGGCCATTTATGAAGTCAATCCGGTCATAAAGAGGATCTTACTTCAACTCCCCTCTCCCACTCTGGAAGACAATTACAGCGATTTGAAAAGGCTTGAACGTGAATTGCAGAAGACGATAAAGACAGAGGATTGGGACTGTACCTATTCTGTATTAAAGAAATTGGCTGGAGCTGTCCGGCCGGGAGGGAAGGTTTTTGTCACTTTGTTGAAATCAGGCAAGAAATGGACGGTTGTCGATGTTGAAAAACCTCCAGAGAAAGAAGGTATCTACGGTGTTGCCTGCGATATCGGGACGACGACGGTTGCTCTTAATATTGTCGACCTTAAAAACGGCAAGATTTTGGGGACAGCTGCCAGCTACAACCAGCAACTGAAATGTGGAGAGGATATCATCTCACGCATTAACTATGCTCAGAAGCCCGGTCGGCTTCAAGAGCTCCATGATCTTATCATTGCGACGATCAACAACCTTATCGAGAAGGCCGCCCGTTCCGCCCGAGTTTCAACCCCATATATTTATTATGCTTTGATATCGGGTAACACGACGATGATCCATCTTTTTCTGAATCTCGAGCCTCGCTACATCAGGGAGGAACCCTACGTTCCCACGTTTAACCGAATTCCCATCGTTCTCTCTCGAGACTTGGGTTTGAATATGGCCTATGAAGGGAGGGTTCAATGCGGTCCTGCCGTGGGAAGCTATGTGGGAAGCGACATAACCGCCGGGTTACTCTGTACGCCTCTTATCCGCGACGCTCGGAAAATATCTCTCTTCATCGATATCGGGACAAACGGAGAGCTTGTCATAGGGAATAAGGACTGGCTTATGACCTGCGCTTGTTCGGCTGGGCCCGCTTTCGAAGGCGGCGGTATCAAATGCGGAATGCCGGCTACAGATGGAGCCATCGAGCGGTTAAAGATAAAAGAAAACGGAAGGCTTGAATATAAAGTCATCGATGGTGTTAAGCCCAAAGGATTGTGTGGATCAGGCCTCATCGATATTCTGGCTGAATTATTTATTCGAGGATTTATCGATCGTCACGGGAAATTCAGAAAAGAAAAGGCAGGGAGTCAGCTTGTTGAAAGTGAGGATGGGCTTGGATTTCTCATCGAACACGGAAACAGCTGTTACTGGGGTAAAAATCTCACCATCACTGAGAGAGATATTTCCAACCTCATCAGGACCAAGGGAGCTGTGTTTTCTGCTATCTCGTTGTTGCTGAAAAATGTGGGTCTGACCTTTGATGAAATCGATTCTATATACATTGCCGGAGGTTTTGGCCAGCATCTCGATATCGAGAGTGCCATCCGTATCGGACTCTTACCTGATCTGGACAGAGGAAAATTTCATTACATCGGTAACAGCTCCCTCCTCGGCTCCTATCTCGTCCTGCTTTCTGAAAGAAACAAGGAGATGGTCGAGGAGATATCTGGAAGGATGACCTACATCGAGTTGAATACTGAACCACGGTACATGAATGAATTCACAGGAGCTCTGTTTTTACCGCATACGGATATGAGCCTTTTTCCATCTGTCAAAAAGCTCATTCATACCTGAATTATATTCTTGGGAGGAAAAAATGAGTCCAACTATCTTCGACTTAATCAAAGAGCGTGTTGTCCTCCTTGATGGAGGCATGGGGACAGAACTTATCAAGCGCGGTTTTCCTCAGGGGGCCTGCCCCGAGTCCTGGAATAAGGATAAGCCCGAGGTTGTCGAGGAGATTCATAAGAGCTATTTCGAGGCTGGCTCTGATGTTGTTCTCACCAACAGTTTTGGGGGAAGCCAGATCAAACTCTCTGCTCATGGCTTGGAGGATAGATGTTATGAATTGAACAAGGCTGCAGCCACTGTGGCCAATGCGGTAAAACCTGATGGAAAATTTGTGGCGGGAAGCATGGGGCCGACCGGAAAATTTCTCAAGCCACAAGGAGAATTCACAGAAGAAGAATTCGTAACTGCTTATGAGGAACAGGCAAAGGGATTAAACGATGGAAAGGTGGATTTCCTGCTGATAGAGACACAGTATGACATAAAAGAAGCCCTTTGTGCTGTGCAGGGAGCGAAGAAAACCTCGGATCTGCCGATCTTTGTCACCATGACCTTCAACCTGACCCCAAGAGGATATTTCACCTTAATGGGCAACAGGGTCGAGCAGTGTATCGAAGAGCTGGAAAGTCAGGATGTTTCTGTCCTGGGATCAAACTGTACCTTAAACAGTGCAGAGATGGTCGATTTGATCAAGCTGATGAGAGAAAAGACATCTCTTCCGCTTGTGGCTCAGGCAAATGCAGGTAAACCTTCTCTTTCTAAAGACGGTGAGGTTGCTTATTCTCAAGGCCTGGAAGACTATGTCAGCTATATTCCTCAAATGATTAAAAACGGGGCCAGCCTTGTTGGTGGGTGCTGTGGGACAGACCCGGACTACATCAAGAGGATGGCTGATATAGTTAAGAAGTAATGATCATATTCGCCCTGAATATCATTCCCCTATTCCGGTAGAATACCGGCCTGCAGAAACCACGTCTCGTTGGGCCAAGGGAATTCCGTATTGAAGATTATAAATATCTCTGGATATGGTTCTGAGTTAATGTTTGACGCGGTAGATAATCGAATCGTGATATCCGATTATGACTTTAGAATAACCGCTCAATAGCTGGTCTGTTTCCTTGTCTCCTGTGTCGACAAGGAGAGGCTGACCCATCAGGGAATGGATTTTGTTCTGGGTGGCCACGATGATGATGTTGTCTTTGCCCACACGGGCGATAACTTCCGGGCTCAATTGTTGATTCCCTCTGCCCAGTATGTATCCCTGACCTCCTATGGGAGTAATAATCAATTTGCACTTTTTTCCTGAGATTTCCTTAAGAATTTCCGCCTCGTTTAAATCTTTACCGATAAGCTTTCTTTTGTGGACAATGTCGATGCCCAACAGAGAATAATCCAGGTTTAATTTCTCCATTATGGTTCGCGTGGTTGTTCCTGGACCGAGAATGTAAAGATAGGCATCAGACATAATTTCGATGACGGCAGCGGCTATGGCTTCTTGAGCGTATTTTTCGTGAGGTGGACTCCCAGATTTTACTCTCTGTACGTACCGGCTTCTGTAGGGTATTTTCAGATATCCGTATAATCTAGCCGATAATATTCCTTTACGGAAGTCTTCCTCATTGATGTCCATAACTTCGGCTTCATGAACTTTTTTGGCTTTGCCTTGGAGATACAGGGCACACAATTCTCCTGCGGTAAAGGGATTGCGTGCGAAAACAGCAGAGTGGATCTTCACACCCGTAGGAATACCAAGAACCACCAGAGAATTGCTTACAGCTTTATGTATATCCCGGGCCGTCCCATCTCCCCCAGCAAAAAGGAGCATGGCAACTCCCATATCCAGCATGGTTTTTGCTGCTTTCCGAGTATCGCGGGCATCAGTGGATGATGTGGAAATACCATCGATGATTTGAGGCCTAAAACCACAATGAATCGCTGCTCCTTCCCCCATTTCAACAGGGCATGTGACAAGAGTAATTGCCTCTTTAATGGGTGTTATGGCTTTAAGGGCTTCGATTGTCCGGGATTGAGCAACAGGTTCGGCTCCAAGTTTAAGCGCTTTCTCCAGAATTTCTGGACCGTCGGTTCCTTTAAGGCCGACCCTCCCCCCCATTCCTGCAATAGGGTTTACAATCAATCCAAGCTTTTTCATGTACTAGCCGGGGTTGTTCTCTTCGGAATCAGTTATTTTTGAACTGGTTCCTTTCCATGCTTTTTCAGGTATGCTCTCCAGGTAATGGCCCATTTTTCAGGATCGTCCAGAGTGCTATGGTCGATCTTATGGACGACGCTGTTGTAAGGGGCGTTTTTGACTTTTTCTGGGTTTTCGTAGGCTTCTTCAACAATCTTCTCTAATCCTGCGATGTATTCATCCAGCTCTTCTTTGGAGTAGGATTCTGTGGGCTCGATGGTAAAAGGTTCAGGAACGACGAAAGGATGGTGGCTTGTCCACAGATGAAACCCAAAATCGGCCATCCGGTATATCACATCTTCTGTAGTGACACCCGTGTCTTCAGTCAGTTTTTCCCAGCTGTACCTCACCTGTTCGATGCGGTGTCTACCGACAGCATACGGAGCGCTGGCCCCTCGTAGTTCTCTGATTTTTGTCAACACATAGTTGTTATTAAGAACAGCAATATGAGCCACCTCTTTAAGCCCATCAGCTCCTAAGGCCATAGTCCAAGCATAGGCCTTCAGGATAATGGGAAAAACTCCAAGAAAAGCTCTGACTTTTCCGATTGAATGGGGAAGGTCAAAATTCAATGAATATTTGTCCTCTTTGTATTCAACGATCGGAACGGGTAGATATTCCTTGAGTTTTTCTTTCACTCCCAGGGCCCCCACGGCCGGGCCCCCACATCCATGAGGAGAGGAGAAGGTTTTGTGGAGGTTGAAAAAACACAGGTCAAAGTCGGCTTCTCTGGCCCTCGTCATACCGAGGATTCCGTTGGCATTGGCCTGGTCATACCCACAGAGACCACCGGCCTGATGGACGATCTTCGTGAATTCATCGATCTTGGGGTTGAATATACCTGTATCCTCGGGATTGGTAATCAATAACCCCGCCGTGCGCTCCGAAACTGCTTTCTGTAAAGCCTCTACATCCGGCAGTCCATCCTCATTCTGGTAGAGGGTGATCAACTTGTAGCCTTTAACGGCTGCTGCGGCCGCATCTGAAGGATGAGAAAAGATGGTCGTGATGATTTCGTCTCTTCGGTTGGCTTCACCTTGGGATTCGTGGAAGGCATGAATAATCGAGGCCATGGCCAGGATGGCGGCAGAACCCCCTCCGGGTTGAAATGTGAACTGATCCAGGCCTGAGATCTCCCTAAGAAAAGTGTCCAGCTTGTAAATGATCTCCAGAGCTCCTTGAACAGTGCTCTCATCCTGCCAGGGATGAAGCTCGGTGACCTCGGGCATCCGCACCAAAGCCTCGTTAATCTTAGGGCTGTACTTCATCGTGCAGGTTCCCTGCCCTATATCCACATTGAAGTCAGCGCCCAAACAGTGCTGGGAAAGCCTGAGAAAGTGCTTCAGAACCCTCATTTGGGAAATTTCTGGTAAGGCTGGTGCCTTGTTGCGCTTTATGTTCTCGGGTAGAACAGAGAGGCCGTCGCCGATCAGGTCTTCTATATCATTCTCGACTTCGGGGATTCTTATTCCCCTTTCTCCTTCGACACTCAATTCAAAAATTACAGGCTCATCCCATTTTGCCTGATGAAAGTTTCTCACCTTAATCTTTTTTTCTTCGGTCATTGTTTCCTCCATCGTCTCAATCCTTTTGGTTGGGACTCACAACCTCGCTGAGAGCTCGCGTCAAACAATCCAGATCTTCCTTGGAGTGGATTTCGGTGACACAGTACAGCGTGCTTTCTCCTAATTCTGAGAATTCTGAACTCAGGTCCTTTCCACCATAAATTTTCTTCGAGAGTAAAGCTTTGTTGATATCTTTCACCTTCATCCCCGTACCGTTAAAATCCACCACAAATTCCTTGAAATGGGGGCCACTGAAGTGCGGCGCTTTGATCCCCTGGATCTCTGATAGTTTTTTCATGGCATACTGAGATTTTTGCATGATGGTCTTACTGAGTTCCTGCATTCCATACGGCCCCATCAGAGAGAGATACACGGCAGCCGTGATTCCCCAGAGCGCAGCGTGAGTTCCCACGAATTCCTTTCCCTCTTCTCGCTCCGCAAATGATGTCCTCTCGTAGGCAACATCTCCGAATCCATATTCTCCTTCCACGGAGGTTTTTGTGATTCCAAAAAGTCGCGAAGGATATTCCATGACATATCTTTCTTCATCCCTTGTGGCGATAAACCCGCCGAGTCCGCCGCCGAAGTTCATATGGACTCCAAGCCCCTGAATATCTCCGCAGACGATATCTGCTCCATAGTTGCTCGGAGGAAGGATGACACCCAGAGATACAGGGTCGACACCGACAAGGCTCAGAGCTCCGTTTTCATGAGCAATATTTGATATTAGCTCTCCCTGGTGTTCAATCAAACCCAAGAATGACGGATTCTCAAAGTAGACACCCGCTGTTTCTGAGGATATCTTCGCCTTCAGATCGTCAAGATCCAACACTCCGGTTTCAGCACAGTGTTTGAGCATTTTGATCCTCATTACAGGGTGGCAGTAATTCCTGATCGCTGAAAGCCTTTCTGGAGATACTGTATCCGAAACAAGAACTTCTTGGCGTCTAGTGATTCTCCCTGCCATCCGGATCGTCGTGCTTGCAGCCTGGCACCAGTCGTATGTCGGTACGTTTACCACATCCATATCCAAGAGTTCTCCCATCAAGCTCTCGTATTCGAAAAGAGCTTGGAATCGACCGTGATCTTCGTAGGGCTCTCCCGCGTAAGCCGTTAAAAATTCCGAACGCTGGTTGATTTCATCACAGATGGCCGGCACATAATGCTGCCAGCATCCTCCTCCCAAGAAATTGAGATGATCTTTGCATGATTGATTTTTAGAGAGGATGCTCTCTACATGACGTTTCAGTGCGTATTCCGACGACAGGGCCTCCGGTAAATTCAATTTTCCTTTGAATCTCAAGTGTTCAGGAATGTCTTTGTACAGCTCTTCAATATCCTTGATCCCGATTTCCTCCATTATTTTTGCCTTGGTCTTCGGTACTGAATTCGGAATATACGGATGAACTCGCTTGTCTTTCTGACTCATCTCAAATCTCCTTTCGTCTTTAAGTCAAAATTTTATACAGCTTTATTTATGTTGATTCTTAATGAACAACTAAGCATAAGGTATCGCGTTTAGAGTATTGAGCTTTTATTTTTATTGAGAGAGTGATTTTTGTAATTGTCTGGCTTTGGACACATGCTGCTGAGATTCTTGGTGCTTTCCCCATCTGTTATAAATGTCTGCTAAAACGAAGTGAGCAAGGATAGTGGTTCTCAGATCGGGTTCAAGAGCCAGACCTTTCTTAGCCAAGTTTTCTGCCTCATCTAAGGTTTTTCCTGCATCCATGTAAGTTTTAGCAAGGAAAACATAAGCAGCGGCGTATTCTTCATTCTTCTCGATACAACTT
>CAYFXE010000022.1:46948-51343 GCA_964347035.1 uncultured Eubacteriales bacterium | reverse complement strand
GCTGTGTATGGTGTCGGAAAAATCAAGCAGGCAAAAAACATCAAGGAACTTAAGGCTGGGTTGGAGGAATTGTTTCTGCCTATCGCTCCGACAATCCAGGTCTATTTTTCAGGACAAGAGCCAGAGGATCCTCTAAAACATCTCCCCAAAGATACGGCCGGAATGAAAGTGGTTGCCTGGCAGCACAAAGGGGTTGGTTTCGGGAAGATGATCTCGGTCTACGCGAGCATCCGCCTCAGCCGGGAAAATGTTATCGTCAGCGGAGGGCCGGGTTTTGGGACTGTGACCCAAGGGATCGAGGCTGGGCCGTTCCAGGGGAAAGAGGTGAGGTTAAGAGCTCGAGTGAAGACACGTGTCAAGGGGAGTGGCAACCAGGGACAACTATGGCTCCGGGTAGACCGAGAAGCTGGACAGCGCGGCTTTTTCGACAACATGGCTGATCGTCCGATCACGTCGAAGGAGTGGCAGGAATACGAAATCAGGGGCAGGATTGACGAGGATGCTGTTCAAGTCTTTTTCGGCTGCTTTTTGCATGGCTTAGGTCGGGTTTGGGTGGACGATATCCAGCTTTCTGTGAAAGACGGGAAAGATGGCTGGGACACTGTCTCAATCCATAATCCAGGCTTCGAGGAAGAGGGCAAGGCCCACAATCCGATAGGCTGGTCCTTCACTCCTTCAGGGTATTCGATAAAGGTGACAGATGAGCATCAGTTTAAGGGGGAAAAGTGCCTGATGATCGAGAGTAAACGAAGTGTGTTTAAGGGACATCTGTTCGATGAAAAGCCTCAGATCGGAGAAGTGATCGTCAAGGATTTGGGGGCTGGCCTTTCCAGTCAAATTCCTTTGGCCCTCTACAGCGACGAAAACAGAACCTTGGGAATGTCAGTGGAACACTCTTTCGATAAATTTTCTGGAGAGTTGGCAGAGATCAACCTCGACAAACTCACGGCTGCTGAAGAAAACCTGAGGCTAGCCGACGTGGTCATCGCCTGGAATGTTTTCCAGCACTTTTATCCTTATTTTGACGTTGTGGATGTCGACTGGGATGAAGTTCTGACTTCTACCCTTCAGGATGCTCTTGATGATGAAACCGAAAAAGACTTCCTGATGACCATGAAAAAAATGGTGGCCAAACTCCATGACGGTCACGGAAATGTCTATCATCAACTAGAGAGAAATCTGGCAGGATTACCTTGCCTGGTTGACTGGGTGGAAAACGAAGTCCTCATCACCGCTTCCAAAGAGCCGGACCGGTTCAGAAAAGGAGATATCGTTCTGGAGATTGACGGGAAAAAAGCTAAACAGGCCCTGTTGGATGATGAAGAGTATATTTCCGGCTCGCCGCAATGGAGAAGGTCTAAAGCATTGCGTCGGTTTGGATACGGGAGGCAGGGGAGTACGGCGAAGCTCAAGATCAAGAGGAACGATCAAATCCTGGATGTTGAGGCCATAAGAAATTTTAAAGAACAGATCGATGAGGAGAAAAAACCTCCTATCGAAAAAATAGAAGGAAATATTTACTATGTCGATCTCAGCCGGGCCACGATGTCCGAGATTTCTGAAAAAATTGAAGATATAGCCCGAGCCAGAGGCGTTATTTTCGATCTGCGGGGGTATCCTAACAGCAATCATGGGATCATTTGCCACCTTTTGGAGAAAAAGGATACATCCAATGCCTGGATGAAAGTGCCCTTGATCATTTATCCTGATCAAGAGAAAATTGTCGGATATGAAGAGCACGGCTGGAGATTATTACCAAAAAAACCTCACATCCAAGGTCAAGTGGTCTTCTTAACAGATGGTAGAGCTATAAGCTACGCTGAGTCCTTCATGAGTTTTATCGAACACTACAAACTGGGTGAGATCGTCGGCCAGCCTACAGCAGGAACAAACGGTAATGTCAATCATTTCACGCTCCCCGGGGGCTTTCGCGTGACCTGGACAGGGATGAGGGTTGTTAAGCACGACGGATCGCAGCATCATCTGATCGGCATTCTGCCCACAGTCCCAGCAGAAAGGACGATCCGGGGAGTTACCGAAGGCCGGGATGAATACCTTGAGAAGGCATTGGTCATCATTAACAAATAAATCTTAGAGAAATCTACATCACTTATGCGGGGAGAATGAAATTT
The DNA here is from genome assembly GCA_964347035.1 of uncultured Eubacteriales bacterium. Taxonomy (GTDB): domain Bacteria; phylum Acidobacteriota; class Aminicenantia; order Aminicenantales; family Aminicenantaceae; genus CAYFXE01. Next base: position 49,211 of record CAYFXE010000022.1, on the reverse strand, counting down.
ATTACTTTACGTCAATAAATAAGTTTTAGAATTCGTCAACATGAAAGAGAAAAGAGTCAAAGTCAGTAAATTTCTCAGTTTCGTCTTAAGGCATAAGCCAGAAAGGTTTGACTTGCTCCTCGATAGATATGGATTTGCTGAATTGTTATCTGTTATCAAAATATTGAAGACGCGATTTCCTAAAATTGAAATAACGGATTTAAGAGACCTTGTCACCACAGATCCTAACCAGAGATTCCAGATTAAAGGCATGAAAATCAGGGCTCGATATGGTCACAGTGTGGAGACAGAGCCTCTGGAGGAGACTCAAAGTATTCCTAATATCCTATATCATGGGACATCATCAAAGAACTTGGAGTCGATCTTGAAGGAAGGTTTAAAACCAGGAAGAAGAAAGTTCATCCATCTTTCTGTGTCTGTCAGCGAAGCCACAAGAGTTGGTAAAAGAAAAGATCTTAATCCAGTCGTCTTAAAAATTGATGCCGAACGGGCCCGAAAGGAAGGTCTTGTCTTTTGGAGAGAAGGCAATGTATTTTTGACAAAGAAGCTTCCTCCAATATATATTAGTCTATTCTTTCAGTAAAGGGGAGGTGATTCTAGATGAAGGTCTATCTCGTTCAACATGGCCCATCCATGCCGAAGGAGTTGGATCCTCAAAAGTCTTTGAGTCTTGAAGGAGAGGCGAAGACGAGAAAAATAGCCGAATTCTTGAGGAAGATAAATCTTGAGGTCGATACTCTGTGGCACAGTTCAAAACTAAGAGCTGTCCAAACCGCACAAATCATAGACAAAGCGATAAATTTCGGGCATATCGAAGAAAAAAACAACCTCAATCCTTTAGATCCTGTGTCTGGAATGCCTGAAAAAATCTTGGCTTTTGGGAGAGATTTGATGATCGTGGGGCATCTGCCGTTCCTGGAAAAGCTGGCCTCCTTGCTTCTGACTGGCTCAGAAGAGAACCAGCCAATTCAATTCAAAAATTCAGGAGTCGTTTGCTTAGTTTATGAGGAGAGATGGCAGATTACCTGGTTAGTAATCCCAGATCTGGTTTGAAAATCACTTCACAAGCAGGGTTCCAGCCTGTCCCTACAAAAGCAGGGATCCAGTTCCTTTCCTGTCATTCCTGCGGAAGCAGGAATCCAGTCTTCTCATTCTGTCATTTCCGCGGAAGCGGGAAGTTAGTCTTTTATGGTAGGATTCTTTTTATATGCTGGATCCCCGCTTTCGCGGGGATGACCAAGGGAGGGGAATGTATTTTTCTGGATTCCCACTTTCGTGGGAATGACAGGGTTGTTCCCGCTGGAGCTTGTGCTCCTGAAAACGGGTACGGGGATGACAGGCCTATTCCTGCGAAAGCTGGAATAGGCCTATCACTTCATATCCCGGATCCGGACCTCGATTTCTGTCTCGTCCTTGAGGAGTTCAACAAGTTTTGAAGTGTCTGTGTTCCCGTAGTGATAAGGATACAGAATCTTAGGCCGGAAGGTCTTGGCGGCATCGGCCACCATTTCCGGACTCATCGTGTAGGGGAGGTTCATTGGAAGAAAGGCAATGTCAATGTCCTCTAGTGCTTTCATCTCGGGAGTGTTCTCTGTATCGCCCGCCACGAAGACGCGCTTATCGCCGAAAGTAAGGATATATCCGTTGCCTTCTCCCTTGGGATGAAAAGGAACGTTTCCTTGACGCATGTGGACGATGTTGTAGGCTGGGATGGCTTCGATCTTAATCCCGTGGACCGTTTTTGTATCGCCGTTTTTCATGACCTGGCCCGTCGTCACCTTTTCTGTGCATTTCTCAGTCAGTATGATGACGGTGTTTTCCTTGTTTAAGTCCTCGATAGCCACATCATCCAAGTGGTCGCCGTGCTCATGTGTGACCAGGATAAGATCTGCATCGGGCATCTTAGTGTAATCGGCATATCGGTAAATAGGGTCAACGTGGATAATTTTATCTCCGAATTGGAAATAAAGTGTTCCATGTCCGAGAAAAAAGATTTTTAATTTTCCTTCGGATGTCTGGAATTCATCGATCTCATACTCCTTTGCCGCCAACGTGACGAGGAATCCCAAGCAAAAAATGACTAGGAATAAGATAGTCTGACGCATGCTTAACCCTCCTTTTAATTCTTTATCCTGCTTATTCTTTATTTATAACAAAAGCATTTCCATATTCGTAGTATGAGATACGCAATCCATGAATAAGCGAAATAAAGACGAGTCTCTGTCCGTTTGAGCCGCATAGTGGTGGGGCTTCGGCGATAACG
>CAYFXE010000022.1:43855-46938 GCA_964347035.1 uncultured Eubacteriales bacterium | reverse complement strand
GGGGCTCATCTCGAATGGCTTCGTCCATTAATTATCCAAGTCAAGGTTTTGGAAATGCTTCCTTTAAGCACTTAATATATCATGGGCATGAATTAGCTTGTCCTTAACTTTGATCTGGTAAGGGCAGGCCGACTCGCAATATCCGGAACAATCGTGACATGCGAGCGGTTTTTTCTCCTTCTCTAAGGCTGCATAGTTCAGAAGGGCTTCTTTCTCGATCCTGTAGTCTTCAAAGTACATCTTAAACCGGAGCACATCGTTTATGGCGACACCCTGCGGACAAGAGGCTAAACACTCGCTGCAGCTCACCCGACAGTATTCACTATGGGCTTCCCGCTGGTAAGCAGCGATGACCTCCAAATCCTTCCTGTCGAGCGGCGTCCCGGAAGCAGCCACGTATTCTTCGACATGGGAATAGCTGCTCATGGTCGGAATCATACAGTCGATATCGGGATTGCTCAGGACCCAGCTGATAGCAGCGCGAGGGTAACTGGTATTTTTATCGATGAGAGATTTTAGGCTGCCGTGCTTGCCGCCGGCAAAAATCTTCATGGCCACTGTTCCGATACCCTTTTGACGCACTTTCTTTATCAGGGGCTCGATCTCCTTGCCTTCCATGTGGTTGTAGATGAAGAGGATGACTTGCGCAAAGTCTTCATCGAGAGCTTGTTTGAGTGTCAGCAGGGCGTTATGGGTGGAGAATCCAGTGAATCGGACTTTTCCTTGTTCTTTGAGCTGGGAGTAGGCCGCACGCAGTTCTTCGTTTTTGAGGATGGCTAGGTCGCTTATGCCATGGATCATGGCAATATCCACATAGTCACTCTGCATCCTTTTTAGACTGGCTTCCATACGATCTATGATCTCTTTCCTTCTGATTTTTTCCGGATCCCGATAGCCGTGCTTGGTCGTAATGATGACTTTGTCTCTGATATCACTGAGGGTTTGTCCGATAAAGCTTTCGCTCTTTGTCCGCATATACCCTTCGGCCGTATCGAAGTAATTGACTCCGCAGTCAAAAGCATACCTCATTACATTGGGTTCGAAAAACGAGATCGCCCCGCAGCTGACATCAGCAACCTTAAGGCCTGTGTTACCCAAAGGTTTGTATTTTTTTATCTTCAGCGGTCCTGATTTGTCTAAGTCTAGACCGGTCTTTTTTAGACTTCCCTTGACGTTTTTGGTCAAGCCCAGTCCCATCAGACCCGAAGTCATTGCGCTTATGAAATTTCGGCGGCTTAAATTGGCCATATGTTTCCTCCTTTTATTTTTTCTTAACCTGGATTGGCGAAAGAGGTGAGAGTGTTTCTGCCAGGTCTTTGAATTCCTCTGACCAGAGATAAACGAGATAATTTTCATCGCGGCGGTTTGGAACCATGATTTTTGCGCCCGGTCCTAGAGCATTTCTTGGTGGCTGTGACTCATAAAATTCGATGTCGATTTTCTTTCCGCCGGCAGAAAGGATAAGTTTATCGTTTGTTTTAAATCCGGCGTTCTTGACACATTTACTCGTCCAGTTGGTCCCGATCATTAGCACTCCCTGACGAAACATGACATTCACAGCGGCTCCGCTTAGTCCACCTTCTTCGATTTTAACCTCTCCCACGTTGACATCCAGGGTGGAGAAAAAATCCTTTTCCAAGTGTTGGTTGAATTTAACGTTCGAAATCTCGATAAGTTGTCCCCGGGTTCCCACTCGGGAACCAAACCAAGAGGAAGGAATTTTAAAGCCTTCATTCTCCTGGTAGACTCCATAATCGTGATTGATTTCGTATTTATCTCCCCCTGGGGTGTATCCCTTGAAAACGATTCTCTCGATCGTATATGCATCAGAATCCAGGTAGAATTCCACTTCTAACTCATTGACTTTGGTCTTCAACAGATGATGTTTTTTGGGGCCGAAAGCTTTTAAACCCGCATACTCGAGTTCATCTTTAAAACGGACCAGGGTGAATACACCGCTGCGCAGCTTGGCTAATGTCTGGTAGGTGGCTTTTTGGAGTCTTCCAAATTCGCTGATGTTATTGTAGCAATTTCTCTGGACTTTATTGTTGTCGACCAAGATCACTTCGGTGATTATCGGCTTTTTCATTTTGGTCAAGATTTTCATCTGCCCCGCAGAAGAAAAATAGAATGTCCTTGGACCGGCCTCAAAAGAAAAATTCTCGAGGCTGGCTAATTTTTCGGCTCCTCCTGCGGCTTGGATGTTCTTTTTCACTATCTCATTGACTGTTACTTCGGTTTGGGCAAAAGAAGAAAGAACTAGACACATCAAGAATATAAAACTGGCCGCATGGATGACTCTTTTTCTCCGGTTCATTTTCACCTCCTCGTTCAATTTGAATCCATATTCTAAGATATACTCCTCACGTTCAGCAAGATATATTTATATAAATATCAAGTCATTGTATATTTGGAGATGAAAATTTATAATGCAAACTCCTGGAAGAGAATTTTTTAGTTCTATTAAAGACATACTACTAAATAAAATTGTAAGATCAGCCGGAGAGCAATAAATTATTCCTACGGAAGGTCCGAATTTGAAGAAAAAATTTGGAGGTGCGATGAGCGATAATTCAAATAATCCAAAAAAAATACACACGAGGAAATTCGTGTCAATTTTATTGGTTTTATTCATAATCGCCTCTTTTAACCAATCAGGATTTTCACAGGGAAAGATTAGAGGTTTGATGTTTTCAGATTATTATTGGGTCATCGATCACCATAATAATGAAATTCAAGGAAATCATGGATTCTGGTTCCGAAGGATCTATCTGACCTATGACAATAATTTATCAGAAAAAATAAAAATGCGGCTCAGACTTGAGATGAGATCATCTGGAGATTTTGTGACAAAGAGTAAGCTAACTCCGTTTATAAAGGACGCTTATTTGAATTATAGCGCAGGGAAACAGGATCTGAAATTCGGTATCATCCCCACCCCAACTGAAATGAATGTTATCAATTTTTGGGGATACCGGGCAGTTGAAAAGACACCTCTTGATCTACAGAAATTCAGTCCTACTCGAGATTTTGGTGTGTCCTTGAGTGGAACTTTTGATGAAAACGAGAAATTTTCCTATATG
>CAYFXE010000022.1:34539-43845 GCA_964347035.1 uncultured Eubacteriales bacterium | reverse complement strand
GGAATTCTCGCGCAAGGTCCGCACGCTAGCGGGCAACTTCCAGGCGGTGGCAATGGAGCATCGGTTGATACAGAAACGAATAGAGGAAAAAAATTGTATGGGCAAATAGGGTTTAAGCCGAACAGGAATTTGTATTTCGAAGCGTACGGCGATTATGAAAAACAAGATAAAAATGAAATATATTATCTCTATCAATTATTCATGGGATACAGGACTTCATGGGGAAGAGTGGCTATCCAGTTCGCCCAGAAATATTTTAAAAAAGGCACACAATCAGATGATTGGCCTCTACTTTCTATTTTTGGAGTTATAAAAGTCTGGAAATCATTAGATATTCTCACACGCTATGATAGGCTGTTCAGCGCGAATCCCAATGGCGAGAAGATTTCTTACATTCCCTTTTCAAATGAGACTTCATCTCATATCATCATTGGAGGAGTAGGTTGGGAGGCCGGAAGAAATGTCTGGTTCATCCCAAATGTGAAATATGTGCTGTACGAAGACCCAGAAAGTGGAAGGAAACCTTCCGATGATCTTTATATGAATATCACTGTGTTTTTTAAATTTTAATACTATCGCAAAACTGTGATCGATCGCCATCACCAAATGTCTTATCAATCCATTCCTTGATTTCATCCCGCACCTGCCTAAAAACCAATAACTTCTCCTCATCGGTACCTTCAGCTTGGGAGGGATCTTCAAAACTGTGATGTGAGATTTTCTTTATCCCGGGGAAGAATGGGCAAGTTTGCTTGGCTTTATCACAGACAGTCAAGACGTGGTCAATCTTTTGATTTATAAAATCTGCTGCTGATTTGGAAGTGTGATGGGAAATATCTATCCCGACTTCTTCCATTGCTTTGACTGCCAGCGGATGAACTTCTGAAGGTTCTGTCCCAGCACTGTGGGCTTCGAAATGATCTCCATAATAATGATTCAGAAATGCCTCAGCCATTTGAGATCGGGCAGAATTGTGAGTGCAGATGAACAAAATGATTTTTTTCTTCATTTTTTCCTTTTGTTGATAAACATGTCTTTAACTGACGATTGGGGAGGCATGAGGGTTCATCGGGTTGATCCTGGCCGCCAAAGAAAACAGAAAAGGGTAGCTCTCTCTTAGATGTGATGTGTAAGCAATCCATTCTCCGGTCAGTTGAGAATAGGCCCTTTCTAAGTCGCCAGCGAGATGATCATAATCGGAATCAGGAAGATTCTCCAGCTTGTCGCCTCTAAATTGCAGCTCTTCAGCAAGATGGAAGACGGCCCAGAGTAAATTTGTGAACCGCTCGTGTTCGAGCAGGTTGGGATTTTCAAGAAGACGCAGCAGAAAATTGCGTTTCTTGATCAGGAATTCCCGGAGTGAACAGAGATTCTTGACATCGACTTTAATCTCATAATTGAAACTCTGGCTTAATGATAGGGCCTTTTTGAAATCTTTTTTACTCCAAAGAGGCTGGATTTCTAATGACTTTTCAAGGGATGCCGAGTTTTCGGCGAAGTCAGAAAACCTCTTGAGAAGTTCCATTCCGACCTCGCTGAAAAATGTCCCGATGACCATGTTGAGTTTGTTGAAGATGGCTCTCTTCTCCCTCAGAGCGAGCACTCGTTCGATAAACAGTATGACGAGGAGAACATCAAGAAAGAGAAAAGCGATATCTCCTATCATGTAGATGAAAATATGATGGGTATCACGAAAGATGAGATAGTGAAATGTGTAAGCCAGAGCCGATGCACCGATAAGGAGAAAGCTAACGGATATCCTCCAATTCAAGTATTTTTTCATGATCGGTAACCTCCTCAATCTTTGTATGTTTATCCATAATAAAAAGATTTTTCCCAGCCTTGTCAAACATTTTTCTCGTTTAGACTCTATTTTATCGGATACGGTTTGAATTGAGACGAACTCCAATCCATTACCCGCTATTTGTCGGCGCAGGCGCAAGCTTCGCGGGCATAAGCTTTGCCGAAGACTCACCTCCTACCACTATGCGGCTCAGACGGATTCGGGCTCGTCTTTATGACATTTGTCCTTACAAGACTTATCTCATACCACAGAAACGGCAATGCTTACTCTCCTCTTAAGAACCTGTAGAAAACGGAGCGGAATATGCTATAATAGAGCGTTTTCAACCCAAAAAAGAGGTCAAAAAATGCCTGTTCTCGAACACAAAGACAAGAAGATTGAAGTCAATGAAGAAGGCTTTATATCCCATCCTGAGGAGTGGAATGATGAAATTGCAGCGCTTATCGCCAAAAAGGAAGAGGGGATAGAAGATTTGACTGAGGATCATTGGGCCGTTATTAACTATATCCGGAACTACTACTTGGAAAAAAACCTGGCTCCGATGGTGAGGAAAGTTTGTAAGAACACTGGGTTTCAACTCAGATACATCTACGAGCTTTTTCCATCTGGACCAGCTAAGGGGGCCTGCAAAGTCGCTGGACTTCCCAAGCCTGACGGCTGTGTCTGAGGGAATATGCACGATTTCCTTAGGTACGGAGTCATTTTCTCCTCCTTTATCTCCCTTGTCTTATTAGTGGTTCTAATCTGGAGGACGTTTTCTTACGGCAGAAGGCGTGTCCATGCCGTCTGCGCTGGTGAAGCGAAGAGGGGAGTGGTTTATGCTCTCGGACGAGGCATGATGCCTTGGGAAAAGGAAAGTGCCCAGAAACATCTGCCAACCTACATAGCCGGAGTTATCTACCATTCTGGTGTTTTTTCAGGAATGTTTTATATGCTTTCTCTAGTCATTCCCTTCGGACTGCCCGCATATCTACTCCAAATCCTTAGGATCCTGGTGATTGTCGGCATTCTCTGCGGCGTCGGTCTTCTTATAAAAAGACTTACGTTAGGATACATGCGAGCGATAAGTTGTTTGGATGACTATGTCTCCAATGCGCTGGTTAATCTTTTCCTGGTTCTGGTCCTCCTCGACTCATTCCTGTTGAACCTCAGGGCCGTCCTGTATCTGGTCACAATCTTCCTTTTCTTGTACATTCCCCTCGGAAAAATCAGGCACTGTTTCTTTTTCTTCTACAGCCGTACCCTTTTCGGCCAGTTTTACGGCAGGAGAGGTGTCCTGTTTCAGAAGTGAGATGTGAAGGATGAAAGAACAGGAAACAGCTAACGATCCCCTCCAGGAAAAGATCAAAAACCTTAAGCCTGAAGACCTGCAGAAGGCACTTAAGCTCTTCGAGGAGAAAATCCATCATGAATATGCCGCCTACCTCCAGTCCTGTGTCCGCTGCGGACTCTGCTCGGATTCCTGCCACTACTATCTAACTGATAAGGATGTGAAATCGGTTCCTGCGCACAAGTTGAACCTCGTGGCCAAAGTGTTTAAGAAATATTTCAGCTTAAGCGGAAAAACTATCCCTGGTCTACCTGGCGCCGAGGCCTTGACGACCGCCATGGTGGAGGAATGGGTGGATTCGCTCTTCGGCCGGTGCACCCTGTGTGCCCGTTGCACTCTGAACTGCACGATGGGGATAAACATTCCCTATCTCATCCGGATAGCCCGAGGGGTCTTGGCTACTCTCGGCTTGGTTCCTCCGGGACTCCAATCCACTGTCGATACGGCCATTCGGGAAGGCAACAACATGGGCATCGCCAAGAAAGATTGGATAGAGACGGTGGAATGGCTAGAAGAGGAACTCCAGGCAGAGGTGGATGATCCCGAAGTCAGATTTCCGGTTGACCAGGAAAGCTCCAAGATCTTCTATACGGTGAATCCTCGGGAGCCGATGTACTTTCCGCTGTCAATCCTGGCCGTTGGAAAGATCTTCTACGCGGCCGGAGAAAGCTGGACATTTTCTAGCGAAAACTATGACGTCACCAATTACGGATTGTATAACGGCGATGATGAAGCGGCTGGGACGATGTCCGGACGGCTTCTGAAATCTCTGAAAGATATGGGCTGCCAGACTCTGGTTCTGGCAGAATGCGGCCACGGGTTCAACTCCAACAGATGGGAAGCCCCAGAATGGCTGAACGAAAAGTATGGGTTGGAAGTCAAGAGCATCCTTCAAGTGGTGGCTGATTATATTCGCGAAGGTAAGATTAAGCTAGATCCAAGCAAAAACAGTGATATCGTCACTCTTCATGATCCGTGTAATCTTGTTCGGTTAGGTGGGGTTGTAGAAGAACCGCGTTATATCCTCCGAAACGCTACAACCAATTTTGTGGAGATGATTCCCAACAGAATAAAGAATTTTTGTTGTGGAGGAGGTGGAGGCCAGCTGGCCATGTCGCGCTTTGCATCCCGACGCATAAAAACAGGTAAACTCAAGGCTGATCAGATCAAAAAAACGGGTGCAAAGATAGTGGCTGCGCCCTGTCACAACTGCATCGATCAACTCATGGAGCTTAATAAACACTACGAGTTGGGTGTGGAGATAAAGACAGTCTGCGAAATCGTGGCCAATGCCTTGGTTTTAGATGGAAAGAAACAGAAAAAAATAGAACCAAAGCCTGGAAAGGCTTAGGATAAAGAAAATCTAGTATCCTCTACTCGTCATTCCTAAACCTGCCTACGCAGGTGCAAGCTTCAGCAGGGATCCAGTTTTCTCAGTCATCCCTGCGAAACCTGTGCCTGCGGAAGCAGGTAGCAGGGAACCAGTTTCTTTTTCTGTCATTCCTGCGCAGGCAGGAATCCAGTGTAAAGAAATCTTCATTAATATATTTCTAGATTCCCGCTTCCGCGGGAATGACAAGGGAAGAGAACTAGATTCCCGCGACCTGCTTCCGCAGGCATAGGTTCCGCGGGAATGACGAGGGAATGGCTTTCCACTACTCGCTTCCGCAGGAATGACACTTTTTTTTATTTTCGGCTAGATTCAGCGATTTCTTTGACCGCCTCGATGGCAGTTTTTATGTGATCCTCTGTGTTGAATGGACCGATCCCAAACCGAACTCCCCCGTGAATTTCAGTCGTTCCCAACTGCTCATGGACAAGAGGCGCACAATGAAGGCCAGTCCGACAGGCAATGTTATAGTCCACATCGAGAATCGTGCCGGTGTTGAGAGCTTCAAATCCGTTGACGTTGAAAAGAAAAACACCGATATGGCCGGAGAGATCATCTTGGCAGTATAAAGTCACTCCCTCGACATCATTCAAGCCGTCTCTGAGCATGGTTGTCAATTTCATCTCGTGTTCGTGGATATTGTGCAGACCTTTTTTCAGGATCCACTTGAGGCCGGCGTAAAGGCCGGCCACTCCCATGGTGTTAAGGGTGCCGTATTCCAGCCTGTACGGGTATTCGTCCAGATGTGTTCTCACAGCCGAACGCACTCCAGTACCCCCAGCACGGGTATGCCTGATCTCGATTCCCTCTTGGACGTATAAACCTCCGATTCCTGTCGGGCCAAGCAGAGATTTATGTCCAGTGAAGGCCACCACATCAACATTCGACTCCTCGATGTCGATGGGTATCTTACCTGCTGTTTGCGAGGCATCGATAGCGAAGGGAATCCCTCTCTCTCGACAGTGGGCGCCGATTTCTTTTACCGGTTGAATGGTTCCGATGACGTTGGAACCATGGTTAACAATCACGAGTTTGGTGTTTTTCTTGATTTTTTTGGGGAAATCATCAGGATTCACAAATCCACAGCTGTCGAAGGGAACATAATCCACTTCGACACCGTTATATTTATAAAGATGATAGAGTGGCCTAAGGACAGAATTGTGCTCGATAGTCGTCGTGATCGCATGATCTCCTTCTTCGAGCATGCCATTTATGATCAGATTAAGCGCATCCGTGGAGTTGTAGGTGAAGCACAGCCTGTTTGGATCCTTTCCGTTGAAGAATTCGGTCAACAACTTCCGAGTGTTCTCCACAACCTCCCCAGCTTCCATACACAAGTCATACCCTGACCGGCCTGGATTGACGCCAAAGTTACGGTAGAAATGGTCCATGAATGTGTAGACTTCTTCTGGTTTTGGATACGAAGTGGCCCCATTATCTAAGAAGATGTATTCATCCATGACCATTCTCCAACAAAATTTTCAGGACATGCGTTGTTCGGATTAGAGAATAATATTCTTACCTTAAATTCCCGCATAAAATCAATCTCTTTCTTGAAAAAATTGACAGAACTTCCATAAATAGAATAGAATATGAAACTCATCAGGAGATAAAATTTGAGCAATTTTATCCGATACATGAGCCTCTGCTCGGCCGTTCTGGCCTTGATTTTCATCATCCACTGTGCTCCATCCGAGAAGCCGTATGATCTTTTGATCAAGGGCGGACTGATCATCGATGGGGCTGGAAATCCTTGGTACAAAGGCGATATCGGGATAAAAAACAAACATATTGCCGAGATTGGTAAAATCCCCCAAAATCAAGCCAGAAAAACTATCGATGCCCGAGAGCTTGTGGTCACTCCAGGATTCATAGATGTCCATACGCACTGTGATCGCGGTATCCGGAGGATTCCCACAGTGGATAATTATGCTCTCCAGGGCGTGACCACGATCATCGGCGGCAATTGTGGGGGACATCCCTTCCCATTGAGCAAGCTTTTCCAGGAAATCGAAAAAAACGGCACCTCTCTCAATTTTGGCTGTCTTATCGGTCATAACACTATCCGGCGGGAGGTGATGGGCTACAAGATGGAGCCGCCGACTCAAGAAGAAATGGATAAGATGAAAGCCCTTGTGGATCAGGAGATGAGAGCCGGGGGCTTGGGATTTTCCACTGGACTTTCCTATCTTCCTGGGATCTATTCTCAAACAGAAGAGATCATCGAGCTGGTTTCTGAGGTAGCTCCCTACTTTGGCGTTTATGCTTCCCATATTCGGGATCAAGGTCTTCACATTACAGAAGCCATCGAAGAAGCCATAGAAATTGGCGAGAAGAATGGGCTTCCAGTCCAGATTTCACACATAAAATTGGCACATGATGCTGTTTGGAACGAAACCGAGCGAATCACCAAACCCGTCGAAGAAGCCAGAAGCCGAGGTGTGGAGGTCACAATCGACCAGTATCCTTACACAGCCACGAGCTCAGGATTTACCTCCAGTTTCCCTTCTTGGGCCTACGAGGGAGGGGAAGAGAGATTCGTAGAAAGATTGCAAGATTTGGATACTTATAAAAAAATCAAGGCGTTTGTCATCGAGAGAAGGTTAACTTCGACCAAAGGAATCAACAAGCTGGAAACGATATATATCTCCAGGTGCCGTCAATTTCCTGACTATGTCGGAAAAAACCTGAAGGAAATCCTTGTGTCTCAGGGAAAGGAACCGACTGTGGACTGCGCAGCCGACCTTATCATCGATATCGAAAATAACGGCGGTGCAGGAGGGGTGTTCTTCCAGATGGATGAACAAGATGTTGAAGCCTTGATGCGGCTTCCTTACAACATGCATGCTTCTGATGGAGGTGTCCAAGAAATGGGGAAAGGCGTTCCACATCCCCGAAATTATGGAACCTTTCCTCGTGTTATCGCCCGTTTTGTGCGAGAGAAGGGAATCTTGACTTTGGAGGAGGCGATCCGGAAGATGACCTCACTTCCTGCTCAGACCTTCCGGCTCAAAAATAGAGGGATGATTAAAGAAGGGCTGTTCGCGGATATCGTGATTTTCGACAGAGAGACGTTCTTAGATAAGGCCACTTATTCTGAACCTCACCAGTACGGACAGGGATTCGCTTATGTGATCGTTAACGGCGAGATCGTCGCCGAAGACGGGCAACATACGGGCAAATTACCAGGCATGATTCTCTATGGACTGGGAAAGAAATAGGGAGGAGAAATTGATTATCAAAAAAGATGAGGATGCTCGGGAAGATTACCTCGAGGAGGAAGGCATTGAAAATGTTTTAAGGCGTATCCTCATCGGACCAGAGGACGGCTCTAATAATATCATCATGAGATACTTTAAGGTTCCTCCCCGAGGCAACACTCCCTTGCACACTCACGATTTTGAGCATGTGGTCAAAGTTGAGAAGGGAAGAGGTCTGGTCGTCAATGAGGCGGGGGAGCAGATTGAGATCGCTGAGGGAGAGAGCCTGTTCATAAAACCAAACGAGAAACATCAATTCAAAAATCCTTTCCAAAGAACATTCGAATTTATCTGCACTATTCCTAATCCGGAAAGGAAAAAGTAGCTTAACGCTGTTTCGATCTGACATGGAATTTAACACGAGTAAAGCCATAGAATTCCTTTTAGCGAGGGGAAACTTACCTATACTCTACTGGTTGAAAAAAGATATTCTCGAGGTGCCCACAGAAAGAGAGTACAAAAACCTTCAGAAGTTTGCCGTCCGGATCAGGATATTAAAGCGCCAGAGACTGAACGGGACTTGGTGCCGGAGAAAATTTGAAGGGCAGCCTCTCTGGGAGAGAACCTACTGTATTGTGGAGACCCTGAGGAACATCCTCAGATTATATAATTATGGATGTGAGAGGAAGGAGGAGAGTATTCAGAAAGCTCTCAGCTTCCTCTTTTCCACTCAGTCCAGAGCAGGAGATTTCAGAGGAGCTTACTTGAATGAATATGCCCCAACCTACCATGCCTTGACTCTGGAGATTCTCTGTATGTTTGGATACGATGATGACGATAGGACCCAGAAGGGATTTCGATGGCTGCTGAGTAAAAGACAGGATGATGGGGGATGGGTGATCCCTTACCGGACCGCGGATAAGGATGAACTCAAATCTCGGTTTAACCCAGAGCTTCAGTCCAAACTGGATCCGATAGAACCCGATACCTCTCAACCCTTTTCTCATCTGGTGACAGGGATGGTTCTCCGTGCTTTGGCGGCCTCGCCGGTATGGAGGCATACCGATGAAGCGCGGAAGGCTGGAGAACTCGTGCTCAGCCGGTTTTTCAAGCCGGATAAATACGAAGACCGACGCCTAACATCATTCTGGGAAGAAATCACCTATCCTTTTTGGGCAACCGACATATTGAGCAGTCTGGACTCTCTTTCCAAAATTGGCTTCGACGTGAACAACGATATGATCCAAAAGGCCTTGCTCTGGCTTAGGGATAAACAGCGTAAAGAGGGGTACTGGGAATCTGGCGTAGCCAAGTCATCTCTGGAAGATCATCTCTGGCTAACGCTGGCAGTGTTGAAGGTTATCAAAAGATTCGGGTTGTTAGAACTCTAGGCCATTGAACGCTGTCCCTCAATGGACATACTCGATCTTTCGACTCTCTATCTCCTCCAGAACTTTCAGAAGGCGTGTTTTCCAACGTTCGAAATCCTGACGGAGTCCTTCGTTCTCTTCTTGGATTTCACCTTGGATCATCAGATTCCTCAACGAGCTAAGACCGTGAAAACAATTCTTGATATTCTGGA
>CAYFXE010000022.1:28826-34529 GCA_964347035.1 uncultured Eubacteriales bacterium | reverse complement strand
ATGTGTCGCCCGAGCTGTTATGTATCAAATTCTGAACCGGAGAGAATATTTTGGGTCTCGACATAATAATGGTGGAAAACACTCGCCCATTCGTGATGGTCACTTTTTCGGAACAGTTCTGTGAGATGATGGAGAACGAGCCCTAACTCTTTGACTCTCCATATCTCAACTTTCTGTATCGGCATCTTTTCCATAGTGGCATAACCGTGAAGAAAAATCGAGGCATTTTTGAAATGCGACTATAAAGTTGGTATCATGAAGCCCACGGATGAGATGAGATATTTTTTGTGCCTCGGCACTAATCTTGGAGACAGAAGGAAAAATCTAAAAAATGCTCTCTCCCGCTTGAAATCAGAAGGGATAAAAATCAGACAGAGCTCATCCCTTTATGAAACAGAACCCGCGAACCTTCCCGCATCAGTCTCAAAGGCTTGGTTTTATAATCAGGTTGTCGAGGTGGACATTGATCTCGAGCCTATGGCGCTTCTTTATTTGATCAAGAAGATCGAAAAAAAAATGGGGCGAAGAGCTTCTGTGCCTAACGGTCCTAGGATCATTGATATTGATATTCTGCTGGCAGCTGACTGCATCATCCAGACCGAGGAATTGGTGATTCCCCATCCTCGTCTGGAAGAAAGAAATTTTGTCCTTATTCCGTTCCGGGAAATCTCTTCTGAGCTACGACACCCAGTCCTTAAAATGACTATCAGAGAACTCGCCGATAAATCTCCAGACCGATCTGTTGTCAAAAAAATCGAACGTTGAATCTGCGAGTCCTGCCGACATGGAGATAGGCCTCTTCGTCCGCCCGAGTCTTTTTTTTGTTTTTGGTTAGAAACAAAATTGAAGGATAAGGCTTTATCCCGATTAAATTCCTAGAAGCATCCCAAAAACCGTGATAGGAAGGTATTTGGGAATGGATGAAGCGACCATTGAAGACCCCGACCCAACCTAACCCAGCCTTCGGATTTCGGCCTTCGAGGGTAGTCGACGAAGTCGACCTGCGAGTATGTCTGAGCTGGGGTCAGGCCTTATCCCAAGGTTTTGTACTCGAGTTAAGGCAGAGATACAGCGCTTCCGGACGACAAGGCCTGACCCCAGCAGCAGCCGAGAAGGACGAAGGGAGAATGGCGTTAAAAATCTGAAGGGAGCAAATCCATTCACAAATACATATACCTAGTTTTCCATCACGGAAATAAAGATGCTTACAATTCCTGGGTTTAACTTTACAGGCCTGGGAAAATCCTTATAATAATTCCTTCAACCATCATACTCGCCATTAGAAATGAAGAAAGCTGTATTGATCCTCTTGTTTTTCATCCTTTGTGTCGGGGAATGTTTTGCACACGAAATTCAGGGAGTCGTTCTCACCCAGGAAGGAAGCCCTGTTGAGGGGGCTGTTGTCCTCCATCGGTCAAGCCAGAATAAAACGGTCACAGATAAAAGGGGGGAGTTCAGATTGAACATCCTTGAAGGAGGAGAGATCAGGCTGGAGGTCATCCATCCTGATTATTTAGAGGTGGAGGTGCTTCTCTCTTCAAAGGATGTTCTGAAGAGAATTATCATCAGGTTGGTCCCTTTGATTCGCCAGCGGGAAGAGATCGTCGTCACCGCGATGAGGTATCCGGAGTCATCGGCTGAGGTCCCTGCTGCTGAAACTGTCATCTCGAATGAGACTCTAGATGAAGAAATGCCCCCTAACATTACCGAAGGGATTCAGAATATTCCTGGAGTTTCGAGCCTTGGAGCAGGAGGTTTTTCAGTTGTCCCCAATATCCGGGGATTGGCCCGGCGTCGGGTGTTGATCATGGTCGATAATGCCCGTATCACCAGCGATAGACGAACCGGACCCAATGCATCTTTTGTTGATCCGAAAGATGTGGAAAAAATTGAAGTCTTGAGAAGCCCGTCTTCGGTCTTCTATGGATCTGATGCCATCGGGGGTGTTATCCATGTCTTCACCAAAAGGATGAATCCCCAGGATGGTCTGAAAGGCACTGTCAACCTAAAGTACGGGACGGTGAATCGAGAGAAAGGATTGGGTTTTTCTCTAAGAGGCAAAAGGAGAAGCACGGGATTTTATCTTTCCTTCCAAGGGAACGATGCAGAGAACTATTCTTCCCCGCTTGAGGAAGTCTTGATGTCCAAGTTTTCGCAGGGGAGCTTGATCGGCAAAGTCTCCTATACAAGCAAGAAAAGAGAGGTGGATCTGGGTTTTATCGGGTCGAGAGGATATGATATCGGCAAACCAAGCAGAGACAGCTTGGAGAAGCCTGCTCGGTATCCTCTTGAGAGCCAGAATCTTATTCAGCTGCGGTGGGTAGAGAAAGGATTAGGAAAAACTGGTCAACTGGATCTCCAAGCCTATATTAATCCTCATTTCCTAGAAACCAGGAAAGAAAAGATCGATGTCGATGAGAACTATAAGAAGGAAGAATCATACAGCAAAACTCAAAGCGTGGATTTCGGTTTCCATCTTTCCTACGGGCAAAAAGTTGTCGATGAGTTACGTATCAAAGGAGGATTGGATTTTCTTGGCCGCGCTGGGGCCAAGTCCAGAAATATCGACACTTCTTACGATCCATCGGGCCAAATCCAAAACGAGTTCGAGCAATTCCCGTTCAGCAAAGGAGGAAGGAGCGATTTGGGTTTTTTCATCTCTGGTGATTACACCGGCATCAAGAATCTTGATTTGGTGGCTGGGGTCCGCCTGGATTTTATTCGTTTGGAAGCTCTACCTGGATCAGCCGCATCTCCCAATAAAATCCGGCACACCGCCTGGACAGGGTTCATCGGCGGCTCAGTCAAACTCACCGAGGCCGTCATCTTTTTTGCCAACTTAAGCAGAGCTTACCGAGCTCCCAGCCTGAATGAGCTGTTCTACACAGGGATCACCGGACGCGGATTCATCATAGCCCAGCCTGATCTAAGTCCTGAAATGAGTCTCAACCTCGATACCGGTTTGAAAATCATTCTAAAAAGGTTTTTTCTAGGATTGTATTCATTTTATTATGAAATCGATAACCTGATAGAGCGTTTTCGGACTTCGGAAAGTATATATACCTACGGAAACGTGGATGAAGGCCGAATCTATGGAGTCGAAGTGGAGATGGAATATTATCCCCGCCCTGGATGGAAAATCTTCGGGAATTTCTTCGTCTTCGAGGGAACCAGTCTGAAGACGAAGGATCCTTTGAATGATGTTCCCCCTCCGCGGCTTTATCTGGGGACTCGATTCTGGATAAAGCGATTCTCTGCAGAGGTCAACGCTGTTTATAATCTCCAGAAAGCAGATCCTGGCCCAGCCGAGATTGAGAATCCGTCCTACGAGATCGTTAACCTTAAATTCAATTATGCAGTGGCTTCATCGCTCCGTGTTTATCTTTTTGTTTCCAACCTTTTTAATAAAACCTATTTAGCCAGACCTGATCCCGATTCTATCGAGGAACCAGGAAGAAATATAGTTATAGGCTTGAATGTAAGCTTTTAATAGAAAGGAGGGAATTATGAAATCAACAATTCTAAACTCGAAGAATCGTATTTTTGGGATTGCTCTTTTCCTGATGCTGTTTGCCGTCGTCAGCTTTGCTGGTGATTTTCCGCTGGAGGCGGTGATGTCCTCGGCCTTTCCTTCGAATCTCACAGTCTCTTCCCATGGAGATCTTGTCGCCTGGGTTTTTAATCAGCAAGGAAAGCGCAATATCTGGATTGCTGAAGGGCCCGATTATAAAGCCCGGCAGCTGACAGACTACTCTTTAGATGACGGTCAAGACGTTGGCTCCCTTGCTTTTAATTTCGATGGTACTGTCATCATCTACGTTCGGGGCGGCTCTTCCAATAGAGCAGGGGAATACCCCAATCCTACCTCTAATCCCAAAGGAGTTGAGCAGGCTGTCTGGGCGATCAAGGTGAATGGCGGAGAGCCCTGGCGCATAGGATTAGGAAGCAGTCCTGAGCCTTCACCTGTTGATAATCATGTCGTTTTTACGCTGCGAGGAAACATTCAGCATGCGGTTCTCGTGGAGAAGCCTCAGGCAAAGCCTCTGTTTAAGGCACGAGGAAGGAACACGATGCCGACATGGTCACCGGATGGCACGAAATTGGCCTTTGTTAGCCGCAGAGAGGATCACAGCTTTATCGGGATTTATGATTTTAAAACAGAAACAATACATTGGATTTCTCCTGCGGTGGATAGGGATGGTTATCCGGTCTGGTCGCCCGACGGGAAGAGAATCGCCTTCATCCGCTTTCCCGGAGGATTGTCTATGTCCTTCAGGAGAGGGGCCCAGTTCCACATAATGGTGGCCGATGTGGATACCGAGAAAGCCGAGGTCTTGTGGGAATGCCCGAACAGAACGGGCGGTTTTTCCCAGTATTACCCGGCTCAGACTCTCCGTTGGGCTGCCGATGATCATCTGGTTTTTTACTCGGAACATGAAAAATGGATGCATCTGTATTCTCTGTCTGTTAAGGACAAAAAGCTCACTTCTTTGAGTCCAGGAGAGTATGAAGTAGAGGATAGTTTCCTGTCCTCAGACGGGAAAACCGTGATTTTTAATTCTAACGCCGGTGACATCGATCGGCGTCATCTCTGGTCTGTACCTGTGGCTGGAGGAACAGCCGATAGCCTTACTTCTGGTAATGGACTCGAATGGGCCCCTGTCTTGACGTCCAAGAGTCAAGATCTTGTCTTCTTCTGCTCGACTGCTTTTCAACCAGCCGCACCTGCCGTGATTAAGAAGGGAGAGAAGGATCGTGAACTGATAGCTCCAGAGGCGATCCCTCCAGAATTCCCGATGAAAGATTTAGTTGAACCTCAACAAGTCATCATCGATGCTCCTGATGGGTTGAAAATTCACTGTCAGCTCTTCCTTCCCAAAGGAGCCAAACCAGGTGATAAGCGTCCTGCCGTCATCTTCATGCACGGAGGGCCGATCCGCCAGATGCTTCTCGGATGGCATATGCGTGGGTACTACCACAATGCCTACGGTTTTAATCAGTACCTTACCCATAAAGGCTATGTGGTACTATCCGTGAATTTCAGGGCTGGGATCGGGTATGGATTCGACTTCCGGACAGCCCCTAATCAAGGTCCTCGAGGCGCCTCAGAATACCAGGACATCGTGGCTGCTGGCCGGTACCTGCAGAACCGCCCAGAGGTCAATGCCAACAAAATCGGTCTCTGGGGAGGGTCGTACGGAGGCTTCTTGACGGCGATGGGTCTGGCTCGTGATTCCGAGCTGTTTGCGGCTGGAGTGGATCTCCACGGTGTTCATGATTGGTCACTGCGAGGCAGACGTCGTGACGGTGGAGGCTGGGATATCCGAGGGGAAGATGTAATGAGTGTTGCCTTCCAGTCTTCCCCGGTCGCTGATGTAGATTTCTGGACATCCCCTGTCCTTTTTGTCCATGGTGATGATGACCGGAACGTGGATTTTATCCAGACCACTGATATCGTCCAGCGGCTAAGAAAACTGGGAAAAGCTCACGTGGAGCTCCTCATCATTCCCGACGAGGTTCACGGCTTTCTTCTCCACCGGATATGGATTAGAGTTTACAAGGCTGCAGCGGATTTTTTCGACCGCTTTCTAAATCCATGAAAAAAGAGAAAACAAATATTCGGGATGGATGAAGCGACCGTTGAAGATTTAGCCTTCGGATTTTGGCCTTCGAGGGTAGTCGCCGACGTCGACCTGCGAGTAT